>DASRJL010000212.1:0-30644 GCA_035649495.1 Burkholderiales bacterium | reverse complement strand
CGCTGGCTGATCTGGTATCCCTTCCTCGCCGCATTCGCGGCGCTGGTCCTGCTGCAGATCTGGTTCGTCGTGCACATCGGGTACTGGGGCAGCCGGAATCCGGAGACCACGGCGTTCATGCGGGCGCGCCTCGAGATCATGCGCGAAGACAATCCCGGGGCGCGTCTCGCCCACCAGTGGGTGCCGTATTCCCGCATCGCCACGAGCTTGAAGCGTGCAGTGGTGGTGAGCGAGGACGCGAAGTTCGTGAGCCATAACGGTTTCGACTGGGAGGAGATACAGAAGGCGCACGAGCGCAACGTCCGCGAGGGGGAGATCGTCCGCGGCGCCTCTACCATCACCCAGCAGCTCGCCAAGAACCTGTTTCTCTCGGGCGAGCGCGCCTGGTGGCGCAAGGCCCAGGAAGCGGTGATCGCCGTGATGCTGGAGACGATACTCTCCAAGCGCCGCATCCTCGAGATCTACCTGAACGTCATCGAATGGGGCGAAGGCGTGTTCGGCGCGGAGGCGGCTGCACGGCACCATTTCGGCGTCGCGGCCGCCAACCTGACGCCGGAGCAGGCGGCGCGGCTCGCCGCGATGATTCCGAGTCCGCGGCACTACAGCCGCGGGCGCGAGACGCCCTACCTCGCCGGCCGCGCCGCCACTATCCTTGCCCGGATGAATTCAGCGCAGGTGCCGTGAGAGGATTCTTATTATTCCTGCTACGATTTCGTCGCGAGCTGGCCGGAATGCGGCGCGTCCAGCCTTCCACCGAGCCACTCGCCTATCGGCTTCAGGCGCTCGTTGTGCTGGCAGAAAATCTTGAACCCGACGAGGATGGGAACCGCGAGCAGCGCCCCGACGACACCCCACAGCCAGGCCCAGAACAGCATGCTGAGGAGGATCACCACCGGGTTCAGGATCAGGTGCCGGCCGATGATCAGCGGCGACAGAAACTGGCCCTCGATCACGGCGAGCGTGAAGAACACCGCGGGCACGGCCAGCACGTGCCGCACCTCGTCGAAAGTGAGCGCGGCGACCACGGTCAGAACCGCGAGGCTGGCGGCCGCCCCCAGGTACGGAAAGTAGTTGAACGCGAACGCCATCGCTCCCCACAGCACGGGGTTCGGCATGCCGAGCCAGTACATGGCGATGCCTGTGGCGATGCCCAGGCCGGCGTTGATCAGCGTGACAGTGCCGAAATAGCGCGCCATCTGGGACTCGATCGCGCTCACGATCTCCACGACGCGCGCCTTGTCGGCGCGCGTGGGCATCATGTGCACGGTCTTCTGCAGCAGGACATCGCCGGTCGCCAGGAGGAAAAAGAGCAGCACCAGCACCGTGCCCACGTTCACGAGCGCCGCCACCGTTGTGCTGAACGTCTTGTGCAGCAGGCTGGGTTGGGCAGGCACTGCCGGCGGCGCCTTCGCGCCGGTCGTGGGGGCCGGCGTCGCGAGCTGTTCCACCTTCTCGGCAACCTTGGCCACCCCCTCGACCGACTTCTTGATGCCGCGCAGCTTGCTCTCGACATCGGCGAGCGTGGAAGGCGCCTTCTCTATCCACTGCGCCGCCGGATCGTAAATCCACGCCAGCAGCCCCCCCAGGCTCGCGGCAAGCGCCACGGTCACCGCCGCGGCCGCCAGTGCGCGGGGGACATGCAGGCGCTTCAACCCGCGCACCGCGGGCGTGAGTATCGCCGCGAGCAGGAAGGCGACGACGATCGGCAGCAGGAAGTCACGCGCGAAGTAGAGGCTGTAGAGCACGGCCAGCAGCAGGAGCGCGGCCAGCAGGTTGGTGGGGTTGAACCGCTCGCTCGCGATACTTCGGAGGTAGGCGAAGGAATCCGGCTCTGCCCGCGGTACTTGCTCACTCATGGCGGTCTCCCGGCGCGATGGCAGTCGTGAAAATCAGACAGGCGGTGTGGCGAATCGTTCGTCCGAACGCGAGGATCACCGAGCGGTGTCATCCAAAGCCCGACACGCCGGCGGGCGTCAGGTAGAATGGCCCGCCGAATCGACGATCGTTCCTGCCAAAAAATGCACACACAGGAGACAACGCATGGATAGACGACAGTTTCTCGCAGGCCTCGGCGCCTTTGGTATTTACGGCTACGCCGGCGCCCAGGACCAGCCGACGCGCGGACCCGACGTGATTTTCGTGCCGACACCGGAAGAGATCGTGGACACGATGATGAAGATGGCGGCGGTGACTCCAAAGGACATCGTGTACGACCTCGGTTGCGGCGACGGGCGCATCGTCATCACGGCGGCGCAGAAGTACGGCGCGCGCGGCGTCGGCATCGACATCGATCCCGAGCGCATCAAGGAAGCCAACGCGAACGCGAAGACCGCCGGCGTCACCGGCAGGGTGAAATTCGTGCGCGGCGACCTGTTCGAAGCCGACATCAGCGAGGCGACGGTGGTGACGCTCTACCTGCTCACCGACCTCAATATCAAGCTGCGGCCCAAGCTCATGCGGGACCTGAATCCCGGCACGCGGGTGGTTTCCCATGCCTTCAACATGGGCGACTGGAAGCCCGAGCGGCAGACGAGCATCCGGGGCACGACGGTTTACCTGTGGCGGATCCCGCCGCGCGCGGGCTGATGCCGGGTGTAGTACAGCCTGCCGCGCCTTGACCCGGCCCTGGTGCGGGAATAGTCTTGGCGCGAGCAGCCTGTCGGACAAAGCCCGACACCATACGTGCAGGCCGCGGATCAACCATCTGGAGGGGTCATGATTCAACTCACTGTCAATGGAAGGTCACAGCAGGTCGACGTCGAGCCCAGCACGCCGCTGCTGTGGGTGTTGCGCGAGCAGCTGGGATTGACCGGAACGAAGTACGGTTGCGGCATCGCCCAGTGCGGCTCATGCACCGTACACCTGGATGGCACGGCCGTGCGCTCGTGCGCCATGCCCGTCAGCGCAGTCGTCGGCAAGCAGATCACCACGATCGAGGGGCTCGCGTCGGGCAAGACTCTGCACAAGGTGCAGCAGGCCTGGATCGATAACGACGTGCCGCAGTGCGGCTACTGCCAGTCCGGGATGATCATGGCGGTGGCGGCCCTCCTCCGGGAGAAGCCGAAGCCCACCGATGCCGACATCAACGCGGGCATCACCAATATCTGTCGCTGCGGCACCTTCCAGCAGGTGCGCGAAGCGATACACGCCGCAGCCAAGGCGTGAAGGGAGGAGCCATGACAGCCATGCCGAAAATTTCCCGCCGCTCCTTCATCGTCGGTGGCGCCGCGGTCGGCGGAGGCCTCGCACTGGGCCTGCGCCTGCCGTTCGGCCCCGAGGTCGTACGCGCCGCGGACGGCTCGCCCGAGATCAACGCCTGGGTCGTGATCCGGCCCGACGACACCGTGGTCATCCGGGTCGCCCGCTCCGAGATGGGCCAAGGCACAATCACCGGCCTCGCGCAGCTCGTTGCCGAGGAGCTGGAGTGCAACTGGGCGAAGGTGGTCACGGAATACCCGACCCCGGGGCAGAACGTCGCGCGCAAGCGCGTGTGGGGCGATTTCTCCACCGGCGGCAGCCGCGGCATACGCACCTCGCACGACTACGTGCGGATGGGTGGAGCGACCGCGCGCGAGATGCTCGTTCAGGCCGCAGCCAATGAGTGGAAGGTGCCGGCCGCGGAGTGCAGCGCGCTGAACAGCGTAATCACGCACAAGGCCTCGGGACGCACCACGAGCTACGGCAAGGTGGCCGAGGCCGCGGCGAAGCTGGAGCCGCCGAAGGACGTCAAGCTGAAGGACCCGAAGAACTGGAAGATCGCCGGCCGGCCAGTGAAGCGGCTCGACACCGTGGACAGGGTGACCGGCAAGCAGGTCTACGGCTTCGACCTCAAGCTGCCGGGAATGGTGAACGCCGCCATCATGGAATGCCCGGTGTTCGGCGGCAAGGTGAAGAGCTTCGACGCCGCGAAAGTGGCCAAGATGAACGGCGTGAAGAAGGTGGTGAAGGTGGGCGACACCGCGGTCGCGGTGGTGGCCGACACGTGGTGGCACGCCAAGGTCGCGCTCGACGCGCTGCCCATCGCCTGGGACGAAGGCCCGAACGCCAAGGTGTCCAGCGCTTCGATCGCGGACATCCTGAAGGCGGGGCTCGATGCCGAGCAGGCCTTCGTGGGCAACCGGGATGGCGATGCGAAATCCGCGATTGCCGGCGCGGCCAAGAAGATCGAGGCGGTCTACGCCTATCCGTACCAGAACCACGTCTGCATGGAGCCGATGAACGCGACGGCGCGCTACACCCCGGACAAGTGCGAGGTGTGGGTACCGACGCAGGACGGCGAAGGCTCGTTCGCGGCGCTCCTGGCGGCGTCCGGCCTGCCGGCCGACAAGTGCGAGGTCTACAAGATCAACCTGGGCGGCGGTTTCGGACGGCGCGGCGCGTTCCAGGACTACGTGACGCAGGCTGTGCAGATCGCCAAGGAAATGCCGGGGGTTCCGGTCAAGCTGCTGTGGTCGCGCGAGGAAGACATGCGCCAGGGCCGGTTCCACCCGGTCATGCAATGCAAGCTGACCGGCGCGTTCGATGCGCAGAACAACCTGACCGGGCTGCACATGCGGCTCTCGGGACAGTCGATACTCGCGTCCGTGCGCCCGGCGGTGGTGGAGAAAGACAACGGGCGCGACGCGCTGAGCTTCCAGGGCGTTTTCGAAACCGGCGAGCACTCGTTCGGCTACACCATTCCGAACCTGCTGATAGACCACGCCATGCGCAACCCGCACGTCCCGCCGGGGTTCTGGCGCGGCGTCAACATCAACCAGAACGCGGTGTTTATCGAGTGCTTCATGGACGAGCTCGCGGAGGCAGCCGGGGTGGACGCGCTCGAGTTCCGCCGCCAGCTCATGGCCAAGCATCCGCGCAACCTGGGTGTGCTGAACGCCGTGGCCGAGAAGATCGGCTGGGGCAAGCCCGCGAAGGGCCGCCACCTGGGTCTCGCGCACATGAAGGCGTTCAACAGCTTCGTCGCGGCGGCCGCCGAGGTCTCGGTCGAGGGCGGCAACAAGGTGAAGATCCACCGGATGGTCGCAGCGACCGATTGCGGGTACGCGGTCAACCCGGCGCAGATCGAGCGGCAGATAGACGGCTCCTTCGTCTACGGGCTGTCGGCGCTCTTCATGCAGGAGTGCACCGTCAAGGGCGGGCGCATCGAGCAGGAGAACTTCAACACGTATGACTCGATGCGCATCGCGCAGATGCCGAAGGTCGAATCGATCATCATGCCGACCGGCGGCACGATCTGGGGCGGCATCGGCGAGCCGACGATCTGCGTGGCCGCTCCTGCGGTGCTGAATGCGCTCTACCGCGCGACGGGCAAGCGCATCCGTTCCGTGCCGCTGAAGAACCACGGGTTCCAGTTGGTATAGAGCTGTCCAGGGGCGTGATACGTGATGGGTGCAACGCGGCGATGCTAGCCGCCGCGTTTGCCCTCGTCGCGTTGCCGGGTGCGGGAGATAGCGCGGCGGCCGGTGCGTACGAGGTTGTCGGCGATGCGATTCCAGCGTCTCTCACCGGAAAGCGCGGCGATGCGGAACGTGGCCGCGCCGTCGTTCTGAACCGCCAGGTCGGCCTGTGCCTGCTGTGCCACAGCGGCCCGTTTCCGGAGGAGCGGTTCCAGGGCACCATCGCCCCGAACCTGAAGGGAGCGGGCGCGCGGTGGTCCGAAGGGCAGATCCGGCTGAGAATCGTCGATTCGGGGCGGGTCAAAGCGGGAACCATCATGCCGGCCTACTATCGAACGGAAGGCCTGACCCGGGTGGCGCCCGCGTACCAGGGCAAGACCGTCCTCACCGCGGAGCAGATCGAGGACGTGGTGGCCTTTCTCGCCACGTTGCGTGACTAGAACTGAACGATGACCACACGCCGGAATTTTCTCATCGCTGCAGGCAGCGTCGGCCTCGCGGGCGTCGCCGGCGAGGCTGACGCGACGCCGGAAGCGATGCAGCAGGCGCTGCGCAAGCTGACCGGCAACGCGAAGGTCAGCCGCGGCAAGGTGAAGCTCGACATCCCGCCGCTGATCGACAACGGCAACGCCGTGCCGATGACCGTGTCCGTCGAGAGCCCCATGACACAAGCCGATCACGTGAAGGCCATCCACGTGGTCACCGAGAGGAACCCGCAGCCCAACGTCGTGAGCGTTTACCTCGGTCCCCGCGCGGGGCGCGCGCGCATGACCACGCGCATTCGCATCGCCACCAGCCAGACCGTGACCGCGATCGCCGAGCTCTCCGACGGAACTTTCTGGTCCGGCACCGCAGACGTCGTGGTCACGCTCTCGGCGTGCCTCGAGGAAGGGATGATCTGATGTCGCGCGCAGTCATAAACGTGCCCAAGACGGTCAAGCGCGGCGAGATCTTCGAGGTGAGGACGCTGGTCGCGCACGCGATGGAGACGGGCTTCCGGCGCACGCAACTGGGTGAAGTGATCCCCCGCGATATCATCACGCGCTTCGTGTGCACCTACAACGGCGTGGAGGTCTTCCGCGCCGAACTCCATCCGGCGATCTCCGCGAACCCGCTCATCGCCTTCACGACCGTGGCCACCGAGAGTGGGACGATCGCGTTCCAGTGGACCGGGGACAAGGGCTACTCCTTTACCGAGTCGGCGACGATCACCGTCGTATAGAACAAGCTCCAAATTCCAAGCACCAACTCTCAAACAAGCACCAACTCTCAAACGCCAAATCCCAAACGGAGCGTTGGAAGGCAGAAGGTGTTGGAAGGGAGAAGGTGTTGTTTGGGATTTCGGATTTGGAGCGTGGGATTTGTTTGGGATTTGGGATTTGTGATTTGGTGCTTGAGCGGTCTGTGTTCATCGGTGTTTATCTGTGGTTCCTGAAGGTTGTCGCTCTGCTCGCAGCCGCGACGACGGCGGCGTCCGCCGCGGAGATCCCCCTCGCCGAGCGCCGCTCCGGCTACGAGTTCATGGGGCGCGAGACACGCGCCATGCAGGACGACGACGTCACCAACCCGGGCCTCTTGTGGGTGCTCGACGGAGAGGCGTTGTGGGCGCGGCGGGACGGCGGTGGCAAGTCGTGCGCCGACTGTCACGGCGATGCCGGCAAGACCATGAAAGGCGTAGCGGCGCGCTACCCGGCGTGGGACTCGGCCGCCAGGCGGCCGGTCAATCTCGAGCAGCGCATCAACTCCTGCCGCACCGGCCGGCAGCAGTCGCCGCCGCTCGGGTACGAAAGCAGGGAGCTTCTGGCGTTGACCGCCTATGTCACTCGGCAGTCGCGCGGGTTGCCGATAGCAGTAGCGGACGACGAGCGGACGAAACCCTTCCTGGAGGCCGGGCGCGCCACGTTCAACCGCCGCCAGGGCCAGTTGAACCTCGCCTGCACGCAGTGTCACGACGAGCAGTGGGGCCAGAAGCTCGCCGGCAACAACATTCCGCAGGCTCATCCGACCGGCTACCCGCTTTACCGTCTCGAGTGGCAGGCCCTCGGCTCGCTGCAGCGGCGGCTGCGCAACTGCATGACCGGCATGCGCGCGGAGTCGTACGCCTACGGCTCGCCGGAGTTCGTCGA
The DNA here is from genome assembly GCA_035649495.1 of Burkholderiales bacterium. Classification (GTDB taxonomy): domain Bacteria; phylum Pseudomonadota; class Gammaproteobacteria; order Burkholderiales; family SG8-41; genus SG8-41. The sequence goes on along the minus strand of DASRJL010000212.1, from coordinate 23,122 downwards.
TCTCGAGCTGTACCTCATGTGGCGCGCGCGGGGAATGAAAGTCGAGGCGCCTGCGGTGCGGCCGTGATATACGGATTTTCCCTCTTTCGTGGCGTATACTCGTCACGCTGGAACATTTGCGATGAACGATACCGTCAAAATCCCCAAGGCTCTCCGTGGGCGCCTGCAGCGGGTTACCGCGAAGGTGGGAGTTGCTCCTGATGCCCTGGTGAAGACCGCGCTCGCCAACCAACTCGATTACGAGGAATGGTTTCTGAAGGCAGTCGACGAGGGAATCGCGGATCTGGACTCGGGTCGGACGTTCTCCACACGCGAAGTGCTTTCGGCTCTCGCGAAGCAGCGCAATGAGCGCGCGGCGCGCAAGCGCAAGCAGTCCGCTTGACTGGTCCGCCCGTTCGCGGCGCGACCTATCTTCTGATAGATGCGTTTTACGCGCAGTTCGGATCTGCAACAGCAGCGCGTGTCGTGTCTGCGATTCTCGAGGCAGCGATAGCGCTGGAAAGGCAGCCGTACATGGGTGTGCGCGGAAAGCGACGCGGCACGCGGCATCGGCTCGTTGGAGACTATCCCTATACGATCGTGTATCGCGTTCGGCGCAATTCCGTTCAGATCGTACGCGTGCTTCACCAGATGCGCCGATACTTCAATTGAGCGAACATGAATATACTGATCCGGTATCCGCGGATTTCGACCCGAAGAGGGATGCGGCCAACATGAAAAAGGTGTATGCCTTTTCCAAAGGCAAGCGCGGTGCAGTAGTTCCGACGACGGGAAAGACCCGCATCACTATCTCTACGTGGACGACGCGGTCATCCAGCGCTTCAGGGCCCAATCCGGAAAGACCGGCAAGGGCTATCAGACCCTGATCAACGAGGCCTTGAAGGCGCACGTAGGCCTCACTGAGCAACCCGTCACGCAGGAGCTCGTACGCAAGATCGTGCGCGAAGAGCTTGCGGCAAGCAGTTGAGCATCATGCCGGTCGTATCTGGCATTTTCGCCAATTAGTGCAACTTAGGCGCACGCCCAACGGTCGCGAAGAACTTCGCGAACACATCCTCAACGTCGGATGGCTATCGCGCGAACGCCCTTTTCCGACGGGTAAGGTTTCCGATGTATTTCTCAGCACCCTTACGCAACTGGTTGTGTCGCCCCTGAGGTTCGCACATCTGTGAATTTTGTCCGGAACCGCCTGTCGTCCTGAGTCCCGGTGGGATTCGCATGATCACCCCACCGCCGGAAATGATGGGGAATGGTGAGATTCGTGTCGCTGGGCTCAATGGGCTTGTTTACGTCGCGCCGGTACTTATCGTCCACTATGTTCAGGTGCATAGCTATCTTCCGCCTGCGGAGTTCATAAGAGCGGTCGTCTCTGTCGATGACACCGCAAGCGCCTAACACAGACGTGCACCAAATTCCGGAACAGACCGCGTTTCGGAACGCTCACTCCGCCGTGATGCCCTGCTCCCGGATCACCTTGCTCCACTTGGCGGTTTCGTCGCGCACCCATTTGGCGAGGTCCTCCGGGCTGCCGGCGGCGCTCTCGAAGCCGAGTTGCAGCAGGCGCTCCTTGACCTCGGGGGCGGAGAGCGCCTTGCCGACCTCGGCGTTCAACCGCCGCACGATGTCCCGCGGCGTGGCGGCCGGCGCGAACATGGCGACCCACCCCTGCGCCTCGAATCCAGGCAGGGACTCGGCTATCGGCGGCACGCCGGGGGCGACGGCGCTGCGGTTCTTCGAGCTCACCCCGAGAGCGATCAGGCGGCCGGCCTTCGCGTGGGCGAGCACCAGGCTCGCCGAGACGATCATCGCCTCGACGTGCCCGCCGACCAGCTCGGTGACCGCCGGTCCCCCGCCCTTGTAGAAGACGAGATTCGCCTGGATCCCGGCCATGGACTTCAGCAGCTCCACCGAAAACCGGCTCGAGCTGGCGGCACCGGCCGTCGCGAAAACGACGGGGGCGGGCCGCGAGCGCGCGAGCGCGAGAAAGTCGCCCAACGTCTTCACCGCGAGCTTGGGATGGACGACGAAGAGCTGAGGCCCACGCACCAGCAGCGTGATCGGGGCGAAATCCTTCCGGTAGTCGTACGGCACCGACTTGAAGACGTAGGGAGTGGTCACGAAGCTGTCGAAGACCACTACCAACGTATACCCGTCGGGCGCCGACCTGGCGACGGTATCGGTGCCGATGATGCCGTTCGCCCCGGCCCGGTTGTCCACCACGAAGGGCTTGCCGAGCGCGTCGGTGAGCGCCGGCGCGAGGAGCCGCGCCACGACGTCGGTCGCGCCGCCGGGCGACGACGGCACCATCAGCCGGACCGGCCGGTTCGGATACGGCTGCGCGTCCGCTACGCCGCAACAGGCCAGCGAGAGACCGCAGACGAGCGCGTATAGGGCGAAAGACTTCATGGCTCGAATTCTCCACCCTACGCGATGAGGAGCCAAGGAGTCTGCTCTCCCACCACCGCGTCACCTTCGGTGCCACCCCTCCTCGGGGAAGGTATTTGCGCACGATCCACAGGGCCGTGCCTTGACCGGGGGGCGGGCGGGGAATACGCTTTCCACCGCCTGTGTTTACCACGGACGCGCCTGCGTCCGCGGATCAGAGATCAACCAGCGGAGGAGTCATGCAGATCAATGTCAACGGCAGATCGCACGAAGTGGATGTCGAGCCCGACATGCCGCTCCTGTGGGTGCTGCGCGATGCGATGGGGCTGACGGGCACGAAGTTCGGTTGCGGTATAGCGCAGTGCGGCGCCTGCACCGTGCACCTCGACGGCGAACCGGTGCGGTCCTGCTCCCTGCCGGTATCGGCGGTGGGCGGCAAGCGCGTCGTCACGATCGAAGGGTTGTCCGCCGACAGTTCGCACCCGGTGCAGAAGGCTTGGGTCGCGCTCGACGTGCCGCAGTGCGGCTATTGCCAATGCGGCCAGATCATGGCCGCCACGGCGTTGCTCGCGAAGAATCCCCGGCCTACCGACAAGGACATCGACACGGCGATGACCAATATCTGCCGCTGCGGGACTTACCAGCGCGTGCGCGCCGCGATCCACGTGGCGGCCGGCACCGCCAAGGGCGGCGGATCGATCATACACATGGCGGCCGACACGACCGCGGCGGACGGCACGGTTGCCGATCGCACGATCTGACCCGGTCGAGGAGACACGCCATGAAGAAAATTCAAGCAGGCAGCGCACTGAATCGTTCGCGCCGCAAGTTCATCGTCGGCTCGGCGGCGGTCAGCGGCGGGCTCGCCCTGGGCTTCCACCTCCCGCTGGGCGTGAATCCAGGCGTGCGTTCGGCCGCGGCGCAAGCCGCAGCGGGGAACGAGCTGAACGCGTGGGTCGTGGTCAAGCCCGACGATACCTGCGTCATCCGCATCGCGCGGGCGGAAATGGGGCAGGGCACGCACACCGGGCTCGCGCAGCTGGTCGCCGAGGAGCTGGAATGCGACTGGAAAAAGGTCGCCATCGAGCAGATTACGCCGGGCCAGAACCTGGCGCGCAAGCGCGTGTGGCAGGACATGTCGACGGGCGGCAGCCGCGGCATCCGCGGCTCCCAGGACTACGTCCGCCAGGGCGGTGCGGCAGCGCGGATCATGCTCGTACAGGCGGCGGCCAACGAATGGCAGGTGCCCGCAAGCGAGTTGACCGCTGCCAACGGCATCATCACCCACACGGCTTCAGGACGCTCGACGAGCTACGGGAAGGTGGCGGCTGCGGCCGCGCAGCTCCCCGTGCCGGAATTCAAGAGCATCAAGCTCAAGAATCCAAAGGAGTGGAAGGTCGCCGGCAAGCCCGTCGCCCGGCTCGACACGGCCGACAAGGTGAACGGCGCGAAGACGTTCGCAGTCGACGTCAAGCTGCCGGGGATGGTGTACGCCGCGATCAAGCAGTGCCCGGTATTCGGCGGCAAGCTCGTGAGCTACGACGATTCGAAGGTCAAGGGCCGGCGCGGCATCAAGAGCGTGGTGCGCGTGGACGACAGCACCGTCGCCGTCGTCGCGGACAACTGGTGGCGGGCGAAGAGCGCCGTCGACGTGCTGCCCATCGTATGGGACGAAGGTCCGGGAGCGAAGGCGACCAGCGCAACCATCGCAGCGCACCTCAAGGCAGGCCTGACCGCGGACGACGCGTTTGCGGACACCAGTAACGGCGACGCTCTCGCCACGATCGCCGGCGCGGCGAAGAAGGTCGAGGCGGTCTACAGCGTGCCGTTCGTCTCGCATGCATGCATGGAGCCCATGAATTGCACCGTGCGCGTAACCGCCGACAGGGCGGAAGTCTGGATGGCAAGCCAGAATGCGGAGTCCTCGCTCGCCGTGTTGTCGACGGCCGTTGGGCTGCCGCTCGCGCAGTGCGAGGCCTACAACCACGGGCTGGGCGGCGGCTTCGGCCGCCGCGGCAGCACCCAGGACTTCATCCGCCAGGGCGCCGCGATCGCCAAGCAGTTCCCGGGCGTGCCGGTCAAGATGATCTGGAGCCGCGAGGAAGACCTGACGCACGATTTCTACCGCCCCATCGCGCAGTGCAAGATGGCGGCCGGCCTCGACGCCGGCGGCAATCTGGTCGGGCTGCACATCCGGGTATCGGGACAGTCGATCAATGCCCTTGCCGCACCGCACAACATCAAGGACGGCAAGGACCGCAGGCAGCTGCAGGGCATGTGGCCGGAGCCCGGCGATGCGCAGTTCGGCTACACGGTGCCCAACCTGAGCATCGAGTACGCGATGCGCAACACCCACGTGCCGGTCGGTCCGTGGCGCGGCGTCAATACCAACCAGAACGGCACCTTCCTGGAATGCTTCATGGAGGAGGTTGCCCGCGCGTCCGGCAAGGATTCGCTCGAATTCCGCCGCGCGCTGATGCAGAAGCACCCGAAGCACCTGGCCGTGCTGAATGCGGCCGCGGAAAAAGGCGATTGGGGCAAGCCGCTGCCGGCGGGCGTGCACCGCGGCAGCGCGCAGTTCATGGGCTATGGCAGCTATTCGGCGGCCGTGGCGGAAGTTTCCGTGAGCGGCCGCAACGTGAAGGTCCATCGCATGGTGCTGGCGTTGAACTGCGGCCATGCCGTGAACCCGGCCACGATAGCCGCGCAGGTCGAGGGCTCGGTGGCCTACGGCTTCGACTCGCTCCTCTCGGAGATCTCGATCCAGAACGGCCGCGTGGTGGAGCAGAATTTCAACACCTACAACATTGCCCGGATCAGCCATATGCCCAAGGTCGAGACGGTCATCGTGCCGACCTACGATTTCTGGGGCGGCGTCGGCGAGCCGACGATCTGCGTGGTGGTGCCTGCGGTGCTGAACGCGATTCAAGCGGCCACCGGCAAGCCGGTGCGCACGCTGCCACTCAAGAATCACGGGCTCACCCTCGTCTAGAAACCTATCCCCCTCGCCCCGTGTTTAACGGGGAGAGGGTTGGGGTGAGGGGCAGCGGGATCGTCTCTGGTATTCCCCTCACCCTAGCTCTCCCCCCGATTGGGGGAGAGGGGACTTACAACTCAGGAATGCATCGCACAAAGCTTCCACGCATCCCCGGGTGGCTTACGGTGCTTGCACTGGCTAGTTGTGCCACCGTTGCACCTGATGAGTTGCCGCCCTATCGAGCGGAGGGGGACGCGATCCGGCTATCCCTCTCAGGTGCGCCGGGAGATGCGGCGCGCGGGCGCGAGATCGTGCTGGCACGGGATTTCAACTGCCCGCTGTGCCATGCCGTGCCCGAGGCGGGTGGGCGCGCGATGGGCAATCTCGCCCCGCCGCTGAACGGTGTCGGCGCGCGCCTGTCCGAAGGACAATTGCGCCTGCGTATAGTCGATTCCCTGCTCGTCAATCGTGAAACCATCATGCCTTCCTACTACCGGACGGCCGGCTTGAACCGGGTGGCGGCGGACTGGCGCGGAAAGCCGATATTGACGGCGCAGCAGGTCGAGGACACTGTGGCTTACCTGGTTACCCTGCGCTGATGGTCACTCGTCCCCGCCGCCGCTTCATCTCCGTGCTGGCCGGTCTCGCGGCCGTCCCGTTCCTGCGCGGGCGGGATGCGCGCGCCGCGGCCGATCCGCTGGCGCCGCTCGTGGAAAAGCTGACCGGCGGTGCGCCGGTGCGGGAAGGACGCGTCAGCCTGGACATGCCGCGGCTGGCGGACAACGGCCACTCGGTGCCGCTGCACCTCAAGGTGGAAAGTCCCATGACGGCGGCCGATCACGTGCGCAGCATCACGCTTCTGTCCGAAAGAAATCCGCGCCCCCTCATGGCGACGTTTCACCTCGGGCCGAAAGCCGGCCGGTCGGAGCTGATCACGCGTGTGCGCCTGAACGGGTCGCAGCGGGTGCGCGCCATCGCGCATCTTTCGGACGGTTCGTACTGGTCGGGCAGCGCCGAGGTCGAAGTGACCGAGTCGGCGTGTCTCGATGCCGGCTAGTACAGCGTGACCAGCGACCGGTGACCAGTGACCCGTAATCAAGTCGAAAACCTTCACGTATGGTAGCCAGAGTGCAGGTGCCGCAGGAAGCGAAGCGCGGAGAGGCGATCGAGATCCGCATCGCCATCCAGCATCCGATGGAGACCGGCTTCCGCTTCGATCTCATGGGGCGCGCGATCCCGAAGAACGTAATCAACTCGCTCGTCGCCCGCTACAACGGCGCGGAGGTCTTCCGCGCGGAGCTCGGGTCGGGCGTGGCCGCCAATCCCTCCCTGCAGTTCTACACGGTAGCCGAAGCGAGCGGGACGATCGAGTTCTCCTGGGTGGATGATGCGGGGGTGAGCGGCACCGAGCGTGCAGCGATTACGGTCATATGACCACCCCGGCGGGCTTCGCGCGCCACCCCTCCTATGTGAAGGAGGGGAATAGCAAGGCACGGTTCGAGCTCTCGAATCGGAGCTACGCTCATCTGCGTCTATCTGCGGTTGCGTTGCTTTTCGCGGTAGCGTGTGCGGCGCATGCCGCGGAGGCGCAAAAACCATCCCCGCTCAAATCCGGCCTCGATTTCGCCGGCGCCGACGTCCGCGCGCTGCAGGCCGACGATTTCGCCAACCCGGGCATGCTGTGGGTCGCGCGCGGCGAGAAGCTGTGGCGCGAGCCGGCGGGGAAGGCCGCGAAGTCGTGCGCGGGCTGTCACGGCGAGGCGCCGGCCGGCATGAAGGGCGTGGCCGCGCGCTATCCCCGGGTTGACCCCGGCGCCGCCCGGCTCGTCAATCTCGAGGGACGCATCAATCTCTGCCGCGAGCGTCACCAGGGCGCCGCGCCCCTCCAGTACGAATCCGACGAGCTCCTCGGCCTGACCGCTCTTGTCGCGCACCAGTCGCGGGGCGCGCCGGTGGCAGCGGCGCTGGATCCGCAGAACCGCGCCAGTTTCGAGCGCGGCCGGGATTTCTATCACCTCCGGCAGGGGCAGATGAACCTGTCGTGCGCGCATTGCCACGACCGGAACTCGGGCGGAAAACTGGCCGCCGAGACCGTGAGCCAGGGGCACGGCAACGCCTATCCGATCTACCGGCTGGAATGGCAGGCCGCCGGCTCGCTGCACCGGCGTTTCCGCAGCTGCCTCTTCGGCATACGCGCGGAGAGCCTCGCTCCCGGCTCGCCCGAATTCGTGGACCTGGAGCTGTACCTCGCGTGGCGCGCAAGCGGGTTGCCGATCGAAACGCCGGGCGTGCGCCGCTAGACGCCTTCCGGCTTCCATGAGGTGGACCGGCCGCCCGCGCGGAAGCCACGCGGCGCACGGCCTTACCAAGTTGTAACCGTGGGGCTGCGGCGCTACCATTCTCAAACGACAACGCTGGTCGCCGCGCGGCAGCGCCGAGGAGCGCGCGGCTCACTCGAAATCCAGAGGGGGAATTATGCGAGCGTTCAATCTGTGCGCGGCGGCCGTGCTTGCCGTCGCGTCTGCCGCGTCGTCTGCGCAGACGACCCAGGAACTCGTCAACGACGGCAAGAACACCGACAACGTCCTCACCTACGGGATGGGCTACGGCCACAACCGCTACAGCCCGCTCACGCAGCTCAACAAGAGCAACGTGAAGCGGCTCACGCCGGTATGGACGCTCTCGCTCGAGAACGACTACGGGGAGCAGGGGCAGCCGCTCGTTTACAACGGCGTGATGTACGTGAGCAACGTCAAGTGGACGGTCGCGATCGACGCCCTGACCGGCAGGCAGATCTGGCGCACGCCGGTCGATTTCCCGCCGGAGATGACCCGCGTGGTGTGCTGCGGCGTGTCGAACAAGGGCGTGGCGATCTACGAAGGCAAGGTATTCCGCACCACGCTCGACGCGCACGTCGTTGCGCTCGACATGAAGACCGGTAAGCAGATCTGGAAACAGAAGGCGGCCGAGTGGCAGGAGGGCTACTCACAGACGGTCGCGCCGCTCATCGCCAACGGCGTGCTGATTACCGGAATCTCCGGGGCGGAGTTCGGCATCCGCGGCTTTCTCGACGGCTGGGACCCCGCCACCGGCAAGAAGTTGTGGCGCCGTTATACGACGGCGGGTCCCGGCGAGAAGGGTCACGAGACCTGGGAGCCGCGCGAGTCGTACCAGACCGGCGGCGCCAGCACGTGGATCACGGGGTCGTACGACCCCGAGCTCGATCTCGTGTACTGGGGCACCGGCAATGCCGGCGCGTGGAACCCCGTCAACCGCAAGGGCGACAACCTGTACGCGGCGTCCGTGATCGCCGTGCGGCCGAAGACCGGCGAGGTTGCATGGCACTACCAGTTCGTGCCAAACGACGTCTTCGACTGGGACTCGCTGTGGGAGCTGATCCTCGCCGACATCAATTTCGAGGGGCAGAAGCGAAAAGTCGTGATGCAGATGAACCGCAACGGCTTCCTCTACGTCCTCGACCGCACCAACGGGCAGCTCCTGTCGGCGAAGCCCTTCGGACAGGTCAACTGGGCGACCCACGTGGACATGGCGACCGGCCGCCCCGTCGAGTCGGAGCTGTCGAAGAAGCTGCGCGCGGGCGAGGAGATCGAGATGTGGCCCAGCATCCGCGGCGCCAAGAACTGGCCGCACGCCGCCTACAACCCGAACACGGGCCTCCTCTACGCCAATACGAATCACCAGGGATCCTTCTACAAGTTCACCGAGCTGGCGCCCTACAAGCCCGGGCTGCGCTATCAGGGCATTGCGAACCGCTATCCCGAGGTAAAGCCCGGTGACATCGTCGGGCATATCGAGGCGATAGACCCGCTGACCGCGAAAGCGAAATGGCGGGTGCCTCTGCCGGACCACCAGATCTGGTCGGCGATGCTCGCCACCGGCGGCGGGCTCCTCTTCACCGGCAAGTCCACCGGGGAATTCTTCGCCATGGACGCGGAGACCGGGCGCACGCTGTGGGAGTTCCGGACGAGCTCCGGCGTGAACGCGATGCCGATCACCTGGACCCACAAGGGCAAGCAGTACGTGACGGTGCTGTCCGGCCTGGGCGGGCTCTCCGGCACCAGCGGTCGCGCGCGGCTCTCGTTCGTGCCGCTCGGCGGCTCGGTGTGGACGTTCGCCCTGCCGGACTGACGGGGCGGTAGCAGAGGAGGAACTGCAATGCGGTTTACGGGACGAGCGCGCGCGCTGACCATCGCCGGGCTGCTCGCGGGCGCACTCGCCGCTGCGGCGGGCGCGCAGACGCTGGACGAGCTGAAAAGCGACGGCAAGAACACCGACAACGTCCTCACCTACGGGATGGGGTACTCGCAGAACCGCTACAGCACGCTGCGGCAGATCAACAAGCGCAACGTCAGGCGGCTGGTGCCGGTATGGAACACGTCGTTGAGCAGCATTTTCGGCGAGCAGGGCCAGCCGCTCGTCTACGACGGGCTCATGTTCGTCACCAACGCCGAGTTCACGGTTGCGATCGATGTCGCCACCGGCAAGCAGGTCTGGCGCACGCCGGTCAACTTCGATCCGGCCACCCCGCGCGTGGTGTGCTGCGGCGTATCCAACAAGGGCCCGGCGATCTACAACGGCAAGGTGTTCCGGGCCACCATAGACGCGCACATCGTCGCCCTCGACCAGAAGACCGGCAAGCAGATCTGGAAGGAAAAGGTCGTCGAATGGAAAGAAGGCTTTTCGATGACCGGCGCACCCCAGGTCGCCAACGGCGTCCTGATCACCGGCATCTCCGGCGCCGAGTTCGGCGTGCGCGGCTTCATCGACGGGCGCGACCCCGAGACGGGCAAGCTCCTGTGGCGCACCTACACGATACCGGCCCCCGGCGAGAAGGGCCACGACACCTGGCCGCCCGGGGACGCGTACCTGCGCGGCGGCGGCTCGACGTGGATCACCGGCTCGTACGATCCCGAGCTCGATCTCGCTTATTGGGGCACCGGTAACGCCGGTCCGTGGAATCCCACCGTGCGGCCGGGAGACAACCTCTACACCGCGTCGGTGCTCGCGATCAGGCCGAAGACGGGCGAGATCGTGTGGCATTTCCAGTTCTTCCCGAACGAGATGTACGACCTCGACGCCAACTGGGAAATGATCATCGCGGACATCCCGGTGAACGGGGTGAAGCGCAAGGTCACGATGCAGTTGACGCGCGGCGGCTTCCTCTACGTGCTCGACCGCACCAACGGCCGGCTCCTCTCGGCGCAGCCGTTCGAGAAGATCAACTGGGCGAGCCACGTGGACATGGCGACCGGCCGGCCGGTGGAGACGGAAGTCTCGAAGCGCTACCGCGCCGGGGAGCAGATCGAGCTGTGGCCGAGCCAGTGGGGCGCTAAAAACTGGGCGCACGCGGCGTTCAACCCGGAAACGGGTCTGCTCTACGCGAACACGATGCAGGTGTCGCGGCTGGTGCGCCACCTGCCTGTGGAGTACAAGGTCGGGCAGCGCTACCAGGGCTTCGAGAACCTGCCGGCGCCGACTCCGCCCATCGGCCACATGGACGCGATCGAGCCGCTGACCGGCAAGCAGAAGTGGCGCACGCCGGTGGGCGAAATTCCCAACTACTCGGCCATGCTGGCGACCGCGGGCGGGCTGCTCTTCACCGGCAAGCAGACCGGCGAATTCATCGCAGTGGATATCGACACCGGGAAGATCGTCTGGGAGTTCAGGACCGGCTCCGGCATCAACGCGCAGCCCATTACGTTTACGCACAATGGAAAGCAGTACGTCACCATCCAGTCCGGCCTGGGCGGAGTGAACGCGGCGCGCCAGTCGGCGCTGCTGACGAACATTCCGCGGGGCGGGTCGGTGTGGACCTTTGCGTTGATGGATTGAGGTTTTACGATCGGGAGGTAACGCCATGAAGCTGAAGAATCTCGCATTGGGGCTCGCCGTGCTGTTCGCCGCCGGTTGCGCCGTATCCACGCGCACGGGGGAAGGCCCGACGCAGGCGGAGCTGGTGAAAGACGGCGCCAACACCGACAACGTGTTGACCTACGGCATGGGCTACCACCAGAACCGCTACAGCCCGCTCACGATGATAAACAGAAGCAACGTGAAGCGCCTCGCGCCGGTGTGGAGCCTGTCGCTGGAGAACAATTTCGGCGAGCAGGCGCAGCCGCTGGTGTTCGACGGCGTCATCTACGTGAGCAACGCCAAGTGGACGGTCGCGATCGATGCCGTGACCGGGAAGCAGATCTGGCGCACGCCGGTCGATTTCGAGCCCGACACCCCGCGCGTCGTGTGCTGCGGCGTGTCCAACAAGGGCGTGGCGATCTACGAAGGCAAGGTGTTCCGCACCACGCTCGATGCCCACGTCGTCGCGCTCGACCAGAAGACCGGCAAGCAGATCTGGAAGCAGAAGGTGGCGGAGTGGAAGGAGGGCTACTCGCTGACCGTCGCGCCGACGGTGGCGAACGGCGTGCTCATCACGGGCTGCTCGGGCGCGGAATTCGGCGCGCGCTGCTTCCTCGACGGCTGGGACCCCGCCACCGGCAAGAAGCTGTGGCGCCGCTATACGACGGCCGGCCCCGGCGAGAAAGGCCACGAGACCTGGGAGCCGCGCGAGACCTACCTGAACGGCGGCGCGAGCACGTGGATCACCGGCTCGTACGATCCCGAGCTCGACCTGGTGTACTGGGGCACCGGCAACGCCGGCCCGTGGACCTCGGAGAAGCGCAAGGGCGACAATCTCTACGTCGCCTCGATACTCGCGCTCAAGCCGAAGACCGGGGAAATTGCCTGGCACTACCAGGTCGCGCCCAACGACGTCTGGGACTGGGATAGCTGGGAGATCATCCTCGGCGATCTGCGCGTGGACGGCCGGATGCGCAAGGTGGCCATGCACATGAGCCGCAACGGCTTTCTGTACGTGCTCGACCGCGCGAACGGCAAGCTGCTCTCGGCGAAGCCCTACGCCCATCTCAATTGGGCCACGCACGTGGACTTGGCAACCGGCAGGCCGGTCGAGTCGGAGGAATCGAAGGCGCTGCGCGCCGGCCAGACCATACAGATGTGGCCCAGCATCCGCGGCGCCAAGAATTGGCCGCACGCGGCATTCAACCCGACTACCGGACTGCTCTACGCGAACACCAACCACGGCTATTCGACTTATCGCTTCCTGCCGCTGCAGCCGTTCAAGGCCGGAGTCCGTTACCAAGGCATAGAGAACATCAGTTCGCCGGTCACTGCCGACACGCTCGCCGGGCACATCGAGGCGATCGATCCGCTGTCGGGGCAGGCGGTATGGCGGAAGCCGCTCCACGGCCAGATGATCGCGTCCGCCATGCTTGCCACCGGCGGCGGCCTGCTCTTCACCGGGAAGCACACGGGTGAATTCATGGCGCTCGATGCCTCGACCGGCGAGACGCTGTGGGAATTCCGGACGAGCTCGGGCGTCAACGCGCAGCCGATCACCTGGACGAAGAACGGCAGGCAGTACGTGACCGTGCTCTCCGGGCTGGGCGGCTCGAATTCCGGGCGCCGCGGGCTGCCGGACCTCCCGCTCGGCGGCTCGGTCTGGACGTTTGCGCTGCCTGAATGACGCTCCGTATTGCGGCTGCTGCGGCGGTGGGCGCCGCGCTGGCGGCGCTCGGATTCTCGGTCTTCGCGCAGCTCGACGGCCAGTTCACCGAGGCCCAGGTCCGGCAGGGAGCGGGCATCTACGCCCAGAACTGCTCGCCTTGCCACGGCCCGCGCATGCTCGATCCCCAGGCGGCGTTCGACCTGCGCACGTTTCCGCGCGATCAGAAGGAGCGTTTCTTTCTCTCGGTGCGGAAAGGGAAGAACCAGATGCCGCCGTGGGGAGACCTGTTCAAGCAGGACGAGATCGAGGCCTTGTGGGCCTACGTGCTGGCGGGGGAACGGCAGTGACCGGGCGCGCCGAGGGGCGGAAGAGGGGCCCCATCGTAGATTGATGGGGATCTGACCCCCGGTGACGCGCGGGGCGGCCGACAAGATGGCGATGAATGTCCGATATCGATCAGAGGCCGCCGTCCAGTGACGAGGGATGAGGAATGAAGGAAGAGGGATATACCCCGACCGCGAAGGTTCTGCACTGGCTGGTTGCGGTATTCGTGTTCGTCCAGGTTTCGCTGGGCTTCTGGATGATAGGGATACCGAAGGCGCCGCCGGGGATACGGGCGTACTGGTTCAACGTGCACAAGTCGATCGGCATCACGCTGGGACTCGTCATCCTCGTGCGGCTGCTGTGGCGGCTCACGCACCGCGCACCCCCGCTGCCTGCAACCGTTCCGCAGTGGCAGCGCGTTGCGGCGAAGACGAGCCACGCGCTCCTCTACGTCTGCATGGTCGTGATGCCGGTCTCGGGCTATCTCGGCTCCTCCTTCACCAAGTACCCGATCAAGTATTTCGGCTACACGCTGCCGCACTGGGGGTGGGATGCGCCGGCGCTCAAGGAATTGATGAGCCAGGTGCACTTCGTGACCGTGGTGATCTTCGTGACACTCATAGCGATACACATCTCCGCCGCGCTGAAGCACCTGCTCGTCAATCGCGATGGAGTGTTTCAGCGCATGTGGGGATCGGGACGCGCACCAGTTACCGAAAGCGGCTTGCCTGGAGTGAAAAATGGTGTGCGTCCCAGTATTTGACCCGCTCGAAAGGATTCTTATGTCCTGCCGGAAGATCCTCAGCCATTTCCTGCTGCTCGCCGTTTCGTGCCTGGCGGCGTCCGCCTGCGCGGCGGGGCTCGCGCTGGTGGGCAACGAGAACGGCGGCACGATCTCGCTGATCGATATCGCGAAAGACGAGGTCGTCGACGAGATCAAGACGGGCGGCAAGCCGCGCGGCACGGCGATACACGTGGCGCGCAAGCTCGCGTACGTGTCCGAGCAGTCCGCGAACGCCCTGCTGATGGTCGACCTCGAGAAGCGCGCCGTGGTGAGGAAGATCGACCTCGGCGAATCGCCGGAAGGCGTGTACATCTCTCCGGACGGCAGGCTCGTGGCGGCCGCGGTCGAGCTGACCAACAGCATCGTCTTCATCGACACGGAGAAGAACGAGATCTCCTGGCGCATCAAGATCAAGGGCGAGAATCCTGAGCACGCCGTGTTCTCGCCCGACAGCCGCTACGTCTACGTCAGCGCGGAGGAGGACGATAAGCTGGAGGTGATCGACGTTGCGGGCCGCAAGCTGGTGGCGCAATTGACGGTGGGAACACGCCCGCGGGGCATCGCTTTCACTCCTGACGGGGCGAAGGCTTACGTGGCGTGCGAGCGGGCGGATACCGTGTACGTGATCGACGCACGCCAGCACAAGATCCTGCGCACGATCAAGGCGGGGCTGCGCTCGAACGGGCTCACCATGCATCCGGACGGCAAACGCCTTTACCTCACCAACGGCGGCGACCACAACGTCATGGTGATAGACACGGTGAAAGACCAGGTGACCGCGACCATCCCGGTCGGCCAGCGGCCGTGGAACATGGGCATCACGAAGGATGGCGCCAAGCTCTACGTCGCGAACGGGCGTTCTGACAGCGTTTCGGTCATCGACACGGCGAAGAATGCGGTCGTGAAGACGATCCCGGTGGGCAAGACGCCGTGGGGCGTGCATATCTTCGAGTGACCTGTTTCAAGAAGTGATGAATAGGGGTGATGAGATGATGGTGATGAGATAGTGGTGATGGAACACCCGTTGTACGCGTTCGCACTGCCACTCCTGGGCGCCCTTCATCACCAGTAATCATCACCATTTCCTCATCACCATTAATCATCACCTCTTTGTATCCACTCCCGCGGGAATATCCATGACCAACACGCCAAGCGAATTCCGAGTAATGACCTCGGGCGCCTTTACCGCGGCGCACCTCGAGTTGATCCCGCAGCTGGAGCGCCTGACGAGGAAAAAGGTCGTCACGGCTTCCACTTCCGTGGGGACGGGCGAGAATTCCATCGCGAATCGCCTGAAGCGCGGCGAGGTCGTGGACATCGTTATCGTGGCGGATACGCTGCTGCGCCAGTTCATCAGGGAGGGCCTGGTGCTGGATGAAGGCGCTACGCCCGTTGCCCGCTCGTCGATAGGCATCGCGGTGCGGGCAGGAGCGCCCAGGCCCGATATCAGCACGGTCGATGCCCTGAGACGGACCCTGCTCGAGGCTAAATCCATCGGGTATTCCGCGAGCGTGAGCGGCGAATACCTGACGACGGAGCTCTATCAGCGCCTGGGCATCGCCGACCAGGTGATGAGCAAGAGCCGCTTCATCGGCGGCGGTGAGCGCGTCGGCGCCGTGGTGGCGCGCGGCGAGCTGGAAATCGCTTTCCAGCAGATGAGCGAGCTGCTGCCCGTGCCGGGCATCGCGCACGTCACGCCGCTGCCGCCGGAGGTTCAGAAAGTTTCCGTGTTCTCATCCGGTGTCGCCGCGAAGGCGCCGGACCCGGCGCTGGCCCGCTCGATCATCCGGTTTCTCGCGTCGGCAGAGGCGGCCGCCGCGATCACGAGAAGCGGGCTGGAGCTGCCCTAGCGGCTGCGGCTGAAGGATGAACGTGGAACGTGGAAGGATGACCCGGTCTGGTTGTAATCAATAATGGTCATCCTTCATCCCTCATCCTTTTCCGAGCGGTAGCTCAGATACGCGCTGCTGCCATGGCCTGACGAAGTTTGCGGGCAGGCAGCAGCTCCAGTCGAGCGTGTGCACGCGATCGCAGATCTTCCAGCCATCGCCGTCGCGGCGGAGCCTGTCGATGTAGCGCAGGCTGCGCATGTTCACCCTGTCGTCCGGATCGACGAGGAACGCGATCGCGTTGGTTTCCGTCTCCGCCATGTCGCCCCGGATCAGCCGAATGTTCAGGTTTCCCATGAAATGCGTCGTGATCTTCATCGTTCCTTCCTTCCTCCGCTGGAAGGTGCGGAACCCGGCCATCAGCTCCTTGATGCCCCGGATCGGCGGGCGTTCGTCGTAGTGGGCCTGGACGTCGTCGGTAAAGCAACTGCGTACCTGATCGGGATCGCAGCGGTCGATCCCCTGGAAGTAGCGCGCGAGTACGTCCTGGATGGCAGCCCGGTCCAGCAGGTAACGGATTTCGCCGGCGTCTTGAGCCATACCTGAACTCTCGTCATGGGTCATGGGTGTCAAGCTTCGCGTCAGCGATCAGGAGCGATGCGGGGGTTTCGAGCACGCCTGACCCCTGACCCATGACCCCTGACGGGTGTTGTCATCGCGGCCTTCTCGCCATCCAGAAAAACAACGATCCGATGCCGGCCATGATGGCGAGTATCGTGAAACCCACGCGGTAGTCCCCGGTCCAGTCCGCGAACAGAGCGGCCAGAATCGGCCCGCTGATATTGCCGATGACCGTGACCAGGTTCGACAGCCCCATGATCATGCCGATCGAGGTACGCCCGAAGTAATCGGCGCGTATCGCCTGCATCAACGGGCCGCGCAAGCCCCAGGCCGTGCCGTGTATCAGCGCCGAGACGATCAGCATGCCGAGGCCGGTTGAATACGTGAGCATCAGCAGTCCGACGCCGTGCATGAGCATGCAGGCCGCGGCGATCTTCCGCTTTACGAACCTCTCCCCGATCACCCAGCCCAGCATTACGCCCAGGAACTGGCCTGCCGTCACCAGGGTGAAGACGAGCGTCGCCTGCGCGAGTGAGTAGCCCATGCCCTCCTTGATGTGCGTGATGGCGTGGACGTTTACAGCGGACACCACCAGCAGCGAGAAGCCGTGCCCGAGCGAAATCAGCCAGAAGGCGCTGGTGCGCAGCGCCTCTCCCGCGCTGAACATTCGCCGCTCCGGCGCTCCGGAGCGTTCCGCCGTCTTCACCGCCGGGGGCACGCCGTCCACCGTTTCCCCGTGCTCTTCCGGACGGCTGCGGATTATCCGGGCGAGCGGCCAGCCCACCAGGATCGCGATGACGCCCGAGGCGAAGGCGGTGGTGCGCCAGCCGTAGGCCTGGATGGACCAGGCGATCAGGAATACGAACAGGCCGCCGACCGCGCCGCCGAACTGGAGCGCGGACAGCGCGCGCGCCCGGCGCTTCTCGAACCACTGGATGATCGCCACGCTCATGACGAAGTTGCTGAACATGCTCGAGCCGAGCGCGACGACGACGAAGGCCGCGTAGAACCCGGCGAGCGTCTCGATCTGCGAGAGGAGCATGAAACCCAGCCCGAAGATGAGGATGCCGGCCCGGACGATGCCCTGCGAGCCGAACCGGTCCACCGCCCAGCCCAGCACGGGCCCGAGGAGCGCAACCTCCGTCGATTTCAGCGCGGCAGCGCCGGAAATGGCGGTTTTGCTCCAGCCACGGTCCTCGACCAGGACCGCGACGTAGATGCCGAATGCCTGGTTGAGGAGCAGGCTCTGGAAGAACTGCAGCGCGGCGCCGGCGCCGACGACTCGCCAGCCGTAGAAGATTTTCTTCACCGGTTACTGGTCACAGGTCACCGGTCGCTCAGTGCAGTCGATACTGTTCGAGTTTCTTGTCGTCGAGGCTGATGCCGAGACCCGGCCCGCCTGGCAGGGGCAGGCTGCCCGAGGAAATGTCGAGGCGCGTCGTCGCGACCGTATCCACCACCTTCAGCGGCCCCACGCATTCGAGGCCGGGCAGCACGTTGCGGGACGAGGCGGCGAGCATGATCTCCGCGAGCGTGCTGGGATCGAGCCCGAAGCCGTGGCCGATGACGACCGGGATGCCCGCGGCCTCCGCCGTGGCGAGCATGCGCGCCGAGCGCAGTATGCCTCCAGCCTGCTTGATGCCGAACTTGACGAAGTCCGCCGCATCGGCCTTGATGACCGCGAGGAGGCTCGCGTGATCGCTGACGGATTCGTCCGCCATCACGGGGATGCCGCCTTCGCGCCGCACCCGCGCCATTCCCGCGAGATCCTTCTGGGGCACCGGCTGCTCGAAAAGCTGCAGGTCGTACTGTTTGACCATACGGCACAAACGCAACGACGTATCGGCGTCGTACTGGCAGTTGGCGTCGATGCGAAGCTTCATCGCGCTGCCGACCGCTTCACGAACGGCGCCGACACGGCCGGCATCCGCTTCGACGCCGCTGCCGACTTTGATCTTCGAGGAGCGGAACCCGGCCTTCAGCCAGCGCTTCGCTTCTGCCGCCGCTTCCTCCGGCGGCAGCATGCCGATCCAGCCGTTGAATTCGACGCGCTCCTGCGCGGCGCCCCCCAGGTACGTGTAGAGCGGAACGCCCTGGATGCGCGACGCGAGCTCGACGCAGGCCATTTCGACGGCGGCCGCGGCGCCGGGCTGCGTGGGCGTCAGCGTATCCAGGAGCTCGAGCAAGCGGTTGATGTTCGTCGGGTCCTGTCCGACGATGGCGGGCGCGATGCGGTCCCGGATCGCGGTTGCCAGCTCCGCGGCGGTCCCGGGCGACTTCGTGCCGGCCGAGGGCTCGATGCTGCTGATGCCCACGGCGCCGTCCGCTGCGGTGAGACGCACGACCACGCATTTCGTCGCATCCTTGGAGATGCCGCCGCTCGTGAACGTCCCGTTCAAGGGCATCGCCACGCCGAACACTTCGACCCGCTCAATCTTCTGTTTCATCGGCTTTCCTTGGGCTTCTCGGGCTTCCTGGCTGTTTCCGTCGAATGGGACCGCGCTATGCCTGCGCCCTGCGCGGCTTCGGTTTCGCGCCGAACATGTCCTGCGCCAGGGCGTCGCGCACTTCGTCGAGGTCGAGGCCGTGGGCGGCGATCTGCCCCGAGGTTTCGGCGATGATGGCGTCGATGTCGCCCAGGAGCTGCAGGCGCTTGTAAAGGTCGGGAATGTGGATGCCCATCGCTTCCCCGATCAGCTCCATGAAGTTGAGCAGCTCGAAGGACACCTGCGGCTGGAACTTCACCAGCTCGCGGTGACAGCCATGGAAGATCGAAGCGAAGGTCGTTACGCCCGCCTCGGCCGCGGCGCGGAACTCGCGCTCGCGCAGCTCGGCCTTGTACTTCGGCAGAACCGAAAGATGGCTCGCCTGGGTGCTGACCACCGGAACATCCAGCTCCACCACCTCCAGGCCGGGAATTGCCGACAATACCTTCTTGACCGCTACCATCACACCCGGGAGCGCGGAGC
Source organism: Burkholderiales bacterium (assembly GCA_035649495.1). GTDB lineage: Bacteria > Pseudomonadota > Gammaproteobacteria > Burkholderiales > SG8-41 > SG8-41. The sequence goes on along the minus strand of DASRJL010000212.1, from coordinate 3,690 downwards.
GTTCCTGCAGGGCAACGCGCTTCGCCACGGGATGCACGAACAATGGTCGCAGATCGGCTAGCCGCTCGGCAAAGAACTCCGCGATCGGGTCCATATCGAACGGCATGGCGGAGAACGATTCCCTGTAGGCCGGCAACGCGAATTCACCGATCTGGATCTGGCAGCTCGGACACCACGAAATGACGCGCGAGGCACCCGGGCGCGCGAGTCTTTCGATGGTATTGAAACCTACCCGGCCCGCGGTCTTTGCATCCCCCTGCTTGAACTGCTGTATGCCGCAGCAGGTCGCGACGCCGCCCATCACTTCGTAGGTGACCCCCAGCCGATCGAGCACCTCCAGCACCAGCAGCGCGATATGCGGGGTCTTGATGATGTTGCAGCCGGTGTAGAAAACGATGTCCGGCGTCCCGCCGTACTCGCCGGCGGCGCGCAATGGCGGGCTCAACCGTTCCAGCACCTCCGCCGAAAGCAGCAGGCGCGAAATCATGCGCGTGCTGCGGTTCATCGTGCTGAAGTACTGGTGCGCGCCGCGGCGCACCGTGTCGCCGCCGAGCTTGGCTTTCGAGGCTACGCGGGCCATGTTCACCATGAAGCGGGGATCGACGCCGTAATCGCAGGCGGGAATGCATTTGCCGCTGTTGGTGCAGACCGCCGCCCAGCGATCGGCATCGGGCGTTCCCGGTCCGCCGGCGAGCAGGTCGAGCGCGCCCTCGACGATTGCCGTGGCGTTGCGGTTATCGAGCCCGGCAGGCTCGACCATGGGACAGGCCACGACGCACTTCCCGCAGCGCGTGCAGGCGTCGAGCGTTTGATCGACGCGTTTGCGTACCGCGTCCAGGAACAGCGTGCCGCCGGAATTCATGGCCGGGCTCCGATTCGCGCGTGAGAAGCGAGCATCGTAACAGCCGTTGACGTTCCGGTCACGCCGGGACCCGTCTCAGCTCAGCAGCTTCGTGAGCGCCGCCATGCTCTTCACCGTCTCGAACTGGTGAACCACCTCGAGGCTCGCCTCGATGTTTTCCGCAGGCAGCCCGGAAAGCGGCGCGAGCCGCCGGTACTTGGCGTCCACGTCGGCCCATTCGATTCCGCGGGGACCGGATCCGCGGGGGAAGTCGACGTGATTGGAGAACTGCCGGCCGTCTTTCAACGTGATCGTGACCGTTGCGCCATGGTGGTGCGGGAAGCGGTCCGGGTACGGCTTCGGATTCGGATCCGTCACGATCCTGTCGATGAGCTGGCTGATCACCGGGTCGGCGACCTTTTCGGGCGTGGCGTGCAGCCAGCCGTAGCCCTTGTCCGCCACTGCCGCCGCGATGAAGTAGGCGGGGCTGTGCGCGACGCCGATGAGATCGGTCGGGTGCTTCGGCCCGGGCAGCGTGCGATATTTTGGCGCCGAGAGCGTGATGCTCGCCACGTCCGCCGGGTTGACGTTGCCGGCCATGGCAGCGTTGGCGGCGGCTTCGGCAGCGGCGTGGTGGGGATGACCGCCCGGAACGAGCTTGATCGCCATGTCCGTGGTGATGTCCCACTCCCTGCCGAGATCTTTCGTCACGTCCTCTAGGTGAACCCCGCCGTACGCCGAGAAGAAGCCGCGCGGCATTTCCAGCACGCCTTCCTCGGCGACGAATCCCTTGCCCGCGGCAAGCGCCGCATTGATGCCGAGCATCGCCGACAGCCCCGCGTGGTATTCGCGAGCGACGCTGGTATTCGCCGCAACATGCATACCGCCGATCGAGGTTGCGGCGAGCGCGACCGCCTGCGTCATTTGTTCCCGCGTCAGCCTGAGGAGCGTCCCGGCCGCGACCGCGCCACCGAAGATCGTGGAGATCGAGCCGTGGAAGCCGCGCTCGAGGCGGCCCGGGGTGAGCGCTTCGTCCACGCGTCCCGCCACCTCGTAGCCCAGCACCATCGCCTTCAACACGTCGCGGCCGCTCGCGCCGGTGCGCTCGGCCAGCGCGATCGAGACCGTGGACACGATCGTGCCGATGTGCGCGATGCTCCGGAGATCGCTGTCGTCCGAGGCGGCGGCGTCGCTCATCACCGCGTTCACGCGAGCTGCGTCAGCAACGGGGAGCTTGCGCCCGCCGTCGAACCACACGGTGGCCTCGGCCGTCCCGCCGCGCTCCGTCGCCAGCTCGCGGAGGATGCGCGAGGACACGATGTCTTTGCCCATCGCCGCACTGGCTATCGTGCTGGCGATCACCATTCGGGCGCGCTCCAGCGCGAGGGGAGGCAGGTCGCCCGTGCTGGTGACAAAGCGCGCCAGCTCGCCTGCAATGCTCATCGTTTAGTATCCTCCGGAAAACCAGAAGCTACCCTATTTCTGACACGACGGCACACAGAGTCCACGAGGTAACGTTATGACCGACGAGCTACCGACCGCGAGCCGCATCCCCGACCCGGGACTGCGCGCGCTGTACAGGCTGGAGAACCGCTGGCAGGCCTGGCTCGACGTCGAGGTCGCCCTGGCGCGGGCGCAGGCCGAGCTGGGGATCATCCCCGCCGAAGCAGTAGAGCCCATAGCGCGTGCCGCCCGGCTCGAGCTGATGGATCGCAAGCGCATCGACGAAGCCTTCGCGCGCACCGCTCACACGATCGTGCCGCTGGTCTGGGAGCTCTCGCGGGTCGTCGGCGAGCCGCACGGGGGCTGGGTGCACTGGGGCGCAACCACGCAGAACATCACGCAGACCGGAGATCTCCTGGTGCTGCGCCAGGCGCACGGCATCTTTCTCCGGCAGATACACGAGATCCTCGCGGCGATGGCCGATCTTGCCGAGCGCGGGGCGGACATGCCGATCGCCGCCCGCACGCACGGACAGCATGCCTTGCCGGCCACCTTCGGTTTCAAGGTGGCGGTGTGGATCGACGAGCTGCTGCGCCACGTGGAGCGCTTCCGGCAGGCGGCGCCGCGCCTCTTCGTGGCCATGCTGGGCGGCGGGGCGGGCACCTTTGCTTCGCTCGGAGAACACGGGCCCAGGGTGCAGGCCGGAATGGCGAAGCACCTGGGCATGGTACCGATGCGCATTCCCTCTCGCGTGATCGGCGACCACCTGGCGGAGAACATCTGCCTGCTGGGGCTCCTCGCGGCCACCTGCGGCAAGATCGGCCGGGAGATCTACACCCTGATGAAAACGGAGTTCGGCGAAGTGGAGGAGCCCGTGCCGCCGGGCACCGTCGGCAGCTCCACCATGCCGCAGAAGCGCAATCCGAAGCTGTGCCAGGACATCGTCGCCGCTGCGGCGGAGGTGCGCTCTATCGTGCCCCTGGCGCTGGAAGGCATGCAGACCGAGCACGAGGCCGATCGCACCACGTCGCTGATACTGGATTCCACGGAAGCGCGCGCGTGCATCATCACCGGCGACATGCTCGCTCGCCTCGGCGCGGTGATGCGCGGGCTTACCCTGAACCCGGCGCGCATGCGGGCCAACCTCGATCTCGGCGGCGGGTTGATCGTCGCCGAGGCCGTCATGCTGGAGCTGGGCGCCGCGATCGGCCGGCAGCACGCGCACGACGTCGTCTACGATGCCGCGCAGGCCACCGTCGTCGAAGGGAAGCCGTTCCCGGCGCTCCTGGCGGCGGACCGGCGCGTGACCGAGCATCTCGACCGCAAGGCGATCGAGAAGCTTCTTGACCCGACGGCCTACATGGGGCTCTGCTCGACGATGGCGAGGGATGCCGCCGCCCGCGCCC
>DASRJL010000211.1:0-75580 GCA_035649495.1 Burkholderiales bacterium | reverse complement strand
AATAATCTCGACGCCGCCAAGACCGAGAAGCTCGAAGAGCTGGGCGAGCAGACCACGCGCGAGGAGCTCCTGCAGGAACTGGAGCACACCCGCGAAGCGCTTGCCGGCCTGCAGCGGAAAATCGAGGGGCTGCGGCCGGGTAACGAAGCATTACCCGGCCGCTAGCGGAACACTACGCCATAGCTGCCCTGTTTCGCGGCAACCTGGATCCGCTCGAAGGACGACACAGCGCCTCTGCCGTGCGCCGCGCCGCAGCCGCCCCGTCCATGTCTCCTGTCGCCACCAGTGCCCGGCCGGTCAGGCTCCAGTTGAACGGGCTCGCGGGCTTCAAGTCCGTCCGCTCGGCTGCGAGCGCCCGCGCCAGTTGCGCGCGCCCGGCGCGTAGCGCCGCTTCGACCAGGGTCAAAGCGATCACGTCGCGCTGCGCGTGGCTGCCGCCGAAGCGGATCGCCACGGGGCGCACCCGCGAGAGCTGCGACACCGCGGCCTCGTAGTCGCCCGCCCCGAATGCCGCCAGCGCGTACGCGAGCGGCAGGGCGACATCGCGCGTCATACCGGCGTTGGTGCCTTCTCCCTGCGCGGCGCGCTCGAGCGCGGCCAGGAGCCGCACCGCCGCCGCTGCGCGCCCGTCCGCCACGAACGCCATCATCGCGTGCGCGTCGTTGAATGCGTAGTAAGCGTCCTCGGCGAGCGGCTCCCACGCGGAGGCGAGCTCGCGCCAGCGGTCGCCCACCGGGATGCCCCGCAGGTGCAGCCGCCAGAGCATGGCGGTCGCGTCGATCATCTCCAGCACCACCTCCGAAGAGCGCGGCCGGATGTGGCTGTCGTAGATCTCGAGCACCCGCGCCGTGTCGCCGAGATCGAGGTGGTAGAGCGCAAGATGCCACCAGTTGTGATACGCAAATGCGTTGTCGGGAGCCCAGTCCGTCTCGCGGCTCGTGAGCCAGGCTATCCCTTCGGCGAGCCGGCCCTGCATCTCCATGACGTGCGTCACGGCGTGCACCGCCCACGGATCGCGGCGATTCAAATCCAGCGCCCGGCGGCCGGTGGCCTCGGCACGATCGTAGAGCCCCGTTTCCTCGAGGCCGAAGGCGTGCATGCCCAGGACGTAGCCGTATCCCGGCGTGGCGGCGCTCCAGTGGGGCAGTACCTGCGCCACGCGGTCGCGCAGCAACGTCGAGCGGCCCAGGAAGAATTCCCCCAGGTGCGCGATCTGCAGCGCCAGGAGGTCGCGCGGGTGGTCGTGAAGAATCGCGCCGTAGCGCTCGACCGCCTCCTCGAGATCTCCGGCGAGCCAGGCAAGCGCCGCGGCGATGTGGCCGCGCTCGCGGTCATTGGCGCCGTGGCTCCACGACTCCGCCGCTTTCACGCTCTCCCGCGCGAGCGGCAGCGCGCGCTTGTCGGTGGCGGTGAGCACCATGCCCGCGCGCAGGCAGTGCCCCATGATGAAATGGGGATCGGCGGCGAGCGCGTCGTCTATCGTCGCGAGCGGATCGCCGAAATAGCTGTGGAATTGATCGGCCGCGGCCTCGTAGCGGGCCAGCGAATCGCGATTCTGGGTGGATACCGGGACATCCCGGCGGTCTAGCAAACTCATGTCATTTCCCTCGAGTCGACGTTGTTGTCATCGCAAAGCCACTCGCATTGTGCAAGCGGCCGCATATCAAATGTATTTCTGCGCCATTTCATGTGTTGTCGGCGCGACCTGAATGCTGCCCTTGCGCCGCCTGCTCGGGGTCCGTCTTTCTTGATTCAGGCTCCGAGCCCGCGCGCCGGGGGCATTTACGCGGAAACCCGGAGCACGGATGCGGTCGAACGGAGCGAACTATTTCACTCCGTTCCGCGGCCGTTGCGTATGGTGCAATAGTGTTATCGTGAGGCAAGGTCATTTCGTCCAATGAACCATCTCGCGCAGGCAACCAGTCCCTATCTCCTCCAGCACGCGGATAACCCGGTGGAGTGGTATCCATGGGGTGAAGAAGCGCTCGCGCGCGCGCGTTCCGAGGGCAAGCCGATTCTGCTCTCGATCGGCTATTCCGCCTGCCACTGGTGCCACGTGATGGCGCACGAATCGTTCGAGGACGCGGAGGTGGCCGCGGAGATGAATCGCCTCTTCGTGAACATCAAGGTCGACCGCGAGGAGCGCCCGGACCTCGACCAGATCTACCAGCTCGCTCACGCAATGCTCACGCAGCGCGGCGGCGGGTGGCCGCTCACGATGTTCCTCATGCCCGACGGCACGCCGTTCTTCGGCGGCACCTACTTCCCCAAGCAGGCGCGCCACGGCCTGCCCGGCTTTCTCGACCTGCTGCCGCGGATCGCCGATGCGTATCGCGACAAGGGCGAGGAGATCTCGAAGCAGAACGCCGCTCTCATCGCGGCGCTCGATCGCACGCTGCCGGAGGCGGCAAGCGGCACGGTGCTCGAGGCGGCGCCGCTGGAAGCCGCCGTGCGCGAATTCGCGCAGGCGTTTGACGACCTTCACGGCGGCATAGGGCGTGCGCCGAAGTTCCCGCACCCGTCCGAGCTCGCCTACTGCCTGCGGCGCCACGCGCTCGACGGCAGCGAGCTGGGGCTCGCGATCGCGCGCCTCACGCTCGTGAAAATGGCCGAGGGCGGCATCTACGACCAGATCGGGGGCGGCTTCTGCCGCTACAGCACGGATCAATACTGGGCGATCCCGCACTTCGAGAAGATGCTCTACGACAACGCGCTGCTCATTCCGCTCTACGCCGATGCGTGGCTCGTCACCGGCCAGCCGCTCTTCGAGCGCGTCGTACGGGACACGGTGGGTTGGCTTCAGCGCGAGATGCTGTCGCAGGGTCACGAAAATGCGGGCGCCTTCTATTCCTCGCTCGACGCGGACTCGGAGCACGAGGAAGGCAAATTCTACGTCTGGACGCCCGCGGAGGTGCGCGAGCTGCTGGCGCCCGAAGAGTACAACGTGGTCGAGGCGCACTACGGCCTGGACGGGCCGCCGAATTTTGAGGGCAAGGCTTGGCATCTGCGGGTGGCGAAGCCGCTGGCTCTGGTCGCGGACCGGCTCGACATGCCTTTCGCAGAGTGCGCGGCGAGACTCGAGACGGCACGCGGGAAGCTCCTTGCGGCGCGCGGGAAACGCGTGCGCCCGGGACGCGACGACAAGGTGCTCACCAGCTGGAACGCCCTCGCGATCAAGGCGCTCGCGCGCGCGGCACGGGTGTTCGGCGAGCGGGACTGGCTCGCGGCCGCGCAGCGCGCGCTCGCTTTCGTGCGGGCGGTCCTCTGGCGCCCCGGCGCCGAACCGGGCGCGGGCGCCGGGCAGCCCGGGAGGCTCGCGGCAACCTGCAAGGACGGCGTGGCGCACCTGAACGCCTACCTCGACGACCACGCCTTCCTGCTGGAGGCGCTCATCGAGCTGATACAGTGCGATTTTCGCGAGGAGGATCTTCTCTTTGCGCGCGAGCTGGCGGACATCCTCGTCGAGCGCTTCGAGGACCGGGCCGCCGGCGGCTTCTACTTCGTGTCCCACGACCACGAGAAGCTCATTCACCGCGCCAAGGCCGGCCATGACGGCGCGACACCTTCGGGCAACGGTATCGCCGCGGCTGCGCTCCAGCGCCTGGGCCACGTGGTCGGCGAGCCGCGCTACCTCGATGCCGCCGAGCGGGCGTTGAAACTCTTCTACCCGGGCCTCAAGCGCCAGGCCGGCGGTTTCGTGAGCCTTGCCACCGCGCTCGACGAGCACCTCGCACCGCCGACGCTCGTCATCCTGCGCGGGGACCGCGATGCGGTCGCGGCCTGGCAAAGGGCGCTCGCCCGCGTGTACCGGCCCGCGACGCTCGTGATCGGCATACCACTCGCCGCGGGAGAGACGAGCGGGCTGCCCGCCGTTCTGGACAAGCCCGCCGCGACGGACGGCGCTGCTGTCAACGCCTGGGTATGCCGGGGCGTTAGTTGTTTGCCGCCGATAGGGGACGCGGTCGACCTCGACCGCGTGCTCGCGGGGAAGGAACCCTGAACCCGTTGCGGTAGAATTCCCCTCATTCTTAATCAAGGAGCTGCAAAATGAAATTTCTCGCAGTCGCGCTCGCCGCCGCGGCCGTCCTCACGTACGGCTTCGAAGCGCGCGCCCAGGCCGGCGCAGAAGACCTCGCGAAGACGAGCGGCTGTCTCGCCTGCCATACCGTGGACAAGAAGCTGATCGGGCCGAGCTACAAGGACATCGCGAACAAGTACCGCAACGACAAGGGCGCCGCCGCGAACCTGGAGAAGAAGGTGAAGGAGGGCGGCAAGGGCGTTTGGGGCGACATTCCCATGACGCCCAATGCGCACGTCAAGGACGCCGACATCAAGACGATCGTCGCCTGGATACTTTCGCTCAAGTAGCGGATTGACATCGTCCTAAGCGCTGCGGATAATCGACTTTTCCCAGTAGCAACAACCATTTATCCGGGGGGACACATGGTCCGCAGACGGTTGCTGAACGCCGGTTTGGGTCTTGCGGTTGCCGTTTTCATCGCTGCTTGCGGACAGGAACCGCCGCCGCCACCGCCGCCCGCTGCAAAAGTCGAAGCCCCCAAGCCGCCACCCGAAGTGGTGGTGAAGATCGGACAGGTTTCGCCGCTCACCGGTCCGCAGGCGCACCTGGGCAAGGACAACGACAACGGCGCCCGGCTCGCGATCGAGGAGATGAATGCGAAAGGCCTCGTGATCGGCGGGGCGAAGGTGAAGTTCGAGCTGGTGAGCGAGGACGACCAGGCCGATCCGAAAACCGGCACGGTGGTGGCGCAGAAGCTCGTCGACGCCAAGGTGGCCGGCGTGATCGGACATCTCAACTCGGGCACGACCATCCCGGCCTCGAAGATCTACAGCGATGCCGGCATTCCGCAGATCTCGCCGTCCGCCACCGCCGTCGCGGTCACCGCGCAGGGCTACAAGTCGATATTCCGCACGATGGCGAACGACGCCCAGCAGGGCAAGGTGCTGGGCGAGTACGCGGTCGGGCCGATGAGCGCCAAGCGGATCGCCATCATCGACGACCGCACGGCCTACGGCCAGGGCCTCGCCGATGAGTTCGAAAAGGCGGCCAAGGCCGGCGGCGCGACCATCGTGGGGCGCGAGTACACCAACGACAAGGCGACCGACTTCCGCGCCATTCTCACCGGGATCAAGGGCAAGAAGCCCGACCTCGTCTTCTACGGCGGCATGGACGCCCAGGCAGGCCCGATGGCGGCGCAACTGCAGTCGCTCGCGGTCAAGGCGAAGTTCCTCGGCGGCGACGGCGCGCAGAGCCAGGAGTTCATCAAGCTCGCCGGACCCGCGGCGGAGGGCGTGATCGCCTCCTCGCCGGGGCTGCCGCTGGAGAAAATGCCGGGCAGCAAGGGATTCAGCGACAAGTTCACCGGCAAATACGGCCAGATCCAGATTTATGCGCCGTACGCCTACGATGCGACGATGACCCTCATCGAGGCGATGCAGAAGGCCAATTCCACCGATCCGGCGAAATACCTGCCGGAACTCGCGAAGACGAGCCGGCAGGGCGTAACGGGACCCATAGGCTTCGACGAGAAAGGCGACCTCAGGAACGGGCCGATCACGCTGTACGTCGTGAAGAGCGGAAAGTGGGAATCCCTCGCGACGGTGGGAGGCGAAGCAGCCGCCGCCGCCGCCGCGCCTGCGGCGGCCCCCGCGGCCCCGACAGCGGACAAGCCGGCCGCCGCACCCGCGCCTGCTGCCCCGCCCGCGGAGAAGAAATAGCAGCGTCGATGATCCTGCCTGGATTAGCGGACGGCACCCTCGGGTGCCGTTTTCGCTTTTGATGGACATCTTCATCCAGCAACTGATCAACGGGCTCGTCCTGGGCGCGATCTATGCGCTCGTGGCGCTCGGCTACACGATGGTCTACGGCATCCTGGGGCTCATCAACTTCGCGCACGGCGAGGTGGTCATGATCGGCGCGCTGGTGGCGCTTTCTGCGATACAGCTCCTGGTCGGGAGCGGCGTCGCGCTCCCCGGACCTGCGATCGCGGCCCTGGGCCTGCTGGTGGCCATGCCGGTGTGCATGCTTCTCGGCTATACGATAGAGCGCGTCGCCTACCGGCCGCTGCGCGCCGCGCCGCGCCTCGCCCCGCTCATCACGGCAATCGGCGTGTCGATCGTGCTGCAGAACCTGGCGATGATCATCTGGGGCCGCAACTATCATTCGTTTCCCGCACTGCTCCCCGCCACGCCGCGCCATTTCGCCGGGGCGACCGTGAGCGACCTGCAGATCTTCATCGTCCTCCTGTCGTGCGCGATCATGGCGGGGCTGCTCGTGCTGGTGCATCGCACGCGGCTCGGCCGCGCGATGCGCGCCACTTCGCAGAATCCCGAGGTGGCGGGCCTGATGGGGGTGAACATCAACACGGTCATCTCGCTCACATTCGTGATCGGCTCCGCGCTGGCCGCCGTGGCCGGGTTGATGGTGAGCGCCTACTACGGCGTCGCGCACTACTTCATGGGCTTCATGCTCGGGCTGAAGGCGTTTACCGCCGCCGTGCTGGGCGGCATCGGCAACCTCACCGGCGCCGTGCTGGGCGGCGTGCTGCTGGGCATCATCGAGAGCATGGGCGCCGGCTACATCGGCGACCTGACGGGCGGTTTTTTCGGCAGCCACTACCAGGACGTGTTCGCTTTCCTGGTGCTGGTCCTGGTATTGACGTTGCGCCCGTCAGGCCTCCTCGGCGAACGAGTCGCCGAACGCTCGTAACGGCGTGATTGGTGATTCGTGATTGGTGAGTGGGGAAAACTCCGCCGCGACCCGAGGGTCGCGTGGATCGCGTTCGCCGCGCTGGCGGTCCTGCTGCTGGCGCTGCCGTTCTTCGCCGACTGGGCGTTCGGCCGGGCGTGGGTACGTATCGCGGCGTTCGTCCTGCTCTACATCATGCTCGCGCTGGGCCTGAACATCGTGGTGGGCTACGCCGGCCTGCTCGATCTGGGCTACGTCGCCTTCTTCGCGGTCGGGGCGTACTTCTACGCCCTCCTCGCCTCGCCCCAGTTCGGGCTGCACCTGCCGTTCTGGCTGCTGCTGCCGCTGGGCGCGGGCGTCGCCTGCGTGTTCGGCGTGCTGCTCGGCGCGCCCACCCTGCGGCTGCGCGGGGACTACCTCGCGATCGTCACGCTCGGCTTCGGGGAGATCGTCCGCATCTTCCTGGTGAACCTGAACGCGCCGGTCAATATCACCAATGGACCGCAGGGCATCAACCTGATCGATCCCATCCGGCTGGGGAGCTTCTCGCTCGCGCAGACGCACACCGCGCTGGGTCTCGGCTTTCCGCCGGTATACAACTATTACTACCTGTTCCTCGCGCTGACGCTCGCGGTCGTGTTCGTCTCGATACGCCTGGAGAATTCGCGGATTGGCCGGGCCTGGGTGGCGATACGCGAGGACGAAGTGGCGGCGGCCGCGATGGGAATCAACACGCGAAACGTGAAGCTCCTCGCGTTCGCCATGGGCGCGAGCTTCGGCGGCGTTTCGGGGGGCCTGTTCGCGGGGTTCCAGGGTTTCGTGAGCCCCGAGAGCTTTACCCTGATCGAATCGATCATGATCCTGTGCATGGTGGTCCTGGGCGGCATGGGTCACATCCCCGGCGTGGTGCTCGGCGCGGTACTGCTGGTCGTGCTGCCCGAAGCGCTGCGCTACCTGGGGCCGCTCCAGCAGCTTCTCTTCGGCAAGGTGCTGCGGGACCCGACGGATCTGCGGCTCCTCGTATTCGGGTTGGCGCTGATCCTGGTCATGCTGCTGCGGCCCTCGGGGCTGTGGCCGTCCGCGACGCGCCGCCGGGAGCTGTCGACCTCGCCCGACACCGCGGCCGGAAAGGGCGGATGAACGCGCCGCAGACATCAGGCGGAAAGCTGCTCGAGGCCGTTGGAATCAGCAAGGGCTTCGGCGGATTGAGCGCGCTCTCCGAAGTCTCGATCGCGGTGAGGCGCGGGGAGATCTTCGGGCTGATCGGCCCCAACGGCGCCGGCAAGACCACGCTCTTCAACGTGCTGACGGGCCTCTACGCTCCCGATAGCGGCGAGTTCCACTTCGGCGGCGCGCGCCTGACCGGTCTCAAGCCGCACGAAGTCGCCGCAAACGGCATCGCCCGCACCTTCCAGAACATCCGCCTCTTCGCCAACATGACCGCGCTCGAGAACGTCATGGTCGGCAGGCACGTGCGCACGCGGGCGGGGGTGATAGGCGCCATCGCGCGGGGCGCGGCGACGCGCGCCGAGGAAGCCGCGATTGCCGACCACGCGCGCCGGCTTCTCGACTATGTCGGCATAACCCGCCGCGCCGGCGAGCTCGCCCGTGCGCTGCCCTACGGCGATCAGCGGCGGCTCGAGCTTGCCCGTGCCCTTGCGACCGAGCCCCTGCTCCTCGCGCTCGACGAGCCCGCTGCGGGAATGAACGCAACCGAAACCGTAGAGCTGAAGCGCCTGCTCGAAAAAATCCGCGCGGACGGCACGACGCTGCTCCTGATCGAGCACGACGTGCGGCTCGTCATGGGTTTGTGCGACCGCGTCGCCGTCCTCGATTACGGGAGGAAGATCGCCGAGGGCCCGCCGGCCGAGGTGCGGAGCGATCCCGCCGTCATCGCCGCCTACCTGGGAGGCGCCCTTGCTTGAGGTCAGGGGGCTTACCGTTTCGTATGGCGGGATCAAGGCCGTGAAGGGCATAGATCTCGACGTGAAAAATGGTGAACTTGTGACACTTATCGGGACAAACGGAGCCGGAAAAACCACCACTTTGAAGACCTTAGTGGGGCTTCTTAAACCAGTTGCGGGCCGCATCCACTATAATGGCACGGAGATCACCGGGCGCCCGGCTTTCGAGCTGGTGCGCCGGGGGCTGGCGCTGGTGCCCGAAGGCCGGGGCGTGTTCGGGCTTCTGACGGTAGAGGAGAACCTCCACATGGGCGCGTACAGCCGTGGCGATCGCGCTCAGGTCGCCGCCGATTTCGACCGCATCTATGCGGTATTTCCCCGGCTCGCCGAACGCCGCCGCCAGCGCGCGGGCACGCTGTCGGGCGGTGAGCAGCAGATGCTCGCGATCGGGCGCGCGCTGATGAGCCGGCCGCAGTTGCTGCTGTTGGACGAACCGAGCATGGGACTCGCGCCGCTCATGGTGCAGAAGATTTTCGAAACGATCCGCGTCGTTGCGCGGGAGGGTGTGACCTTGCTGCTGGTGGAACAGAACGCGAAGCTCGCGCTCGAGACCTGCGATCGCGGCTACGTCATGGAGAGCGGGACCATCACGCTCGCCGATACGGCGCCGCGCCTGCTTGCCAACGCCGACGTCAGACGGGCCTACCTGGGTGAATAATTGGTGAACGAGCCGGCCATGGTCGCCCGCGCCAAGGCGGTGACGTCGCGGCTCCTCGCGCGCCTGAGGGGCTCGCGCAGCCTCGCGGTCACGCTCGCCGCCGCGGCCGCCATCGCACTCGCCGCGATCCTCCTCATCCTCTACGCCAGGACGCAGGGAGCCGATACCATGCGCCAGGGCGAGGTGCTCGGCTGGATGCGCGAGCTGAAGGAGATCGACGCGCGCTGGGACGTGGAGATACTGCGCACCCGCAACGACTTCGCGCCGCCGGCCCCGGTGGACTACACCCCCCAGGTGAACCGCCTGCGCAAAGCGTTGACGGCCGCGGCGGATGAGACCGGCAGCCCCGTACTCAAGCGCAGCATGACCGACCTGACCGCCGCGTTCCTCCAGAAAGCCGATCTCATCGAGAAGTTCCGCAACGCCAACGCCGCGACGAAGCAGGCCCTGACGCGGGTGCTCGCCGCGGACGTCGAGATCGCGGGGCTGGTGCGCGGGTCGTGGCAGGACTTCAGGGACCGCGACCGGCTGGTCGCGGCCGAAAACGCGGTGACGCTCCTGCTGGCGGAAGCGCAGAGATACTATTACGCGCCCGGCGAGGCCCAGCGCAAGAGCGTGGAAACGGTCGCTGCGGACCTGGTGGAGGCGGCGGCCCAGCTGCCCGCCGCGGTGCGCGACGGGCTCGCGCGGCTCGACGCCAACGTGCAACAGCTGCTCGGCGCCAAGCCGATCGAGGAAAAGCTTCATGACCGGCTCGCGTTCATCACCGCCGGCCCGCGGGTGACGAGCGTCGCCGGCGCCTACGCGCTGGAACGCGATTCCGTGCTCACCTGGCGGGAACGCTACCGGGTTTATCTCGTCTACTTCTCAGCCGCGGTGCTGGTGCTCGTTGCCTATCTTGCCGCGCGGCTCATCGCGAGCTACCGGCGGCTCGACGTCGCGAACGAAGCGCTGGAGCGGCGCCTGGCGGGGCGCACGCGCGAGTTGACCGAAACCGCGGGCCGGTTGCAGGAGTCAGAGGCGCAATTGGTGCTGACGGAGCGGATGTCCGAGCTGGGACAGATGGTCGCGGGCCTCGCGCACGAGATCGCGACACCGCTCGCCTACGTCAAGGGGAGCCTCTCCACGTCGCGGGGCAGGCTTCCCGGTCTTTCGCTGGCGCTCGCCGAGGTGGAGAAGCTCATCACGCTGTTGAAGGGGGGCAGGGAGACGCCCGACGCGCTCGCCCGGCAGCTGGCGGTGGTACAGGCACACGTCGCGGAGCTGGAGCAGCACCAGGTCATGGGCGAGCTGCAAAGGCTTGCGCAGGACGGGCTCTACGGCGTCGACCAGATCTCGGAAATCGTGGTCAGCCTCAGAAACTTCGGGCGGCTCGACCGCGGCAGGATGGCGGACTTCAACCTGAACGAAGGCGTGCAGAGCACGCTGCGCATCGCCCGCCACGAGGTAAAGCGGCACACGGTGCAGGAGGATTACGGGGACATCCCGACCATCACGTGCTCCCCGTCCCAGATCAACCAGGTGCTCCTGAGCCTCATCAACAACGCGGCGCAGGCGATCGAATCGGAGCGGGGTACGATCAGGCTCACCACGCGCCGCGAGGACGAGGCGCACGTGGCCGTGGAGATCGAGGACAACGGCAAGGGCATACCCCCGGACGTGCTGCCCCGGATTTTCGATCCGCTGTTCACCACCCGGGATTCCGGCAAGGGCACGGGCCTCGGGCTCTCGATTTCCCGTAAGATCGTCGCGCAGCACGGGGGCAGCATCACCGTGGACTCGGCCGTGGGCATAGGCACGAAGTTCCGCGTAGTGCTCCCGCTCAATCCGCCGCCGCGCGAGGAGCTGGCGGCCTAGCGCCGCCTCCCGCCATGCCCCTGCCCGAATACATCGGCAAGTACCGCGTCGAGGGCGTGCTCGGTCAGGGCGGCATGGGCACGGTCTACCGCGCGTTCGACCCCGCGATCCATCGCCAGGTCGCGATCAAGACCGTCAACAAGGGCACGCTCGACCCGATCAATCTCCAGTACGCGCTGATGCGCTTCCGGCACGAGGCGCAGGCAGTCGGCAGGCTCACCCACCCGCGCATCGCCGCGATCTACGACTACGGCGAGGATCCCGACATCGCCTACATCGTGATGGAGCTGGTGAACGGCAAGTCGCTGTTCCAGCACATGCAGGAGCAGGCGCATTTCGCCCTGAAGGAGATCGGGGAAGTGATCCGCCAGCTCCTCGACGGGCTGGGCTACGCGCACGATCAGGGCGTCGTGCACCGCGACATCAAGCCTTCCAACCTGCTGGTAAACGCCGACGGGCGCATCAAGATCAGCGATTTCGGCATAGCGCGGCTCGATTCCTCGACGCTTACGCAGGTGGGCGAGATCATGGGCTCGCCCGGCTACATGGCGCCGGAGCAGTTTCTCGGCACCGAGATCGACGCGTGCAGCGACATCTACTCGGTGGGCATCATCGCCTACGAGCTCCTGGTCGGGAAGCGGCCTTTTTCCGGGAGCAATCCCGAGATCATGCGCGCGGTGCTGAACGACCGGCCGGCAAACCCGTCGATGATCAATCCCCAGATTTCGGCGCAGCTCGACTGGGCCGTGCACAAGTCGCTCGCCAAAGAAAAGTCGGAGCGCTTCCAGAGCGCGAGCGAGTTTTCCGAGGCTTTCCTGAAAGGCATCGAAGGGAGCATACGCAACACGATGCCCGAGCCCGAGCCAGCCGCGCTGTCGGAAGTGACGACCCAGAGGATAGACACCAACCTGCTCCAGGCAGCGCGGTTGCTGGCCGGCTTGCCGCTCGAAGCGCCGCCGATGCGCCCGGTACCGCCGCCGGACGCCACGCCGCAACCGACGCCGGCGCCGACGGAGGACACCAGCAAGAAACCGCGCATCGTATTCATCGACGACGAGGAGCGGATATTGACCGCGCTGAAGTCCGTCTTCCGGGCGAATTACCACGTGTTCACGGCCACCGATGGCGCGCAGGCACTGGATTTCATCAAGAAGTTCGGCGTACACGTCGTCGTGAGCGACCAGCGCATGCCGGGGATGACCGGCGTGCAGGTCCTGCGCCAGCTGAAAGAGGTCGCGCCCAACACGGTGCGCATCCTGCTGACCGGCTACTCCGACCTCGCCTCCATCGTGGGCTCCATCAACGAAGGCGAGGTGTTCCGCTTTGTGTCCAAGCCCTGGAACAACCAGGAGATCCAGAAGATCGTCGGCGACGCGGTCGCCATCGCAATGGAGCTGCAGGAAGCAGCCGCGGCCCCCGTGGCGACGACCGGCAAGATGAGCGCCGGGACCATGGTCATCGACCCGAAGGACGACATCTTCCGCTCGGTGCACCACCTGTTTGCGGCAACCTGCCCCGTGCTGCATGCAGGTGATCTCGACGAAGCATTCAAGATCCTCGCGGACCAGGAGATCGCGCTCATCGTGGCCGACATCGAGAGTGCGCGCGACGAGGCGATCGCCACCTTCAAGCTCCTGAAGCAGGACCACCCGGAAATTCTCGCGATCGTGCTGACTGAAGCTTCCGACTCGGAGCTCGTGATCGAGCTCATCAACCAGGCGCAGATCTTCCGCTTCCTCAACAAGCCCGTGAACATGAAGCTCCTCACCCAGCACGTGCAGTCCGCGTTGGAACGCTACCAGTCCTTCAAGCAATCGCCGCAGCTCGTGCAGCAGCACAAGGTCGCCACGGCAAGCATCACCGAGACGCTGGCGGACGGGATCCGCTCGCGGATAGGGGCGTTGAAGAGCTGGCTGAGGCCTGTTATTCGTTAAGCACCTCGAGCCGCCGCTCCACCTCCGCAGCCCACGCGTCTTCGACCTCCTGGTTTCCAGCGAGAGGTACAGATGGACGCTCGTCCCTCACGGGACTGTGCGGACGCCGGCGTCGCGCTTTCGCCTATCATTGAGAATCATGCAGACACCGGCATCCACATCCCGGGATATCGAATCCCCCTACGCATGGGCGCGGCTCTGCGCGTCGCTCGCCCTGATGACCGTCGGTGGCTCGGGCATCTACACCATCAGCGTCGTGCTGCCGCGCATACAGGCCGAGTTCGGGGTCACGCGCGCGGATGCATCGTTGCCCTACACGCTCTCGATGATCGGCTTCGGTTTCGGCGGAATATTGATGGGCCGCCTGTCGGACCGCTTCGGCGTGATGGTTCCGGTCATTCTCGGCTCGGTGTTTCTCAGCATGGGCTTTGTTGCGGCCGGTTCGTCCGGCAGCCTCTGGCAGTTCAGCCTGGCGCAAGGCGTGTTGATGGGATTATTGGGAAGCGGTGCGACTTTCGCGCCGCTCGCGGCCGACACGTCGCAGTGGTTCACCCGCCGCCGCGGCATCGCCGTGGCGATCTGCATGAGCGGCAACTACCTCGCGGGCGCCGTGTGGGCGCCCGTCGTCCAGCACTTCGTCGAGAGCGCGGGCTGGCGCCAGACCTACATCGGCATGGGCGTGTTCTGCCTGTTAGCGATGCTGCCGCTCGCGCTGGTGCTCCGCCGGCGGCCGCCCGCAGCGGCGCCGCTCCCTGCGTCGGCGGCGTCCGGCGCGGCGCTCGCTCACGAACGGGGATCAGGGCCGGATCCGTCGCGCCCGCTCGGGCTGTCGCCTGCCGCGCTGCAAGGCCTCCTCTGCGTGGCCGGCGTGTCGTGCTGCGTGGCGATGTCGATGCCGCAGGTGCACATCGTCGCCTATTGCACCGATCTGGGTTTCGGTGCGGCGCGCGGGGCCGAGATGCTGGCAGTCATGCTGGGCGCGGGTATCGTCAGCCGCCTCGTATCGGGGTGGATTTCGGATTACATCGGCGGGCTCAAGACCCTGATGCTCGGCTCGATACTGCAGGGCGTCGCTTTGCTGATGTTCCTCTTCGCCAACGGCGTGGAATCGCTCTACGTGGTCGCCGCGATGTTCGGATTGTTTCAGGGCGGCATCGTCCCCGCCTACGCGTTGATCGTGCGCGAATACTTCACGCCGCGGGAGGCTGGCGCGCGCGTCGGCACCGTCCTGATGGCGAGCCTTTTCGGCATGGCGTTGGGCGGCTGGATGTGCGGCGCTGTGTTCGACCTGACCGGCTCCTATCGCGCAGCGTTCCTGAACGGCACGGCATGGAACCTGCTCAACGTCGGCATCGTCGCGTTTCTGCTCTACCGCGCGCGCCGTGCATACCTGGGATCGACGGGTCAGCCGCGAGTGCTGCCTTCAACTACCCACCCTTGACGCGAGCGGCGGTGCGGCGCAATGTGTCTCGCCCGAAGGCCGCGTCTTCGCGACCCGACAGCCTTGAAAGAGGAGACAACATGGCGATAACCCTTTCGCATGGCGGACCCACGATTTACCGCTCACCGGCACGCTCCCGGCAGGTACTGGTCGGCACCATCAACGGCGTGGTGAACATGGAGCGCGATGCCGACGGCGCGGGATGGCATATCGCGGACCGGACGCTGGCCGGCAAGCACATCCACGCCGTCCTCATCGAACCGGAAAGCGGCACGGTCTTCGCCGGGGTGAACCACGGCTCGATCTACGCCAGCGTGGACGGCGGCCGCACGTGGGAGCGGCGCGATCAAGGGTTGAGCGAGCAGGATGTCTACAGCCTCGCGTGCACGCGGCTGGCGGCAGGCCCGCGCCTTTACGCCGGCACGGAGCCCGCGCATCTCTTCTGCAGCGACGACCTGGGACGCACCTGGACGGAGCTGCCGGGGTTGCGCTCGGGTGATACATCCAAGTGGAATTTCCCGGGGCCGCCGCACGTCGCCCATACCAAGCACATCGAATTCCATCCGCACGATCCGAACACGATGTTCGTCGGGGTCGAGCAGGGCGGGCTGCTGAGGAGCCGCGATGCCGGGCGCACGTTCCAGTTCCTCCCGGGAACGGACGATGACGTGCATCGCACCGTGATCAACCCGCAGAAGCCCGACGAGATGCTGGTCACGACGGGGGTCGGCATGTACGCGACCGCCGATGGGGGAAAGACGTGGGAGCAGTGGACGGATCCGCAGCACGAGATCGGCGGCTATCCGGATCTCCTCGTGCACCATCCGCGGCGGCCGGAGCTCCTGTTCGTGGCTTCTGCCAAGAAACGGCCCGGGGCCTGGTACAAGGAGCATTACGCCGGCTCCCGCATCTCCCGGAGCGACGACGGCGGGCGGACGTGGCAGGTAGTACGCAAGGGATTTCCGGATGCGCCGCTCCGGACAGCCTTCGAGGCGATGTGCCTGGAAGACTGGGGCGAGTCGTTCTCGCTCCTCGGGGCCACCGCGACCGGGGAAGTCTGGTGCAGCGACGACGGCGGCGAAGAGTGGCGCGAAGTGCTCACCGGCCTCGCGCCGGTATCGAAGGGGCCGCACCACACGGCATTCGCCGCAGCCTGATAGTGCGTCGAGGGGCGGAAGAGGGGCCCCGCTTGCGGGGATCTGACCCCCGGCGGCGCGCCGCGGCCGACGTCAAGAATCGGAATACTCGCGATGTCTCTACGGAGGCCGCGCGTGACCGGTGACCAGTGACCAGTGACCGGTTTAAACCGATCGTTTGTCTGCTCCTCGCCGGTGCGAGCGCTGTCGCCGTAGCGGCGGACGGGCAGGACTACCCGAACCGTCCGATACGCTTCGTCACCGCGGCCATCGGCGGGGGCATCGATTTCACCGCGCGCATGCTCGCGCACGGGCTCACCGAGCGGCTGAAGCAGCAGGTGGTGGTGGACAATCGCGGCGGTACCAGCATCGCCGAGCAGACGGTCGCCAAGGGCACGCCCGACGGCTATACCCTGCTGGTCCACAACAACACGGTATGGGTGTCGACCCTCCTGGGTCCGGTGCCGTACGAGCACGAAAAGGAGCTCGCGCCGATCTCGCTGCTGTCGCGCTCCCCCAACATCCTGGTGGTGCATCCCTCTCTGCAGGCCAATACGGTCAAGGAGTTGATCGAGCGCGCGAAGGCCGCGCCCGGGGAGATCAACTATGCCTCCGGGCCGGTCGGGGCGGCGAATCATCTCGCCGCTGAATTGTTCAATGCGCTGGCCGGCGTCAAGCTCGTGCGTATCGGCTACAAAGGCGGGGGGCCGGCGCTGAACGACGTCCTGGCCGGCCAGGTGAAAGTGATGTTTGCGACCACCGGTTCGGTGTCCGGGCACGTCAAGTCGGGCAGGCTGAAGGGGCTCGCGGTTACGAGCGCCGAGCCCTCCCCCCTGGCGCCCGGGTTGCCGACCGTCGCCGCATCCGGCGTGCCGGGTTATGCCGCCGAAGCGATCTATGGTTTCTGGGCGCCGGCCCGCACGCCACCCGCCATCCTCGCTCTCCTGAACCGCGAAGCGGTGGCGGTGCTGAATACCCCGGAGGTCAAGCAGCGGTTCTTCAACGCCGGTGTCGAGAGCGTCGGGACAAAGCCCCAGGAGTTCGCGGCGACGATCAAGTCGGAAACCCAGCACCTGGGTGCGGTGATCAAAAAGGCGGGGCTCCGCGTCCAGTAACCGAATCAACCGGCTGTCGGGGTCAGACCCGAACCCGAAACGCTACTGCTGCGGGATACCGGCAGCCTTGATGACCCGCGCCCAGCGCGCGATTTCAGCGCGGATGAACTGCGCGAATTCTTCCCGGCTCATGGGCGCGGCTTCGACCACGATGTCCCTCAGGCGCTGCTGGATCTCGGGCACGCGCAGGACCGCGGTAAGATCGGCGTGAACCTTGTCGAGGATAGCCACGGGTGTGCCGGCCGGCGCGCACAAGCCGTACCACGAGGTCACTTCGAAGCCGGGAAGCCCGCTCTCGTCCATGGTCGGAACATCGGGCAGCTGCGGCAGGCGTTTCAGGCTCGTTACCGCGAGCGCGCGCACGCGCCCTGCCTGGACCGCCGCCAGCGCCCCCGGCGCCGTCTGCACGCTGACGGGAATCTGGCCCCCGATCACATCGGACAGCGCCTGCGGCGCGCCCTTGTATGCGATGTGCACGACGTCGATCTTCGCGCTCAGCTTGAGCAACTCCATCGAGAGCTGGGGCGAGGTGCCGGCAGCCGACGTGCCGTAGGACAGCTTGCCCGGGTGGGCCTTGGCGTAGGCGATGAACTCCTTCACCGAGCGCGCCGGCAGCGACGGGTGCACGACCAGGACGCTCGCGGTCGTGCCGATGCGGGAGAGCGGCGCGAAGTCGCGCTGCTGGTCGTACGGCATCCTCGCGTAGAGCGACTCCGCGATCGCGCTGGACGCGATGTTGCATTGAAACAGCGTGTACCCGTCGGGCGGCGACTTCGCCGCGAACGCGGCGCCCACCGTCCCGCCTGCGCCCGGTCGATTGTCCACGAGCACCTGCTGGCCCCACATCCGGCTGAAGCGCTCGGTGATGAGGCGCGCAATGAGGTCGGGCGAGCCTCCGGCGGGGAAGGGGATGACGTAGCGGACGGGCTTCACGGGGTAGCCCTGCGCCCAGGCCGGTACAGGCAGGTGGCAGGCTAGGACCGCCAGCGCGAAGAGCGATGCCCGATGTCTCTTGTTCACCGCTTATCCCTTCCTAGGGGAGTTTCACCTTGCATGCTGGATCTCGCAGCGCACTGAGCACCGGTCACTGGTCACCGGTCACCGTTTCTTCTGCAAATCCGCCCACTCCCGCGGCACGAGAAACTCGGTGTAGAGCTTTTCCTCCGGACTCCCCGGCTCGGGCTGCCAGTCGTAGCGCCATTCGACGCGCGGCGGGAGCGACATGAGGATGGACTCGGTGCGCCCGCCGGACTGCAGCCCGAAGAGCGTGCCGCGGTCGTAGACCAGGTTGAACTCCACGTAGCGACCGCGCCGGTAGGCCTGGAACGCGCGCTCGCGCTCGCCCCAGGGCTCGTCGCGCCTGCGCTCGACGATCGGCAGGTACGCGCGCAGGAAATGCTCGCCCACGCTCTTCGTCAGCGCGAAGGCGCGGTCGAAATCAGGCTCGCTCAGGTCGTCGAAGAAGAGGCCGCCTATGCCGCGCGGCTCGTTGCGATGCTTCAGAAAAAAATACTCGTCGCACCACTTCTTGTAGCGCGGGTAGTACTGGCCGCCGAACGGCGCGAGAGCCCACCGGCAGGTGCGGTGAAAGTGAATTGCGTCCTCGGCACGTGGATAGTACGGGGTGAGATCCATGCCGCCGCCGAACCACCACACCGGCGCCTCGCCGCTTTTCTCCGCGAGGAAGAACCGGGTATTGAGGTGCACGGTCGGCACGTGCGGATTCTCCGGGTGCAGCACCACCGAGATGCCCAGCGCCTCGAACGAGCGGCCGGCGAGTTCCGGCCGCACCGCGGACGCCGAGGGCGGCAGGCTCGCGCCGCGCACGTGGGAGAAATTGACGCCGGCGCGCTCGAAGAGGCCGCCGTTCTCCATCAGGCGGGTGATACCGCCGCCGCCCTCGGGACGGGTCCATTCGTCGCGGAGAAACGGATGGCCGTCGATCTCCGACAGGCGCGCGACGATGGTGTCCTGCAGCTGAAGGAAGAACCGTCTGACGGCCTCGACATCCATAGGCCGTCAATCACCCAAATCACAAAATCCAAAACTCAAACAAGCTCCAGATCCCAAGATCGATTCAGTTTGGGATTTGAAGTTTGGTGCTTGGGATTTAGCATCGCGCGTATCCCGCGCGATGCTCGTTGCTACTTGTCGCCCACGAACGCGTCGTAGCCGCGAACGTAGGTGCGCTGCATCTGCGCCGGGTTGCGGTTGACGAAGGGACGGCCGTACATGGGGTGTCTCAAGCTCCGCACCTCGTGCTCCAGCTCGAAGAGCTTCGCCCCGTTGTCCGGGTCGACGATGTCCTTGAACCGGTACTGGTCGGGGTTGCTTTCCTCGGTGACGAGGTTGTGCTTCAGCAAAAACTTGTGCGGCCCGGAGAAATCCCCGATGTAGATCGCGATGTGGTGACCGTCGAATGGAGGGATAGTCCCGTCGGTCTCACGGAAGATCATCTTCTGGTTGCGTCCCGAGGGAATGACGGCGGCGCCGTCCTCGACCTTCGCCTTGACGCCGAATCCCTGCTTGTAGAAGCGCGCGATGCCGGCCGCGGCGCCCTTCGGCACGTTCAGCTCCACGTACGGCATGCCGAGCTTCATGTCGCCGAACCGCTCCTGCGGCCCGTAGGCGCGGATGTCGTTGCCCCAGGGGCAGGTGGTCGCGATGTGGTCTTTCTTCTCGGTGAACGAGAACCGTGTCTCGGCGAGCTTCGGGCGGACGCCCTCGAGGCGCTTCTTCAGTTCATCCAGGCTGGGAACGACGACGCCGGTGTGACCACGCAATACTTGCGGCTTGCCGCGCGTCGGCAGGTGGAACTGCTGGCGCCCGAGGTTGATCCACATGTTCTCGTCGCCTACCGACATGTACGGGTCGCGGGTGAACCCCAGACCGACGACGTAGAACAGCGTTGCAAGGCGCTGGTCGTCGATGGTGGTGTTGACGTGCTCCAGCCCGATGATGTTGTCGATATCGGCGGCGGTGCGGTCGTAGACTGCCTGGTCCATGTGACACCTCTCTCTCACTTACGGCGGGCGGTGGTAGCCACGGCGCGGTGCCCGATGTCGCGCCGGTACTGCATACCTTCGAAGCGTATGCGCCCAACAATATCATACGCGCGGCGCTGCGCGGTTTTCACATTGTGGCCCAGGGTGGTGACCGTAAGCACCCGCCCGCCGTTAGTAACCACTTCCTCCCCGCGGATGGCCGTCGCGGCGTGAAAAACGTGGCAATCCGGCTCCTGCGCCGGCAGGCCGTGGATGGCGTCCCCCTTGCGCGGGGCATCCGGGTAGCCGGCGGAAGCCAGGACCACCCCCAGGGCGACCCGGGTGTCCCAGTCGGCTTCGATGCGGTCGAGGCCGCCGGCCAGCGCCTGCTCGATCAGCGTGGCGAAATCGCTCTTCAACCGCAGCATAATGGGTTGCGTTTCCGGGTCTCCCAGGCGGCAGTTGAATTCCAGCACCTTGATTCCGCCCTCCTTCGAGATCATCAGGCCGGCATAGAGAAACCCGCTGTACGGCGTACCGTCCTTCTCCATCCCGTCGAGCACGGGCTGTATCACTTCCCGCAACACCCTCGCGTGGACACCCGGCGTAACCACCGGAGCCGGCGAGTAGGCGCCCATCCCGCCGGTATTGGGACCGCCGTCGCCATCGAGCAGGCGCTTGTGGTCCTGGCTGCTCGCGAGCGCGAGGGCGTGCCGGCCGTCGCACATGACGATGAAGCTCGCCTCCTCGCCGTCGAGGAATTGCTCGATCACGACCCGGCTGCCGGCGTCACCCATGCTCTTCCCGGTGAGCATGGCGTCAACAGCGGCGTGTGCGTCCTTCAGGCTGGCGGCGACGACGACCCCTTTCCCCGCCGCGAGGCCATCGGCCTTGACGACGATGGGCGCGCCCACGTGCTCGAGGTACTCGTGCGCAGGCATGGCTTCGGCAAACGTCCGGTACTGCGCCGTCGGTATGTCATGGCGGACCATGAACTCCTTGGCGAAATCCTTGGAGCTCTCGAGCCGCGCGGCGGCCCGGGTCGGACCGAAGATCCTGAGACCGGCGGCCTGGAAAGCGTCCACTACGCCCTCGGCGAGCGGCGCCTCCGGGCCCACCACCGTCACGGCTATCGCCTCCCGGTGCGCGAACTCGATCAAGTCCGGGATCGCGGTGAGCGCCACGTTGGCGAGCCCTTCCTCGCGCGCGGTGCCCGCGTTGCCGGGGGCGACGAACACCTTCGAGACGCGCGGGGAGCCAGCGAGCTTCCATGCCAATGCATGCTCGCGTGCGCCGGAGCCGATGACGAGGAGTTTCATCAATGCCTGAAATGCCGATATCCCGTGAACACCATCGCGATGCCATGCTCGTCGGCCGCCGCGATCACCTCGGCGTCGCGCACGCTGCCGCCCGGCTGGACGATGGCGGTTGCGCCTGCGGCCGCAACGACGTCGACGCCGTCGCGAAACGGAAAGAACGCGTCCGACGCGACGACCGAGCCCGCGAGCGAGAGTCCCGCGTTCGCCGCCTTGATGGAGGCGATGCGGGCAGAGTCGACGCGGCTCATCTGGCCCGCGCCCACGCCCAGCGTCCGCCCGTCGCCGCAGAACACGATCGCGTTCGACTTGACGAATTTCGCCACGCGCCAGGCGAAGACGAGATCGGCGATCCGCGCTTCGCCCGGCCGCGCCCGGGTCACGACCTTGAGCCCGTCGGCCTCCAGGTTCATCGAGTCCTGCGTCTGAACGAGCAGCCCCCCGCCGACCCGCTTGAAATCCCACGCCGCGGCAGCCGCATGCGTGATCGAAGCTTCCAGGGGTACGATGAGCACACGGACATTGGCCTTTCCCGCCAATAAATCGGCCGCTGCAGCGTTAACGCCGGGCGCGATTACAACCTCTACGAATTGCTGTGTAACGGCCTGAGCGGCCGGCGTATCCAGCTCGCGGTTGAAGGCGATGATGCCGCCGAAGGCGGAAGTGGGATCGGTGGCGTACGCCTTCCGGTAGGCCTCCTCCGGCGTCGCGCCCACCGCGGCGCCGCAGGGATTGGCGTGCTTGACGATGACGCACGCGGCCCGGGAAAAACCTTTCACGCATTCCCACGCCGCATCGGCGTCGGCGATGTTGTTGTACGAAAGCTCCTTGCCCTGGACCTGGCGGTAGCGCGCGAGGCTCGCAGACGCGGGTTCCGGATCGCGGTAGAAAGCGGCCGCCTGATGCGGGTTCTCGCCGTAGCGCAAAGGCTCGACGAGCTCGAACTGCAGATTCAGGCGCTGCGGAAAGGCGGCGCGCTCGCCGGAAGGGCCGAGCGCCGACAGGAAATTGCTGATCGCGCCGTCGTAGGCGGCCGTATGGGAAAACGCCTTCTGGGCGAGCCGGAAACGGGTAGCGGCCGCCATGCTGCCGCCCGCGGAAGACAGCTCGCGCAGTATGCCCTCGTAATCGGCGGGATCGGTCACGACCGCGACGTGCTCGTAGTTCTTGGCCGCGCTGCGGACCATCGCCGGGCCGCCGATGTCGATGTTCTCGACGGCCTCGGGCAGCGTGCAATCGGGGCGGGCGACGGTCTCGCGGAAGGGATAGAGATTGACGGCCACGAGGTCGATGCCCGCGATGCCCGCCTGCGCCAGGGCGCTCATGTGGGAGGGAACGTCGCGCCGGGCGAGTAAGCCCCCGTGTACCTTCGGATGCAGGGTCTTGACCCTGCCGTCCAGCATTTCCGGGAAACCGGTGTGGTCCGCGACTTCGGTCACCTTGAGCCCGGCGTCGCGCAGGAGCGCCGCGGTGCCGCCGGTGGAGATCAGCCTCACCCCGAGGCCCGCGAGCCCGCGCGCGAATTCGACGATGCCGGTCTTGTCGGAAACGCTGAGGAGCGCGAGCTTGACCATGGCTGTGAATGGTAAATGGTAAATGGCGAATGGTTCAAACCATTCACGATTCACCATTCACGATTCACTAGAACTTGATGCCGTGCGCCCTCATCTTCTTGCGCAGCGTATTGCGATTGATGCCCAGCATAGCCGCGGCATGGCTCTGATTGCCCCGGACTCGATGCAGCACCGATTCGATCAGCGGCTTCTCCACGCAGTGGATCACCATGTTGTAGACGTGGCACGGCTTTTCCCCGTCGAGGTCCCGGAAATAGCCCTCGACCGCCCGGCGCACCATCCGGGCCATGTCGTTCTCGTTGTTCATGCTGCCTCAACCTCATAGATCAGGCGTTGCCCCCTGCCGGCGAGCTCTCCGAAGAACTCGTCGACCGCGAAAAGCTGCGCGGCGCTGGACTCGAGTTGATTCATTGCATGGCGGAACGCCGCTGATCCGGCCAAACCCTTGGTGTACCAGGAGATGTGCTTGCGCGCGACACGCACCCCGGTGTATTCGCCGTAGAACTCGTAGAGCTCGTGCAGGTGCGCGACGAGCACGCGGTGGATTTCCGCGACGGGCGGCGGCGGCAGGTGCGCGCCGGTTTCCAGGTAATGGCTGATCTCGCGGAACATCCAGGGCCGGCCCTGGGCGGCCCGGCCGATCATCACGGCATCCGCCTTCGTGTAATCAAGGACCTGCCTTACTTTTTCCGGCGTGCCTATGTCGCCGTTGGCAATTACCGGTATCGCCGTCTCGCGCTTGACCGCCGCGATGGTCTCGTACTCCGCCTCGCCGGAGAAGCCGCAGGCGCGGGTGCGGCCGTGTATCGCGAGCGCGCGTATGCCGGCCTCTTCGGCAATCCTGGCGACGTGGATCGCATTGCGGTTGTTGCGGTCCCAGCCCGTGCGGATCTTGAGCGTCACGGGAACGTCGACCGCTCCGACCACTGCGTCGAGTATGCGCCTGACCAGCGGCTCGTCCTTCAACAAGGCGGAACCGGCCATCACGTTGCAGACCTTCTTGGCCGGGCAGCCCATGTTGATATCGATGATCTGCGCGCCCTCGTCGACGTTGTAGCGGGCCGCTTCCGCGAGCATCTGCGGGTCGGCCCCGGCAATCTGCACGGCGATGGGCTCCACCTCGCCCTCGTGATTGGCGCGGCGGCGCGTCTTCTCAGCGCCCCGCAGGAGCGAGTTGCTCGCCACCATCTCGGAGACCGCCATGCCGGCTCCCATGCTCTTGCACAACTGCCGGAACGGCCGATCGGTAACGCCCGCCATGGGCGCCACGACCAGATTGTTCTTCAGTTGATAGGAGCCTATCAGCATCGAAACGTCTGCGGCTTTAGCGTGCGGGGTTTTTCGGGGAAGGGCGCCCATTGTAATCGCTCGCCGCACGCAAGAAAAGCAAATCGTGCACTTTTCTCTTTGTCCTGTTGCGGCGAACGCAAAAGCGCGCGACGCGCTCCGTACACGCGCGTAAACCACGAAGCGAAGTAAGCACTTAGTGAAAACGTTTCGAGAATTTCCTGCGAGTATCGCCGTAACTTGCAAGCGCGGCGCGCCGCACGGTCGCGCGGTTTCTGCAGCCGGCGCGCCTTTGCGGCGAGATCGCGTTAACCGCGCGCGCCGAAACTCATCCGCCGCACCAGAAATTCCTGCGCGGGCGGCAGAGCAGCGAGCGCCGCCAGGCCGAGCCCGCGCGCGGCGCGCAGCGGCGCCAGGTCGCTGGAAAACATTCGTGCCAGGCCATGGGTAAACCAGATTCCCCCGCCACGGTCGAGGCGCCGCCGCGCCGCATACCTGGCGAGCAGCTCCGGCGCACCGATGCGCTCGCGCTCGGAACGCCGCAACTCCGCGGCGAGTTCCCAGGCGTCGCGCAGCCCGAGGTTCAGGCCCTGCCCGGCAACGGGATGGAGCGTCTGCGCGGCGTTGCCGATACGCACCGTGCGCGGTTCTCCGGTGTCGCGCGCGACGCGCAGCGCCAGGGGAAACATTCCCCGCCGCGTCACCGCCGTGAACCGCCCGAGCCGGTTGCCGAACGCCTGTTGCAGCTCGCCCAGGAATTCGGCGTCCGGCGCTGCGCACAACCGTTGGGCACGTTCCGGTGTCGTCGACCATATCAACGCGAGATCGCCGCCGGCCGGCAGCAGCGCGAGCGGTCCCTCCGGGGTAAAGCGCTCGTAGGCGACGTGAGCGTGCGCTACGGTGCTGGTGACGCGCGCCGTCACCGCCGTCTGCCGGTAATCAACGGTGCGGACGGCGTGCGCTTCATTCCCGTCCGCGTGCATCCCGCCATCCGCAACGACGAGCAGACCGGTGATTACGCGTCCCCGCGCCGGCTCCAGTTCCACGACCGCCGCATCGCCGTCGAGGCTGACGCGGTTGACGGCAGTGCCCGGCAGATAATCGCACCATCCGCCCTGCAGCGACTCCGTGACCCGGGCTGCGAGCTGCGCGTAATCGACCACATAGCCCAGCGCCGGCAGCCCGACCGCGGCGGCATCCAGCAGCACGCGCCCGAATCCCCCGCGCTGTGACACGTGAATCCGGCCGATAGGCGTGACCGGGTCGAGCGCCCGCCACAGCTCCAGGCGTTCCAGTATGAGCCGGCTGCCATGCGACAGCGCCAGCGGGCGCGGGTCCTCGGCCGCGGTTTCCCGCGGCCGGGTTTCCAGAACCGCGATACGGAGCCCGCTTCCGCGCAAGGCGAGCGCCAGGGCTCCTCCCCCCGGCCCGCCGCCCGCGATCAGAACGTCGTAATCATTCACTTGCCCGCCATCAGCGCTTCGATCTCGGCGATCGTCTTCGGAGCTTCGTGGGTCAGGACTTCGTGTCCGCCGTCGGTGACGAGCACGTCGTCCTCTATGCGTATCCCGATGCCGGCGAATTCGCCCGGCACGCCGGCGGCCGCCCGGATGTAGCAACCCGGCTCGACGGTCAGCACCATTCCCGGCTCGAGCTTGCGCCACGCGCCGCCGCGCTTGTAGTCCCCGGCATCGTGCACGTCGAGTCCCAGCCAGTGGCCGGTGCGGTGCATGTAGAACTGCCGGAAGGTTTCGCGTTCGACAACCTCATCGAGACTGCCGGCGAGAAGCCCGATATCGATCATGCCCTGGGCCAGCGTCCTGACCGCCGCCGTATGCGGGGCATCCCACGCGTTTCCGGGGCGGACCTGGGCGAGCGCGGCCGCCTGGGCGGCCAGCACCATCTCGTATACCGCGCGCTGCGGCCCGCTGTAGCGTCCGTTCACCGGGAAAGTGCGCGTCACGTCCGAGGCATAGCCATCGAGCTCGCAGCCGGCGTCGATCAGCAGGAGCGCGCCGTCATCGAGCATGCCGTCGTTGCTGACGTAGTGCAGCACGCACGCATGCTCGCCGGCAGCGACGATCGGGGTATAGGAAGGCCCTTGCGCCCCCTGGCGCCTGAACTCGTGCAGGAGCTCCGCCTCGATCTCGAACTCGCCCCGCCCCGGACGCGCTGCGCGCATCGCGCGCCGGTGCGCTGCGGCGGCAATCGTCGCAGACCGTCGCATGAGCGCGAGCTCGCTCTCGTCCTTGTACAGACGCATCTCGTCGAGCAGCGCGTGCACGTCGCGGAGTTCCGTCGGCGCGGCGACGCCGCGCCGCGCTTCGGCGCGCACCTGGTTCAACCAGCCCACCACGCGGGCGTCCCAGCCGGCGTCCGCCCCCAGGTGGCAGTAAACGCTGCCGCAATCGGCGAGCAGTCCCGGCAAGAGCTCGTCGAGCCGGGCGACGGGATGCGCCTCGTCGAAACCGAAATCCGCGCGGGCGCCGTCGGGCCCATGGCGGAAGCCGTCCCATACCTCGCGCTCGGCGTTGCGCTCGCGGCAGAAGAGCACGCTGCGCGGCGGCTCGCCCGCCACGATCACGAGCACCGCTTCCGGCTCGCGAAACCCGGTGAGGTAGTAGAAGTAGCTGTCGAAGCGGTACGGGAAATGCGAATCGCGGTTGCGCACGCGCTCCGGGGCGGTGGGAATGATCGCCACGCCGCCGCCCATTTCCTTTGCGAGCCTGGCCCGCCGCCGCTGGAAAACCTCGATGTCCATGCCCGCTCCCGTTGCCAGCCTGATTATAGTCGGCCCAGCATGCGTTCCACCTCGGCGAGCCGCTGCGGAGTTCCCACGTCGAGCCACCGTCCGCGATGGTGCTCCCCGCTCACCTCGCCCCGCGCCATGGCCGGCCTGAGCAGCGCCGCCAGCTGGCAGGGCGTGCCGGGCGCGATTCCCGCGAAGAGCGCCGGAGAGTACGCGCCCATACCGCTGAACGTGAGGCGTCCTGCCTCTCCCGTCGCCGCCACCTTGCCATCCTCCAGGCGGAAGTCGCCGGCGGGATGGTGAGCGGGATTGTCCACCAGGACCAGATGCGCCAGCAGGGAGCCGCGGGAGAGCGGCTCGGCGGCGCTCCTCAAGCGGCTGAAATCGAAATCGCTGTAGACATCGCAATTCGCCACGACGAACGGCGTATTCCCGAGGAGGGGCAGCGCATAGGCAATGCCGCCCGCCGTCTCGAGCGCGCTGCGCTCGCGCGAGTAGGCGATGCGCACGCCGAACCGCGCGCCGTCGCCCAGGCCGCGCTCTATCGCTTCCGCGAGGTGCGAGACGTTGATCACGATATCGACGAAACCCGCTCGCGCCAGGCGCTCTATCAGGTGCACGATGACCGGCCGGCCCCCGGCTGTCATCATCGCCTTGGGTACGCTATCGGAGAGCGGGCGCATGCGCTCGCCGCGGCCCGCGGCAAGAATCATCGCCTTCATGTCATGACCCGATCGATCAATTCACTCATTGTGCGCCTGGGGGTGCGGAGCTTAGGGGCCCGTTCCCCGCCGCGACCTCCAACCGGTCGAGCAGACGCGCGAGGGGCGATAGCTCGCGGTAACGCGTGGACACGGCGCGCGCGTAGGCCAGGAAACGCGGCGCGTCCTCGAGGTAAGCGCTCTTCCCGTCGCGGTAGCGGATGCGGGCGAATATGCCCAGCACCTTCAGGTGGCGCTGCAGTCCCATCCACTCGAAATCCGCGTAGAACGACCCGAAATCCGCGGCGACCGGCAGGCCGGCGCGCTTCGCCTTTTCCCAGTAGCGCACCGTCCAGTCGAGCACGCGCTCTTCGTCCCAGCTCACGAACGCGTCGCGCATGAGCGACGCGATGTCGTAGGTAACGGGACCGTAGACCGCGTCCTGGAAATCGAGCACCCCGGGATTGGGATCGGTCACCATCAGGTTGCGCGGCATGTAGTCGCGATGCACGTACACCGCGGGCTGCGCGAGATTGCGGGTGACGATCGCCGTCACCATCTCCGCCAGCGTGTCGCGCTCGGCGGGGACGAGCGCCACGCCCAGGTGGCGCTCGATGTACCACTCGGGAAACAGGCCGCACTCGCGCCGCAGCAGCGCTTCATCGTAGGGCGGCAGTTCCCCGGGCCGGCTCGCGAGCTGCCAGCGCACCAGCGCGTCGATCGCGTCCGCGAAAAGCCGCGGCGCGCTCGCCTCGGTGAGCGCCGACAGGTAGGTCGTGTCGCCGAAATCGGTGAGCAGCAGGAAGCCGCGGCCGAGGTCCTGCGCGAGGACCTCGGGCGCGTTGACGCCCGCCGCGCGCAGCATCCCCGCCACCCGCACGAACGCCCGGCAATCCTCGCGCCCGGGCGGCGCGTCCATCGCGATCCACGAGCGGCCGCCCCCCATCGCGCGAAAATAGCGGCGAAAGCTCGCGTCGGCCGATGCGGGCGCGAGCGAGAACGATGGAGCGGGAAGATGCGCGGCGAGCCAGCTCGCAAGCTCGTCGAGGCGGGTATCGGCAACGGTTCCCAAGACGATTGCGCGCTCGTGCGAATTGTGCGATTTTACCATCTGCCGCGCGCCATTCCCCCCCCGATGCACAAGCTGAAACTACAGAGCATCTCGCTCGCCGTCCTGTGCGCGTTGCCGGCTATGGCGGGCGCCCAGGAAGGGCTCAGGCTCCAGTCGCAGCCGACGCTCCTGCTACTGCCGCCGCCGGCCCGGGACGAGAAGCTTCCGGTTTTCCTGGAGGCCGATATTCTGCGCGGCCACGTCGAGCAGGAGACCGAAGCGGAGGGCAACGCGCGGCTGCGCAAGCGCGGGGTCGCGGTGTTCGCCGACTGGATGCGCCACGAGAAGCCAACCGACGAGGTCTACGCCCGGGGCAACGTGCGCATCGACCAGGGCGCCGACGTCATGGAAGGCAGCCGGTTGCAGTTCAACCTGGAAACCGAGCGCGGGTTCATGGACAACGCGACCTACACGCTGAACAAGGAGCTGCAGGCCCAACCCTCCACCGCGCAGAAAAAGCCGTTCGAGCCCACCAGCGCGCGCGGCACGGCCGAGCGGCTGCTGTTCGAGGGGCCCAAGCAGTATCGTGCAGAGCGCGCCGAGTACACGACCTGCGGGCCGGGCGATGACGACTGGTACATCCGCGGGCGCGAGGTGCAGATCGACAAGGGCCGCAACGTCGGCATCGCGCACGACGCGAGCATCGTGTTCATGGGCGCGACGATACTCTACTCGCCCTATCTCTCCTTTTCCCTGCACCAGGAGCGCAAGTCCGGTTTCCTCACGCCGCATTACGGCAGCACCTCCAAGGGCGGGTTCGAGCTGACCGTCCCCTACTACTGGAACATCGCGCCGAACTACGACGCCACGATCGCGCCCCGCGTGATAACGCGGCGTGGCGCGCAGTTGAACACCGAGTTCCGCTATCTCGACCCCAACTACAAGGGCGAAGCCCACGTCGAGATACTGCCCCAGGATCGCCAGTTCAACGACAAGCAGCGCGACGCCTATTTCGTCAAGCATCAACACACTACCCTGCCCTACGGCTGGGTGGGCCTGGTCAACCTGAACCGGGTCTCCGACGACACCTATTTCACCGACCTGGCGACCCGGGTCGCGGTGACCTCGACGGTTCTGCTGCCGAACGACGTTACGCTCGCGAAAGGCGGCACCTGGGCCGGAAACACGGGCTCGTATGCGTTCACCGCCTTCGCCCAGCACTGGCAGACGCTGCAGCCCGATCCGGCGGCGCCGCTCACGCCGCCCTATAACCGCGTGCCGCAACTCACCCTGGTGGCCGCGCGCCCCGAGCTGCTGAATACCGACTTCGACCTGCAGGCGCAGTACGTCGGCTTCCAGCATCCGACGCTGGTGAGCGGCAGCCGTCTGTTGGCGTACCCCAGCTTGAGCGTCCCGCTGCAGAACTCCTACGCCTATTTGACGCCGAAGGCAGGCATGCACCTGACAAAATACTTCATCGATCCCAATGCCACCGGCGTCCGGGACAGCACCCGCACGTTGCCGACCTTCACCGTCGACAGCGGCGTCGTGTTCGAGCGCCAGGCGACGCTGGGAAACATGGCGATGATCCAGACGATCGAGCCCCGCGCGTACTACGTCTACATCCCGTTTCGCGACCAGAGCGGCATCCCGAACTTCGATTCCGGTCTGCAGGACATCAACTTCGCGACCATCTATTCGGAGAACCAGTTTGCGGGATCGGACCGCATCAACGACGCCAACCAGCTCACGCTGGGGGTCAGCACGCGCTTTCTGAACGCCGCGACCGGCTCCGAGATATTGCGGGCGGGCGTGGCGCAGCGCTATTACTTCAGCACGCAGCAGGTGGCCCTTCCCGGCACGCCCCTGCGCACCAGCTCCAGCTCCGATCTGCTCGCCGCGCTCTCCGGTACGCTGTGGCGGAACTGGTTCGCGGATGCAGGCGTCCAATACAGCACCGATTTTTCCCAGCTGCAGAAGTTCAACGCCGGCGCCCGCTACCAGCCGTCCCCGGGCAAGGTGGTGAACGCCAGCTATCGCGAAACGCTCAACCAGGTCCGGCAGACCGACTTTTCCTTCCAGTGGCCGGTGCGCGGAGGCTGGACGTTGCTGGGGCGGTGGAATTACTCGCTCCTCGACAAGGTTTCACTCGAAACGCTGGCGGGCATTGAATACAATGGCGACTGCTGGGAGCTGCGCGTCGTAGCCCACCGCTTCGTGACCGCCACCTCGCAGACCACGACCACGTTCTTCGTGCAGCTCGAGTTGAACGGAGTGTCCCGGCTGGGCTCTAATCCGCTGGAAACGCTGCGCCGCAGCATCGGGGGCTTCGTCAGGGATCCGCGCGCTCTCACGCCCCAGGAATCGCGCGGCGCGCTGTATCAATAGGGCTTCGCCTCTGCATCTGCCATGCCGCGTTACCTGCCGTTTGCGCGTTCCATAGCCGTTTCGTCGGTGGCGCTGGCGCTGGCGCTCGCAGCCGCGTCTCCGGCCCGGGCGCAGAAGCCGCGCCCGGTGGTCGTGCTCGACCGCATCGTGGCGGTCGTGAACGACGAGGTCATCACGCGCAACGATCTCGACGAGCGGATGAAGCTCGCCTTCGCCCAGTTGCGGCGACAGGGCACGCCGTCCCCGCCGCACGACGTGCTCGAGAAGCAGCTGCTCGACCGCATCATTTCCGACCGGGTGCAGTTGCAGTTCGCCAAGGAAACGGGATTGCGCGTGGACGACGCGGAGCTCGACCGGGCCATCGGTCGTATCGGCGAGGAGAACATGCTGAGCCTCGCGCAGCTCCGGCAGACCCTCGAAAAGGACGGCGTGCCGTACGCCAAGTTCCGCGAGGACATCCGCAACGAGATCGTCACGGTGCGCCTGCGCGAGCGCGAGGTGGACAACCGCATCGTGGTGACCGACGGCGAGATCGACAATTTTCTCAAGACCCAGCAGACGCAGTCGGGCGGCAGCGACGAATACAACCTTTCCCACATCCTGGTGACGGTGCCGGAGAACGCGAGCCCGGAGCAGATCCAGACCCGCCGTGCCCGCGCCGAGCAGGCGCTCGCCCAGGTCAAGGGGGGAACCGATTTTCGCCAGGTCGCCGCGTCGTTCTCCGACGCGCCCGACGCCTTGCAGGGCGGCAGCATGGGCTGGCGCGACGCGAACCGGCTGCCGACGCTGTTCACGGATGCGCTGCAGAAACTGCAGCCGGGCGAGGTGACCGAGCTCCTGCGCAGCGCGAACGGCTTCCACCTGCTGCGGCTGAACGAGAGGCGCGGCAGCGGTGGCGCTCCGGTCATCGTGAACCAGACCCGAACGCGTCACATCCTGATCAAGACCAACGAGCTCGTCTCCGAGGACGAGGCGCGACGCCGCCTGGTGGGATTGAAGGAGCGGCTGGACAACAAAGTCGATTTCGCCGAGCTCGCGCGCGCCCATTCCGAGGACACGAGCGCCTCCAAGGGCGGCGACCTGGGGTGGATCTCCCCGGGTGATACGGTCCCCGATTTCGAGCGCGCGATGAACGACTTGAAGCTGGGGGAGGTCAGCAACCCGGTGAAGTCGCCCTTCGGCTGGCACCTGATCCAGGTCCTCGAGCGGCGCAACGAGGACATGTCCAAGGAGCGCCAGCGCCTGAACGCGCGCATGGCGCTGCGGGCGCGCAAGTCCGACGAGTCCTACCAGGAATGGGTGCGGCAGCTGCGCGACAGGGCTTACATAGAACTGCGGCTCGAAGAGCGCTAGCGCGCCAAGCCGAGTGTTGAGTTTTAAGTTTTGAGTGTTTAGTTTCAATGAGCAATCTGCCGCCGTTCCACCAAACAAGCATCGATAACTCAACATCAAGAACTCAAAACTCAACATTCCGCCGATCGCAGTGACGGCGGGAGAGCCTGCCGGCATCGGCCCCGATTTGTGCGTGGCGCTGGCGGGAGGCGTGCTCGCGTCACGCGTCGTGATCGTGGCGGACCGTGATCTGATTCGCAGCCGTGCGCGGACGCTCCGCAGGGCCGTGGCGGTTGCCGATTTCGATGCCGACGACCCTGCACCCGCGCGGGGACGCCGGCTCCTGGTACGGCACGTTCCGCTGGCGGTCCCCGCCATCGCCGGGAAGCTCAACCCCGCCAACAGCGCCGCGGTGCTGCGCTCGCTCGACGTCGCCGCACGCGGCTGTCGCGACGGCACTTTCTCCGCGATGGTGACCGCGCCGGTCCACAAGGGCGCAATCAACGACGCCGGCATCGCGTTTACCGGGCACACCGAGTACCTCGCCGCGCGCACCGGAGCGCGGCACGTCGTGATGATGCTGGTCGGCGGCGGCATGCGCGTGGCGCTCGCCACGACCCACGTCGCGCTGAAGGAAGTTTCCGGCCGGGTCACCCGCGCGGGACTCGAACGCACGGTGCGCGTGCTGCTCTCCGAGCTCGCCGAACGCTTTGGATTGCGCCGGCCGCGGGTAGCGGTCGCCGGCCTGAATCCTCATTCCGGCGAATCCGGCTACCTGGGCCGCGAGGAGATCGAGGTCATCGCTCCCGTGCTCGATAAGCTGCGGCGCGAGGGCCACGCGCTCGCCGGGCCGCTGCCCGCGGACACGCTATTCGTTCCCGCGCAACTCGAGCGCTATGACTGCGTGCTCGCCATGTACCACGATCAGGGGCTGCCGGTCCTGAAGCACGCGGCCTTCGGCGGTGGGGTCAACGTCACGCTCGGGCTCCCGATCATCCGCACCTCAGTCGATCACGGCACGGCGCTCGATCTCGCCGGCACCGGCCGCGCGCACGCCGGCAGCCTGGTGGAAGCGATCCGGCTCGCCGCTGCGCTGGCGCATGCGAGCCGCCGCGGGACGCATGCCGCCGGCGGCCGCCGCAGGCGGCGCGCCGCGCCGTGAAGCCGCACCGCGCCCGCAAGCGCTTCGGTCAGAACTTTCTCATCGACGAGGCTGTGGTCGATGCCCTCGTCGCCGCCATCGCCCCCCGGCGCGAAGACCGCGTGGTCGAGATCGGTCCGGGCCTCGGAGCACTCACGCAACCGCTCTGCGAGCGTGTTCACGGCCTCGACGTCATCGAGATCGACCGCGATATCGTCGCGCGGCTCCGGGAAAGTCCGCTGGCTGCGCGCGTCGCGATCCATGAAGGCGATGCGCTGGCGTTCGATTTCGGCGGGCTCGGGAAGGATCTCCGGATCGTCGGCAACCTCCCGTACAACATTTCCACGCCGCTGCTCTTTCACCTCGCGGGTCACGCGCAGGCGATACGCGACATCCACGTCATGCTGCAAAAGGAAGTGGTGGAGCGCATGATCGCTGCGCCTTCCGCTTCCGACTACGGGCGGCTCTCGGTGATGCTGCAGTATCGCTTCGCCATGGAGTGCGTGCTCGAGGTGCCGGCCGCCGCCTTCCGGCCCGCGCCGGAGGTGGAGTCAGCCCTCGTGCGCATGATCCCGCTCCGCCCGCTGCCTCACCCGGCGCGCGACGAGACGCACTTCGCGGCCATCGTGGCCGCAGCGTTCTCCCAGCGCCGCAAGACGCTGCGCAACACGTTGAAGGGGCGGTTCGGACCCGCGGATTTCGAGCGGCTCGGCATAGACCCGGGATTGCGCGCGCAGGACCTGCGCGTCGAGGACTTCGTCCGCCTGGCAGATGAAGGCCTCAGGCAGGAAAACCCGTAGAAAATTAAATGTTTGGCGGCGTCTTCCCCGCGCTCGCGCTCACTTTCCGTGTCCGGGCAGCCGATCCCCGGCCAATCCGGTAAAGTGAACGGTCACAGCGCGCAAAGCCGCTGGAACCTACCGCGAGGAGGAACGGCATGAGTACGATTCGGTTGCTGGGCGCATTCGTGAGTCTCATCGTGTTCGCCTGCGGCACGGCATGGTCGCAGGCATACCCGACGAAACCGGTGCGCGTCATCGTTGTGTTTCCCGCGGGTGGCGGGACCGATATCGTGTCGCGGATCATATTTCAGAAAGTGGGCGAGCAGATGAACCAGCAGTTCCTGATCGACAACCGGGCCGGCGCCTCCGGGATGATCGGGGGCGCGATCGCGGCGAAGAGCCCCCCCGACGGCTATACGCTCATGGTGTATTCGCAGACGATGCTCAACAACTTTCACCTCTACCAGAAGGTGCCCTACGAGCTGAAGGACTTCGACGGGATAGCGATGTTGACGCGAATAGTGGGCATGCTCGCCGTGCATCCTTCGCTGCCGGTGAAGACGACGAAGGAGTTCATCGCGCTGGCGAAAGCGCGTCCCGGCCAGATCCTGTACTGCACGGCCGGCATGGGCGCCTTCCAGCATCTTGCCACGAGCGTTTTCGCCAACATGGCCGGAATCAACATGACCCATGTCCCGTTCAAGGGCGGCGCCCCCGCAGTCGTTGCGCTGGTGGGCGGCGAGGTGCAGGCAATGCTCACGGTAATAGCAGAGGTTTATCCCCACATCCAGTCGGGACGCCTGCGGCCCATCGCTGTGTCTTCGGACAAGCGCACCACCCAGTTTCCCAACATCCCGACGATCGCGGAAACCGTGAAGGGCTACGAATTCACATCTTGGTTTGGCGCGTTTACTCCGGCGGGCACGCCCAAGCCGATCATCGACCGCTTGAGCGCCGAGATCAAGAAAGCGATGGAAGATCCCGAGGTCGCCTCGAAGCTCTCGGCGCAGGTGCTCGATCCCGCCTACAAGACGCCCGAGGAGTTCACCCGGCACCTGAAGGCCGAGTTCAACAGGATGAAAGACGTCGTGAAGCAGTCGGGCGCCAAGATCGAGTAGCCGCAGCGACGAAAGGGCGGCTGCGGACCTAATCCCTCTGGATGAACTCGATCTTGTAGCCGTCGGGGTCTTCGACGAAAGCGATGACGGACGTGCCGCCCTTTACCGGGCCGGGCTCGCGCGTCACTTTGCCACCCGCTGCGCGCACGCGATCGCATGCGGCTTTCACGTCGGGGATGGCTATCGCAACGTGGCCGTAGGCGCCTCCCATATCGTACCGGTCGACGCCGTAGTTGTAGGTGAGCTCGAGCACCGCGGAGCGCTCCTCGCTGTCGTAGCCGACAAAAGCGAGCGTGTACTTCTGCTCCGGGCGGTCGGTGGTGCGCAGGAGCTTCATACCCAGCACCTGGGTGTAGAAATCGATCGAGCGCTGCAGCGCGCCGACGCGGAGCATGGTGTGCAATATACGCATACGCTTCCCAGTGTTGAGTGTTGAATTTTGAGTTTTGAGTGCCGGTGGGCGCGATGGAGTGTTAAGGGTAACTCAAAACTAAACACTCAAAACTCAAAACTTCATACCTCCACCATCTCGAAGTCTTCCTTGCGCGCGCCGCACTCGGGGCAGGTCCAGTTCATCGGGATGTCCTGCCAGCGGGTTCCCGGCGCGATGCCTTCGTCGGGCAGCCCCGCCGCTTCGCTGTAGACGAAACCGCAGATAAGGCACATGTAGGTCTTGTAACCCTGCGCGTCGCCGTTGGGCATGCAAACGTCCGATTTACGCTAAAATCCCATTCTAACGAATCACTCCTTCCGCGACCAAGCACGCTCGTTGCGGGCCGGCAGCGGTTTGCGCCGATGACTCCGGGATCCGTCGAAATGTCCGAGCTGCCTCCCATCGTGCTGGTCTTCGCCGCATCTGATCCGAGCGGCGGTGCCGGGCTGCAGGCCGACATCATGACGCTTTCGAGCATGGGCTGCCACCCGCTCTCGGTCGTCACGGCCGTGACCGTACAGGACACGATGGGCGTGGACGACGTCAGCGTCATCGAGGCCGAATGGGTGGCCGACCAGGCGCGCTGCGTGCTCGAAGATATGCCGGTGGCGGCGTTCAAGATCGGGCTCCTCGGCAACCTGGAGCAGATCGCGGCAATCGCGGAGGTGGTGTCCGACTACCCGGATGTGCCGCTCATCCTCGATCCGGTACTCGCTTCCGGCAGGGGCGACGAGCTGGTGCCGGAGGAGATGCTGCACGCGCTGAAGGAGCTGCTCATACCCCAGAGCACGATCATCACGCCGAACAGCCTCGAAGCCCGCCGCATCGCCATCGAAGAAGGCGAGGACTCCGGTCCGGAACTCGCCGAGTGCGCGCGCCGCATCATCGCCGGCGGTTGCGAGTACGTGCTCGTCACCGGCACCCACGAGAACACACCGCAGGTGGTCAACACGCTCTACGGGCCGGCCGGCGTCGTGCGCGAGGATAAGTGGCAGCGCCTCCCCGGGTCCTATCACGGTTCCGGCTGCACGCTCGCTTCCGCAATTGCCGCGACCATCGCCAACGGCCTGGAGATCGGCGATGCCGTGAAGGATGCGCAGGAGTACACCTGGCAGACGCTGAAAGCGGCGTTCCGGCCCGGCATGGGCCAGCACATTCCCGACCGCCTGTTCTGGGCACGCGAGGACAGTGAGGCGGGCGAGGACAGCGAGAACGGCGAGAAATCCTGAAGGAGCGCACGTTGTCGAACACAATAATACAAGGGCTCTACGCCATCACGCCGGACCTCGCCGATTCCACCCTGCTGTTCGGCAAGGTTGAAGCAGCGCTCGCCGGCGGAGCACGGGCGCTGCAATACCGCAACAAGACCGCCGATCCCGCGCTGCGGCTCGAGCAGGCGCGCGGCCTCGCCCGGTTGTGCCGCGGCTATCACGTTCCGCTCATCATCAACGATCACGTCGACCTGGCGCTGGAGGTCGACGCCGAGGGCTTGCACATCGGCGGCGAGGACGGCTCGGTCGCGGACGCGCGCCGCCGGCTCGGTCCGGACAGAATCCTCGGCGTTTCCTGCTACCGGGCGATCGAGAACGCGCTGGCGGCCGCGCGGCTGGGGGCAACCTACGTCGCCTTCGGCGGTTTTTTCCCGTCCA
Source organism: Burkholderiales bacterium (assembly GCA_035649495.1). Classification (GTDB taxonomy): domain Bacteria; phylum Pseudomonadota; class Gammaproteobacteria; order Burkholderiales; family SG8-41; genus SG8-41. The sequence continues at coordinate 38,261 of DASRJL010000211.1, read as the reverse complement.
GCGTCAAGGGCGGCTCCGGAGGAGCGCCGCTTTCGATCCTTGGCGAGGCGAAACGCCGGCCGGGGCTCCCCGTCGTGGCGATCGGCGGCATCACCGTGGACAATGCCCCGCAGCTGATCGCGGCCGGCGCGGACAGCATATCGGTGATCACCGCGCTCTTCAGCGCACCCGACGTCAGGGCCGCTGCGCAGCAATTCAGCGCGCTATTTGGAGAAAAGGCCGGATGAAGCGCAGCCGCTCACTGTTCCAGCGGGCGCAGCTGCGCATTCCGGGCGGCGTCAATTCTCCGGTGCGTGCATTTCAATCGGTCGGGGGAACGCCGCCATTCATACAGCGGGGCAAAGGGGCGACCGTGTGGGACGTCGACGGCAACGCCTACGTCGACTACGTCTGCTCGTGGGGCGCGTTGATCGCAGGTCACGCGCACCCCGATGTCGTCAGGGCCGTCCAGCAGGCCGCTGAAAAAGGCCTCTCCTTCGGTGCGCCGACCGAAGCGGAAGTCGAGATGGCGGAGCTGCTCACGAAGCTCGTGCCTGCCCTCGAGCGGGTGCGCCTGGTCAATTCCGGGACGGAGGCGACCATGACGGCGATCCGGCTCGCGCGGGGTGCTACGGGCCGGGCGAAAATCGTCAAGTTCGAGGGCTGTTACCATGGTCACGCCGATGCGCTGCTCGTCAAGGCAGGATCGGGGGCGCTCACCCTGGGGCAGCCCAGCTCGGCCGGCGTGCCGGGAGCGGTCGCGGCGGACACCGTAGTGCTCGATTACAACGATGCGGCGGCGGCGCAGCGGTTGTTCGCGGAGGCGGGCGCAGAGATCGCCGCCGTCATCGTCGAGCCCGTCGCCGGCAACATGAATCTCGTCGCGCCGCGGGAAGGATTTCTGGAAACCCTGCGCGAATGCTGCACGGCGCAGGGCGCGCTGCTCATCTTCGACGAAGTCATGACGGGGTTTCGCGTTGCGCCCGGCGGCGCGCAGCAGCGCTACGGCGTTCAACCCGATCTCACGACGCTCGGCAAGGTCATCGGTGGCGGCATGCCGCTCGGTGCCGTCGGTGGACGGCGCGAAGTGATGGAGAAGATCGCGCCCCTGGGACCGGTCTACCAGGCCGGGACGCTGTCCGGCAATCCGGTGGCGGTCGCCGCGGGACTCGCCACGCTGAAGCTCGTGCAGGCGCCGGGCTTTTTCGAAGGCGTCTCGGCCACGGCGCGCGCGCTATGCGAGGGCCTGACGCAGGCGGCGCGCAACGCGGGACTCGGTTTCTGCGCGCAAAGCGCCGGGGGCATGTTCGGCATGTACTTCCGGGAAACGCCCCCGGCGACCTACGCCGAGGTCCTGCAGTGCGACCGCGAAGCGTTCAACCGGTTTTTCCATGCCATGCTCGCGGCGGGCGTCTATCTCGCGCCCTCGGCCTACGAGGCGGGTTTCGTGTCCTCGGCGCACGGTGCGCCGGAACTGGAACGGACTTTGGTTGCGGCGAAGAAAGCTTTCGCCAGTATCGTCTGAGAGCGCCTGACTGAATGAGGTCAGGCGCCCTGTGATAGGGGAGTATGAGGGGAGCATTCCCTCATTTCGTTGAGCTAGCGCAGTCCCGCGATGTAATCGGCCAGCGCCGCGATCTCCCCGTCGGAAAGCCTCTCGGCGATTGCCCGCATCATGCGGTTGGGGTCGTTGCCGCGCTCGCCGCTGCGGAATGCCTTCAACTGGGCGGCCGTGTATTCGGCGTACTGTCCTGCGAGGCGCGGAAACTGCGCCGGGATCCCGGTGCCGGCCGGGCCGTGGCAGGCCGTGCACGCGGCTACGCCTTTCGCGGCAATACCACCGCGGTAGATGGCCTGACCCTGCTTGACGAGCTTGGCATCGCGTGCGGCGCGTGGCTGCGGCTTCTTGCTCTCGAAGTACGCGCCCAGATTGCGCATTTCGTCCGCGGACATCGCGGCGACTATTCCTGCCATGATGGCATTAGGGCGTTCCGCCGGCTTGCCGTCCTGGGGCTTGAAATTTCCGAGTTGCTTCACGGTGTAGTCTGCATGCTGACCCGCCAGAATGGGAAATGCCGGCTGCGCGCTGTTTCCATCGAGGCCGTGACAGGGGCTGCAGACCTGTGGACCGGTCTGACCTCTGGACAACCCCGCCGCTGAAACGGCCAGCACGCAGAGGAGGAAGGTGGCGGCCCAGCGAAGACTCATGCTCGATCCTTGTTATTATCCGGGCAGGGTTGCGAAGAGCACGTATTGTATAGCAGGCGCGGCCCAGCCCGCCAGTTTCGCGTCGAATAACAACAACCTAGCAGTTTGTTCTCGCTTCGCTCTGACAAACTCCTTAATGAAAACCGGGGATTTCCGGGCCCACGGAAAACGCCCGTCGAACTGGTGAGGGTGGGGATTGGTCTCGGGGTTTCATTTAATCGCCATGGCAGCGCCGCTGCGGTGGCCATAAATAAAAAGCCCCCGGTTAAAGGGGAGTAAAACCGGGGGCAAAAATGCCTTAATTTGGATTAAGGCGCCCGCTCAGGGAGGTGAAGCGGGAGACGACTCACGCCGTCTGTTTGTTAGGCGGATATAATGGCCAATAGTTCCCGCCACAGCTAACCAGAAAACTTCTCTCTTTCAAAGATTTGTAAGGTATGCGGGTATTGGGTGAATTCCCCCGCCGGCGCATGCGGCGCATGCGGCGTGACGGGTTCTCGCGGCGGCTCTTACGTGAGCACCAACTCACTACGGACGACCTCATTTATCCGGTGTTCGTGATCGAGGGCGCGGGTCGAACCGAGCCGGTTCCCTCCATGCCCGGGGTCAAGCGCTACACCGTGGATCGACTGCTGCCGCACGCCGAAGCATGCCTGAAGCTCGGGATACCTGCCCTGGCGCTGTTTCCGTTGATCGCGCCGCGCTTGAAGACGCCCGATGGCCGCGAGGCAGCGAACCCGAAAGGACTTATCCCGCGCGCCGTCGCCGCCCTCAAGAAACGCTTTCCTGAACTCGGCCTCATCACGGATGCCGCGCTCGATCCCTACACTACGCACGGTCAGGACGGCGTCCTCGACGCGCAGGGCTACGTCCTGAACGACGAGACGATCGCGGTGCTGGAGCGTCAGGCGCTGACCTGCGCAGCGGCGGGAGTCGATGTCGTTGCGCCCTCCGACATGATGGACGGTCGCGTGCGTGCAATCCGCGCGGCGCTCGATGGCCGCCACTTCATTCATACGCGCATCCTCGCCTATTCCGCGAAGTACGCTTCCGCGTTCTACGGTCCGTTTCGAGACGCGGTCGGATCGGCGAAGTTTCTCGGCCGCGGCTCCAAGCATACCTACCAGATGGATCCGGCAAACAGCGACGAGGCCCTGTGGGAAGTCGGCCTCGATCTCGCGGAGGGCGCCGACATGGTAATGGTCAAGCCGGGGCTGCCCTATCTCGACATCGTGCGGCGCCTGAAGGATGAGTTCCGCGCGCCGACGTTCGTCTACCACGTGAGCGGGGAGTACGCGATGCTCAAGGCCGCGGCGCAGCGCGGCTGGCTTGACGAGCGCGCGTGCGCGATGGAAGTGCTCACGGCGTTCAAGCGCGCCGGCGCGGACGGCATACTGACTTATTACGCCTTTGAGGCGGCAAAGTGGCTTAAGGAAGCCCGCTAGTCAGGGCTCACGATTCCTCGAGTAATTGTTCGACCGCCGCAAGCTTCGCCCGCTCGATCGCCTTGCCTTCCGGGCTCGTCCTCACCGGCACGCGCAGCTCCCGCGTGGAAAGCACGGTGATCTCGATGGCCACGCCCTCGTCATCCAGGGTGTACACCGGCGCGAGGCACGGCTCCCCGTCCGGGTAGAGCCGCACCTGCGTCGCCCGGTAGGGGATGCCGCGCTCGATGAGGTAAAGCTCGACCGCCTTGCCGTTGTCGGTATAGACGTGCAGGTTGATGTCCGCGTACTTGCCGGCGTTGCCGTTCAAGACCGAGCCGGTCAGGTAGGGCTGGAACCGCGCCAGCTCCCGCATCGCCCGCACCGCCTTTTCGCGCAGCGCCCGCAGCCGGTCGCGGTGCTCGCCCGCGTGATAAATCGCCTGGTAGACCTGCAGCGCGGCGTCGATTTCGTCATTGCCGGGCAAATCCCGGCTTTCGGGCATCCCGGCCTGGCGCGCGGCCTTGCGCTTCGCGAGCGAATAGTCCTCGATGCCGTCCTCCGCCATCAGACGCGCGGCGAGATGAGCGATGCGGCTCCGCTCGTCGTTGCGGCCGGATTCCCTGCCCATGGCTATCTGCGACCCGACCCGTTCAAAACAGCTGGTTTCTGACTTCTTCCGGCGGCCGGCTGCCGAGATTTCCGCCCGCCAGATTGTCCTGTTCGGGCGGCAGGAACTCCTGGTAGAAGAAGTCGGGCACCCCGCCGCCCGCCTCATCCACCCTCAACCCGGTATCGGGATTGATGCGCGCGGCCACCACCCCGGTCGGCGGCGTGAACGGCTGCTCCGGCACCCCGCGCAGGGCCACCGCCATGTACTTCATCCACATGGGTAGCGCGGCCGCGCCGCCCGTTTCGTTACGGCCGAGCGTCTGCGGCGTGTCGAATCCTATCCAGGCCACTGCCACCAGGCCGGGATTGAATCCGCAGAACCAGGCGTCGATGAAATCGTTGGTCGTGCCGGTCTTGCCTGCAAGATCCTGCCGCCCCAGCTTCATGGCGCGCGCAGCCGTGCCGCCCCGCACGACATCGCGCATCATGCTGGTCATGATGAAAGCGTTGCGCGGGTCTATGACGCGCTGCGCGCCGTTTTCCACGCCGCTCGGCTTCGCCTGCACCAGGACATTGCCGCGGCTGTCTTCCACCCGCTCGATGTAGTAGGGCACGACGCGATAGCCGCCGTTGGCGAAAACACCGTAGGCGCCGAGCATCTGGAGGGGGGTCACGTTGCCTGCGCCCAGCGCCATCGTGAGATACGGCGGGTGAAGCTTGGGGTCGAAGCCGAAGCGGGTGATGTAGTCCTGGGCATAATGCGGGGTGATCGCCTGCATGACGCGGACCGACACCAGGTTCTTCGATCTCATCAGCGCCGTGCGCAGCCGCATCGGGCCGTCGAACTTGCCGTCGTAATTCTTCGGCTCCCACGGCTCGGAACCGGTTTGCGCGGCGGTGAATGTGAGCGGCGCGTCGTTGACGACGGTCGCCGGCGTGAAGCCCTTTTCGAGCGCGGCTGAATAGATGAACGGCTTGAAGCTGGAGCCCGGCTGGCGCAGGGCCTGCGTGACGTGGTTGTACTGCGTGCGGTTGAAGTCGAAGCCGCCGACGAGCGCGCGTACCGCGCCATCGCGCGTGTCCATCGAGACGAGCGAGGCCTCGACCGCCGGCAGCTGCGCGATGTGCCAGCGGTCTTTCTCGTCCTTCTGCACCCGTATGATCGCGCCGCGCCGGATGCGCTGGTTGGGACTCGCTTTCTCTCCCAGCATGCGCGCGGCGAACTTCAAGCCCTCCTCGCCGATCTCGATCCATCCCCCGCCCTTGCGGTAGGCCTTTACCAGCTTGGCGCTCGCCTCGACTACGACCGCGGCATGGAGACCGTCGCTGTCAGACGTGTCCTGCAGTGCGTCCTCGAGCGTCTCCTCGGTGGGCTTGGCGGGAAGATCGGCATGGTCCTCGGGCCCCCGGTAACCGTGGCGGCGGTCGTAATCCAGCGCCCCGCTGCGCACCGCCTGGTAGGCCGCCTCCTGGTGCGTCGTGAGCAGCGTGGTGTAAACGCGCAGGCCCTTGGTGTAGGCGTCATCCTGGTAGCGCTCGTAGACGGCCTGGCGGACCATCTCCGCGAAGTGCTCTGCGTGCACGGCGAACTCGCTCATTTCCCGCTTGACGTGAACCACCTGCTTTTCCGCCGCCGCCTGCTGTTCTCCGCTGATCATCTGCAGGTCGCGCATGCGGCGCAATACGTACTGCTGGCGCAGCCTCGCCCGCTGGGGATTGGCGACCGGGTTGAAGCGCGACGGGGCCTTGGGCAGCCCGGCCAGCAGGGCGGACTCCGCCAGCGTCAGATCCGTAAGGCGCTTGCCGAAATAGATCTGCCCCGCCGCCGCGAATCCGTAAGCCCTCTGCCCGAGATAGATCTGGTTGATGTAGAGCTCGAGGATCTGGTCCTTGGGCAGGCTCGCCTCGATCTTGAACGCGAGCAGCATCTCGTTGAACTTGCGGGTGAGCGTTTTTTCCTTTGACAGGAAGAAGTTGCGCGCGACCTGCATGGTGATGGTGCTGGCGCCCTGGCGCACGCCACCGGAGACAAAATTGGACATGGCGGCTCGCGCCACGCCCACGTAGTCCACCCCGCGGTGCTGGTAGAAGCGCTCGTCCTCGGCGGCGACGATGGCATTGATCAAGGGCTGGGGAACATCCTTGATGCTGACCACGGCCCGCCGCTCCTCGCCGAACTCGCCGATCAGCTTGCCGTCGCCGCTGTAGACGCGCAGCGGAATCTTGGGGTGGTAGTCGGTCAGCACGTCGAGCGACGGCAGCGTCGGGTAGACGATCGCCGCGGCAAAGGCGAGCAGCATGATGCCGGCGGCGAGCGCCGAAAGCAGCAGCAGCGCGGGAAATGTCCACCAGCGAAATGACATTCGGGTGCCCGTTACGGCAAGAGTGTTGTATTAAAGCAACAGGTTAGGCCCTGCCTGCGGGACTGCGTCACGGTGCGCCTCCCACATAGACCCGCCAGAGCGAGCGGTACGCTATAGGTACGTACGATGCGTAATCAGACCGCGACATTATATTGGGTTCCCGGATGGCACAAAACGATGAAACGCTTTACATCAAAAATAGTTGTTGATAGCATTTAATGTAAATAATGGGATAGTGTCCCCATACATTTATGGCCAAAGGGAAATTTAACATTAATTTCGACGCGCTGGAGCGCCTGTTCAAGGCCAAGATGCCGCCTTTGATCGGTACGGACATCAGTTCGTCCGCGATCAAGATGGTGGAAATCATGGAGGCAGGCAAGGGCATTTATCGCGTTGAGCGCTATGCGGTCGAGCCGTTGCCCAAGGACTCCGTAGTGGAAGGCAACATCAACAATATCGACGCCGTCAGCGATGCGCTCAAGCGCGCGCACAAGCGCCTCGGCAGCAACGTCAAGAACCTCGCGCTTGCGCTACCCAACGCGGCGGTCATCAGCAAGCGGATACTGGTGCCCGCCGGCCAGCGCGAGGAAGACCTTGAGCTCGCCGTCGCGACCGAGGCCAACCAGTATATTCCGTTCGCCCTCGACGAGGTGAATCTCGACTTCCAGGTGCTGGGCCCGGCCCCCAACAGCCCGGACGACGTGGAGGTCCTGATCGCGGCCTCGCGCAAGGAGAAGATCGAGGACCGCGTGGCGGCCGCGGAGCAGGCGGGCCTGAAGACGACGGTCATGGACGTCGACGTGTTCGCGGCGCAGACCGCCTTCGAGCTGATCGAGGACCAGTTTCCCGAGAAGGGCAAGGACCAGAACATCGCCATGATCGACATCGGCGCGACGGTCATGGCGGTGAACGTGCTGCGCAACGACCAGTCGATCTACATGCGCGAGCAGCCCTTCGGCGGCAACCAGCTCACCCTGGAGATCCAGAACCGCTTCGGGCTGTCTCCCGAAGAGGCGGAAGCGGCGAAGCGGGCCGGCGGGCTGCCCGAGAACTACGAGTCCGAGGTGCTGCATCCGTTCATGGACATGCTGGGGCTGGAGGTGGCGCGCGCCCTGCAGTTCTTCTTCACGTCTACCCAGTTCAACCAGGTCAATCACCTGGTGCTCTCCGGCGGCTGCGCGGCGCTGCCGGGCGTCGATGAGTCGGTCAACAAGCGCACGCAGGTGAACACGGTGGTCGCGAACCCCTTCACCAACATGGCGGTGTCTTCCAAGATCCGACCCAAGAACCTGACGCAGGATGCGCCGTCGCTGATGGTGGCCTGCGGCCTGGCGATGCGGAGATTCGATCCATGATGCGCATCAACCTTCTCCCCCACCGCGAGATCCGGCGCAAGCTGCAGCAGCAGCAATTTTTCATCGCATTCGGGATCTTCGTGGCCATCGGCGCCGCCATCGTGGGATTCGTGCACTACACCCTCGTCCAGCAGTTCGAGGAGCAGCAGAGCCGCAATGCCTACCTGACCGAGGAGATCGCCAAGGTCGACAAGCAGATCGAGGAGATCAACAAGGTCAAGGAGCAGACCGCGGCGCTGCTCGCCCGCAAGAACGTGGTGGAAACGCTGCAGGCGAACCGCTCGGAGGTCGTGCACCTGCTCGACCAGCTGGTGCGGCAGCTGCCCGACGGCGTCTACCTGAAGGGCATCAAGCAGACCGGCCAGAAGGTGTCGATAACCGGCTTCACGCAGTCGCAGGCGCGTGTTTCCACGCTGATGCGCAACCTCGAGTCCTCGCCCAACCTGGAGAGTCCCGGACTGGTCGAGATCAAGGCGACGCCGGTCGGCAACCAGCGCCTGAACGAGTTCACCATGAACATCAACATCACCCGCCAGCAGCCCGAGGCCGACGCGAAGAAGGCGGGCGGAAAGCCGGCCCCGAAACCGGAAGTCAAGGGGTAGCGCGCCATGGCGATGACATCCGAAGACCTCAAGCGCTACCTGGATCCGAAGCGGATCGGCTCCGCGCCGATCGTCGTCAGGCTGAGTGTCCTGGTCGTGGTGCTGGCGTTGATCGTCACGGCGGGATGGTACTTCGACTGGCAGGACCAGTACGACAAGATCAAGGGCGAGGAGGCGAAGGAAGAGCAGCTGCGCACGACCTTCCTCGACAAGAAGAAGCAGGCGATCGACCTGCCGGCCTACCGCAAGCAGCTCCAGGACATCGAGAAGCAGTTCGGCGCGCTCCTGAAGCAGCTTCCCGGCAAGTCGGAGATGGACGCGCTCCTGACCGACATCAACCAGGCGGGACTGGGGCGGGGTCTCCAGTTCGAGCTGTTCAGGCCCGCCTCGGGCGAGATACAGCGCGATTTCTACGCCGAGCTGCCGATCACGATCAAGGTGACCGGCAACTATCACGACCTGGGCGCGTTCGCGAGCGATATCGGCAAGCTCTCGCGCATCGTCACCTTGAACGACATCGCGCTATCGACGGGGGCCGGCAAGGACCCCGGCCTGGTGATGGATGCCACTGCCAAGACCTTCCGTTACCTGGACGAGGAAGAGATCGCGTCTCAGCGCAAGGCCGCCGCGGCCGCCAAGAAGGGCGGTAAGAAATGAAGCGCATCACTTCGAGATTCGTGCTGTCGCTCATCGTGCCGACGTTCGTGTTTGCTCTCGCGGGATGCGGCGGCGAGCAGCACGCGGATCTGAGGGAGTTCGTCAAGAAATCCGACGACTTGCCGCGCGGGCGGATTCCGCCGCTCCCCGAGGTGCAGCCCTACGAGCCGTTCACCTACAACGCCTACGATCTGACCGACCCGTTCAAGCCGCGCCAGATCCAGGCGCCGAAGGCCGCCGCGGTCGCGGGGGGCATCAGGCCCCCGGATCCCAACCGGCGCAAGGAGCCGCTCGAGGCCTACCCGCTGGAAAACCTCAAGATGGTCGGCACGCTGCAGCAGAAGAAGGAGATCTTCGCGCTCGTCAAGACGCCGGACAATCGCCTCTTCCGCGTCAAGCCGGGCAATTTCGTCGGACAGAACTTCGGCCGCATCATCGAGATTTCCGAATCCGGCATCAAGTTGAAGGAACTGGTCCAGGACAGCGGCGGGGAATGGAAGGAAGAAGACCGCGCGCTGCTGCTGCAGGAAGGATAACAGGAGGGTAGTGCTATGAAGTTCCCAACCAGACTCATCACGTCGCTCGTCCATGCGTGGCTCGCGCTCATCCTGTCCGCGGCGAGCCTTGCCGCGCACGCGCAGGCGAACGCCATCGAGGCGATCAACGCGTCCTCCCAGAGCGGCGGCAAGGTCGTCATCAGGGTGTCGATGAAGGAGGCGCCGGCGAATCCTCCCGCCGGGTTCACCATCAACAATCCGCCGCGCATCGCCTTCGATTTCCCCAACACGGGAAGCAGCCTGGCGCGCGGCACCCAGGAGATCGGCGAGGGCGATCTGCGCAGCATCAACGTCGTGCAGGCGGGCGAGCGCACGCGCGTCGTGCTGAATCTCGCGCGCGCGCTCTCCTACGACACTCAGATCGAAGGCAAGACGCTCCTCATCACGCTGCAGGGCTCCGCCGCCGCCGCGGGTCCCTCGGGCATCACCACCCATTTCGCCGAGCCGCGGGCAGCCGACGGGCGCCACGGCGTGCGCAACGTCGATTTCCGTCGCGGCGCAGCCGGCGAAGGCCGTATCGTGGTTGATCTCTCCGACAGCGCGGTCGGCATCGACCTCAAGGTCCAGGGCCGGTCCATCGTCGTCGATTTCATCAACACGGCGCTCCCCAAGAACCTGGAGCGGCGGCTCGACGTGACCGATTTCGGCACCCCGGTGCAGACGGTGGACGCCTTCAGCCAGGGCGCCGGCGCGCGCCTGGTCATCGAGCCGCGTGGCACCTGGGAGCACACCGCCTACCAGACCGACAACCGCTTCATCATCGAGGTGAAGCAGCAGATCGAGGACCCGAACCGCCTGGTGCGCCCGGGCTTCGTCGGCGAGAAGCTCTCGCTCGATTTCCAGAGCGTGGAAGTGCGCGCCGTGCTGCAGGTTATCGCGGATTTCACGGGGCTCAACATCATCACCAGCGATACGGTGCAGGGCAACCTGACGCTGCGCCTGAAGGACGTGCCGTGGGACCAGGCGCTCGACATCATCCTGCAGAGCAAGGGCCTCGACATGCGCAAGACGGGCAACGTGGTCTGGATCGCGCCGCGGGAGGAGCTCGCCACGCGCGAGAAGCTCGCGCTCGAGGCGAAGAACCAGATCGCCGACCTGGAGCCGACGCGCACCGAGAGCTTCCAGCTGAACTACCAGAAAGCGGCCGACATGCAGAAGCTCTTGTCGGATCCGCAGCAGCGCGTGCTGTCCAAGCGCGGCAGCGCCGTGGTGGATACGCGCACCAACACCCTCTTCGTGCAGGACACGCCCTCGCGGCTGGAGGAGGTGCGCAGGCTGGTCCAGCGGGTGGACATCCCGGTGCGGCAGGTGATGATCGAATCGCGGATCGTGGAGGCGACCGACCGCTTCAGCCGCAACCTCGGCGCGCGACTGGGCTATAACGACACCACGGGCCAGGGCTTCAAGATCGGCTCGGGCGGCGGAGCAGTCCGCGGACTGACCGGGGGAGCCTTGAGTTCCACCGGTTTCACGTCGGGACAGGCGGCCGACGCGGCGGCGTTCACGGACAGCCTGTCGGTGAACCTGCCGGCTTTGACCAGTCCGCCCGCCGGCGTTTTCTCGGTGCTGCTGTTCAACGACAAGGCGACCAAGTTCCTGAATCTCGAACTGACCGCGCTGCAGGCCGACAACAAGGGCAAGATCATCTCCAGCCCGCGCGTGATCACGGCCGATCAGATCGAGGCCACGATAGAGCAGGGTACTGAAATCCCGTACCAGCAGGCGACCTCCAGCGGTGCAACGAGCGTATCGTTCAAGAAAGCGACGCTCTCGTTGAAGGTCAAGCCCCAGATCACCCCCGACGACAAGGTGATCATGAACCTGAACGTGCACAAGGACAGCGTCGGCCAGGTCACGCTCGCCGGCCCCTCGATCGACACCAAGCAGATCGTGACCGAGGTGCTGGTCGAAAACGGCGGAACGGTCGTGATCGGCGGCATCTACACCCAGGAAGAGAGCTCGACGACCAACAAGGTGCCGGTGCTGGGCGATCTGCCCTACGTCGGGTTCCTGTTCAAGCAGAACCTGAAGGTCGACAACCGGAACGAGCTCTTGATCTTCATCACCCCCAAGATCATCAAGGACGGCCTGAACCTGGCTCAGTAGCCGGCTGGGCGGGCAAAATCAAGGGCGGCCCCGGTTGGGGCCGCTTTTTTTTGGTCTAAAATCGGCCCATGGATGAGGCACGGTCAGGATCGGGGGTCGGGCAGGAGCGCGGCGCGCACGCCGGCGAGAACGTCTTCCTCGTGGGCCTGATGGGCGCCGGCAAGACTTCGATCGGGCGGTTGCTCGCGAAGCGCCTCGGCAAGGCTTTTTTCGACTCCGACCAGGAGATCGAGCGCGCGACGGGAGTCAGGATTCCCGTGATCTTCGAGATCGAGGGGGAGGCGGGCTTCCGCGCCCGCGAAGCGCGGATGCTGTCCGAGCTGGTGCGAGGCGGCAATATCGTCCTCGCCACCGGCGGGGGGGCGGTGCTCTCCCCGCAGAACCGAAAACTGCTGGCCGAGAACGGCATCGTGATCTATCTGCGGGCGGCAGTGGCCGACCTGTGGAACCGCACTCGCCACGATCGGAACCGTCCGCTGCTCCGGTCTGGAGAGCCCCTCGCGACGCTGGAGCGGCTCTACGCCGAGCGCGATCCGCTCTACCGTGAAGTAGCACACATCATCATCGATACGGGCGACCAGAGCCCGGGCAGCCTCGTGCACAGGCTCGAACGCAGGCTGGGCGAGTTCGAGGCCGGCGCGGCAAGGCCCTCGGACAGCCCTGCCCCCGCGGGCTGACAGGGGGGCGCGCACCCGTGCAGACCTTGACCGTAGCGCTGGAGGGCCGCAGCTACCCGATTCATATCGGGCCGGGGCTGCTCGCACGCCCTGACCTGATCGTGGGCCGCCTGCGGCAGAAGAAAGTGGCGCTCGTCACGAATTCAACCGTGGGCCCGCTCTATGCCGCGGCGTTGCGCCGCGCCCTGGAGGAGCACGGGGTGACGGTGATGGAAATCGCCCTCCCCGACGGCGAGCAATACAAGAGCTGGGAGACGTTAAACGGTATCTTCGATGCGTTGCTCGAGAACCGCTCCGAGCGCGGCACCACGGTCATCGCCCTGGGCGGAGGCGTAGTCGGCGATCTCGCGGGTTTCGCCGCCGCCGTCTACCAGCGCGGGGTGCCGTTCATACAGGTGCCCACCACGCTGCTCGCCCAGGTCGATTCCGCCGTGGGCGGCAAGACCGCCGTCAACCATCCGCTGGGCAAGAACATGATAGGCGCGTTCTACCAGCCGGTCGCGGTCGTGGCCGATACCGACACGCTGGCGACGCTCCCCCGGCGCGAGCTGGCGGCCGGCATCGCCGAGGTGGTGAAGTACGGGATCATCCAGGACGCGGGCTTCTTCGACTGGCTCGATGCCAACATGGACCGCCTCTTGAATCGCGAGGCCGAGGCGCTTACCTACGCGATCGAGCGCTCCTGCGCCATCAAGGCTGCCATCGTGGCGCGCGACGAGCGCGAAACGGGAGATCGCGCGCTGCTCAACTACGGCCACACCTTCGGGCACGCCATCGAGACCGCACTGGGATATGGGGAATGGCTGCACGGGGAAGCCGTCGCGGCGGGCATGGTGCTTGCTGCCCGTCTCTCCCGGCAGCTCGACCTGATCGGCGCGCCCGAGGTGAAGCGCATCACGGAGCTCCTGGCGCGGGCGGGGCTCCCGACCGCAGCGCCCGACCTGGGCGTGGAACGCTACCTCGAGCTGATGGGCCACGACAAGAAGGTGCAGGGCGGGCGCATGCGATTCATACTCGTGAAGCGCCTCGGGGAGGCGTTCATTTCCGCAGAGGTGCCGCGAGCCGCCCTCGACGCAGTCCTGGCGCATGCGTGAGCTCGCGCCGTATGCGTCGCGCCCCGAGCACTCCCGGGGGCGGCGCCACCGCGAGCCGCCGCCAGTGCGCCGCAGCGAATACCAGCGCGACCGCGACCGCATCATCCATTCCACCGCGTTCCGGCGGCTCGAGTACAAGACGCAGGTATTCGTCAATCACGAAGGAGATCTGTTCCGCACGCGGCTCACCCACAGCCTGGAGGTCGCCCAGATCGCGCGCTCGGTCGCGCGCTCCCTCGGCCTCGACGAGGATCTGACCGAGGCCATCGCGCTCGCCCACGACCTGGGTCATACCCCGTTCGGCCACTCAGGCCAGGATGCGCTGAACGCCTGCATGAAGCCCTACGGCGGCTTCGAGCACAATCTGCAGTCGCTGCGCGTCGTGGATCTCCTCGAGCAGCGCTACGCCGCGTTCGACGGCCTCAACCTCACGTTCGAAACCCGCGAGGGCATCCTCAAGCATTGCTCGCTCAGGAACGCGCGCCTCCTCGGGGAGGTGGGAGAGCGATTCATCCGGCGCCGCCAGCCCTCGCTCGAAGCGCAGCTCGCCAACATCGCCGACGAGATCGCCTACAACAACCACGACGTCGACGACGGCCTGCGATCGGGCCTGATCACCCTGGAACAGCTGGCCGGCGTGCGCATATTCGCGCGGCACATGAAAGCAGCACTCAAGGCGTACCCCAGGCTCACAGGAAGGCGCCTGGTCCACGAGACAGTGCGCCGCATGATCGATACCCTGGTGACCGATCTCATCCGCACGAGCGACCGGAGCATACGCGCCGGCGCCCCCGGGTCGGTCGAAGAGGTGCGCCGCGCGCCGCCCCTCATCGCGTACAGCCCGCCGGTGCGCGAGGAAAGCCTGGAGCTGAAGCGCTTCCTGCACGATCACCTCTATCGCCACTACCGCGTGGTGCGCATGAGCATGAAGGCGCGGCGGGTCGTGAGCGAGCTCTTCCAGGCATTCATCTCCGACGCGCGCCTGCTGCCTCCGGAATTCCAGGACCGCGCGCGGGACGACGCGCCGCGGGCCATCGCGGACTACGTGGCGGGCATGACCGACCGCTACGCCATAGTGGAGCATCGGCGGCTCTTCGCGATCGAGGAAACCTAGGGAATCCCGGCATCGCAGGTTAGCTAGTGCTTGCTTCTGCCTCCAACCGGTTGATGCGTCAGGCATAAGCCGGTAGACTTCCAAGCTCCCCTCGGCGGGTCAGGTGTTTGTTGCTCCGCAGCAACTCTTGCGCCAACCCGTTGGGTTATCACGAGATTCACTCGAGGTCACGATGGACCACTACGGACTGCCACCCGCCCAGGGGCTGTACAACCCCGAGAACGAGCACGACGCGTGTGGCGTCGGATTCGTCGCGCATATCAAGGGCAAGCGATCGCATGCGATCGTCGAGCAGGGCCTGACGGTCCTCAGGAATCTCACCCATCGCGGCGCGGTCGGCTATGACCCCAAGCTCTCCGACGGTTCGGGCTGTCTCATCCAGATCCCCGATCGCTTCTTCCGCGAGGAAATGGCGAAGCAGCGTGTGAAACTGCCCGCTGCCGGCCAGTACGGCGTCGGGATGGTGTTCCTGCCGCGCGATCCTGCCTCCCGGATCGCCTGCGAGTACGAGATCGAGCGGGCTATCAACGATGAAGGGCAGGTGCTCCTCGGCTGGCGCGACGTGCCGGTGGACAACAGCGACCTGGCCGAGCCGGCGAAACGCCTCGAGCCGGTAATCCGGCAGGTCTTCATCGGCCGCGGCCGCGGCGTCACCGTCACCGATGCGCTCGAGCGCAAGCTCTACGTCATCAGGAAGAGCTCGGGCCACGCGATCCAGGCGCTCCGGCTCGCGCACGGCAAGGAGTTCTACGTGCCGACCATGTCGGCGCGCACGATCTGCTACAAGGGAATGCTCCTTGCCTACCAGGTCGGCGAGTACTTTCTCGATCTCAAGGATGCGCGGGTCGAGTCGGCGCTCGCCCTGGTGCACCAGCGGTTCTCGACCAACACCTTTCCGAGCTGGGACCTGGCGCACCCGTTCCGTATCATCTGCCACAACGGCGAGATCAACACCGTGCGCGGCAACCAGAACTGGATCCGCGCGCGGCAGGGCGCGATTTCCTCCCCGATACTGGGCAAGGACCTCGAAAAGCTCTGGCCGCTGATCTACCCCGGGCAGTCGGACTCGGCCTCGTTCGACAACGCGGTCGAGCTCCTCGTCATGGGCGGCTATTCCGTCGCGCACGCGATGATGATGATGATCCCGGAGGCGTGGGAAAACCACACGCTCATGGATCCCGCGCGCCGGGCGTTCTACGAATACCACGCCGCCATGATGGAGCCGTGGGACGGGCCGGCCTCGATCGCGTTCACCGACGGGCGCCAGATCGGCGCAACCCTCGACCGGAACGGGCTCCGACCCTCGCGCTACATCGTGACCGACGACGACCTGGTCATCATGGGCTCGGAATGCGGCTGCCTGCCCGTTCCCGAGGAAAAGATCGTCAAGAAGTGGCGCCTGCAGCCCGGGAAGATGTTCCTGGTGGACCTCGAGAAGGGCCGCATCGTCGACGACAAGGAATTGAAGGACAGCCTTGCCGGCGCGAAACCCTACGCCGAGTGGATAGAGCGCATCCGCGAAAAGCTGGACGATGTCGAGACCGAGAAGACCGCGCCGCTCAAGTCGCGCGTACCGCTGATCGACCGGCAGCAGGCGTTCGCCTACACGCAGGAAGACATCAAGTTCATCATGCAGCCCATGTCGGTGGCGGGTGAAGAATCCGTGGGCTCCATGGGCAACGATTCGCCGCTCGCGGTGCTCTCGAACAAGAACAAGACGCTCTATCACTATTTCAAGCAGCTCTTCGCGCAGGTGACCAACCCCGCGATCGATCCGATCCGCGAGGAGCTGGTGATGTCGCTCGTCTCGTTCATCGGACCCAAGCCCAATCTCCTGGGCATAGACGAGCTGAACCCGCCGCTGCGGCTGGAAGTCGCGCAGCCGGTTCTAGATTTCTACGAGATGGAGAAGATCCGGCACATCGAGCGCTACACCAGCGGCAAGTTCAAGTGCTGGGAGCTCGACATCACCTACCCGGTCTCCTGGGGCAAGGTGGCGGTCGAGGCACGCCTTGCCTCCCTGGCGGCGCAGGCGGAGGACGCGGTGCGCTCGGGCTACTCGATCATCGTGATTTCCGACCGGCAGGTAGGCAAGGAAAAGGTCGCGATACCCGCCCTCCTCGCGCTCTCGGCCATACACCAGCATCTGGTCGGCAAGGGCCTGCGCACCAGCACGGGCCTCGTCGTCGAAACGGGCAGCGCGCGCGAGGTGCACCACTTTGCGCTCCTGGGCGGCTACGGCGCCGAGGCGGTTCATCCGTATCTCGCGCTCGAGACGATCCTCGCTTTGAATCCCACGGACCGGCTCGCGGCAACGAAGGGCATCAAGAACTACGTCAAGGCAATTGGCAAGGGCTTGAAGAAGGTGATGTCCAAGATGGGCATCTCGACTTACATGTCGTACACCGGCTCGCAGATCTTCGAAGCGGTGGGCCTTGCGAAATCGCTGATCGATCGCTACTTCACCGGGACCGCGACCAACATCGAGGGTATCGGCCTCTTCGAGGTCGCCGAGGAGGCGATCCTCATCCACCAGGCGGCGTTCGACGAGAACAACCCCGTCCTGAAGGACATGCTGGATGCGGGCGGCGAGTACGCCTGGCGCGTGCGCGGCGAGGACCACACCTGGAGCCCCGACGTCGTCGCCAAGCTGCAACAGTCGACGCGCGCCAATTCCTACGCCACGTACCAGGAGTACGCGCGGCTCGTCAACGAGCAGTCTCACCGACGCATGACGTTCCGCGGGCTGTTCGAGTTCAAATTCGACGCCTGCAAGCCGGTGCCGCTCGAGGAAGTCGAGCCGGCATCCGAGATCGTCAAGCGCTTCTCCACCGGCGCGATGTCGCTCGGCTCGATCTCGACGGAGGCGCACACCACGCTCGCGATCGCGATGAACCGCATCGGCGGCAGGTCGAACACCGGCGAGGGGGGCGAGGACCGGCGCCGCTACGCGCCGGTGAAGGCGGGCGAGACGCTCCAGTCGCGGCTCGGGAAGAGCCGCGTGGAAGTGGATATCCCGCTCAACGAGGGCGATTCGCTCAAGTCGAAGATCAAGCAGGTGGCTTCCGGACGCTTCGGCGTCACGGCGGAATACCTGGCGAGCGCGGAGATGCTCCAGATCAAGATCGCCCAGGGCGCCAAGCCCGGCGAGGGCGGTCAGCTCCCGGGGCGCAAGGTGTCGGAATACATCGCGGAGATCCGCTATTCGACGCCCGGCGTCGAGCTGATCTCGCCGCCGCCGCACCACGACATCTATTCGATCGAGGACCTGGCGCAGCTGATTCACGACCTGAAGAATTCGAATCCGGCGGCCGCGGTCTCGGTGAAGCTCGTGTCGGAAGTGGGCGTGGGCACGGTGGCCGCGGGGGTTTCCAAGGGCAAATCCGACCACGTCACCATCGCCGGACACGACGGCGGCACCGGGGCCTCGCCGCTGTCGTCGATCAAGCACGCCGGCACGCCGTGGGAGCTGGGGCTCGCCGAAACGCAGCAGACGCTGGTACTGAACCGCCTGCGCGGGCGCATCGCGGTCCAGGTCGACGGGCAGATGAAGACCGGCCGCGACGTCGTGATCGGCGCGATCCTGGGCGCGGACGAATTCGGCTTCGCCACCGCGCCGCTCGTGGTCGAAGGCTGCATCATGATGCGCAAGTGTCATCTCAACACCTGTCCCGTCGGCGTAGCGACGCAGGACCCGGTGCTGCGCCGGAAGTTCGAGGGCAAGCCCGAGCACGTCGTCAACTATTTCTTCTTCGTCGCCGAGGAGATGCGCGAGCTCATGGCAAAGCTCGGCGTGCGCAAGCTGAACGAGCTGATCGGCCGCACCGAGCTGCTCGACGTGAGCAAGGGCGTAGAGCACTGGAAGGCGAAGGGACTCGACTTCTCGAAGATCTTCTACATGCCCAAGATGCCGCCCGAGGTGGCGCTCTACAACCGCGAGAAGCAGGACCACGGCCTGGAGAAGGCGCTCGACAACCGCCTGATCGAGCTCGCGCAGCCGGCGCTGGAGCGCGGCGAGAAGGTCATGATCGAGATGCCGATCCGCAACATCATCCGCACCGTCGGCACGATGCTGTCGTATCAAGTCGCCCGGCGCTACGGCCATGAAGGCCTGCCCGATGACACCATCCGCGTCCGTTTCGCGGGCTCGGCGGGCCAGAGCTTCGGCGCGTTCCTGGCGAAAGGGGTGACGCTCGATCTCGTCGGCGATACCAACGATTATTGCGGCAAGGGCTTGTCGGGCGGGCGCATCTCGGTGCAGCCCTCGCCCAAGTTCCGGGGCGAGCCGACCGAGAACATCATCACCGGCAACGTCGTGCTCTACGGGGCCATCGCCGGCGAGGCCTATTTCAGGGGGGTCGCAGGCGAGCGCTTCGCCGTGAGAAATTCCGGCGCGCACGCGGTCGTCGAGGGCGTGGGCGACCACGGCTGCGAGTACATGACCGGGGGGACGGTGGTGGTGCTCGGCGAGACGGGCCGCAACTTCGGCGCCGGCATGTCGGGGGGCATCGCCTACGTGCTCGACGAGGAAGGGACTTTTGCGAGCCGTTGCAACCCGTCCATGGTGACGCTCGAGCCCGTGCTCGCGGAAGCGGAGCAGGACGCCAAGGTGCCCCGGCACCTCTGGCACATGGGCGCGGCGGACGAGGTCGTGCTGCGGCGGCTGATCGAGCAACACGCGCGCGCGACCGGCAGCGCCCGGGCGAAGGTGATCCTGGAGGACTGGGCCGGCTTCCGTACGCGCTTCGTCAAGGTATTCCCCAACGAGTACCGCCGCGCGCTCGGCGAGCTGGCCGCGAAGGGCAAGAAGATAGCCGCCTGATGGGAAAAGTCACCGGATTTCTGGAGCACGAGCGGGTCGAGGAGCAGTACGAGCCCAAGGACGCGCGCAAGCAGCACTATCGCGAGTTCATCCCCCGCCTGTCGGACGAAGCCGCTGCGGTACAGGGTGCGCGCTGCATGGATTGCGGCATCCCGTTCTGCATGAGCGGCTGCCCGGTCAACAACATCATTCCCGACTGGAACGACCTCGTCTACCGGCAGGACTGGAAGCGCGCGATCGACACGCTGCACTCCACCAACAACTTCCCGGAATTCACCGGCCGCATCTGCCCCGCGCCCTGTGAGGAGGCGTGCGTCCTGCGCATCAACGACGACGCCGTCGGCATCAAGTCGATAGAGCACGCGATCATCGACAAGGCGTGGGAGGAAGGGTGGGTCAAGCCGCAGCCGCCCGCGCGCCGCACCGGCAAGAAAGTGGCCGTCGTCGGCTCCGGCCCGGCCGGCCTCGCCTGCGCGCAGCAGCTCGCGCGCGCCGGACATGCGGTCACCGTTTTCGAGAAAAGCGACCGCATCGGCGGGCTCCTGCGCTACGGCATTCCCGACTTCAAGATGGAGAAGTGGCTGATCGACCGCCGGATGCAGCAGATGGCGGCCGAGGGCGTGACGTTTCGCCCGGGAGTGCGCGCCGGAACGACGGCGCCGGGCTCCGGCGTGCTGGACCTGGCCGTGGAGTTCGTCCCGGCGGAAAGCATGCTCGCCGAGTTCGACGCGGTGGTGCTGGCGGGCGGCGCCGAGCAGCCGCGCGATCTGCCGGTGCCGGGCCGCGATCTCGACGGCGTCCACTACGCCATGGAATTCCTGCCCCTGCAGAACCAGCGCGTGGCGGGAGACAAGGGCGTGGCGGACCTGTGGGCGACGGGCAAGCACGTCGTGATCATCGGCGGCGGCGATACCGGCTCCGACTGTGTGGGCACGTCGAATCGGCATGGCGCCAAGTCCGTTACCCAGATAGAACTTCTGGCGAAGCCGGACGATCCGCCCAATAACCCCTCATGGCCTTACTGGCCGCTGCGGTTGCGCACGTCGTCATCGCACGAGGAAGGCGTAAAGCGCGACTGGGCCATCGCCAGCAAGGCGTTTGTCGGCGACAAGGGCAAGGTCAAGGCGATCAAGGCGGTGCGCCTGGAGTGGAAGGACGGCAAGATGGCGGAGATGCCCGGCACGGACTTCACGCTCCCCGCGGACCTGGTGCTTCTCGCCATGGGTTTCGTCTCCCCCGTGCAATCGCTGCTCGACGAGTTTGGCGTGACGAAGGACAACCGCGGCAATGCCAAGGCGGCCACCGATGGGCCGGGTTCCTACGTCACCTCGGCCGCCAAGGTATTCGCCGCCGGCGACCTGCGGCGCGGCCAGTCGCTGGTCGTATGGGCCATACGCGAAGGCCGCCAGTGCGCCCGCGCGGTCGACGAGTTCCTCATGGGATCGTCCGAATTGCCGCGTTAGGCGGCAATTCTCGATCCCACGGGAGATAATGGAGCAGGGGGCGCGGGCCCCTTCCTGCAAATTCGCGAGGGCCCTTCCCGCGCCCCCCGCACCCCCCACTACACTGCATCCATCCTCGCGGGGGCAGGATGAGAAGAGCTACATGATTCGGATTTTCTCCGCGCGCGCCGTCAGTTCATGAGCAAACTCAAGAACGACACCTTCATCCGCGCCCTGCTCCGGCAGCCGACGCCCTACACCCCGGTGTGGCTGATGCGCCAGGCGGGTCGCTACCTGCCCGAATACAACACCACGCGCGCGCGCGCCGGCAGTTTCATGGCCCTGTGCCGCAACCCGGACCTCGCAACGGAGGTCACGCTGCAGCCCCTGGCGCGCTACGCGCTCGATGCGGCAATCGTCTTCTCGGATATTCTGACGATCCCGGATGCGATGGGGCTGGGCCTGGCCTTCGTTGAAGGCGAGGGCCCGACCCTCGCCCGGCCCCTGCGCGAGGAGCGGGAAATCCACGGCCTCAACGTCCCGGACCCGGGTGAGTTGCGCTACGTCTTCGACACCGTTGCCCAAGTGCGCCGGGCGCTCGCCGGGGAGGTGCCGTTGATCGGCTTTGCAGGCAGTCCCTTCACCTTGGCGTGCTACATGGTGGAGGGCGGACCCAGCACGGATTTCCATCACATCAAGACGATGCTTTACCGGCGGCCCGACCTCTTGCGCCGGATCCTGGACGTGAATGCCCGCGCGGTCACGGCGTACCTCAATGCCCAGATCGAGGCAGGGGCGCAGGCCGTCATGATCTTCGATACTTGGGGCGGCGCGCTCGGCCACGCCGAATACCGCGAGTTTTCCCTCGCCTACATGCAGCAGGTGCTGGACGGACTGGCGCGGGAATGTGACGGGGTCCGCGTGCCGAATATTCTTTTCACCAAGGGCGGCGGCGCGTGGCTCGAAGCCATCGCCGCGAGCGGCTGCGACGCCGTGGGGATCGACTGGACCGTGCACCTTGGCAGCGCGCGCGAGCGCGTGGGCGCCCGCGCGGCGCTGCAAGGCAATCTCGAGCCGGTGGTGCTGCTGGCCGAAGCCGAGACGATCCGGGCTGGCGCGGCGAGCGTGCTCTCGCATTACGGCCGCGGCAGCGGCCACATCTTCAATCTCGGGCATGGCGTATCGCGGTTCACGCCGCCGGAAAACGTCGCGATCCTGGTCGAGGCAGTGCACGAGCTCTCCCGACCGTATCACTGAAAACCCGCGCCAGTTCAGGCTTTTCGGGGAGCGGCGGCGGCGAGTTATGCACATTCCGGCGCCAGATGTTGCGCAGACCGCGACCGCCAGCGGCCGCCTTGGCGATAGGTTTCGCAACCCATTGAATATAAGACTATTAAATCACCGCTCCGGCATCGCGTATTTTTTGCGCCCATGCCACAGCGACGGCCTGGACAGCGCTCGGGGAGGCAATCATTAACAGGCTTATCCACAGCGTGATGGCGATAACCAGAAAATCCCGTAGCCGCTAAAGAACTTGCCCGCCTTTCGAAGAATGCGTTTCACTTGTCGAGGTAGTGGTCCCTTTTGAAAGGCTTTTCTGTAGTTGAGTTCTTACGCTTCATAGTAGAGATTCTCTGACACGTTGGGGTCTCTATCCTGATCCGACCGACCTATCACCCCCGCCAGCAGTCACGATGAACCAGTCCCGCATTGCCCGCATCGCCCTCGACGTGCCCGTGGCGAAGCTGTTCGATTATCGGGGTGACGGCGTCGCGGAGGACGATATCGGGCAGCGCGTGCTCGTGCCCTTCGGCAGCAGGACCGCGATTGGAGTCGTCATCGAGTGCGCCCGTACCTCGGAGATTTCGCCGACCCGGTTGAAACGCGTCCTGGAGGTGCTGCGCGACGGACCCGGCCTCGGCACGGCCGATCTGGAGCTCCTGAAGTTTGCGAGCGACTACTACCACCATCCCCTGGGAGAGGTGGTGATGGGCGCGCTGCCTGCGCGGCTCCGCACGATCGGGAAGCGGGCGCGGCGACAGGCCGACCGACAACTGTACGGAACCGAAATGGCGCATGCCCAGCCGTCACCCGCTGCTCCACGGCTCACCGCCGAGCAAGCTGCCGCCGTTACGCATATCTGCGAAAACTCCCGGGCATTTCAGCCCCATCTTCTCCTGGGCGTGGCAGGGAGCGGCAAGACCGAGGTCTATCTGCATGCGATCTCCTTCATCCTCGCGCAGGGCCGGCAAGCGCTGGTGCTCGTGCCGGA
The DNA here is from genome assembly GCA_035649495.1 of Burkholderiales bacterium. Classification (GTDB taxonomy): domain Bacteria; phylum Pseudomonadota; class Gammaproteobacteria; order Burkholderiales; family SG8-41; genus SG8-41. The sequence goes on along the minus strand of DASRJL010000211.1, from coordinate 14,974 downwards.
GATTGCGCTGACACCCCAGCTGGAGGCGTTGGTAAGCGCCCGCTTTCCGGACACGCCCATCGCCTGCCTCCACAGCGGCTTGAACGAGAGCGAGCGGCTGGCGCACTGGCTCGCCGCGCAATCCGGCCGGGCGCGTATCGTGCTGGGCACCCGGCTCGCCGTGTTTACACCCATGCCCGGGCTGGGGATCGTCGTCGTCGACGAGGAGCACGACGCTTCGTTCAAGCAGGCTGAGGGGTTCCGCTATTCGGCGCGCGATCTGGCGGTCGTACGTGCGCGGCAGCGCAACGTCCCGATCGTGCTGGGCTCGGCGACGCCGGCGCTGGAGACCTACCACAACGCGATCACCGGGCGTTACGCCCTGCACCCACTGACGCAGCGCATCGGCGCGCCACCCCCGGCTATCGAATCCCTCGACACGCGCGCGGAGCGCTCGCGCAACGGACTATCGGCGGGCCTGCTCTCGGCGATCCGGGGGTCCTGGGCGCGCGGCGAGCAAAGCCTCGTATTCATCAACCGCCGCGGCTTCGCGCCGGTGCTCGCCTGCCGCAGCTGCGGGTGGATCGCGGGCTGCCACCGCTGCGCCGCGCAGCTCGTGCTGCACCTCAAGGATCAGCGGATGCGTTGCCACCACTGCGGTCACCAGGCGCCCGTCCCGGCGGCCTGCCCCCAGTGCGGCAATCAGGATCTCGCGCCGGTGGGTCAGGGGACGCAACGGGTCGAGGCGGCGCTCGCCGGCGAGTTCGATGCGGCGCGGGTGCTCCGAATCGATCGCGACAGCACGCGCAAGCGCGACGCCTGGTCCGCCATGCGCGGTCAGATCGCACGGCGCGAGGTCGACATCCTGGTAGGCACGCAGATACTCGCGAAAGGCCACGACTTCCCGCACTTGAACCTGGTGGGCGTCGTGAACGCCGACGCTCTGCTCTACAGCTCGGATGTCCGCGCCGCGGAGCGCTTGTTTGCACTCCTCACGCAGGTCGCCGGGCGCGCCGGACGCGGCGAAACGCGCGGAACGGTGCTGATCCAGACCGAATTCCCGGGTCACCCGCTGTACGAGGCGTTGAAGCGGCACGACTACCGCGCTTTCGCGGACAACCTGCTCACGGAGCGCAGGCAGGCCGGGTTCCCGCCGTTCGTGCACCAGGCGCTGCTGAGGGCGGAAGCGCCGCGGCTCGCCGTCGCGCTCGACTTTCTGGCCGCCGCCGCGCGGCTGGGACGAGGGCTCAACCTGCCGGTCACGATGTACGACCCGGTGCCGGCGACGCTGCCGCGCCGCGCCGGACGCGAACGCGCCCAGCTCCTGGTCCAATCCGAATCGCGCCCGCGCTTGCAGCGCTTTCTGCAGGCCTGGCGCGGGCAACTGGCGGCCCGGCGATCCACGCGCGCGCGCTGGTCGCTCGACGTCGATCCGCTGGAGTTCTGAGAGAACGCGGCTTGCGCCACGGATAAACACAGATGAACACAGATCCCAGGGAAAATGTGGGCGGATCATGCCATGCTAGGATCAAGCATGTCTCCACCTGAGGACGCGAGAACCCGATTGACGAGGGCGCTGGCTGCCGCGGTCGAGGTGGTCGCTCCCGGCCACGTCCCGGCGGCGCTCCTGCTCGAACGCCCGAAGCAGGCCGCGCACGGTGACTACGCCTGCAACGTGGCGCTGCAGCTTGCCAAGGTACTGAAGCGCCCGCCACGCGAGATCGCGTCGCGCCTGGTGGCCGCGCTGCCGGCGACGTCTGAGCTGGAGAAAGCCGAGATCGCGGGGGCCGGGTTCATCAATCTCTTTCTCCGGGCGAGCTACAAGCAGGAGGTGGTGAGCCGCATCCTGGTCGAGGGCGACTCTTACGGAAAGACGTTATCGCAGGGAGACAACAGGGTTCAGGTCGAATTCGTTTCGGCCAACCCGACCGGGCCGCTGCACGTAGGCCACGGGCGCCAGGCGGCGCTGGGTGACGCCATTGCGGCGCTGCTGGAGTCACAGGGTCATTCCGTCACACGCGAGTACTACTACAACGACGCCGGCGCGCAGATCGACAAGCTGGCGTTCTCGGTCCAGGCACGCGCGAAGGGCATCAACCCCGGCGAAACCGGGTGGCCGGAAGAGGCCTACAACGGGGAGTACATAGCGGACATCGCCCGCGCCTACCTTGCGGATAGGGGCGATACTCAGGATCTCGAGGCCATTCGCAAGTTCGCGGTGGCCTACCTCCGCGCCGAGCAGGACGCCGATTTGCTGGCGTTCGGCGTGAAATTCGACGTCTATTACCTGGAGTCGAGCCTGTACGCCGACGGTAAGGTGGACGCCACGGTAAAGGGGCTCATCGCGAGCGGCAAGACCTACGAGGAGGGCGGCGCGTTGTGGCTGCGCACGACCGACTATGGCGACGACAAGGATCGCGTGGTGCGCAAGTCAGATGGCACGTACACCTATTTCGTGCCGGACGTCGCCTACCATGTCACCAAGTGGCAGCGCGGCTTTCGCAAGGTTATCGACGTTCAGGGCACCGACCACCACAGCACGGTGACGCGCGTGCGCGCCGGATTGCAGGCGCTCGGCCTCGGGATCCCGGTGGACTATCCCGATTACGTGCTGCACAGCCTGGTGAAGGTGATACGCGGCGGCGAGGAAATAAAAATCTCCAAGCGGGCCGGGTCCTACGTCACCGTGCGCGACCTGATCGACTGGGTCGGACGCGACGCGGTGCGCTTTTTCCTCGTGTCCCGCAAGGCCGACACGGATTTTGTATTCGACGTTGACCTGGCGCGCGCCAAGAGCGAGGAAAACCCGGTGTACTACGTGCAGATGGTGCACGCCCGGGTGTGCAGCGTCCTCGAGCAATGGGGCGGCGATCCCGGCGGCCTCGCCGCTGCCGACAAGTCACCTCTCGCCTCGAGCCAGGAATCCGTCCTGCTCGCGCGGCTGATGGAGTACCCGGAGATCGTGGAGCAGGCGGCCGTCGAGCTCGCCCCGCATCGCATCGCGTTCTATCTGCGGGACCTCGCGGCGGATTTTCACAGCTACTACAACTCGACCCGTTTCCTGGTCGACGAGGAGAGTGTGAAAATTGCCCGTCTTGCGCTCGCTGCCGCGGTGCGCGCGGTCGTGCGCAATGGACTCGGGCTGCTCGGCGTCTCCGCGCCCGAGAAAATGTAGCCGCGCGCAGCGCCGTTCCTGACACGCCCGCTGAGGTAAGATAACGGGGTGTCGAAGGACTATAAAAAACCCGAGCGCAAGCCCGCCTCGCGTGCGGCGAGCGGCTCGCTTCTCGTCGGCATCCTGATCGGCCTGGTGCTGGGCCTGTCGATCGCGCTCGGGGTGGCGTGGTACATCAACAAGATGCCCAGTCCCTTCCCGCGCAGCGCGCCTCTGGCCAAGCCCGCGCCGCAGCCTGCCGCGAAGAACGAGGTCAAAGCCGAGGACAAATCGGCCAAGGCCGCCCCGGACGCCAAGCCCCGCTTCGATTTCTACAAGATCCTCCCGGGCGAGCAGCCGGCGACCGGCGAGCAGGTGAAAGAAACGCAGAAACCGTCAACCGCGGGCGAGCGTGAGACGTTCTTCCTCCAGGCGGGCGCCTTCCAGAACGCGCCCGACGCGGACAATCTCAAGGCCCGGCTCGCCCTGGTCGGCGTCGAGGCGATCATCCAGACCGCGAACCTGCCCGACAAGGGCGTGATGCACCGCGTGCGCGTCGGTCCGTACGCGAGCATAGAGGAACTAAACCGCGCCCGCGAGACACTGAAGCAGAACGGTTACGACACCGCCCTCGTCAAGGTGCAGGAGTCGGACCGGCCCCGGCAACAATAACGAGTGAGATGCGATGAGATCAATGAAACTCTTCTTGACGCTGGCCTGCCTGTGCCTGGCACTGCCCGGTACCGCGGCCGGGCTCGAAAAGGGATCCAGTTACGAGGTCCTGGCACAGCCCCAGCCCACCGACAGCAAGGGCAAGGTCGAGGTGCTCGAGTTCTTCTGGTACGCCTGCCCCCATTGCTACGCCCTGCAGCCCCCGCTCGAGACCTGGTTGAAGCGCAAGCCCGCGGACGTCGAGTTCCGGCGCGTGCCCGCGGTGCTCGACAGCTCGTGGCTGCAGCTTGCGCGCACCTACTACACGATCGAGGCCATGGGGCTCGTCGACAAGCTGCACCGCGAGCTCTTCAATGCGATCCACCAGCAGAAGGCGCTCAATCCCAAAATGCTTGCCAAGGACCCGAAGCCGCTGTTCGACTGGGTAGCTGCCAAAGGCGTGGATCGCAAGAAGTTCGAGGACACCTACAACTCCTTCGCCGTCACCAGCCGCACACAGCGGGCGGCCGACTTGACGCGCAACCACGACGTACCGCATACGCCGATCCTGGTGGTGGACGGGCGCTACCTCATCTCGCCGTCGATGAAGGGCAACTCCGGCGCCAACGGCAGCGTCGACTACGAGAAGTTCCTCGCAAATCTCGATCAGCTCATTGCCATGGCGCGCAGCCAGCCGCGCGCGGGGAAAAAATAGGAGCGCACACATGAATCGCCGCCGCACACTGCTGCTCGCGCTGCCGTCCATGCCTCTTGCCGCGCTGAGCAGCGCGCTCCTTGCCCAGGAGCCACCGCGCGCGCGCCAGAACATGGAGTACCGGCTGATCGAGCCGCCGCAGCAGGTCGAAACCGGCGAGCGGATAGAAGTCATCGATTTCTTCTGGTACGGCTGCCCGTATTGCAACCAGTTGCTGCCATTCCTCGAAGCGTGGACCAAGAGCAAGCCGTCGGACGTGACGGTGCGCCGCATACCGGCGATTCTCAAGGACAGCTGGACCCCGCACGCGCGCATCTACTACACGCTGGAGCTCCTGAACGAGGCCGAACGGCTGCATGCCCGCGTCTTTCGCAGCTACCACGTGGAAGAGCTCCACATGAGCAAGCCCGACGTGATGGAGCAGTGGGCGGTGAAGAACGGCATAGACAAGCGGAAATGGGTGGACGCGTACTTCTCGCCCGAGGTGGACGGAAAGATCGCCCGCGCCGTGCGCGCCATGAAACTCTACAGCGTCGAGGGAACGCCCTCGCTCGCCGTGGACGGCCGCTACATCACCTCGGGCAGCATGGCGCCTTCGATCAAGGACATGGTCGTGGTTCTCGACGACCTGGTGCGGATCGCCCGGCAGCGGCGCGGAACAAAATGATCAGGGGGAATGGGCCCCTTCCTGAGAATCCGAGGGGACTTCCCATTCCCCCCGAACCCCCCGCAACTGAAAATCCGGGCACTTCCGGACGGGGTTGAGCCCTTCCTGAAGTTCCGATTGGCCTTCCCGTTTCCCCGCACCCCCTGAATCGCTTATGGGTGGGGCGCAACGGGTAATCATCACCGGAGCGTCGAGCGGTCTGGGCGCCGCGCTCGCGCGGCGCTATGCCGCCGCGGGCGCGACGCTGGGTCTCATCGCGCGGCGCAAAGCCGAACTGGAAAGGCTTGCCGGCGAGCTTGCCGTGCCGTGCGAAGTCTACCCGCTCGACGTGCGCGATGCCGGCGCGCTCTCGACTGCTGGACGCGCCTTCATTGCGGCGCACGGGACTCCCGATGTCGTCATCGCCAATGCCGGGGTGAGTGTCGGCACGCTCGCCGAGCATGCCGGGGATATTCCGGCATTTCACGAGATCTTCGACATCAACGTGATGGGCATGGTCAACGCGTTCCAGCCCTTCATCGGCCCGATGCGGGCGGCCGGACGGGGCAGGCTCGCCGGAATCGCGAGCGTGGCCGGCTACCGTGGACTGCCGGGCGCCGCGGCCTACTCGGCATCGAAGGCGGCGGCGATCGCGTGTCTCGAAAGCCTGCGCGTCGAGTTAAGAGACAGCGGCGTCACCGTCACCACCATATGCCCGGGATACATCGCGACGCCCATGACAGCGAGGAATCCATACCCCATGCCGTTCATGCTGTCCGCGGATGAGGCGGCCGGAAAAATCACTGCGATCGTCGATCGCGGCAAATCCCTCGCAGTGATTCCGTGGCAGATGGCAATCGTGGCGCGCCTGCTGCGGGTGCTTCCTGATTGGCTTTACGACAGCCTTGCCGCTCGCGCGGAGCGCAAGCCGCGGCGCGGTGCCTAGTCTTATTCGACCGTCACGCTCTTAATGCTGGGGATCGCAACCGTTAAACGGACACCTACTCTACTGTCACCGATTTCGCGAGATTACGGGGCTTGTCTACATCGGTCCCGCGCAAGAGCGCGACGTGGTAGGCGAGTAGCTGCAGCGGGATCACGTGCAGGATGGGGGAGAGCGGCCCGGCGTGGTCGACCAGGCGTATGACGTGCACGCCCTCGCTCTCTGCGACCTGGGAATCCCGGTCCGCGACAACGTACAGCTCGCCGCCACGCGCGCGCACTTCCTGCATGTTGGACTTGAGCTTCTCGAGGAGCTGGTCGTTGGGGGCGACCGTCACGACCGGCATCTCGGAATCCACCAGGGCGAGCGGGCCGTGCTTCAGCTCTCCGGCGGCGTAAGCCTCCGCGTGCACGTAGGAGATCTCCTTCAGCTTGAGCGCCCCTTCCATCGCTATCGGAAAGTGCACGCCTCGGCCGAGGAAGAGCGCGTGATGCTTGGGCTGGAAGCGCCGCGCCCAGCCATGCACCTGCGGTTCCACCGACAGCACCGCTTCCATGGCGGCAGGCAGGTGCCGCAGCTGGCCGATCAACTCCCGTTCGCGCTCGGGCGACAGGCGCCGCCTGATCTTGGCGAACACCAGCGTCAGCACGAAAAGGGCGGCCAACTGGGTCGTGAATGCCTTGGTGGAAGCCACGCCGATCTCGGGACCGGCGCGGGTCAGGAAGCGCAGGTTCGACTGGCGCAGCAACGCCGACTCGGGCACGTTGCAGACCGAGAGCGCGTCGCTAAGCCCGCCCTGCTGGGCATGCTGGAGCGCCGCCAGCGTGTCGGCGGTCTCGCCCGACTGGGAAATCGTCACCACCAGCGTCCCCGGCACGGCCACCGGGTCCCGATAGCGGTATTCGCTCGCGATTTCGACCGACGCCGGCAATCCGGCGATGGCTTCGAGCCAGTAGCGCGCGACGAGACCGGCGTGATAGCTCGTGCCGCACGCGAGCAGCAGCACCTGCCGGGTCCGGCCGAAGGCCGCCTCGGCCTCCGCGCCGAACAGGTTGGGCTGCAGCGACTGCGCGTTCAACACCATCTCGAGCGTGTTGCCCAGCGCGCCCGGCTGCTCGAAGATCTCCTTCTGCATGTAGTGGGCAAACGGCCCCAGCTCCACCGACTCCTGGGACAGCCGGCTGATCGTGGAACGCCGGTCCACGAACCTGCCTTCCCCGTCGCGGATGCGCACGCGCTCGGGCTGCACTTCGACGATGTCCCCTTCGAGCAGGTAGACGACTTCCCGCGTCTTGCTGATGAGTGCGCTCGCGTCGGAAGCGAGAAAGTTCTCGCCCCGGCCGATCCCGACCAGGAGCGGCGAGCCTTTGCGCGCACCGACCACGGTAGTGGGCTCGCGACTGCAAATGAATCCCGCGGCGTACGCGCCTTCCCATTCCTGGCTCGCTTCCCTGACGGCTTCGAAGAGGCTCAAGCCCTTCGCCATCACCAGGGAATGGACATGGTGCGCCAGAACCTCCGTATCGGTCTCGGACGAGAATGAATACCCGAGAGCGGTGAGGCGCGAGCGGATCGCCTCGTAGTTCTCGACGATGCCGTTATGAACGACACCGACCTCGAGCCCGCTGCCGGACGAGAAATGCGGGTGGGCGTTCGCCTCGCTCGGCGCGCCGTGCGTCGCCCAGCGGGTGTGGGACAGCCCGGTGCGGGCCTCGGTCTGGTTCTTGCGGGCGACCTCCTCGAGGTGCGCGACGCGCCCGGTCGAACGCAGGCGCTCCAGGTGGCCGTTCTTCAGGAACGCGATCCCTGCCGAGTCGTAGCCACGATACTCGAGCTTCTTGATCCCCTCGATCAGGACGTCCACCACATCGCGCGTGGAGGCGGCGCCTACGATTCCGCACATGGCTATAAAGGCGTGACTGGTGACCGGTGACTGGTGACTGGTGCCGTTCCACTCAAGGGACGCATTCTACCGGGTATCGACGGGTCACTGGTCACGGGTCACTTTTTCTTGACCGGGCGCTTCCAGCCAGCGCGCTGCTCCTGGGTCTTGGCGTTCAGCACCAGCCCGCCCGGGCCGGTGTCCTTCCATACCGTCGTCCCGGCCCCGACGGTTGTTCCCTTCGCGACGGTCACGGGCGCAATCAACTGCACGTCGGAGCCGATATGCACCTCGTCCTCTATCACGGTCTGGTGCTTGTAGGCGCCGTCGTAGTTGCAGGTGATCGTGCCCGCGCCGATATTGACGTCGCGCCCGACCGTTGAATCGCCGATATAGGAGAGGTGGTTCGCCTTGGAGCGCGCCGCTATCAGGCTCGCCTTGACCTCGACGAAGTTCCCGATGTGCACATCCTCGCCCAGCTCCGTGCCGGGCCGGATGCGGGCGTACGGGCCAAGCCGGCACTGGGCGCCTACCTTCGCCTCGTCGATCAGGGTAAACGGCTCGATGCAGGTGCCGGGACCGACGACGACATTCCGCAGCACGCAGTTGGCGCCGACCCGAACGCCGGCCGCCAGCGTGACCTCGCCTTCGAACACGCAATTCACGTCGATGCTTACGTCCGCACCGCAAACGAGGCTGCCGCGGATGTCGAGGCGCAGCGGATCGGCCAGCGTTACGCCCTGCTCGAGCAGGCGGGTCGCGCGCTGCAACTGGTGCAGCCGCTCGAGCTGCGCGAGCTGCTCCTTGCTGTTGACGCCGAGCACTTCACGGGTGTCGCGCGCCGTGACCGTCTGCACGGGAATCCGGTCGGCCAGCGCAAGCCGCACGACGTCGGTCAGGTAGTACTCGCGCTGCGCGTTGTCGTTCGACAACCCTTTCAGCCACGCCTTGAGCCGCGCGCTCGGGAGCGCCATGATGCCGGTGTTGATCTCGCGGATGCGGCGCTGCGCGGGACTCGCGTCCTTCTCCTCGACGATACGGGTCACGCCGCCGCGCCGGTTGCGCACGATGCGCCCGTAGCCGTCGGGCCGGTCGAGCTTCGCGGTGAGGAGCGTCAGCTCTTCGCGCTCGGCCGCGAGCATTTCGGAAAGCGTCCCCGCGCCGAGCAGGGGCACGTCGCCGTAGAGCACGAGCGTGCGGCCGGTCCCGTTCAGGTGCGGCAGCGCCTGCTGCACGGCATGCCCCGTCCCGAGCTGCGGCTCCTGTCTGACCATGACGAGATCGGGCGCGGCGATCGCTTTGGGCACCTGCTCGCCGCCGTGTCCATATACGACGCAGATACGCTTGGGATTCAAGGCGCGGGCGGTGGCGATGACGTGCGCTAGCATGGGCTGCCCGGCGAGCGGATGCAGCACCTTGGGCAAGCTCGAATGCATGCGTTTACCCTGGCCGGCCGCGAGTATCACCACATCGGGTCGGATGCTCATCGAGAAATTATCGCACAAACATCGGTTTATCAGACTTTCCGCGCGCGCTCCCCGACGTACGCCGCGACCGCCGCGCGCTCGCCGGGGGTAAGGTGCAGGCCCGCCTTGGTGCGCCGCCATAGTATATCGTCCGCATCGCGCGCCCATTCGCGCGCCATCAGGTAGTCCACCTCCCGGGCGTAAAGTTCGGCGCCGAAGTGCTCCCCCATGGCCTCGACGCTCGCGGCGGGCCCGAGCACCTCGTACGCGAGCGCGCCATGGCGCCGGGCGAGCCCCTGCCGCAGCGCGGCCGGCAGCCACGGCGCATCGCGCTTCAGGCGCACGTTCGCGAACTGTTCGAAGCTCTCGCCCGAGAGATCGCCGCCGGGCAGGGGGTGGCCCGCCGTCCACGCCGGCCGCATACCGGAGAACCACGGCTCGAGCTTGGCGAGCGCCTGCTCGGCAAGCGCCCGATAGGTGGTGATCTTGCCGCCAAAAACCGAGAGCACCGGCGCTCCCCCCGGTGGCGCGTCCACCCGCAGCACGTAGTCCCGCGTGATGGCGGAGGGATCGGCAGAGCCGTCGTCGAAGAGCGGCCGGATGCCGCAGTAGCTCCACACGACGTTGCCCTCCGCGATCTGCCGCGCAAAGTAGCGGTTGACCGCGCGGCACAGGTAGCTCACTTCCTCCGCGCTGGCCGAGCAGCGGCCCGGTTCGCCGGTCATCGCGACGTCGGTCGTTCCGATCACCGAATAGCGCTCCTCGTAGGGGTAAACGAAGATCACGCGCCGGTCGTCGTTCTGCAATATGAAGGCGTGGTCGCCATCGTAGAGGCGGGGCACGACGATATGGCTGCCCTTGACGAGCTTCAGGCCGTAGGTGCCCCGCTCGTCGAGCGCATCGTGCAGAAAGGTCCGCACCCACGGCCCGGCGACATTGGCGATCGCCTGCGCGGTAACCTCGAACGAAACGCCGTCCTGCCGCTCGAGCGTGGCGCGCCAGGCGCCGTTTGCCCGCCGTGCGCTCACGCAACGCGTTCTCGTGAGGATGACGGCGCCGGACAGCGCCGCGGCCTGCGCCGTGGCGACGACCAGCCGCGAGTCGTCCACCCGGCAGTCGGAATAAACGAAGCCACGGCGGAACTCGGGCTTGAGTCCCGCGCCATAGGGGCTCGCCTTGAGATCCACCGCGTGAGATCCGGCCAGGGTGGCGCGCCGCGCGAGGTAGTCGTAGAGCAGCAGGCCGGCGCGGATCATCCACGCCGGCCGCAGCTGCGGCACGTGCGGCATCACGAAGCGCATCGGCCGCACCAGGTGTGGCGCCGCCTTCAGCATCACCTCGCGCTCGGCGAGCGCTTCGGCCACCAGGCGGAACTTGTACTGCTCGAGATAGCGCAGGCCGCCGTGAATCAGCTTGCTGCTGGAAGAGCTGGTGTGGGAGCCGAGATCGTCCTGCTCGACCAGCAGCACCCGCAAGCGCCGCCCCGCCGCGTCGCGCGCGATGCCGGCGCCGTTGATGCCGCCGCCGACGACGAGGAGATCAACGCTTTTAGGTACAGGGCCGTCCATCAACGAAAACTGCAGCTATAGCTGCCGCCTTTACTTTTTTCCAGGATAGAAAAGTAGAAGCCATCTCGAAAACACCCCTTTCCTGTGGACGGTGGAGGAGGGTTGACTGCCCCAATGGCATGCGGACGCTTGCGGGAACACCCAGCGTGTGTGATTCATCACACGTCCTCATCCAACGCATCAAATGTTGTGACCGGGGTTCCAAGTCCCGCGCGCTCTCCGGCAACTCCTGGCGACCGCTCGTACCGTCACCATCCGCCATCCTGAACTTGATGGCACTGATTTCGTGCGACACCGACGATGGAAAGTCGTCCCGGACTCGCGAATATCTCGCGTCTTTGATGAAATAGCTTCTAGCCGGATGTTCCAACTCCGCTAGGCTGCGCCAAGGACCTGGGAAATAGCTATTTTCTCTGCCGCAGCTTGCGGATCTCGGCGAGCTGTGCGGCGAGCGTCGCAAGCTCGCCCTCGACGGTTGCGATTTCCTGCTTGTCCTTGGCGTTGCGCCGCGCTTCTTCCGCGCGCTTCAGCGCCTCGCTCGCCTTCGCCTCGTCCAGGTCGGCGCCGCGGATGGCGGTATCGGCGAGCACCGTGATCACCTGCGGCTGCACTTCCAGGATACCGCCCGCCACGAAGATCAGCTCCTCCGCGCCGCCGCCGGCCGGCTTGATCCGCACCGATCCCGGCTTGATCCGCGTGATGAGCGGGGTATGCCGGGGATAGATCCCCAGCTCGCCCGCCTCGCCCGGCAGCACGACGAATTCCGCCTCCCCGGAGTAGATGCTCTCCTCGGAGCTGACGACGTCGATGTGGATGGTTGCCGCCATGACGTTAGAGCGACTTCCCCTTCTCGCGCGCTTCCTCGATCGTGCCGACCATGTAGAACGCCTGCTCCTGCAGATCGTCGCACTCGCCGTTCACGATCATGTTGAACCCCTTGATGGTGTCGGCGAGCGTCACGTACTTGCCCGGCGAGCCGGTGAAGTTCTGCGCCACCGTGAAGGGCTGCGACAGGAAGCGCTGGATCTTGCGCGCCCGGGCGACCGCAAGCTTGTCCTCGGGCGCGAGCTCGTCCATGCCGAGAATCGCGATGATGTCGCGCAACTCCTTGTAGCGCTGCAGGGTCGCCTGCACGGCGCGCGTCGTGCTGTAGTGCTCCTCCCCGATGGTATTGGGGTCGACCTGGCGCGAAGTCGAGTCGAGCGGGTCGACCGCCGGGTAGATGCCGAGCGATGCGATGTCGCGCGAGAGCACGACGGTCGCATCGAGGTGGCCGAACGTCGTTGCCGGCGAGGGGTCGGTCAGGTCGTCGGCGGGCACGTACACCGCCTGGATCGAGGTGATCGAGCCGGTCTTGGTCGAGGTGATGCGCTCCTGCAGCCGCCCCATCTCTTCCGCCAGCGTCGGCTGGTAACCCACCGCCGACGGCATGCGCCCGAGCAGCGCCGAAACCTCGGTGCCGGCAAGCGTGAAGCGGTAGATGTTGTCGACAAAGAACAGGATGTCTCGTCCTTCGTCGCGGAAGGCTTCCGCCATGGTAAGGCCGGTCAGGCCCACGCGCAGGCGGTTTCCCGGCGGTTCGTTCATCTGTCCGAATACCATCGCCACCTTGGACTCGGTGATGTTCTTCAGGTTGATGACTTCCGCCTCGATCATCTCGTGGTAGAAATCGTTCCCTTCGCGCGTCCGCTCGCCCACGCCGGCGAACACCGACTGGCCGCCGTGCTTGGTGGCGATGTTGTTGATCAACTCGAGCATGGTCACGGTCTTGCCGACACCTGCTCCTCCGAAGAGACCAATTTTTCCGCCCTTGGCAAAGGGGCAGATCAAGTCGATCACCTTGATGCCGGTTTCCAGCAGCTCCACGGACGGAGAGAGCTCGTCGAACTTGGGCGCGGCCTGGTGGATGGAGCGGCGCTCGTCGGTCTGGATCGGGCCGGCCTCGTCGATCGGTCGCCCGAGCACGTCCATGATGCGTCCGAGCGTGCCCTTGCCCACGGGGACGGAAATCGGCGCGCCGGTGCCGTTGACCTTCATGCCGCGGCGCAGGCCGTCGGAGGAACCCAGTGCGATGCAGCGCACGACTCCGTCGCCGAGTTGCTGCTCGACTTCGAAGGTGAGGCCCTTCTCGACGAGCCCGCCTTCGCCCGTGTCCGCGAGCGTGAGCGCGTCATAGATCCCGGGCATCGCCTCGCGCGGAAACTCGATGTCGGTGACCGCGCCGATGCATTGAACGATGGTGCCTTGTGCCTGTTCCTGTGCCATAACCGTTTCCTGGAATCTCCGATTCGTTCTCTAGGTCTCGGCGTCTCCGCGGTAGAACCTTACACAGCCGCCGCGCCGCCCACGATTTCCGACAGCTCCTTCGTGATGTTGGCCTGCCGGTTCTTGTTGTAAACGAGCGTCAGCTCGTCGATCAGGCTCTCGGCATTGTCCGAGGCCGCCTTCATCGCCACCATGCGCGCGGACTGCTCGGAGGCCATGTTTTCCGCGACGGCCTGGTAGATGAGCGTCTCGATGTAGCGCGTCAGCACCTGGTCAAGGACGACCTTCGCCTCCGGCTCGTAGATGTAATCCCACACCGATTCAGGCGAGCCGAGGCGCTCGCCGGAAAGGGGCAGGAGCTGCTCGATCACCGGCTCCTGCTTCATGGTGTTGATGAAGCGCGTATACGCAATCGCCAGCCGGTCGAACCGGTCCGAGGTATAGCCGTCCAGCATCACCTTGAGCGCGCCGATCAGGCGTTCCATCTGCGGGCGATCGCCGATCTGGACGACGTGCGAGACGATGTTCGCGCCGAGGCGCTGCATGAAGCCGAAACCCTTGTTGCCGATCGCGCAGACGTCGATTTCCTCGCCTTCGGTCTGCCACGTCTTGTACTGGCCGAGCGCGAGGCGCAGCAGGTTGGTGTTGAGCGCCCCGCACAGACCCTTGTCGGTGGTGATGACGATAAGCCCTACGCGCTTGACCGTGTCGCGGGCGACCAGGAACGGGTGCCGGTACTCCGGGTTGGCGTGGCTGATGTGCGCGGCGACGGTGCGGATCTTCTCGCCGTAGGGACGCGCGGCGCGCATGCGCTCCTGCGCCCGCCGCATCTTGGAGGCCGAGACCATCTCCATCGCCTTGGTGATCTTCCGGGTGTTCTGCACACTCCGGATTTTCATCCGTATTTCTTTCGTTCCCGGCATTTCCGTATTCTCCGCGCGCGTTGAGCGGCGATCAGTCCCGGCTTCGAAGTCCGTAGTTCGTCAATTGCTCGTCCGCTCCAACTTGCGCGGCAGCTTCAGCGCGTAGCGTCTAGAAGCTGCCGCTCTTCTTCCAGTCCCCGATGGCGGCCTTGAGCGCTTTCTCGTCGTCGCCGGAGAGGTCCTTCTTGTCCTCGACGCGCGCGATCAGCTCGCCGTACTTGCCTTTGACGTAGTCGCGCATCGAGCGCTCCGCAGCGAGCGCCTTCTTCACGTCGACGTCGTCGAAGAAGCCGTTGTTCACGGCGAAGAGCGTCACCGCCATCTCCCAGACCTGCAGGGGGTGGTACTGCGGCTGCTTCATGAGCTCCGTCACCATGCGGCCGCGCTCGAGCTGCTTGCGCGTCGCCTCGTCGAGATCGGAGGCGAATTGCGCGAATGCGGCGAGCTCGCGGTACTGCGCGAGGGCGAGGCGCACGCCGCCGCCGGTGTCGCGCCGCTTCATGATCTTGGTCTGCGCCGCGCCGCCGACCCGCGACACCGAAATCCCGGCGTTGATGGCTGGGCGGATGCCGGCGTTGAAAAGATCGGTCTCGAGGAAGATCTGGCCGTCGGTGATCGAGATCACGTTGGTCGGCACGAAGGCGGTCACGTCGCCGGCCTGCGTCTCGATGACGGGCAGCGCGGTCAGCGACCCCGTCTTGCCCTTGACCGCGCCCTTGGTGAACTTCTCGACGTATTCCGGGTTCACCCGCGCCGCGCGCTCGAGGAGCCGCGAGTGCAGG
>DASRJL010000210.1:0-25404 GCA_035649495.1 Burkholderiales bacterium | reverse complement strand
ATGTCGAGAACCTCGCCATCTGGTAGATCCAGCAGGACTGGTCCATCGGATTGGGATGAACGAAGGCCATCACCGGGCCCGTACGGCCCATGCGCTCGTAATAGAGAGGTCCGTTGATGTTCGGCACGATACCCTCCTCTGCTGAATGCAATGGCGCGCCCGGCGCACCGCGGCTGTCGGTTCGGCGGCGACGTGACGACGATCGGCGTCAGGTCTTGATACCAGTCCGCGCTTGAACGAAGCCTATCACACGCGGTGATAGAGGGGTCGTATCTAACTCGTCGCTGCGAAGCTCCTCGCTGCGAAGCTCATCACTTGCATACCACATGCTTCACCACCGGCAGCGCGTTCGCGGCCTTCGTGGTCCGCTCGTAAGTGACGGCGCAGGTCTTCACCGTCTCCGGCAGCTTCCTCGACAGCACCGCCGTCGTGTTGTCGTACGCGCACTGGACCCAGTAGCCGCGGCCGTTCGGCGCAAGCGTCCACGTCGCCACCCAGGTCCCGCCGCGCTGCTTCAGCTCGCTGTCGTACTTGAGCGAAGCGCGCTCGCCCGGGGGGCCGTCGAAGAAAGTCACCATGGCAAGCTGCGACTTCATGCCCGAGAGACCGGGCTCCCAGCCCTGCGGCGGGTCGGTGACTCGCTGCTCCACGTTGACCGTCTCCGGGCACAGGCTGGGACCCAACGGCTCCGGCGCGGGCTTCTTCGGCTGGGCGGCGCGAGCGGACGACGTGACCAGGACAGCGGCCGCCAACACCGCGACCACTATCACCGGATATCTCAACGAATAGCGAGCGGCAGATTTCATTGCGCCTCCATAATAATGCTGTAATGCACAATCTCGACAGCGTTTTCGGGCAGGCGTAGACTTCGCGCATCTCTCCATGCCCCGGCCGATCCGGTCCGGGCCAACCATCAACCTCATTCGAATCAGCCAGTTAAGGAGTTCATCATGGCCAGCGGACGTGAAGTGGTAGTGCTTTCCGGCGTGCGGACGGCGATCGGCGATTACGGCGGCGCGCTGAAGGACCTGGCGCCCACCGAGGTCGCGGCTACGGTAATACGCGAAGCGGTCAAGCGCTCGAAGCTCGACGCGAAGGAGGTCGGCGCGTGCGTGCTCGGCAACGTCATCCACACCGAAGCGAAGGACATGTATTTCTCGCGCGTCGCCGCGCTGAAAGGCGGGCTACCCGAGGACTCCACCGCGCTCACCGTGAACCGCCTGTGCGGCAGCGGTATGCAGGCGATCGTCTCGGCTTCGCAGATGATCATGCTGGGCGACGTCGACGTCGCGGTCGGCGGCGGCGCGGAGTCGATGAGTCGCGGCGGCTACCTGATGCCGACGCTGCGCTGGGGCCAGCGGATGTCCGACAGCAACGTCGTGGATATGATGGTGGGCGCGCTTACCGATCCGTTCGACACGGTGCATATGGGCATCACCGCCGAGAATATCGCGGAGAAATGGAAGATAGGCCGCGAGCAGCAGGACGAGTTCTCGGTGGAAAGCCATCGCCGCGCGATCAACGCCATCGAGAAGGGCTATTTCAAGGACCAGATCGTCCCGATCGAGCTGAAGACGCGCAAGGGCACGACGCTCTTCGACCGCGACGAGCATCCGCGGGCGGACTCGAGCGTCGAGGGCATGGGTAAGCTCCGGGCAGTATTCAAGAAGGACGGCTCCGTGACGGCGGGCAACGCTTCCGGCATCAACGACGGTGCCGCCGCGGTGGTGCTGATGGAGCGCGCCGCGGCCGAGAAGAAGGGCCTGAAGCCGTTGGCGCGGCTCGTGTCCTACGGTATAGCTGGCGTGGACCCCAAGATCATGGGCATAGGGCCGGTGCCGGCGTCGAAGAAGGCGCTCGACAAGGCAGGCCTCACGATCGAGCAGATGGACGTCGTCGAGTCCAACGAAGCCTTTGCGGTGCAGGCGCTCGCGGTGTCGTGCGATCTCAAGCTCGACCCGAAGAAGACCAATCCCAACGGCGGCGCCGTGGGCCTCGGCCACCCGATAGGTGCGACGGGCGCCGTGCTCACGGTGAAGGCGCTTTACGAGCTGCAGCGCATCGGCGGGCGCTACGCGCTGGTGACGATGTGCATAGGCGGCGGGCAGGGCATTTCGGCCGTGTTTGAACGGCTGCAGTGACGAGAGGCGTGACTCGTGACACGTGACTCGTGACACGTGCAGGTCCGGTAGACCGGGACGCCGCGCAGGTGCGCGGCGTTTTCGTTTCGCCTGCCTGAATGCCGCAGCAACATGAATTTCCTGATGCGCCGACTTCTTCCGCTCTTCTGGCTCGCGGTTGCAGTTGATGCGAGCCCAGTCTCCGCCCCCGACCTCGTGCTGATCCAGGCGGGCGAACTGCCGGTCATCCTCACCGCTCCGCACGGCGGGCGCGCCGCTGTTCCCGGGTGCGAGCTGCGCACCCCGGTCGGCCCACGCTTCGTGACGGGCTCGGACTTCAACACGGACCTGCTCGTCCAGGAAATTGCCGAGGAGGTGAAGCGCCTGACCGGCAAGCAGCCTTATCTCGTCATGGCGAAGTTCCATCGCAGGTTCATCGACGCCAATCGCCGCGCCGACGAAGGGTACGGCTCGCCGGGCTGCAAGGCCGACTACGATTACTATCACGCGACGATCCGTGGATTCGTCGACGAGGTCCGCCGGAAGTATCCGCGCGCCATGCTGTTCGACGTGCACGGCCAGGCCGTCTATCCGGATTCCATACTCCGCGGCACGCAGGACGGCAGGACGGTGAAAACCCTGCTCGCGCACGCCGGCGCCCCCGGGCTTACCGGCCCCGACAGCGTTTTCGGAAGGTTTGCGGCCATGGGTTACGGCATCGTGCCGGCGAACGACACTGCACCCACCGACAGAGTGGAAGCGCCCGACTACGGCGGCGGATACACCGTGATCCTCTACGGCAGCCACAGGGCCGACGGCATCGACACGATGCAGCTGGAGTTCGGCCGCAACCTGCGCGAGAAACACGCAGTGCAGAAAACGGCACGGGATACGGCGGCAGCCATCGCCGCCTTCTACGAGCGCTACCTCAAGGAACCGTAAAGCCTCACCGCCAAGACCGCGAGGAACGCCAAGGAAAGCGGAGGAAAGCCTTACCGCGAAGGACGCAACGGGACAATAATGAATGCAACCCCAAAGACGGACGCGAAGACAACGCCAAGCGGGGCTCATAAGTGGCAGTACTGGTTTGGTGCCGGCCGGAAGCGCATGGGGTCGACGAGGCCATATATTCCTGGATAGCCAAAGTCGAGAAGTTGATTTCTTGGTGGCAGCTTTGAAGGAGCGCGAAATGCGAGGGAAAATTGACTGCTTCGGCGGTGTGCTGGTCGACGGCTTCCATTACCTTGCTCTTTTTGCCATCGGCGGCGCCATCGTCTGGTCGGCCGCGGTCGCGTTCATCGGTATGGCCGGCAAGGGCCATGCTTCGATCGAGGACATCCTGCTGCTGTTCATCTACCTCGAGCTGGGTGCCATGGTCGGCATCTATTTCAAGACCAACCACATGCCTGTGCGCTTCCTGACCTACGTCGGCATCACTGCGCTGACACGACTGCTGGTCGGAGACATCGCTGCCCATCACCGGCTCGACTGGGGGCTACTGGTGGTTCCGAGCGCGATCCTGCTGCTCGCCCTCGCAAATCTTATAGTGCGCTACGGCTCGGCGCGCTTTCCGTCTACGAAGGCCGATAGCCCATGAGGCGGTATAAGCGATCATGAAACCGGCACGCATCGCGATCGCAGCGCTCATCGCATCCGCGCTCTGCTCGGTCACCGCCGCGCAGCCATATCCCGCGAAGCCGATCCGCCTCATCGTCCCCGCGACGCCCGGCGGCGGCTCGGATGTTCCGGCGCGCATCGTGACGCAAGCGCTCACGGACGATCTCGGCTGGAAGTTCGTGGTGGACAACCGCGGCGGCGCCAGCGGGCGCATCGGCGCGGAGATCGCGGCGAGGTCGGCGCCCGACGGCTACACGCTTCTCGTCGCCAACACCACGCCGAATGCGGTGGTGCAGGGCGCGGCTTCCAACCTCCCGTACGACACCCTGCGGGACTTCGTGCCGATCAGCCTCTTCGCCACGTCGGATTTCAACCTCGTCGTGCACCCGTCGGTGCCGGCGACGAACGTGAAGGAGCTGGTCGCGCTCGCTAGAGCCAAGCCCGGCGAGATCCGCTTCGGCTCGGTAGGCAACATCTCGGGCGCGCACGTGACGGGCGAGCTCTTCAAGCAGCTCGCCGGCATCAACATCGTGCACGTTCCCTACAAGGGCGCCGCGCCCGCGATGGTCGCGCTGATCTCCGGCGAGATCCAGATGTACTTCGGCAGCGGCCCCAGCGTCGCGCCGCACGTAAAGAGCGGCAAGGTGCGCGTGCTCGCGACGACCGGCACGAAGCGCTCGCGCTTCTCCCCCGATCTCCCCACGGTTGGCGAAACCGTGCCCGGCCACGAGGGAAGGCTGTGGTACGGGATGGCCGCGCCGGCCGGCACCCCGAAGGAAATCATCGCGACGCTGCACAAGGCGATCGTCACCTCGGGCAGCTCGCCCAGGGTGATAGATCAGCTCGCTGCGGTCGGGATGGATTCGGTCACCAACTCGCCGGCGGAGTTCTCGGCATTTATCGGGGCCGAGATCGTGAAGTGGGGCAAGGTCGTGAAGGCGTCCGGCACGCCGCTCGAGTAACGGGCTAAAGCCTCACCGCCAAGCACGCCATGCCCGCGAAGGAAGGCGTTACGACGGGGCACGAAGGCCGCGATGTCCGCGAAGGAAAAATAGTAACTTCAAGAAAGAGCGCGAAGACAACGCCAAGGGTGGCACGTGGAGACGTTCCCGGGTACGAAACAGGGCACGGCCACACGTCCACGGCCCATCTGCGCTGGCATATCCACGAATATCTGGTTTTCGCCGATCCGCTCTGCTGTTGGCCGACCTCAACCCTCGTTATCCATTTTCCTGAAGGTCTGAGGAGCTACGCACCTTGGCGTTGTCTTAGCGTTCGTCCTTGGGGTTGATTTTATTATTATCCCCTTGCGTCCTCCGCGGCCTTGGCGGTGAAGCTGTTCTTTTGTGCCTTCCGTTGCGTCCTTCGCGATCTTGGCGGTGAAGCTGTTCTCCGGCAGGGATCAGTCGAGCTTGATGTTCGCCGCCTTCGCTACCTTGCCCCACTTGACGAGCTCGCTCTTGATGACCTCGCCGAACTCCTGAGGCGATGCGCTGACGACCGGTTCCGCGCCCGCGGCCGCGATGACCTTGGTCGTCGCGGGATCGTGGAGCCCCTTGGTGATCACATCGAAGAGCCGGGCAATGATCTCGTTCGGCGTTCCCACGGGGGCCGCCACTCCAAACCAGAGGTAGGAAACGTGCCCGGGCACGATTTCGTTCGTGGTCGGGGTGCCGGGAAAGGCCGCCATGCGCTTGAGACCCGTGGTGGCGAGGACCCTGATGCGGCCGGCCTGCACGTGAGGCACCAGCGTGGGGCCGCTACCGAAGTAGCCGGATACTTCGCCCCCTAGCAGCGCGGTGGCCGCCAGGGCGGCGCCGCGGTAGGGCACGTGCAGCATGTCCAGCTTCGCGAGCTGCTTCAGCAGTTCGAGGGTGAAGTGGGCGCCGGAGCCGGTACCCACCGACGCGAAGTTGATCTGCCCGGGCTTGCTGCGGGCAAGGGCGATGAATTCCTTCATCGTCTTCGCCGGGAGCGACACGTGCACGGCGAGTGCGAAATCGGACGTGGCGACGAGGCTGATCGGCGCGAAGTCCTTGACGGGGTCGTAGGTCACCTTCGGGTCCACGCTCGGCACCGTCGCCAGCGGCGTGGTCCCGGCGAGCAGCAGCGTGTAGCCGTCGGGCGCGGCCCTCGCCACGGCGTCGGTGCCGACGCGCCCGGTCGCCTGGCCGCGGTTATCCACGATGCACTGCTGGCCCAGCGCCTCGGTGAGCATGCGCCCGACGATGCGTCCCGCCGCGTCCATGCCGCCGCCCGGGTTCGAGGGCACTATCAGCCGTATCGGCTTGACCGGATAGGTCGAAGGCGCCTGCGCGAACGCCTCGCTCGCGACCAACGCCGCCGCGCAGGCAAGCAACGCGCGCTTCACCGGGCGGATGATCCAAGCAGAATCAAGCCGCAGGTCATCCTTCCACGTTCATCCTTCATCCTTGAGTTTCGTAGCGGTCGTCGATGGCCGCCGATTCGTCCGGCAGGTAGCGGTGGCTGCAATACGGGCAGATGAGCTGGCGGCCGGCATGGCGGAGCGCCCACTCCACCACAAAGGCCTTAACGCATTTCGGACAGGTCGACCAGAAGAGTCTCATCGGTAGCTTCCCAAATTTCGCATGCAGATCTTTGCCACGGAATCACACGGAATCACACGGACAAACCAACAACAGAGTCTCGCATTAGCTTCCATGTGTTTCGGTGGCTAATCTGAACTTCACTTTCCTTTCACCGAGTCCAGCCACTCCTCCAGCTTCATCCGTGCGATGGCTTCCTCCGGCACCCGCAATCGGGTCGGGAAGGCGATGTGGGTGGGACGGGTGGCGTCTATGATCAACCTGCTCGAGCCCAGTCCCCGCGGGTCGGCTCCGGCGCGCACGTTCTTGATGAGGTCGATATCCCGGCGCGGATCGACGTGGAAGTTGACCGCCCACAGCACGTCTTCCTCGTTGAACACATCGATGTCGTCGTCGACCACGACGACGACCTGCAGGTTAGGCACCTGCGCCAGGGCCATGAGCGCGGCCTGCTTCGCCTGGCCCTCCTCGGTCTTCCTGATGGAGATGTAGACGGTGTAGCGGCCGCACGCCGAGAACGGCATGTGGACCCCGGTCACGTTGCCGAACTTCGACTGGACGTGGTTGTAGATAGCACCCTCGCGCGCAATGCTGCCTAGCAGGATGTGGTCGCGGTGGCCGGAGAACACGTCCTGGAACAGCGCGTTGTCGCGATGGGTGATCGCAGTCACCTCCATGTAGGGCGCGAGCTGCTGCGCCTGGTACTGGCGGCTGATGTCGCCGAAGGGATTCACGATGGTGCGCTCGCCGGGAACGATCTCCCCTTCGATGATGATCTCGGCGTCGGCCGGCACCAGGAAGTCCTTCCCCCACGTGACGGACGGCACCAGCCGGACCGATTCCTGCAGGAAGCCGCCGGCGGTCGCGTACTCGTTGTCGCCCCACGGCGTGTTGTTGAGCGTCCCGAGCCAGAAGCCGGGATGATGCCCGAGGACGTTGACCACCGGGCAGCGTTCGCCCCGGCGCTCCCATTCCCTGGTCATGCGGAGCATGTGGGGCGTATGGATGGTGAAGCCACCGCGCTGGCCGGTCTCGGGGAAGGTCTTCGTGAACGTGATGTTGTAGAAGCTCTCGCCCGGTGCGCGGGCGATGAGCCCCATCAGGAATACCGGGCCCAGGTCCATCTCGAAGTGGCGCACGCCAGGGAACATCCACATGTCGGCCTGCCCGCCCTGATAGACATTGGCGTGCACCGGCGCTTCGGACACGATCACGGGCTCGCGCTTGCGTCCCACCATTTCGGCAAAACGGGAGCCGAGCTGCCTGCCCGCCTCGCTGCGCGGCAATCCGCACGCCTCGGCGCACCGCTCCCGCGTAGCCCACAGGTTAGTGAGGATCGGGAACTTCGACGGCTCCCCGTGCATGTTGAGCGGATTTTCGAACTGCACCGCCGGGTACTCGCCGCGCCGGTCGAGCTGCGCCAGCAGGCCGGTCACGTCGAAGTTCATCGGATTCACGGTGCGGCTCACCGTCCGGAACTCGGCTGGATCGCTGCGAATCAGGTCGAGGTAGGTATCGAGGCTCTTGGGCGGGCTGCCGCTCGCAGCGGCCCGCTTCGGTTTGCCGGCTTCGGTTGTCCTGTCCATCGACGCTCCGTTCTGTGAAGAGGTCGGAAAATCGAGTCTGACGCCAATTTCCCGCGGGCGCAACGGAGCGTTGTGCCGGCCCCAGTACAGACGTATCGTTCGGACTCTTCGATTGAACCCATGACTGGAAGGCAGGGAATGCGGGTTGACGTGGTGCTTTCTTCCGCGCAGCGGGGGTCATCCTTCCTCCTTCATCCTCCATCCTTTCTCCGGAAGATCGCCGTCGTCTGCGTCGCGACGTCTTCTGCAATTGCGACTGCCCAGGACTACCCGTCCCGCCCGGTGCGCCTCGTCGTCGCTTCGACGCCGGGCGGCGGCACCGACATCACGGCACGCCTCATCGCGCCCCGGCTCTCCGAGCACTTCGGCCGGCAGGTGGTGGTCGAGAACCGCCCCGGGGCGACCACGATGATCGGCGCCGAGTTCGTCTCGCGCTCGCCGCCCGACGGTCACACCCTGCTGATGGGCGTCAGCTCGCTCACCATCAACCCGTATATCCAGGCGAAGGTCCCGTACGACGTCGTGAAGGATTTCGCCCCGGTCTCGCAGGTGCTTACGGCGCCCAACATCCTGGTCGCGCATCCATCGCTGCCTGCGCGGTCGGTGGCAGAACTGATCGCGTTCGCAAGAGCGCGCCCGGGGCAGCTCAACTTTGCCGCCGGCAGTCCCGGCTCCAATCAGCACCTGGCGATCGAGCTGTTCCTGTCGATGACGAAGCTGAAGATGACGTACGTGCCGTACAAGGGCCAGGGTCCCGCCCTGCTCGATGTGACGGCGGGACACGTGCACCTCATGATGTCCAACATCCTCTCCGCGCTGCCGCAGATCAAGAGCGGCCGGATCCGCGCGCTCGGGGTCACCAGCTTGAAGCGCGCAACCGTTGCTGCCGCCATTCCGACCGTCGCCGAAACCGGCGTGCCGGGCTACGAGGTGGTGCAGTGGTACGGCATCCTCGCGCCGGCGGCGACGCCGCGCGATATCATCGCCAGGATCCATTCGGCCACGGTCCGCGCCCTCCAGGATCCCGCGATCCAGGCGCATATCGCGGGGGAAGGCGGCGAGGCGGTCGGCGGCACGCCCGAGGAATTCTCCGCCGTCATCCGAGCCGATCTGCAGAAATGGGGCAAGTTGGTCAGGGAGATGGGAATCAAGCGCAGTGACTGAATTTTGAGTGTTGAGTTTTTAGTTTTGAGTGTCGAGTGCCTGGTTGGCCAGATTTCGGTTTCAACTCAACACTAAACACTCAAAACTAAACACTGCGCCGTGACTGAGTTTTGAGTGTTGAGTTTTTAGTTTTGAGTGTCGAGTGCCTGGTTGACCAGATTTCGGTTTCAACTAAACACTAAACACTCAAAACTAAACACTGCATTAGGAGTTGCCGATGCCTATGGTCTCGATGACGGTGAACGGACGGGCGGTCAGCGCCGAGGTCGAGGGACGCACGCTGCTGGTGCAGTTTCTGCGCGAGCGCGCGCAACTGACGGGCACGCACGAAGGCTGCGACACGACCCAGTGCGGCTGCTGCACAGTGCATTTGAACGGCAAAGGCGTGAAATCCTGCACCGTGCTCGCCAGCGCCTGCGCCGGCGCCGCCGTCACGACGATCGAAGGGCTGGCGCAGAACGGGAAGCTTCACCCGATGCAGGAAGCGTTCCGCGAGCACCACGGGTTGCAATGCGGTTTCTGCACGCCGGGCATGATCATGACGGCGGTGGACATGGTGAACCGGCTGGGCCACGACCTCGCCCCGCGTACGATCCGTGAACAGCTCGACGGCAACCTCTGCCGCTGCACGGGCTACCACAACATCGTGAAAGCGATACAGGCCGGCGCCGCGGCGATGGCCGGGCCGGGCCGGCCCGCGCGCCAGCCGGAGAGCGAAGGTCACGCGTTCCCTCCCGCGAAAAGCACGCGGATCGGTGAGCCCGTCCGGCGCCGGGAAGACCTGCGCCTCATCACCGGGAACGGCCGCTTCAGCGACGACGTCAATCTGCCCGGGCAGGCCTGCATGGCGGTCGTGCGCTCCACCCATGCGCACGCGCGCCTCACCGCCATCGACACGCGGAGCGCACTGGCGAGCCCCGGCGTGCTGGCCGTGCTCACCGGCCAGGACCTGCTGGCCGACGGGTTGAAGCCCTTCCCGCACAAGCCGTTCACGGCGCACCCCGCGGACATCAAGCTCGAGAACACGGACGGTACGCCGCTCTACTCGGCGCCGCAGTACGCGCTCGCGATCGGCAGGGTGCGCCACGTCGGCGAGGCGATCGCCATCGTGATCGCCGAGACGGTGGCGGCGGCGCGCGACGGCGCCGAGCTGGTCGATGTCGAGTACGAAAGTCTGCCCGCCGTCACGGACACCAGGGCCGCTGCGCAGCCGGACGCCCCGCGCGTCTGGGACGACGCGCGCTCCAACGTCGCCGTGGACGCGCAGGTCGGCAACGACCGCGATGCCACCGCGACCGCCTTCGCGCGCGCAGCGCACGTCGTCAGATTCGAAACCTGGATACAGCGTGTTACGGGCGTACCCATGGAGCCGCGCGCGATCGTGTCCGAATTCGACCCGGAAACCGGGCGCTACACGGTGCACGCGGGCAGCGGCGGAGCGCCCCGCTTCAAGGAGGACGTCGCGATCATGCTCGACGTCGAGGCGAAGAACGTGCGCGTCGTCATGCACGACGTCGGCGGCAACTTCGGGACTCGCGGCTTCATCTATCCGGAGTTCTGCCTCGCCCCGTGGGCGGCACGGCGCGTCGGGCGTCCGGTCAAGTGGACCTGCACGCGGAGCGAGGCGTTTCTCTCCGATTACCAGGGGCGGGACCTCGCGGTGGAGGCGGAGCTGGCGCTCGACGCCGAGGGCACCTTCCTGGCGATGCGCGGATCGAACATCGGCAACGCGGGCGCGCATACCGCCAATTTCTCCCCCGTGCGCAAGGGCGTGGAGATCATGTCGAGCATCTACCGCATGCCCGCCGCCTGGTTTCGCGCGCGCGCGACGCTCTCCAACACCATGATGACCCGGCCCTACCGCAGCTCGGGCCGCCCGGAGGTCATGTACGTCATGGAGCGGCTGATCGACCTCGCCGCCCGCGAGTGCGGCTTCGATCGCATCGAGCTCCGGCGCCGCAACCTGCTGACGCAGGCGGAGCTGCCCTACACCAACCCGTGGGGCATGATCTACGACAGCGGCGACTACCACGGCGTCATGGAAAAGGCGCTCGCGCTCGGCGACTGGCAGGGTTTCCCCGCCCGGCGCGCCGAGGCGCGCGCGCGTGGCAGGTGCCGCGGCATCGGCGTTGCCAACTACGTGGACACCGCCTCGGGCGTGCCGCGCGAGCGCGGCGAGGTGACGGTGCAACCCGATGGCCGGGTGGACTTCGTCGTCGGCATCGTCTCCAACGGCCAGGGCCACGAGACGAGCTTCGCCCAGCTCATGAACGAGTGGCTGGGCGTGCCCATGGACAGCGTGCGCATCATCGCGGGCGATACCGACATCGTAAAAATCGGCGGCGGCACGCACGGCGGCCGGGGGTTGCGCATGGCGAGCATCGTCATGTGGAACTCGGTGAAGCAGATCATCGAGAAGGGCAAGCGCCTCGCCGCGTTGATGCTGGACTGCGAGCCGAGCGAGATCGGCTTCAAGGACGGTCGCTTCATCCTCGAAAGCAAGGGACGCTCCGTCGGTATCTTCGAGGTCGCGGGCGCGGGTGCGCGGCTGCCGGACCTGCCCGAAGACCTGCGCGGGCCGCTCACGGCGTTCTCCGACGAGACCGTCAACACGGCGGCCTTCCCGTACGGCTGCCACGTGTGCGAGGTCGAGATCGACCCCGAGCTCGGCGCGGTCGAGATCGTGCGCTACGCCGCGGTGGACGATTGCGGCCGCGCGGTCAACCCGCTGATCGTCGACGGCCAGATCCACGGCGGCATCGCACAGGGCGTGGGGCAGGCGCTTCTCGAGCGGTGCCACTACGATCCCGGCACCGGGCAGCTCCTCTCGGGCTCGTTCATGGACTACGCGATGCCGCGGGCGGAGTTATTCCCGTCCTTCATCACCGCGATCAGCGAGGTGCCCTCGCCCATCCATCCCCTCGGGATGCGCCCCGCCGGCGAGGGCGGAACGACACCGGCCCTGGGCGTGATGATCAATGCCGTCGTCGACGCGCTGTCCGAGTTCGGCGTGAGGCACGTCGAGATGCCGGCGACGCCGCAGCGGATATGGCAGGCCATACGGCAAGCAAAACTTGCCACGGAATCACACGGAAACACACGGACGTGAATACGTGACGAGTGTGGTGCTGTTCGAGGAGCGCCGCGCCGATAACGGCGCGCGCATCGGCATCGCGCGGCTGAACGCGGAGAAGACGCTGAACGCGTTGACGCTCGAGATGATCGATCTCATGAACGAGCGCCTCGCCGCGTGGGTCGCAGACCCGGCGATCGCGCTCGTCGCGATGGAGGGCACGGGCGAGAGGGCTTTTTGCGCGGGCGGCGATCTGCACGCGCTACGCGGTTCGATACTGGAGCATCGCGCCTCCGCTCGGCGCGATGACGTCCGCGCCAACGCTTACGCGCTGGCGTTCTTCTCCCGCGAGTACCGGCTGGACTACCTGATCCACAACTATCCCAAGCCGGTACTGTGCTGGGGTCACGGTATCGTCATGGGAGGCGGGCTCGGGCTGATGGGCGGCGCCAGCCACCGCGTGGTCACCGAGCGTTCCAGGATCGCGATGCCGGAGATCAGCATAGGCCTTTATCCCGACGTGGGCGGCACCTGGCTGTTGAACCGCATGCCGGGCAGGATCGGGCTCTTCCTCGCCCTGACCGGCGCGCCTCTCAACGCGTCCGACGCGCTCTTCGCGGGGGCGGCTGACTATGAGATCCGCCAGTCGGACAAGGCGCTGATCTTCGACGCCCTCCTCACTCAGCCGTGGACGACTTCCCGGCCGGAGAACGACCGCCTTCTCACCAACGTGCTGCTCGGCTCGTCGGTATCGCCAGACGAGACCGTGGGTCCCGCGCGAGCGAACTTCGATCTGATCGACAATCTGTGCAGCTACGCCTCGGTGTCCGAAATCGCTGCGGCCATTGCGGGGATCACGGCACAGGATCCGTGGCTCCAACAGGCCGCCGCGACGCTCGCGGCCGGCTCGCCCAGCTCGGCCGCGCTGTCGCACGCTTTGCAGCAGCGCGCCCGCGACCTCTCGCTCGCCGATGTGTTCCGCATGGAACTCGTGGCTTCGATGCATTGCGCGGCGCGCCCGGATTTCGCCGAGGGCATACGCGCGCTGTTGATCGACAAGGATCGCCGCCCGGCATGGTCCCCAGTGACACTGGCGGAGGCGGAACGATCGATCGCAGGTTACTTCGTCTCGCCCTGGCAACCCACGGAACACCCGCTCGCGGACCTCGGTGCCATGTCGGGCTAGCGTCATCCCCGACTAGAACGGCCTCGCGCCGAAGAGCCACTGGTGCGCCGCGAAGAAAGCGGCGCAGACCGCCAGCCCGATCAACGGCCGCACCCATCCGATCTCGCGCCAGACGATCCGGTTGCGCCCCTGCGCGATGGCGGCGAAGGGAACGTTGGAAGTCACCGCGGCGAAGCGCGCCCAGTCCGGGTTCGACTTCTTCCGCGAATCCATCGAGAACGTTCCCACGCCGGCGAGAAGCAGGAAACTGCCGAAGAAGATCAGGGAGCCGAGATCGCCGCGCGCGATGAGGTGCGCGCCCGACCACAGGATCAGCGCCCACATGATCGGATGGCGCGTGATGCGGATCATCCCGCGCGCCGGGTCTTCACTCTTCAAGAGCTTGTCCGCGCCGATCATGGTCGGGTTGCGCGAGTACCCGCAGATGAGCAGCACGAACGCTACGGGCATCAGCGCGACCGGAAGAAAGCGCAAGCCGGTCCACAACGGCTCCCGTGGTGCGTTGCCATAGGCGTAAGCCATCCAGACTATCGCCGCGAGGGCGACGAGCGAATACAGGCCGCGATACGGCCACTCGCCGATCGCCTTCACCAGCACGGGGCGCAACGGCGTGCTCGCGACGAAGTGCGTCGCCAGGAATACTACGGTGGCGGCGACAAGTGCGGCCATTCGCGACCCCTAAACAGAAAGTGACGACGCTATCGGTAGTGACGACACTTCGTTGGTGACGACGCTTCTCTGGTGTGCTTGCGGTAGATCTCCGCGCAACTCGTCACCGTGAAACTCGTCACTGCAAAGCTCGTCACCGCGAAGCTCGTCACCTTGAAACTCGTCGCCGCGTCAGCGGACCTCGACGAGTTCCAGCGCTTCGCGGCTCGGGCCTTCGATCATCACGGCGCGAGTGTCGCCGAGCTTGTAGGGCTGCTCGAGGAACGTGACGCCCTCGCCTTTCAGCTTGGCAACCCAGGCGTCGAGATCGGTGACGGAGAGCGCGATGTGGTCGTAGAGCTGACCGCGCGGGCTTGCGAGCGGCTTGTCCCCCTGGTTGGCATACCAGGCCAGTGCTACATCTCCGAACGTGACCGCGGCCCGCGGATTGCGAAACATTCCTCCCTGCTCCAGCGCCGGGAAGGAGCGTTCGAGCCCGCGCGCCACCTTGCAGTTGGTCTCCGTCACCGACGCAGGGAGCCCCCGTCCCTCCATCTGCGGCGCGTTCAAGTGCTTCTGGTACCAGATCTGCGCGCAGAATGGGTCTTCCTGCCACATGTGCACGTGGTTCATGTACTCGGTCGGATGATCTCCGACGTACTCCACGATGGCGTTATCCGGGCCCTGCATGTACGCAAAGCCGCCGCCGCCCTTCGGCTTGTCGCCCCGGGCTTTCGCTTCCGCGATCTGCGCTTTCGTGAGTCCGGGCGCGCCGCTAGTGGGCTGGAAAGTGTCGCTGCTGATCAGGACGTATTCGCCGGGCTCCGTCGTATACAGCGGCATTAGCTTCACATCCGGCCGCTTCTTGTAGGTTTCGATGCGGCCGCGGATGTCCGGGATGTGCCACCCGAAATGCCAGATCGCGGATTGCGGCTCGATCGTGGGCGTCTTGTCGACTTTCTCGAACAGGATCAGGACGTCGTTCGGCGACGCGAGCGCCGGCATGCCGCCCCACGTTGTCTTCGACGTGCTCGGAAACTGCCTCGTGTAAAAGTCGATCGCGGCGTCGGGATCGACGGAGTTCAGGTGGAGATGATGGAAACCTGGGGCGGGAAGATTGGGCATGGTGACGACGCTCTGGTTGGTGACGACACTTCGTTTGGTGACGACGCTATCGCCAGTGACGACGCTACGCTGGTAACGACGCTCTGCTGTTCGTCACCGCAAAGCTCGTCACCGCGAAACCCTCGTTCCATCCTTCGCCAGCCCCTTCCGCTCCAGGAACTCGGGAAACGCGTCCTTCGCCTTCGCGCCGCGCAGCACGTGGGTCGTGTAATCCTTCTCCGCGTCGAACTGCTCCTCCAGGTTCTGGCTCATCTGCTTCAGCATCAGTGCCTTGATGCCCTTTATCGCGCCACCGTGATTCTTCGCGATCATCTTCGCGATTTCCATCGTCTTCGCGCGCAGTTGCTCGCCGGGTACGAGATGGTTGAGGAGCCCGATGCGGTACGCTTCCTCGGCCTCCACGATACGGGCGGTGAAGAGCAGCTCCTTCGCGATCGGCCAACCGACCTGGTTGGGGAGCGTCCAGGTGCTGTTGATGCGACCGTAGGCAGCGGCGAGAAAACGGAACTTCGTCCGCTCGCAGCCTATTCGCATGTCGAGTGACGAGGACAGCACCGCGGCTCCGCCGTAGGCGAGACCGTTCATCATGCCGATGACCGGCTTCAGGCACGCGCTGATCTCGTATTGCCGCTTGTTGTCGCGCATCTCGTCCAATTCCTTGTCCGAGAACTTGGCGTCGTTCGTGAGCTGCTCGTTGATGTCGCCGCCCGCCGAGAACGCCTTCTCCCCGGCTCCGGTGATCACGATGCAGCCGATCGCGTCGTCCGACTCCGCCGCTTTCACCGCGTGGTGGAGCTCCTCGTTCAGCTTGCGGTTCATCGCGTTCAGCTTTTCGGGACGATTGAGGGTGATGACGGACACGCCGTCTTCCACGGCGACCAGGATATGTTCGTATGTCATGGCGTTCTTCCTTCCAGGGTGAGCGGCAAGGGTAGCACGCGATACCGGGTCGGGGCCACGCGGTGTATCATCAGCCCCGGACCATCCATGGAGGCTCACATGGCGAAGATACGGCACATTGCTATCCGCTGCGAGGACGTCGAGGCGACGGCGGCTTTCTTCCAGCGGGTGTTCGGGCTCGACCTGGTGCTGCGGAGGGGCCACGGACCGATCGATCTTTCCGACGGCGACGTGAATATCACGCTGCTGCCCACCACCAACGCACGCGGTCAAACCAGGCCTGCTGGTTTCGAGCACATAGGCTTCAGCGTGGACGACGCCGACGCCGCCCGGCAACGGCTGCTGGAGGCCGGCGCCACGGAGTTGAGCCCCATTGCAATGGGTGACGCCTACTACGAATCGAAGTACCAGATGCCTGAAGGCCTGGTCATCGACGTGGGCCATTGGCGCGGCACCTCGCCGCTGCCCGGCCAGGAAGCCTCAACCGCCGCGCCTGCCCGCCGGAAGGACAAAGTCGTTAGCTAGCGAGAAAATCCCCTCCTTCACATAGGAGGGGTGCCCGCAGAGCGGGCGGGGTGGTCAAGTGCGATTGGCCTCGAAGAAGTAACGTAGTCAATCTGCTTTGTAACTGTCGTCCGGCCAATCGCCGATTACCAACCGGACCCGAATCTCCTCCTCCACGATAGATACGGATAGTCGTTTGACTTGACCATCCCGGCGGCCTTCGTGCGCCACCCCTCCTCGTGGGAGGAGGGGAAAAAAAGAGCGAGGCACAAGGCCTCGCCCTTATCCGACACGCTCTATCTGCGCCGCTCTATCTGCGCCGCTTCACCTGCACCGCTCTATCCTACTTTCCGTTGTGCGCGTTGTAGTACGTGTTGCGCGCCACCTTGCCCGGCAGCGCGCCTGTGTGCTCGCCGTCCTTCAGCAGAACCTGCCCGTTGACGATCGTCGCGAAGACGCCCGCCGCCGGCTCCTTGACGCGCCAGCCGCCCGCCGGGAAATCGTGAACGATGCTCTCCGGGAGCGGGCGCACCGTCTCGGGATCGAAGATCACGATGTCCGCCGCCAGGCCCGGCCGCAGCAGCCCGCGATCGTAGAGACCCAGGGCGGACGCGGAGTCGAAGGTCAGGCGCCGCACCGCGTGCTCCAGCGTCATGATCTGCTTCTCGCGTACCCACTCGGCGAGGAGGCGCGTGCAGTAGCCGTAGCCGCCATGGAACTGCACGTGCGCGCCGCCGTCAGACAGGCCGATGATGGCGTTCGGATGGTTCAGGATCTGCTTCATCGCCTCGTCGTCGACGTTGATCTCAGCCTGCATGAACTCGGTCTCCAGCTTTTCTTCGACGACGAGATCGAGAAAGGCGTCGATGACGCCTTTACCCTGCTCTTTGGCGAGCTGGCCGATCGTCTTGCCCTTGAGGCTCTTGTTCTTCTCGAGCGCCGCCTTTTCGACCCACATGTAGTCCCACCACTTGAGCGAATAGCCGGCAGCCGGCAGCTTGGTGCCCTTGTGCTCGACGACTTCTTCGTGCAGCTTCGCCCGGACCGCGGGATCGCGATAAGCGCGCAACTTGTCCTCGTCGGAAGCGAGCAGAATCGGGTGCCACGTCGGCGTGCCGCGGAACACCTGGCAGTTCTTCATCGTGAAGTGCTGCGTGGTCCGGTTCGGGCTGGCCAGCGGGAAGGCGCGGATGCCGGCCGCCGAGGTTTCCTCGAGGCGCGCCATGTGCTTCTTCCACGCGTCGGGATCGCGCATCGTCTGGCCGAGGTTGTTGTAGATGACGGTGCGGCCCGTCGCTTCCGAGAGCCGCGCCATCAGGCCGTCTTTCAGCTCCGGCGCGCGGCCGCCGCCGCACTGGATGATGCCGGTGCCCAGCTCGCGCAGCACGTCGGCGATCGCGAAGATCTCTTTTTCGTCGGCCCACAACGCCGGAATGTGCACGCCCTGCGGGTCGTAGTGACCGCGGTTCCGCGAGACCGAGAAGCCGAGCGCACCGGCCTTCATGCCGTCGCGCACGACGTCCTGCATCTGCTTGATCTCATCGTCCGTGGCCGTGCGCTTCTGGGCGTCGTCGCCCATCACGTAATAACGCACCGTCGTGTGGCCGATGAAGTTACCGACGTTGACGCCCAGGCGTCCTTCGAGCCGGTTCATGTATTGCGCCACCGACTCCCACTCGACGTCCACCGTGCCGAGCACGTTCATCGGGATCGCTTCGACGTACGACAGGAACTCGGCGACACGGTTCGCGGTGCCGGGCTTGATCGGCGCGAGCCCGAGCGAGCAGTTCCCGAAGACGACCGTGGTCGCGCCGTGCTGCGGCGAGAACGAGCACAGCGGATCCCACGTGACCTGTGCGTCGAAGTGAGTATGGTTGTCGACGAAGCCGGGCGCGACCACCCGTCCCTCGGCATCGACCGTGTTCTTGGTCGGACCGGAGAGCTTGCCCATCTCGACGATCTTGCCGTTCTCGACCGCGACATCGCCGCGAAAAGCCGGCATTCCCGAGCCGTCCACAACACGGCCGTTCTTGATCAGCAGGTCATACGCCATCGCTATCTCCTCTCCTAAAGCAGTTCACGACAATTGCATCTTCCGGAAAAGTTTACGCCGTCCGGGCCTCCGGGGCCATCGGTTCGTTGACGGATTCATCGCGCGAGGACATGGGAATACCCGCAGAGCGGCGTATGCCAGAATGGGACGGCGGCGGGAAAAGCCCACAAACTGGACGCCAGGGAAAGGCATGGACGCGAGGATGAGATTTTTTCGCACCGTAACAATTACATGCGCTGCTGCGCTGGCGCCTTTTCCTGCTGCAGCACAGGGCTATCCCGTCAAGCCGGTGCGGGTAGTCGTGCCGGTTCCAGCTGGTGGAACCCCGGATGTGCTCGCGCGAGCGGTGACACCGCGCATGTCCGCGCTGCTCGGGCACCCTCTCGTGCTGGACAACCGGGGCGGCGCGGGCGGCCGGATCGCCGCCGAGACGGTGGCCGGCGCGCAGCCCGACGGCTATACGCTCTTCATGGCGAGCCCGCCGTGCCTCACCATCCTGCCGCACATCTCGAAGGTGCCGTACGACACCCTCCGGGATTTCGCGCCGATCAGCCTGATCTCGACGGGTGACATGCTGCTGCTCGTTCCGCCGTCGTCCCCGGTCACCGGTGTCAAGGATCTGATTGCGCGCGCGAAGGCCGCTCCGGGGAAGCTCAACTACGGATCGGCGGGCAACGGCACGGCAAACCATATCGGCATGGAAGTATTCAAACAGATGGCAGGGATCAACCTCACGCACGTTCCCTATTCCGGCGCGCCGCAGTCCGTTGTGGATCTGCTGGCGGGCCGTCTCGACGTGATGCTCAATTCGATCCCTCCGGCGCTCCCGCATGTGAGGTCGGGAAAGCTGCGGGCCCTCGCCGTGGCCGGCGCGAAACGCTCGCCGCTGTTGCCTGAAGTCGTCACGGTGGACGAAGCGAGCGGCTTGCGCGGCTTCCAGGCGGGAAGCTGGCTCGGTTTTCTTGCTCCCGCCGGGACGCCGCGCCCCATACTCGCTCGCCTGAACGAGATAGCCGTCAAGGCCATCAGGGACCCGGAAACCCGGGCTCGCCTGGTCGCGATCGGCGGCGATCCGGTGGGAAACTCGCCCCAGGAGTTCGCCGCGTTCCTGCGGTCCGACTACGAGAAGAACGGGGCCGCAGCCAGGAAGGCGGAGCTCAGGGTAGAGTGATAGCGCGTCGAGACGATCGCTACCGCACGTTTGCGACGATCACCGCGAAGCTCATCACCGCGAAGCTCATCACTGCCGAGCTCGTCACTGCGGCGCTCGTCACTGCTCTCTGGGCATTCCCGCTGCGATGGCGACCTTGGTCCACTTTGCGATCTCGACGGGGATGATCTTGCGCATCTCATCCCCGGTCCTGATGTCCACTTCCGCGCCCATGGCCGTGAGCAGCTTCTGCGTCTCGGGCGAGCGCATGTAGGCCGCGATCAAGGTGTGCAGCCGGTTGACGATGGCCGGCGGGGTGCCGGCCGCGGTTGCAATCGCGTACGTGTTGGCCGCGTCGAAGCCCTTCACGCCCAGCTCGTCGAGCGTCGAAAGCTCGGGAAGGAGCGCGCTCCTCTTTAGCGTGCCCACCGCCAGCGCCTTTATCTTCCCCGATTTGAGGTGCGGCAGCACCGGAACGATCGGAACGAGGGTACCGTGCAGCTGGCCTCCCAGCACCTCCACCAGGGCCGGGCCCGCGCCCTTGTAGAGCACGATGTTGAAGTCGACGCCGGAGAGGTTGCGAAGGAGCGCGCTCGCGAAATGCTGGAAGCCGCCGGAGCTGCCGAGCGTAATCTGGCCGGGCTTCGCCTTCGCGGCCGCGAACATCTCCTTCACCGAGCTGACCGGCAGCGCCGGCCCCACGCAGAGCAGGGTCGCGCTCGAGCCCAGCTTGGCGATGAAATCCAGCGCCTTCGCCGGGTCGTACGGCAGCTTGCGCACGGCGGGATTCATCACGTACGCGTTCGACAGGATGACGAGGGTGTAGCCGTCGGGAGCCGCCTTGACGGCGGTCTCGGTGCCGATGATGCCTTCCGCTCCCGTGCGGTTGTCCACTATGAAGGTCTTCCCCAGTTTCTCGGTGAGGTGCGTCGCGATCATGCGCCCCAGTATGTCGTTCGTGCCGCCGGGGGCGAACGGGATGATGATGCGCACGGGTTTCGTCGGGTAGCTCGGCTCGGCTGAGGTAGCGGTGGCGGCGGCGCCTTGCGCGGCGGGCGCAGTCCACGCAACCACCAGCGCCAGCGCCAGGCTGGCGGCAGACATGAATCTCATTGTGGCTCCTTGGGTTCTGGCGTACGACAGCGCGCGTTTCTCCGGCCGTGACCGAAGAAGCCTCCCGTCGGGCGCGCGCGGCTACTGGATTACCTGCTCCGTCTTCGCGTCGAAGAAGTGGATGCGGTCGGGGATGAAGGTCAGGCGGATCTTCTCGTGCGAGCGCGTCGTGACCGTGGGCTCGACGCGGGCGACGATCTGCTGGTTGGCCGCCTTGGTGTCGAGCAGGATCTCCGCGCCCAGCGGCTCCACGACCTCGACCACGGCCTCGAAGGAGAGGTCCGCGGAGTCCGAGCTTGCGCCCACGCGCAGATCCTCCGGGCGGACGCCCAGCGTCACCGACTGCCCCTTGTAGGGCATCAGGCACTGCATCTTCTGCGGCGGCACCTTGATCTTGATGCCGGCAGCCTCGGCAAACAGTGCCCCGCCGCCGTCGGTCAGCGTGACGGGCAGGAAGTTCATGGACGGCGAGCCGATGAAGCCCGCGACGAACTTGGTCAGCGGCTTGGCATAGACCTCCATGGGCTCGCCGACCTGCTGCACCCAGCCGTCTTTCATGACCACCACCCGCGAGCCGAGCGTCATCGCCTCGACCTGATCGTGGGTAACGTAGATCGCGGTGGTTTCCAGGCGCTCGTGCAGCCGCTTGAGCTCGACGCGCATCTGCACGCGCAGCTGGGCGTCGAGGTTCGACAGCGGCTCGTCGAACAGGAACACCTGGGGCTGCCTCACGATGGCGCGTCCTACGGCCACGCGCTGGCGCTGGCCGCCCGAGAGCTGGCGCGGCTTGCGCTTGAGCAGCTCCTGGATGCCGAGGATCTCGGCAGCGTCCTGAACGCGCTTCTGGATCTCCGGCTTGGGGAACTTCCGCATCTTCAGGCCGAAGGCCATGTTGTCGTACACGCTCATGTGCGGGTACAGGGCGTAGTTCTGGAACACCATGGCGATGTCCCGGTCCCGGGGGGGCAGGTCATTGACGATCCGGTCGCCGATGCTGATCTCGCCGGAGGTGATCTCCTCCAGACCGGCTACCATGCGCAGCGTCGTCGTCTTGCCGCAGCCCGACGGCCCGACCAGAACCAGGAACTCCTTGTCGCGGATCGTCAGGTTGACGTCCTTGACGGCACGCACTTCGTCGTAATTCTTGTTCAACTCTTTCAGCACGACTTGCGCCATGGGCGGCCTCTTTCGTTGTCGCCAGACTCTCAGCCGACCAGGCCGTAGAACTTCCGGGCGGTCTCGCAGGTCAGTTTCCGC
This sequence comes from Burkholderiales bacterium, assembly GCA_035649495.1. GTDB lineage: Bacteria > Pseudomonadota > Gammaproteobacteria > Burkholderiales > SG8-41 > SG8-41. The sequence goes on along the minus strand of DASRJL010000210.1, from coordinate 3,341 downwards.
GTCACCTCCGCCGGCAGGTGCCCGAACTGCTCGTCGATGTACTTGCTCGACTCCGGCCAGACGCCGTCGGGATGCGGGTAGTCCGATCCCCACATGAGCGTCTCGACGCCCATGTCGTCGAGCAGCTTGGTGCCGATGCGATCGAACTGGAACGTCGCCTTGCACTGCCGGCGCCAGTACTCGCTCGGCTTCAGCTTGAGCGGAATGTCGTGGTACTGGTCCTCGAACTCGAAATCCATGCGATCGAGCACGTACGGAATCCAGCCGATGCCGCTCTCGCCGAAGACGATGCGGAAGTTCGGGTAGCGCTCGAACACCGCCCGCCCCATGAGGGCGGTGAGGATGTTCGCCAGGTTCATCTGGAACATGCAGATGTTGCTGTACTGGAGCGCTCGCAGCGTGAGCCCGGAATACTGCTCGCGGAGCTTCGGCGACGTCGACGGGAACGTGTGGAAGTGGAGCGGGATGCCGACCTCGTCGATCGCCCGCCACAGCGGCTCCCATTGCGGATGCCACATCGGCTCCATGTCCCACGAGCACGACAGCTCGACGCCCTTGAAGCCCAGCTTGGCAACGCGATGCACCTCGGCCACCGCCGCGTCGATGTCTCCGTACGGGAGGCACGCGAGGCCGATGTGGCGGTCGGGATAGAGGCTGCAGAACTTCGCCAGCCACGTGTTGTAGATGCGCAGCATCTCGTTTGAGGCTTCGCGGTCGTTCAGCCTGGCCGCCGCCGCGAGGATGCCGTAGATCACCTCGGCGTCGACGCCATCGCGTTCCATCTCCTTGATGCGCAGGTGCGGATCGCCTGGCCGGCTGACGCCCTTCCTGCCCTCGTCGTAGAGGCCGGTCTTGTGCATGACGTCTACGCGCAACTGCTTGCCCGGCACATACTTCCGGCCTGAGGCACCCACGCCGCCCACGAGCCCGAAGTTCGCGCCGTTCCTGGCGATCCACTGCGGGCCGTCGGGTCCGTCGGTGACGTACGGCATGTGCTCCTTCAGCGCCTGCGGGGCTTCCGACACGAAGAGATCGGGCGGTAGCCAGATCAGGTCGAGGTGGCAATCTGCGGATATGCGGTTGTAGTGCATGACCTCTCCTCCCTTTGGTGCGGCGATCAGGCGTCTGGGACGCGCGCGTATTTCCAGGGGATCATGCGCCAGTCGTTGCCGGCTTGCAACCGAAGCGTGCGCGGCTCGTGCCTCCATTGCACACGTGCCTAAATATGAAATAGGTTCTAGACTCCCTCCCATGACCGACAGCCTCAAAGCTACCGCGAACAAGGCGGCCCGCAACGAGAGAAAGACGGCGCACCTGCGCGCGATGATGGACCGCTACACGGAACGGTTCCGCGCGGTGCGGGACGGGGATGGCCGAGCGGTCGCGCGTGAGGTGCACGGTGCGATGGACGACGTGCTGGAGCAGGACCGGAAGAAGGACGCGGCGAGCGGCGGCATCAAGTGCCGCAAGGGATGCGACCATTGCTGCCGTGGCCCTGTGGAGATCTGGCCGCACGAAGCTGCGCTGCTGGTGGCAAGCGCGCAGGAGAGCGGCGTCGAAATGGACGGGTCGCGCCTCGAGCGCCAGAGCCGCTTTACGACGGACACCTGGCGGCAGCAGCCGGCGGACGACAGGGCGTGCGTGTTTCTCGGCGACGACGGGACGTGCAAGGTGTACGAGGTCCGGCCAAACGCCTGTCGCAAGCTCCTGGTGATGACCGACCCCGCGCTGTGCGACGCGGAGAAGCACCCGCCGGACAACGTAGGCCGCTGGTTCAGCTGGGAAGCCGAGATTCTGGAGTCGGCCGCACTGGAAACCTTCGGCGTCGGCTTGCTGCCGCGGCTGCTGCTGGATGCGCTCGGCGGGAAGGATTAGAACCTGGTGGATAACTGGAACGATATCAGGCAATGGCGGAAGGAACAGCGCGCCGGGCTGCTCGCGTGGCGCCTGGCGGCTTCGCAGGACGACCGCCGCCGGTGGAGCGAGTCCATCACGCGCTTCCTGCTGGCCGGATTTCCGCTCCTGCAATGGATGACGGTGAGCTTCTACTGGCCGATCCGGAGCGAATTCGATGCGCGATTCGCGATCCGGGAGCTGAGAAAGCACGGCGCCAGGACGGCCCTGCCGGTGGTCGTGGAGAAAGGAAAGCCTCTCGAGTTCCGGGAATGGTGGCCCGGAGTATGGTCGACGAAGGGGGTATTCGACCTTCCCGTGCCGGAGGGCACCGCGGTGCTGCGCCCGCAAGCCGCGCTCATTCCGCCGGTCGGCTTCGACCGGCAGGGCTATCGGCTCGGGTATGGCGGGGGCTACTTCGACCGCACCCTCGCCGCGCTCGCTCCGCAGCCGCTCAAGATCGCCGTCGGGTTCGAGCTGTCCCGGATCGCGACGATCTATCCGCAGCCGCACGACGTTCCGATGGATTTCATCGTCACCGAAGCCGGGATCCACTACGCGAAGAACGGCGGACTCGAGCGCGTCGACGATCCCGGCGAGGTCGCCGAGCTTGCCGGGAGAATCATCCTCGAGCGCGATCGCGCGTCAGACGAAGAGGACGCGAAGGACCAGTACGCCTCCCCCGCCTGCTATGCCCACGAGTTCGAGCGAAAATAAGCCGCAAGTGAAGTATTCCGCCGACCTTGCCGTTCTCTTCGAGCACCCGGAGTGGCAGAAACCCCTGTTCGAGGCGCTCGACCGCCGCGGCGTCCGTTACGTCCCGGTTGACCTCAAGCAGGCAGCGTTCTCGGATACCGACCCGCCGCTTGCGCCGCTCTACTTCAACCAGGCGAGCCCTTCGGCGTACGTGCGGGGCAATACGCGCGCCGTGCCCTATGCGCTGGCGTGCATGCGGGCGCTGCAGCTCCGCGGCGTGCGCGTGCTGAACGGCGCGGACGCCTTTGCGCTCGAGTTGAGCAAGACGGCGCAGGCGGCGCTCTTGAACCGCCTCGGCGCGCCGGCCCCGCGGGTCTGGACGTTCAACGATCCCGGCGCGCTGCGGACGCGCCTGCGCGAGATCCCCTTCCCCGTGCTCCTCAAGCCCGAGCAGGGCGGCAGCGGCGCCCGCATCATGCTGGTCGAAAGCTTCGAGCATCTCGAATCCTTCCTGGCGCAGCATCCGGAGCACTGGCTGCCGGACAACCTGCTGCTGCTGCAGGAGCATGTGCCCTACGACACCGTCAGGGGCATCGTGCGCATGGAGTTTCTCGGCGGCGAGCTGCTGTACGCGATGCGCGTGATCGCGCACGGGCGCTTCAATCTGTGCCTGGCGCCGGTCTGTAACCCCGATGACGGATCGGCCGCGGCATGCGAGATCCCGGAGGCGGCGATGCACGAAAATGCGGTTG
>DASRJL010000209.1:0-9510 GCA_035649495.1 Burkholderiales bacterium | reverse complement strand
CACGATGGCAGGGGTGATGCGGTCGCTGCGGCCCCCTTTGACCAGCAGCGCGGGTATGCCGATCCGGTTCCAGTGCGGCGGGATGTCGAGAAACACGCGCTTCGAGTAGACGTTCCGGTCGAACTTGTGGCGCCACCGGCCGTCCGGTCCCTGCCGCCCGCTGCGCTCGGCAAGGTAGTTCAGGATTTCGGGCGCAGCGGTCGTGCCCGCGGGACGCACGCGAAAATTGTCCACGAACTCCCGGTGCGTTGCGTAGCTCCTTCCCTCGCGCCCGCCGACCTGGTGCAACGCCGCGACGCGATCGGGTGTGGCAACGAGCGTCGAATCGACGACAACGATCTTTTTCACCCGACCCGGATAGTTCGCCGCGTAGACGAGCGATACCAACCCGCCCATCGAATGGCCCACCATTACGAAATCCCGCAGATCGAGCTTGTCCACGACCTCCGCCACGTCCGCCGCATAGCGCTCGTAGCTGTAGTCGGGCGGCTCCGCCCGGGCGCTGTCGCCGTGGCCGCGTTGATCGAGCGCGCGCACGTGGTAGTTGGCGGTGAAGCCGGCGGCGACGAAATCGAACCAGTGAGCGTTCACGGCGCCGCCGTGAAGGCAGAGCATCGGCGTCAAGCCGGCGGTGCCGTAGTCGAGGTAGCGGAGCCGGATGCCGTTTGCTTCGATGAAGCGGCTTTCAAAGGGCGCAGGGCGAAAACCGGACGGCGCGGGCTGGGTGTCGGGATTCGAAGTGGTCACTTGAACAGGCAGGATGAAAGGACGTTAAAGACGAAGGATGAAGCCAAAGGGGCGGAACTGCAAACTTCGCGGCATAATGTTCTTCGTCAAAGCGCATGGAGATTCACGGCAGAGGAATCCATGCGCCGCGTCAACCAATGGGGGAATGCTCATGTCGCACAGAGGATTTCGCACGACATTCCGATTGGCCGTGGCACTGGTCAGCCTCGGGCTCGGCTCGGCCTACGCCCAGACCGCGGCCCTGTCCGGCCGGGTGAGCTCCCCGGAGGAAGGCAATATGGAAGGCGTGGTGGTGAGCGCCAAGCGCGGGGGCTCGACCATTACGGTATCGGTGGTGAGCGACGCCCAGGGCCGCTACAGCTTTCCCGCCAACCGCCTCGAACCTGGCCAGTACGCACTGAAGATTCGCGCGGCAGGCTATACGCTGGAGGGCCCCAACTCGGTGACCGTCGGCGCACAGAAAAACGCTGCCGCCGATCTCAGGTTGCGCAAAGCGACGGTGGATGAAACCGCCTCGCAGCTTTCGGATTCGGAATGGCTCATGAGCTGGCCCGGCACACGCCAGCAGAAAAACGCGGTTCGCGGCTGCAATCATTGCCATACGTACGAGCGCATCATGCGCAGCCAGCACGACTCGACCGCGATGCTCGCTACCATCCAGCGCATGTCGCGTTACTCGCCGAGCTCGTTCCCGTTCATGATGCAGCAGGACCCGACACGGCGCATCGGTCCCGGCCCATCGACCCCGGAGTCGCGCGAGCGCCTGGCGGAGACCCGAAGGATGATGGCGGCGTATCTGGCGAGCCTCAACCTCAGCACGGACAAGACCTGGTCATACGAATTCAAGACGCTGCCGCGCCCCACGGGCAAGGCCACGCGCGTGATCTACACCGAATACGATCTGCCGGCGCGCACCCGCCAGCCGCACGACGTGACCATCGATTCGCAGGGCTACGCGTGGTACGCAAGCTTTGGCGAGCAGATCCTCGGCCGTCTCGATCCCAGGACCGGCGCGATCAGGGAATGGCCGATCCCGGTGATGAAGCCCGACCGCAACAAGGGCGTTCTGGACGTGCAGCTGGATGCCGATGAAAACGTGTGGGTGGGCAACGGCTTCCAGAATGCCATCCAGATGTTCGACCGGAGGTCGGAAACCTGGAAGAGCTACCCGCTGCCGCCGGAGTTCGACGGCGATCATATCGAGCTCCTGTTCCTCGCGCCGAAGCACCACAAGGTCGATAACAAGGTATGGGTGATGAACAACGGCGAGTGGTCGATCATGCGCGTCGATCTCACCACGCAGAAGTGGGAGAAGTTCGCCGCCATGCCCATCCCGCGTCCGCAGCACTACACGGTGCTCTCCGACTCCGCCAACAACGCGTGGTTCACCATAATCGGACGCTCCCACATCGCACGCATCGATGCCAAAACGGGCGAGGTCAATCAGTTCGAGATTCCGGTACCCAACTCGGGCCCGCGCCGCGGCATGGTCGATGCGCAGGATCGCGTGTGGGCGGCGTTGAACCGCACGGACCAGATCGCCATGTACGACCAGAAGGCGCAGAAATTCACCACCTGGTCGACCGGCATCCCGGAGTACTACGCCTACGACGTGTGGGTGGACAGATATGGCGACGCATGGGCATCCACCGAATACGCCGATCGTGTCGCGCGGGTGAATACCCGGACAGGCGAGGTCACGGCGTATCTGTTGCCCGGGCCCACCAATATGCGCCGCTCGCACGGCGACAACGCCACCAGGCCGGCGACGTTCTGGGTGGGGGCGAATCACACGGCGAATATCGTACGCGTGGAGCCGTTGGAGTAATCCGCGCTCTTACGTTTACCCGCAATATTAGCCACAGAGATCACAGAGCACACAGGGGGAAGGATTTCGCCCGTGACGTTCTTCTCTGTGGTCTCTGTGTCCTCTGTGGCAAATGAGTTTTTGAAACAGGTTCCCGTCACTTTCGCCGCTTCTTGAACCCGTCCCACACCTTGTCGTAGGCCTTCTGCAGTTGCGGCGCCTTCAGGGCCGCCGCCGTGGGGCGGAACACGTAGCGCGATTCCCACATGAACGCCAGCGTTCCCTCCAGCTTGTCCGGCTTCAACTCCTGCCGCGCCGCTTTCTCCCAGGAGGCGACATCCGGTCCGTGCGCGCTCATGCAGTTGTGGATCGAGATCCCGCCCGGCGCGAAGCCCTCCGCCTTCCCCTCGTACTGTCCGTGGACGAGCCCCATCAGCTCGCTCATCGTGTTGCGGTGAAACCAGGGCGGGCGGAAGGTGTGTTCGGCGACCTGCCAGCGCGGCGGAAAGATCACGAAGTCGCAGTTCGCGACGCCCGGCGCCCCCGAAGGCGAGGTGAGGACCGTGAAGATCGACGGGTCGGGGTGGTCGAAGCTCACCGTGTTGATCGCCATGAAGCGCGCCAGGTGGTACTTGTACGGCGCGTAGTTGCCGTGCCAGGCGACGACGTCGAGCGGCGAGCGGTCGGACGGGCACGCCCACAGGTTGCCGAGGAACTTCGCCACCACCTCGCACCGTCCCGACTTCTCCTCGCAGGCGGCGACCGGGTACAGGAAGTCCCGCTTCTGCGCGAGACCCTGCGAGCCGATCGGCCCCAGCTCGGGAAGGCGGAAATGCGCCCCGTAGTTCTCGCACAGGTAACCGCGCACCGGACCCTCGACGGCGACCTGGAATTTCAGGCCGTGCGGCACGACGGCGATCTCGCCGGGGGCGACCTCGAGCTTCCCCAGCTCGGAAAAGATGACTAGCGCTCCCTGCTGCGGCACGAACATCAGTTCGCCGTCGGCGTCGTAGAAGTAGCGATTCTTCATCGAGCGCGTGGCGCGATACACGTGTACCGCCAGTCCGGCCCGGCTCGCGGGATCGCCGGAACCCGCCACGGTGAAGAGGCCGTCGATGAAGTCGCCGTCCTTCACGGGCAGCGGATCCCAGCGCAAGCGGTTCGGCGGCGTTTCAACTTCGGCGAACGGGCCGGAGCGCAGCAGGCCGTTCCCCATGCGCCGGTACGGCGCGTGCATCGCGGACGGGCGCAGCCGGTAGAGCCGGGAAGAAAGATTCTCGGCACGCGACGCGGTGAACGCGGTGCCGGAGATCACCTCTTCGTAAAGGCCTCGAGGCGCGCGCTGGGGAGAATTCTGCCCGACGGGCAGCGCGCCTTTCTCGGCTTCGCTCGCGAAGGTGTTGCCGAATCCGCTTTGGTACTGGAGCTTCATCAATTCATGTGAAAGTCAAATGCAACCGCCGCTGAACGCCGGTAAAAGCATTTTAGCCACGGACACACACGGAAACACACGGAAATTTCTCCAGCGTCGTCCGCAGTTGTTGACGATATCCGCAGACGCCATCCGGGAAACTGAATTGTCCGTTCTGACTCGCGCAGATCCGATCTCGTTCTGTGTTGTTGATGTTGTCCGTGTACTTCCGTGTGATTCTGTGGCAAATGTTCTTGACCTTGTCTGTGAACGTCAGCTCAAGCCGGTGACCGGCACGGCGGCGCCGTGGATGTCGCGTGCATCGTCCGAAGCGAGGAAGGCGACGGTTTGCGCAAGATTCTGCGGCGCGACCCACTTGTTCGGGTCCGCTTTCGGCATGGCCGAGCGGTTCTGCGGCGTGTCGATGACGGTCGGCAGCACGCAATTCACGTTGATCCCTTTCCCGCGCAGCTCGGCCGCCATCGCCTCCGTCAGGCGGATCACCGCGCTCTTCGACGCCGTGTAGGCGGCCATCTGCGCCGCGCCCTTCTGCGCGGCGAAGGCCCCGACGTTGATGATCTTGCCGCCGCCCGCGGCGAGCATGCGCGGCACGACAGCCCGGGCGGTATGCAGCACGGTGCGGACGTTCGTATCGAAAAGGAAATTCCAGTCCTCGTCCGAAGTCTCGTGCAGCGGCGCTCCCATGCGGAAGCCGCCTGCGATGTTGCACAAGACGTCGATGCGCCCGAACCGCTCGATCGCCTTCGCCGCCGCGGCGTCGACGCTCTTCTGGTCGAGCAGGTCGGTCAGGATGAAAAGGCCTTTCTCGTTCCCTCCGCTCTTCACGTCGAGCAGCACCATGTTCGCTCCCGATGCGGAAAATGCTTCCGCCAACGCCTGGCCCAGGTTGCCCGCGCCGCCCGTCACCATCACCGTCTTACCCTCGAAGTTCATAGTCGTTCCCCCTGAAGTAAGCTTCTCTTGCCACAGAGGACACAGAGGTCACAGACAAAGCCAGGATGCTGACCTGCATTAACCTCTGTGGTCTCTGTGATCTCTGCGGCTGATTATCGCTCTACCTGCGCTTCGAGTGATACACGCCTGTCCCGCGGCTCACGAAGCGGTCACCCGGAAGCGTCTCGCCGGGCTCGAGCTCGGTATTCTCTCTGACGCGCTGGTAGATGGGGGCGAAATCGATGCGCGCGAGCTCGAGCAGCTCGTCGAAATTGCCGAGCACGAAATAGGTCTCCTGAAAATCGTCGATGCGATAGCGCGTGCGCATGACCCGTTCCAGGTCGAAGCGGATGCGATTGGGCGATCCGTCTTCGAGCGCGAACACGGTCTCGGTATAGGACGAGGCGATGCCGGAGCCGTAGAGGCGCACCCCACCGTGCTGCTCCACGAGCCCGAACTCCACCGTGTACCAGTACACGCGGGCGAGATTGAGCAGCACGCCCATCTTCTGCGCGCGCAGGCCGCCGACGCCGTAGGCCTGGAGGTAGTCGGCGATCACGGGGTTCACCAGCATCGGCACATGGCCGAAGACGTCGTGGAAAACGTCGGGCTCCTCGATGTAGTCGAGGCGGCCCGCGTCACGGATGAACTGGCCCGCCGGGAAGCGCCGGTTGGCAAGATGCTCGAAGAACACCTCGTCGGGCACGAGTCCGGGCACGGCCACCACCTGCCAGCCGGTCCGCCGGCCCAGCACGTCGGAGAGCCTGCGGAAATCCGGGATCTCGTCCGGCCCGATCGGCAGGCTCCGCATCCCCTCCACGAACTCGTCGCAGGCGCGGCCCGGCAGGAGCTTCGTCTGGCGCGCGAAGAGCGCCCTCCAGACCGCGTGCTCGGCAGCGCTGTAGCGCTCCCAGGCCTGGGCTATCGTCCAGTCCGGACGCTCGGGGCGGATGCCTGCCGCTACGCCGTGCTTCACGGCCGGCCTCAGGACGTCTTCGGCGCGGCGAGCACGCCGCGGCGCATCTGGTCGAGCTCGATCGACTCGAACAGCGCCTTGAAATTGCCCTCGCCGAAGCCCTCGTCGCCTTTCCTCTGGATGAACTCGAAGAAGATCGGCCCGAGCTGGTTCTCGCTGAAGATCTGCAGCAGCACCTCTCCCGCCTTGCCGTCGATCAGGATCCTGCGCTTCCTCAACTCCGCGACGTTCTCTCCGTGTCCGGGGACGCGCTTGTCCACGAGCTCGTAGTAGGTGTCGATCGTATCGAGGAGCTTCACGCCGCTTGCGTTCAACGCGTCAACCGTCTTGAAGAGATCCTTCGCACCGAGGGCGATGTGCTGGATCCCCTCGCCGCGATAGCTGTCCAGGTACTCGGTGATCTGGCCCGGCTTCTCGTTGCCTTCCTCGTTGATCGGGATGCGGATCTTGCCGCACGCGCTGGTGAGCGCCCTGCTCCTCACGCCGGTGACCTGCCCCTCGATGTCGAAGTAGCGGATCTCCCGGAAGTTGAACACCCGCTCGTAGAAGCCCGCCCACTCCTTCATGCGGCCGCGGTGGACGTTGTGCGTGAGATGGTCGATGTACACGAGGCCGTGCCCGGGCGGATCCAGCGTGGCGCCCGGCAGCGGCTCGAAGTCGACGTCGTAGAAGCCGATGTTGCCGATGTCGCCTTGCTTCGCGCCGTTCTTGCCGCGCCAGCGGTCGACGAGGTAGATCAGCGAGTCGCCGACTCCCTTGATCGCGGGGATGTTCAGCTCGCCCGGTCCGGCCTGGTTGGCAAAGCCCCACGCCCCCAGGCCCGTCGCGCGCTGGTACGCCCTCGCCGCGTCCTGCACGCGGAAGGCGATCGCGCATACGCTCGGACCGTGCAGGCGCGCGAAACGCTGGGCGAACGAGTCGGACTCGGCGTTCAGGATGAAGTTGATCTCGCCCTGGCGGAAGAGCGTGACATTCTTGTGGCGATGGCGCGCGATGGCCGTGAACCCCATGCGCTCGAACACCGCGGCCATGACGGCGGGGTCGGGCGCCGCGTATTCGATGAACTCGAACCCGTCGGTGCCCATGGGATTGTCCCAAGGGGTGAACTTCATACCGGTTCGACCATCGCCCGCGCTCACAGTTTCGCCGCCGCCGTGCCGGCGGCCTTGGGGAGTGTATGACATACTTTGCACGCCCGTTCAAATGCACAAGCCACCGAAGCCATCCCATAGGAGAGCAAAAGAATGAGCAGGAAGATTGCGGTATTGGGCTGCGGCGCGATCGGCAGCAGCATCAGCGCGGACCTCACGAAGGCGGGCTACGACCCGACGGTCATAGACCAGTGGCCCGCGCAGGTCGAGGCGCTGAAGGCGAACGGTCTCTGCATAACGATGCCCGACGGGGAAGTGAAGACCCCGATCCGGGCGCTGCACCTGTGCGACCTCGCCTCCGCCAACCTCGAGTTCGACATCGTATTTCTCGCGGTGAAATCGAACGACGACCGCTGGCTTGCCGAATTCATCAGGCCCTACCTCAAGCCGGAGGGCGTGCTGGTCGGCACGCAGAACGGCATGAACGACGACACGCTCGCTTCCATCCTCGGGCGCGAGCGCGTCGTGGGCTGCGCCATGGAGCTGTCGGCGGAAATCTTCACGCCGGGCCTCGTCAAGCGCAACACCACGCACAAGACCACGTGGTTCGCGGTGGGTGAGCTGGACGGGTTCTACACCCCGCGCGCGCGGGAAATTGCGGAGCTCCTCGGAAAGGTCGGGCGCTGCGACGTCACCAGCAACATCTACGGCGCGAAGTGGACCAAGCTGATCGCCAACACGATGACAATGGGGCCGTTCGGGTTGCTGGGGCTGGGCAACTCGGACGCGGCCGCCGTGCCCGGCATGTTCGATATCTCCGTGCAGCTCGGGCGCGAATCGCTCGCGGTGGGCGCCGCGCTCGGCTACCGCACCGAGCCGATCTTCGGCCTGCGCGCGGACGAGTTCGCGGGCTCCAGCGACGAGAATCTCGTGACGGCGATGAAGACCCTGCTGGGCCACGTGAGCCGCGGGCGCACCGCCCCCATCCACGACCACATCAAGGGCCGCCGCAGCGAGATGGAGTTCATCAGCGGCGTCGTGGCGCGCAAGGGAAAGGAGCTGGGCATCCCCACGCCCTTCAACGACGCCGTGGTGGATATCGACCGGAAGATCAACAAGGGCGAGCTGAAGATGGACCCCTCGAACTTCGAGCTGCTCAAGAAGCAGTGATTGCCGCTGGTGATGAACTGGATTGCGCTGGTGCTGTCGTATCCCTGACAATCCAGAACCTGTTTATGAAATAGGTTCTGGCAGCAGCAAACCCGGCCAACGAGCCGGGGACGGTCACATAACGAGGAGGAGACATGGAACAGCACGCAAACGGGCGATCGCCCGCGCCGGTCCTGCTGACGGTTTCCGCGGCGCTTGCCGCCGCATCGATCGCCGGCGCTGCCGCAGCCGCATCGCAGGACGCCTACCCGACGCGCCCGGTGCGCCTCGTCGTCGCGCAGGCGCCGGGCTCGTCGATCGACGCGATGAGCCGCGTGGTGGCGACGAAGATGGGCGAGCTTCTGGGCGAGCAGCTCGTCATCGACAACCGCACGGGGGCCGGCGGCACGATCGGGGGCGCCATCGTCGCGCACGCAGCGCCGGACGGTTACACGCTGCTCGGCGCGGCGAGCGCTTCGCAATGCATAGGGCCCCAGCTCTACAGGAAGCACGTCACGTACGATCGGGACCGCGATTTCACCGCGATCTCGATGTTCGCCGTGACGCAGAACATCCTTGCAGTTCATCCCAAGGTGCCGTTCAAGTCAGTGCGCGAACTTGTCGCGTACGCGAAGGCCAACCCGGGGAAGCTCAACTGGGCGAACGCCGGGAGCGGCTTTCAGAGCCATCTCGCCGGCGTGCTCTTCACGCACATGGCCGGCATCGAGGCGCTGCACGTGCCGTACAAGGGCGCCGGGGCATCGCTGGGCGCGGTGATCGCCGGCGAATCGCAGGTCACGATCGTACCCGCACCGTCGGTCATGGGACACGTGCAGGCCGGCAGGCTGCGCGCGCTGGCCATAGCAAGCGAGAAGCGTTCCCCGATTGCGCCCGAGCTCCCGACCATCATGGAGGCCGGCGTGCCGGGCTATCTCTCCTCCGGCTGGGCCGGCTTGATGGCGCCCGTCAAGACGCCGAAGCCGATCCAGCGCAAGCTTTACGACACGCTGGTCAAGGCCATGAAGGACCCCGCCACCGACGCCGCGATGACCAAGCTCGGCGCGGAGCCCATGGCGACTACGGGGGACGAGTTCGCGGCCGTGGTGCAGCGCGACTGCAAGTCGTTGGCGGAAGCAATCCGCGTATCGGGAATCCAGCCCAACTAACGTCAGGGTCAGGGGTAAGGGGTCAAGCGTGCTGGAAGCCATCATGGGTCATGGGTCATGCGTGCCAGGGCCTTCATGGTTCTCGCGCGCCTGACGCTTCACGCCTGACGCTTGACGGGTCACTGTACCTTGATCCCCGCGTCTTTCGCGACGCCGGTCCACTTCTGCACCTCGTCGTGGATCAGCTTGCGGAACTCGTTCCCGGTTGC
>DASRJL010000208.1:0-15950 GCA_035649495.1 Burkholderiales bacterium | reverse complement strand
GCAGACTGGCTGTTGGAGAAACCACAGGACATCCTGCGGTTTCTCTAAGATTCAGAAGTCGGAATTCGGCCTCTCAGGAGTACGATTCCTCTCTATTCGACGCGAACAGACCGTCCGTCAGTTGAACTCCGTGGCATCGGCCATATCTGAGATAATGCCTGTGCCTCTTCAGGAAGCGGGTGTTGCTGAATCCCGACTCCCGAATCCGATTTCCGGGGGCGACTTGGTTTCGACGTGGGTATCGAAGCTGTACAGGGCATGCCAAGGTCCAGTTACCTTGTAAATCCGCTGGAAATCCTTAAACGCCAACGACGAGCGTTTCGCTCTAGCCGCCTAACACCGGCTAGACGCTGCACTGGCTTGCTGATGGGCCAGGCCTGAAGGGGTAGCGGCGCAAGCCGCTTCTTTCGACGGGTGCAGCGTCATTTACATCAGCCCCTCTGCGCGGCTTGGTCACTTGGCCGTGCGGATCCGTCGAAGTGACTGGCTGAGCGTCAGCCTGCCGGCCGGCGGGCGCAAGGCGAGACCCAAACGACCGTGATAAGCATGTAGTCCTGGCAGTGTAGGACTTGCGGACGCGGGTTCGATTCCCGCCGCCTCCACCAACTTGAACGGCCACCCTCGGGTGGCCGTTTTTTCGTGTACTGCAGACGCTCAGATCGCCTGGATGTTGCTCGCCTGCTTCTTGCCCTTGTTGCCGCTGGTGACCTCGAAGGAGACCTTCTGGCCTTCCTTCAGGGTCTTGAACCCCGGCATGTTGATCGCGGAGAAATGAGCGAAGAGATCCTCGCCGCCGCCGTCAGGCGTGATGAAGCCGTAGCCTTTCGAATCGTTGAACCACTTGACCGTACCAGTTGCCATAAAACGCCCCCAGAATGTTTGACGATACCGGGCTCAAGCCCGACTGATGTTCGTTCGAAGCGCCCCAAGCATCAGAGGACTGAACATCCACATTCTCAAGGGCTTGAAACCAAACACTGGGGCGTTTTATACGCCACTCAATGTGGAGCGGTCAAGAGTAAAAATCACCCCAGGATCAAGGCCCCCAGCTGCTCGCGCTTAGGCAACGCCTTCGGGTCGATCGTCACCAGCCTGATACCGGCGGCCGCGAGGTTTCGCTCCACCCGCACGCTGTCCGGTCCTGTCAGCCGGCCGGCCAGCTGGATCGCGGCGACGATGCGCATGCTCTTGTCACACACCACGAAATCCAGGTCGTGCGCACCCGCGGACGCGGTGACGCCAGAATGTCCGGGAACGCTCGACGCAGCGGCGACCACGGAAGCGAGGCTGGCGCGCGGGAAAACCTCGTAACCCGCCATTCCGGTCCGCAGTAGGTAATAGATCAGTGTTTCGGGCTGGCTCAGGAAGCGCTCGCGCCGCGTGGCGGTCACCGTGGCCGCAGGCGCGGAAGCCGGAGCAACCGAGGACGCGCCGGCCTTCTCGCCCGCGACCGGCCGCGGCGCCCTGTCGGTCTGGATCAGCCCGACCAGCGCCATCTCGCGTTCCCGGCTCCGGGCCTCCTTCTCTCCCACCTTGCGTCGATAGGTCCGGACGATCCAGACGACGGCGACAACCGGCAGCAGCAGGAACAGATAGCTGAGCGCGGTACTCATGCTGTTGCTTCGCGGGGGGCGCGGAGCGGCCCACTGCCCTCCGGCACTACCCCGCCGCCGGCGCCGCCGGCCGCTTGCGATTGCGGCGCCGGTCCAGCCACCACGCGAGTGCCGGCAGTATGAAGAAGCCGCCGGGCATCACGATGATGACGAGGTACGGACTGATACGGGAGAGCCGCTGCATGTGAACGACCAGCTCCCCCTTGTCTTCCGTCGTCCAGCGCTGCTTGTTCCGCGGCTTCATGAGCAAGGGCATCAGCCCCCGCACCTGCAGAATCTCGGCAGTCAGGGCCTGCTTTTCCCGGTTGGTCAGGTCGCGTACGGTCCTGATGAACGCCAGCGAGTTCACGCTCATCTGCTTGATACGGGACATCTCAGCGACCTCCCGGGCTGGCGGCCCGGCGCAAACCCGGCCCCAACCGGTCCAGCCACGGAGCTATGGCCCGCCACATGCGCCATGCAGCAAGACCGCGCGTCAGCAAGCCCAGAAAGCTGCGCCGCCGGAATACGATCAGGCCGGCGACGGCTGCGGCGACCACCACCGGGTGAGCGCGCAGGAAACCGGCGACCGAAAGCGCGCGATCCACCACCGCTATCGGCTGCCGCAAGTCGCGGAACACCTCAGCAATGATGCCGCGTTGCGCTTCGCAACGGGCGATCAGCCGCTCCTTGCGGCGGGCAATCTCGTTCAAGTCATCCATGTTGCCCGGTCACGCTCACACCAGCCCGTCGCGGTCTTTTCTCAGCTCCTCGAGGCTCGCGGAGAACAGCCTGGTCTTGGTGTTGATGATGTTGCGCGCCTTGACGGCAAGGACCACGCCTACCCCCAGATAGGTCGCCGTGAGCAATCCGGCTATCAGTATAGGATGCGTTTCCCAGGCGATGAGTATGATGAAAAACGTGAGCGAGACGATGCCGAGCGCAAGGAGAAATCCGGCGCTCAACGCCAGCACGAGGAAGTGGACGATCCTGCCGCGCTCCTCTTCCAGCTCGGTGGCGAGGAGCCCGAGTCGCGTCCGCAGCAGGTCCACCACGGTCGTGGCAAGCCTGCGCAGCACCGCCAGCAAACCGGAGTCGCTCGATGTGCCGGGCTGGCTTTCGTCCACGAGGGGCCC
Source organism: Burkholderiales bacterium (assembly GCA_035649495.1). Lineage (GTDB taxonomy): Bacteria > Pseudomonadota > Gammaproteobacteria > Burkholderiales > SG8-41 > SG8-41. Next base: position 13,222 of record DASRJL010000208.1, on the reverse strand, counting down.
TGTCAGCTAGCGGCCCGTCGGACCCGAAGTCTCGACGAAGTCCGACATGCTTTTTTAGTGCCGTGACAGCCCGATTTTGAAACGATACCGTCCATGGGCAAAGCGTCGCGAAACTAATGCGGCCGGTACTAACGCCGGCCGATCAGCAGGCCGACGATGAGACCGATGCCCGCGGCCACGCCGACCGCGCGCCACGGATGATCGTGCACGTATTCGTCGGTCATGCGGGCAGCCTGCTTGCCTTTGTCGACCAGGACGTCCTCCGCTTCCGCCAGCTTGATCTTGGCGCGTTGCAGGCTGTCCTGCACCTTCTCGCGCACGGCGGAGACCCTCTCGCCGGCCTGGCTGGCGGTCGCGCGTAGCAACTCCTCCGCGTCGGCGACCACGACTTTCAAGTCCTGCACGAGCTTGTCCTTGGTGATTGCGGATTCGTTAGGCATGAGATCCCCCGGGATGTAAAAGGTGACGCGTTCGATCAGAATGAACAGGGACCGTTAGGCTACCGATTAATCCCGCTAGAATCAAGCAGTTTGGGCAGAGGACCGCGTATCGAAGCCATCGCGCGACGGTCCCGCTGCCGTCTCCGGTTCAACCCGCGGACAGTCGGCAGCGTCCCGAGACCGGGATTCAGCTGGGAACGGGCCGGATCGCAAACTCCAGTGTCTGCAGGTCGCCGAACACGTAGGTGGCCGGCGCGCTCACGCCCGCGACCGTGCCCGGGTCGATGCGCAGCGTTTCCTCCCCCCTCACGTTCCGGATGCGTTCCACGACAGCGCGGTGCTCGTGGCCGTTGCACACGAGGTCGTAGTCGCCCGTCAGCGCCAGCGCTCGCGCGTAGTGGGGATAGTGCACGATGAATATCCGCCTCTGCCCCAGCGTGAACGACCCGTCCTGGCCATAGTAATGCACCCGGTTCTCCGCGGCCTGCGCGAACCTGTGAAGGTTGAACACGTCGCCCGAGTTGTTGCCATGAATGAGGTGGATCGGCAATCCCAGGGGGACGATCGCGTGCAGGGTCGAAGGCGCCACCAGATCGCCGCAATGCAGCACAGCCTGCGCGCCCATCGATCTGGCCTCCGCAACGGCCGCGGCGAGAGGCTCGCGATGGTCGTGACTGTCTGAGACGATGCAGACTTTCAGGTTGCTGCTTCCCTTGTTGGGCGAATGCCAGGCGGTACCGCACCGCGTCATCGCCACGGGGCATTGTGCCTGATGGATCGCGGATGTAAAAGCGGGGTGAAGTACTTTCTATGGGGGCATAGCCTTTTTTTGCGTCCGCGCCACCGCGCGCCGCTTAGAATCGGCGCAGTAAGAGGGAGGGTGGTGATGCTTACCAGCAATCCGTTTGCCGAACTCTCGGCGTCCATACCGCCTGCCGTCATGCAGGGCTATGTCTTAATCATGATCGTCCTGGTCGCGGCAGGGACGCTGTTCGACATCGTGCACAAGGGCAGCGCGAGGTATTTTTTCGATAACTGGCGCAAATCGAAAACCAAAGCGCCGAAGCAGATCGGTGGCGTCGAACTCGTGTCGATCGCCGTACAAAGCGGACTCGTGGACGTCCTGACATCCGGGGAGTTCTGCAACGCGCGTCGCCGCGCCGCCCACCTGCTGACCATGTACGGTTTCGTGATCTACGTCGTGACCACCGCCGTGATGGTGTTCAACTACCCGACGCCCGCGAAGCCGACGCCCGGTATCCTGCCGCTCGCCTGGTGGGCGGGCGGCCTAATGATATGCATCGGCGGATACTGGTTCTGGTTCTTCATTCGCGCCGATGTCGCCGCCGAGGGCGGCTCGCCCTTCCGCGTCATGCGCGCGGATCTCTTCATCCTGTCGCTCCTCTCCAGCGTGACCCTGGGTCTGATCTGGGCCTTTCTGCAGGCGGGGGGCGGGCCCGGGACGAGCGTGGTCTTCGGCCTGTACGTGATTGCCACGACGGTGCTCTTCGGATCGGTACCTTGGTCCAAGTTCGCCCACATGTTTTTCAAGCCCGCCGCGGCGTTCGAAAAGCGGGTTTCCGAGGCCAATGGCACGGTCCAGAATCTGCCGACACTGACCCGAGACGATCCCGCACAGCGGGAAAGACACTCGATGGAACTGTTACGAGACGCCCCGATGGACATGGGGCTTGGCATCAAGCGCGAACCACCGCGCCACTATTAGAAGACAGCCCGTAGGTTCTAGCGAACTGACCAGGAAGCGAACTCATGCCTACCTTCGTTTACATGACGAGATGCGACGGATGCGGACATTGCGTGGACATCTGCCCCTCGGACATCATGCACATCGACAAGACCTATCGGCGCGCCTATAACATCGAGCCGAACATGTGCTGGGAGTGCTACTCCTGCGTGAAGGCTTGCCCCCAGAACGCGATCGACATGCGCGGGTACGCCGACTTTGCCCCCCTGGGCCACAGCGTTCGCGTCCAGCGCGACGAAAAGAAAGGCACGATCGCCTGGAGGATCAAATTCCGCAACGGCACGGAAAAGAGCTTCCTGTCGCCGATCACCACCAAGCCCTGGGGACAGGCCATCCCCAAGCTCGCGGATGTTCCCGGACCCAGCAAGGAAATGCGGGACGGCCAGCTGCTGTACAACGAGCCGAAATGGATCCGCATGGATGACGGCGGTCTGCATACGCTCGAGGCGGCAGGTCTCAAGCTGAAGAAAGGCATCTACTACTAATGGCCGACACGATCATCGAAGACGGCATTGACGTTCTGGTCGTCGGTGCGGGCCTTGGCGGCAGCGGTGCCGCATGGGAAGCGAGATTCTGGGGCCAGAACAAGAAGATCGTCATTGCCGAGAAGGCCAATATCGATCGCTCGGGTGCGGTCGCCCAGGGTCTGTACGCCATCAACTGCTACATGGGCACCCGCTGGGGGGAAAATAACCCGGAGGACCATGTCCGCTACGCCCGCATCGACCTGATGGGTCTGGTGCGGGAAGACCTGCTGTTCGATATGGCCCGTCACGTCGACTCCACGGTGCATCAGTTCGAGGAGTGGGGCCTGCCCATCATGAAGGACCCGAAAACCGGGCGCTATCTGCGTGAAGGACGATGGCAGATCATGATTCACGGCGAGTCCTACAAGCCCATCGTGGCCGAGGCCGCCAAGAAATCGGCGGACAAGGTCTTCAACCGCATCTGCGTCACCCACCTGCTGATGGACGACAGCCGGGAGAACCGGGTTGCCGGTGCCGTCGGCTTCAACGTCCGCACCGGCAACTACCACGTCTTCAAGTCCAAGACCGTGATCTGCGGCGCGGGCGGCGCCTCCAACATCTTCAAGCCGCGTTCGGTAGGCGAAGGTTCCGGCCGGACCTGGTATGCGCCCTGGTCGTCCGCATCTGCCTACGGCCTGATGATCAATGCCGGCGCCAAGATGACGCAGATGGAAAATCGCATCGTGCTGGCGCGTTTCAAGGACGGCTACGGCCCGGTCGGCGCCTACTTCCTGCACCTGAAGACCTATACGCAAAATTGCTTGGGGGAGGAATACGAATCCAAGTGGTTCCCTGACCTGCAGAAAATGGTCGGCAAGGAATACCTGGATCCGGAAGTTTCGCACCTGACGCACCGGCCGATCCCGACCTGTCTGCGCAACCATTGCATAATCAGTGAAGTGAATGCCGGCCGCGGACCCATTCACATGGTGACCATGCGCGCCTTCCAGGATCCCCATCTGGAAGAGGTCGGCTGGGAAAACTTCCTCGGCATGACCGTCGGCCAGGCGGTTCTGTGGGCCGCAACCGATGTGGATCCCAAGAACGAGAATCCCGAGCTGACCACCTCCGAGCCCTACGTCATGGGCTCCCATGCGACCTGTTCGGGCGCCTGGTGCTCGGGCCCCGAGGACGTTTCGCCCCCCGAGTATTTCTGGGGTTACAACCGCATGACGACGATCGAAGGGCTGTTCGGCGCCGGTGACGCGGTCGGCGGCACGCCGCACGCCTTCTCGTCGGGGTCGTTCACCGAAGGCCGTCTCGCGGCGAAGGCCGCCTGCAAGTACATCGACGACGGCAAGGCCGAAGGCATCGTCGTATCCGACGAGCAGATCAGCCGCCGCAAGGCGGAGATCTTCAAGCCCCTGGAGCATTACCGGATCTACCGGAATGCGATCGTGGCGGGCGATGTCAATCCGCACTACATCAATCCCAAGCAGGGCCTGGAGCGTCTGCAGAAGCTGATGGACGAGTACTGCGGCGGCGTGACCGTCAGCTACATGACCAACGAGAAGCTCCTGAGCATCGGCCTCAAGAAGCTCAAGATCATGGAGGAAGACCTCGACAGCTTGGCCGCCAAGGACATTCACGAGCTGTTGCGGGCGTGGGAATTGAAGCACCGTCACCGCGCTGCCGAGTGCGTCACGCAGCACACGCTATTCCGCAAGGAGACCCGCTGGCCGGGCTACTACTACCGGGGTGACGCCATGAAGGTGGACGACGCGAACTGGCACGTGCTGACGGTTTCGCGCCGCGATCCGAAGAGCGGCGAATACACTATGGAGAAGGCGCCGTGCTATCACCTGGTCGGGGACGAGAACTAGCATGCCGACGTCGCGATCCCTATAAAGCCGATCTCGTCCGCCCGCGCAGACGCGCCCGTGAGCATCACTGAAAAATCCGATGAAGAGATTCTGGCCATCGCCGCACCGCTGTGGCGCGACCTGGTCAAATCTTCGAACGAAGGCAAGTACGGAGAATTCGCAAGGAGCTTTTCCAGTGCCATGGCGCTGGCCCTGAATCAGGTCGTTGCAGGCCATCAGTTCGCGAACAGCGAGCTGGCGAGGAATCTGTCTGAAGAAGTCGAGTCGCTCGGCATCATCCGCCGGGGCGAGCATGTGACGGTTCTCTACCGGCAGCGGAGCACCAAGAAGCCAGGCGAGTGGCTTGGCAGGCTTGTCCTCGGCTATGAGGATGGAAAGGTCAGGATCTTCGGTGCGACCATCTTCTGAAGCTGCGCGCGACGTTATCCGGACGGGCAAGTTCGTCGAGCTGACCTACAAGGTGACCGACCGGAAGTCAGGGCATGTCGTCACCAGGGTCGAGTTCCCGTTGAGCTATGTTCACGGACACAATGAAATTCTGGCTCCGTCCGTCCATAGGGAGCTCGAGGGCAAGTCCGCCGGCGACACCATCGATGTGGTGATCGATGGCAACCAGATCTTCGGCCCCAGGGACGAGTCGCTGGTTTTTGCCGATCAGATCGAGAACGTCCCCGAGGAGTATCGTAGGATCGGCACCTCCATCCTCATGGAGAACGACAAGGGCCAGACCCGCAGTTTTCTCGTGACGCACATGGACGACGAGACACTGACGGTCGATGGTAACAATCCGCTCTGCGGGAGAGAGGTCGTCTTCACGCTCGAAATATTGACCGTGCGCGACGCAACCGATGCAGAGACAAGGGCGGGCGGGGCGATCCATGCGGGCGTGGACATCGACCCGTCGCGCTTGAGACCGATTTGAGCTCCAATTCACGGAAGGTAGGTGACGTATGAGCGAGCAGAAGCCGAAGCAGCCCCCTCCCAAGGTTCCTGACGGTCAGGCGCGTTATCTGACCACGCGCCAGATGCCGCCGAACGAAAAGGGGTTCATCGGTTTCCAGACGGTCTGGGAACCGTTCCACAAGGAAGTCGAATACAAGACGCCGAAGAAGCCGTAGGCGTCATGGTGACGGACGATGGAGAAGGCAAACACACCTGGGAGCTGCACCACCGGCTCCTCGCCTCGGAGTCCGTGACGCGCCACACGCTCTACCGTGAAGAAACGCGGTGGCCGGGGTATTACTACCGGGGCGACCACATGAAGCTGGACGATCAGAACTGGCATTGCTTCACCCTGTCGCCCTACGACCGCAATACCGGAAGCTGGGCGATGGAAAAGGCGCCGGTCTACCACATCATCGACTGAGCTTCGCGGTGATGAGCGCTGCGGTGATGCGGTAGCCTCCCTCGCCCCTCGACCGTCGTCCCGCGCTTTCTTCCCCACGGAAGCACACCGACAAGTCGAAATTCCCCTCCGCCCGGGAAGGGTGCCTGAGAAGCAGGCGGGGTGGTACAGGAACCCCGATCGGACGCGGTGGCGGGTGTGCTGAGCAGCCGTTACTGTGCTTCAATAGCCCATGGCCGACCGGCGCCTTCAGATATTCCATGCGGTGGCGAAGCACCTGTCCTTCACCAGGGCCGCAGAAACGCTGTTCATGACGCAGCCGGCGGTCACCTTCCAGGTGAAGCAGCTCGAGGAACAACTGAACACGCGCCTCTTCGACCGCGCCCAAGGGCGGATCTCCCTCACGCCGGCGGGCCAGCTGGCGTTCGAGTACGCCGAGCGCATTCTTGCGTTGTCGGCGGAACTCGACACGCGCCTGAAGGAAATGGGCGGCCAGACCGCGGGGCCGCTCCTGATCGGCGCGAGCATGACGGTCGGCGAGTACGTGCTGCCTCAGCTGATCGGCAGATTCAAGGCGCGCTTCCCGGCCGTGGTGCCGAACCTGTTCGTGGGCAATTCCGTAGCGGTCCAGGAGCGCGTCGCCGAGCGCATGCTCGACCTGGGCTTCATCGAAGGCGATTCGCACCTGTCCTCGCTCCAGAACGAAGTCTGCTGCCAGGACGAGTTGCAGGTCGTGTGCGCGCCCTCCCACACCCTGGCAAACGCGGCCCGCGCGCTGCCCGCGTCCCTCACCCAGCATCCCTACATCAGCCGCGAGGCAGGCTCGGGCACCCGCGCGGTCCTCGACCGCTACCTCCAGCAGGCCGGCGTCTCGCCCGAATCGATGAACGTGGTCGTCGAACTCGGCAGCCCCGAGGCGATCAAGGGCCTCGTCGCCACCGGTCTCGGTTTCGCGATCATGTCGCGCGTTATCGCCGCCAAGGAGCTGCAGCTCGGGCAGCTCGTCCAGGTCCCACTCGAGCCTCCGTTGATCCGCAATTTCTCGGTGGTATACCCGAAGGAGCGGTTCCATTCGAAGCTGGTGGCCGCCTTCCTGCAGTTCGCGAAGGACGAGCTGGCGGAGAACTCAGCCGCCAGGGGACACGACAGGCCCGCATGATGACCCGCCCCGCCACTTCGGGGGAACCGTCGAGCGGAGGGAAGGTTACTGCGACCGGCGCGTTTTGAGCCCGGCGTAGTAATCGCGCAGAATTTCCAGCACCTCCGGGCGCGAGAACTCCGGAGGCACGTCGCTACCCTCCTCGAGCCATTTGCGAAGCTGCGTGCCCGATACCTGCAGCTGGTCGCCGGCGCCGTGCGGGCAGGTGCGCCCCGACGCCATCCCGGCGCACCGGTAGCACCAGAAGGTCACGTCCATCTTGAGCGGTCGCGTCGCCAGCGCGTCCGCAGGGATCTCGTCGAATATGCGGTGCGCGTCGAAGGGTCCGTAGTAGCTGCCGACACCGGCGTGGTCGCGCCCCACGATCAGGTGCGAGCAGCCGTAGTTCTGCCGGAACAGGGCGTGCAGCAGCGCTTCGCGCGGCCCCGCATAGCGCATATCGAGGGGATATCCCGCCTGGACCACCGTGCCGGGACGAAAGTACTTCTCGATCAGCACCGCGATCACGCGGGTGCGCACGTCGGCCGGGATGTCGCCCGCCTTGAGGTTGCCGAGGAGCGAGTGCACCAGCACCCCGTCGCACACCTCGATCGCCACCTTGGCGAGATACTCGTGCGAACGATGCATCGGGTTGCGCGTCTGGAACGCGGCGACGCGCGACCAGCCGAGGCGCTCGAACGCCGCGCGCGTCTCCGCCGGCGTCATGAACAATGCCCCGTAGCGCGCCCGGAAGCCGCCGTCGGACAGCACCCTCACGGGACCGGCGAGGTTCACCTCGCCCTGCGCCATGACCATCTGCACGCCGGGGTGCGCGGGATCGACGGTGCGGAATACCGACAAGCATTCGTGCGCCTTGTCGATGGCAAATTTTTCGCTGACCTTCATCGACGCGAGAAGCGAGCCGTCGTCGGGATCGGCCAGCGCAATCTCGGCTCCGACGGCGATCGAGTCCGCCCTTGCGGCGTCCACCGACAGCGTGATCGGAATCGGCCAGAACAGCCCGGCGGCCGTGCGGCAGCCGTCGCACACACCCTCCCAGTCGGCGCGCGTCATGAATCCGCTGAGCGGCGTGAACCCGCCGATCCCGAGCATGATGAGATCGCCGCGCTCGCGCGAGGAAATCGTGAGTCTGGGCAGCGACTGGGCGCCGTGGCGGGCCGCCGCCAGCTCGTCGCCCTGCAGCAGCAAGGGCCGCAGTCCTCCGCCCCCGTGGGGTCTTACCAGGCCGTCCATAAGTCTCCTCAGGTTTCCCCGCGCCCTATCCACTTCGATACTTGCGGCAGGCGGGCGCTCTTCAGGGATTCGATCATCAGGTCCGGATCGTCCGCGACGACCAGCATGTTGCGATGCTCGCGAGTGAGGAAGCTCTCCGCGAGCGCGTGATCGAGGTGGCTGGCGAGCCGGTCGAAGAAACCGGCGACGTTCAGCAATCCGCACGGCTTGCGGTGGTATCCGAGCTGCGTCCAGGTGAGCGCCTCGAACAGCTCGTCGAGCGTGCCGTAGCCACCGGGCAGCGCGATGAAGGCGTCGGACAGCTCGGCCATCTTCGCCTTGCGCTCGTGCATCGATTCGACCACGTGGAGCCTGGTGAGGTTTCCGTGCACCACCTCCCGCTCGAGCAGGCGCCGCGGCGCGACGCCCGTGACGTCCACGCCCTCGGCAAGCGCCGCCTCCGCCAGCACCCCCATCAATCCGATGCTGCCGCCCCCGTACACCAGCCGCAGCCCGGAGCGCGCGAATGCGCGGGCAAGCGACCGCGCGGCGTCGGCGTAGACGGCGCTCGAGCCCTTGTTCGATCCACAGAAAACACAGATGTTTTGCAATCTCGCCTCCATCGCAACTCCCATTCTAAGAGAACATGACGGCTGAGGGGATGGTATAGAATCGTTCTCGGGAGTTCGTAATCGGGGGGAGAGCAATGGAATTCTGGATTTTTATCGCGATCGTCGTCGCGCTGGCATTCTGGGCGATCTCCATCTACAACGGGCTGGTGCAGCTCAGGAACCGCTTCAAGAACGCATTCGCGCAGATCGACGTGCAACTGAAGCGCCGCTACGACCTGATTCCCAACCTGGTCGAGACCGTCAAGGGCTACATCAAGCACGAGCGCGAGACGCTCGAGGCCGTCATCAAGGCGCGCAACCAGGCGGTCGGAGCTGCGCAGGCGGCGAGCGCCGCGCCGGGCAACCCGGCCGCCATGCAGGCGCTGGGGCAGGCCGAGGGCGCGCTGACCGGCGTGCTCGGACGGATGTTCGCGCTGGCGGAGGCTTATCCCGATCTGAAAGCGAACCAGAACATGCTCTCGCTGCAGGAAGAACTCACCAGCACCGAGAACAAGGTCTCTTTCGCCCGCCAAGGCTACAACGACTCGGTGATGGAGTACAACACCAAGCGCGAATCGTTTCCTGACAACATCTTCGCCGGAATGTTCGGCTTCGGGCCCGCCGAGCTGCTGCAGGCGACCGAATCGGCCGAGGAGCGCAAGGCGCCGCAAGTCAAGTTCTAGGGAACCTAGCTCAGCGGCACGCCGGGCGCGATGAATTTCTTCGAGCACCAGGATGCCGCGCGGCGCAGCACGCGCCGCCTGGTGCTGTTCTATGCACTCGCGGTGCTCGGCGTGGTGATCGCCGTGGATCTTGTCCTCGCCGGGGTCTACGTGTGGGGATTCGCCGAGCTCTACGCTCCTCAGGGCGCAGCGCCCGGCCTGTGGTCGCAGCTCGCGGCCGTTCCGCGCGGCCTTTATGTCTGGGGCGCGCTCGGCACGGTCGCGGTGATTCTCATCGTCAGCCTGGTCCACATGGCAAAGTTGAGCTCCGGGGGCGACGCGGTGGCGCGCATGGTGGGCGCGCGGCCGGTCGATCCCGGCACCCGCGATCCCCTGGAACGGCGCCTGGTCAACGTCGTCGAGGAGATGGCGATCGCGTCGGGCGTGCGCGTTCCCAGGGTCTACGTCATGGATCAGGAGAGCGGCATCAACGCCTTCGCGGCGGGCTGGGACGTGTCGAACTCGGTCGTGGCCGTCACCCGGGGCACGCTCGAGACCCTGAACCGCGACGAGCTCCAGGGCGTGGTGGCCCACGAGTTCAGCCACATCCTGAACGGCGACATGCGGCTCAACATCCGGATGATGGGCGTGCTCGCGGGCATCGTGTTCATCGGCGCCGTCGGCGAGTTCTTCATGCGCGGCACCTCGCGCAGCGATAGCAGCAAGGAAGCGGGCGGCATTATCGCGGCCGGCCTGGCGCTCTTCCTGATCGGCTATATCGGGCTGTTCTTTGCGCGCCTCATCAAGGCCGCGGTATCCCGCCAGCGCGAGTTTCTCGCCGATGCCTCGAGCGTGCAGTTCACGCGCAACCCCGAGGGAATTGCCGGTGCGCTCGATCAGATCCGCGCTTCCACCCACGGCGCCTTGATCGCCGACCGTCACGCCGAAGACATGTCGCACATGCTGTTCGGCCAGGGTATCCGGTTGAGGTTGAGTCTGGCGGGGCTGCTGGATACGCACCCGCCCCTCGATGAGCGCATCCGGCGCGTCAATCCCCGTTTCCAGCCGGCAAGCTACCGCGGCCGCCGCCCGGTCGACGCACCCTCGGCGGAGGGACTGCCGCAAGGCGCAGCCGGTTTCGCCGGCGGCGCGGCAGCGGCGCCCGCCGCCGAAGGCCAGCGCCCCGGCGACGTCAGCTACGCCTGGGGCCGCACCGCCGGCGAGAGCGTGGCGCTGGTAGGTGCGCTCGACGGCGGCAAGCTGGATTTCGCTCAGCGCCTGCTTCGGGCGCTGCCGCCGGGGCTGCACGAGCGGCTCGGTCAGTCCGACGGCGCCTGCGCCGCCATCGTTGCGCTGCTGCTCGCGGGCAAGGACAGCGTGATGGAAGAGCAACTCGCCGCCGCCAAAGCGGCCGGCGCGGGTGATCTCGCCGAGGCGGCCCGTGCGCTGGTTCCGTCCGTGCGCCCGCTGGGCCCGGCATTTCACCTGCCGGTCATCGACCTCGCGTTGCCGGCGGTCAAGGCCGCAACAAAGGAAGCTCAGCGCAAGTTCCTGGCCGCGCTCGAAGCGGTAATCTACGCCGACCGGCGCGTGTCGCTGCACGAATTCGTGGTGCTCTCACTGGTGCGTGCGCAGCTCACGCCGGCCGGGAGGCCGCCGCCCATCAAGTACCGGGCGCTCGCCGAGGTGCGGGACGAGGCGCTCGCCCTGCTCTCCCTCATCGCCTACGCCGGGCAGCGGCCGGGACCCGAAGGCGAACGCGACTTTGCGGCAGCGTTCGAGGCCGGGGCAAAGGAAATGGCATTGGCCGGGGGCGCCGCTCCTGGACGCGACGCGCTCAAGCTCGACGGTATCGGCGCAGCGCTCGGGAAGTTGAAGAGCGTCTCCCCGCTCGCCAAACCGGCACTGGTGAAAGGCCTCTTTGCCGCGGTGTCGGTCGACGGCACGATCCGTATCATGGAGGCGGAGCTGATGCGGCTGGTAGGCGCCGCGGTCGACTGCCCGCTGCCGCCGCTCTTTGACAACCTCGACCCCGCCGATCTCGTTACCTAGGGAACCTCCTCTGCACAAATGCCTGACCTTGCGATGACGATGACGAGGTTCCCCCTGAAGTCGGGGGAGTACGAGGGGGGCCGCTGCGACTCGGCGTGCGCAGCAGGGTGCGGGAGCAGTGAGCAGCCCCCGGAAAGTCGGAGTGTCCAGCGCAGCGGCTTCCGCCCCGTCCCGCACCACTCTTCGAGAGACCGAGGCCGGGGCGGGCCCCCTTGTTTAGTGGTTACGTAGCGGCGAGCCGCCCTGGAGATTCATCATGCGCGAGCAAACGGTCAAGTGCCTCTCGGCTGAGGGCTTCCACGCCATGCACTACGTGGAATGGGGCGATCCCACCGCCTCCCGCGTGGTCATCTGCGTGCACGGGCTGACGCGCAATGGCCGGGATTTCGACGAGCTGGCACAAGCGCTGGCGCCCGTTTGCCGCGTGATATGCCCCGACATCGTGGGTCGCGGCAAAAGCGACTGGCTCCGCGCGAAGACCGGCTACGGCTACCCCCAGTACTGCGCGGACCTGACCGTTCTCCTCGCTCGCGTCACCGGCGCGGACGGCGGTACGCCCCCGCGCATCTACTGGGTAGGCACCTCCATGGGCGGCATCCTCGGCATGCTTCTGGCAGCGAGCCCGAAGACGCCGATCGAGAAGCTGGTGGTGAACGATGTGGGCGCGCATATACCCGCGGCCTCCCTCGAACGCCTCGGCACCTACGTGGGGAAAGACCCGCGCTTCAAGACCTGGCGCGAGCTGGACACCTATATGCGCGTGGTCTGCGCGCCGTTCGGTCCCCTGACGGACGCGCAGTGGCGCCACCTGACGGAGCACAGCGCAAAGCAGCACGCGGACGGCTCGTGGGGCATGTCGTACGACCCCGGCATCGGCATCCCCTTCCAGAAGGAAGACCCGCTGGAAGACGTGGACCTCTGGCGGCCCTACGAGGCCATCCGCTGCCCGACGCTGCTCCTGCGCGGCGCGCAATCCGATCTCCTGCTCGAGGACACGGCGGCGCAGATGACGCAACGCGGTCCGAAGGCGCGGCTCGTCGTATTCGACGGCATCGGGCACGCGCCCATGCTGATGGCCCGGGACCAGATCGACACCGTGCGGGATTTTCTGCTGGTCACCTGAGCGAGGACAGTCCGCATGCTGCTGCTGCTGCGTTTCCTGCGAAAACTCATCGGCTGGGTGGACTTCGTTCTGTTCACTGCGCTGGTGTACCTGCTCGCGTGGCTGCCGTGGCCCGGCGCCCATCCCGTCGCCCGGTTGTTCCCCGCGTGGTGCCGGTGTTTCGTGCGGGCGCTCGACGTCGACCTGCGGCTGCACCAGAAAAACCGCAAGCGCCTGCCGCCGCGGTTCATCCTGATCGCCAACCATCCGGCGGCGTTCGAAGACATCGGGATTCCGGCGCTGTTCGACGTGGTGTCGCTCGCCAAGATCCAGGTGCAGGACTGGTTCGTCGTCGGGAAAATCAGCAGGGCGGCCGGCACGCTGTACGTGGACCGCGACGATCCCGAATCGCGGGACCAGGTCATCGAAACCATGGTGAACGCCGTCAACGCGGGGCAGAACATCTGCCTGTACCCGGAGGGGGGCTGCAAGGGACGGCGGTTGTACCACGAGTTCAGGTCGGG
>DASRJL010000207.1:0-4658 GCA_035649495.1 Burkholderiales bacterium | reverse complement strand
CGCCGGCGCGCAATCGCCCGCGCCGTAACCGTCGAAGCCGATACGCGCGATCGTCGGGTTTGCCCCTGGCGGGGCAACCGACGTCATGGCGCGCGCGCTGGCGCAGAAGCTGACCGAAGCGTTCGGACAGCAGATGATCGTCGACAATCGCGCCGGCGCTGGAGGGATCATCGCAGCGACGCTCGCCAAAGAGTCCCCGCCCGACGGCCACACGATTTTTTTCGGCACGATCAGCACGCTCGCGGCGAACGTCGCGACCAAGCCGGACCTGCCGTACGATCCGGTGCGCGACTACGCGCCCATCACGCTGACCGCCCAAAGCTGGTACTTCCTGGCCGTGCATCCATCGGTGCCCGCGAAATCCACCGCCGAATTCATCGCGCTCGCCAAAGCGCGTCCCGGCCGGCTCAACTTTGCCTCGTCGGGGACGGGCGGCGGCGTGCACCTGGCGATGGAGTATTTCCGCATCCTGGCCAAAATCGACATGGTGCACATACCGTACAAGGGCGCCGCGCCCGCGGTCCAGGAAGTCATGGCGGGACAGGTGCAGATGACTTTCACTCAACCGGCTACGGCGCTGCCCGCCGCGAAGGCCGGGAGGATCCGCCTGCTCGCCGTGTCGGCAAGAAAACCGCTTTCGTCATGGCCCGACGCGCCTCCGATCGCCGATACCCTGCCGGGCTATGAGTCTTCGACCTGGCAGGGCGTGCTGGTCCCGGCGCGCACGCCCAGGCCGATCGTCGACAGGCTGTACGCGGAGATCGTGAAGGCGCTGCACTCGAAGGAGATGGAAGCCCGCCTGCGGGCGGAAGGTTCGGAGGTGGGCGGCATGCCGCCAGCGGAGTTCTCCGCGCACATCAAGTCCGAAATCGCGAAGTGGACGCGGGTAGTGAAGGAAGCTGGTATCAAGGTTGAATAGCTGACGACAGTGGAAATCCTCTGGTGATCCCTCGAGTCAGGTCGGTTTACGAATCGGCCTTTAGGCCAGCCACTTCAAGCTAGGGCTCTCAATCAGATGGCGCGAGTGGTTCGTTTCAACACGGCCAAGTTCGATGTCTCGAAGGAACGGCCCAACCCAATCAATCCGATTCCCGGCGAATCACTGTTATTGTGGCTCCGGGACCAGGCGCGCCCCAACGTAGCGGTTTCCGAGCCAGACGCGGAAGACTGGGGCTGGTATTCGTACGTGGAATGGAAAGGGCGAAAGTACATGCTTGGCTCGTCCGCGTCCGACGAGGAAGGTGGAGAGCGAGAATGGATACTTCAAATCGAAAAGCACCGATCTGTGGGCGAGAAGATTCTGGGTCGGGCAAAAATGAGCAAGAATGACGAGTGTGCCGAGTACTTTCAGAGACTCTTGGAAGGCGAGGCATCATTCAAAGGGCTCTCCGTTGATCCAGAGCCCTGACTATAGGTTGAACGGACCGGCCACCAGCACCGCGCGACATCAACCTTCCGCGCCGGCTTTCAAAACGCGAAGTGGCTCATCCCCCCATCCACCGGGATCACGGTGCCCGTGATATAGCCCCCACGGGGCGAAGCCAGAAACACCGCAAGGTTCGCCAGCTCCTCCGGCTCGCCGAAGCGGGCCATCGGGATGTGCTCTTGGGAGAATTTGCGCCGGTCCTCCTCCGTGGGATGCATGCGTACGATCTGCTCGCTCATGATGCGGCCCGGCTGTATCGAGTTGATCGTGATGCCGTGCTTCGCCATCTCGCGCGACAGGCCCTTCGCCCACGCATGCACGGCCGCTTTCGCCGAATTGGCTGCGTTGATGCCGCGCGGCTCCGAGCTGCCGGTGATGTTGACGATGCGGCCCCAGCGCGCCGCGATCATTCCCGGGATCACCGCGTGTGACAGCTCGCGGAGCCGCACGAAATTGACCACCATCGCCTCGGCCCACTGCTCCCGGGTGGCCTCGAAAGAGTAGGGACGGCTGCCGCCGGCGGCGTTCACCAGGATATCGACACGACCGAGGGCCATGCGGGCAGCCTCGGCCAGCCGCTCGGCGGCGCCTTCCTGGTACAGGTCGGCCTCCATGACGAGCGGCTCCGGCGCGCGCGCCGAAACGATGTCGCGCGCCAGCTCCTCGAGCAGGCTCAGGCGCCGCGCGGCAATGACGAGCTTGACTCCCTCGCGCGCCAGCTCCAGCGCTATGGCGCGTCCTATGCCGCGCGATGCGCCAGTGACGAGCGCCGTCTTTCCATCCAGCTGCAGGTCCATACAATCGGAGTTTAATCCCAAGTCGCCTTATTGCGCCTCGATCTTCGCTATCCTCGTAATCTCCGCGTAGCGCTTCAGATCGGCAAGAAAGATCTTCGTCCACTCCGCAGGCGCGTGGCCCTGCGGGTCGTAGCCGTTGTTCACGTAGGTATCGCGCACGAGCGGCACCTGCAGCGCCTTCTTGAACGCTTCCTGCACCTTTTTCACGATCGCCGGCGGCGTCTTCGCCGGCGCAAACACGCCGTGCCAGCCCGCGTCGGCGTAGTAACCGGGGAGCCCTGCCTCGGCTATCGTGGGGACCTCCGGCAGCGCCGTGAGCCGCGTCTTGCCGGTGAATCCCAGCCCGATCAGCCTGCCGGCCTTGATGTGCGGTATGCCCACCGCGGGCGCGGGGTAGTGGATCTGGACCTCGCCGCCGACCACCGCGATGACCGCCGGGCCGCCGCCCTTGTACGGCACGTGCAGCATATCCACGCCGGCTTTCTCGGCGAAGAGCGCGCCGGCGAGATGCTGGCCGTTGCCGACCCCCGCTGTGCTGTAGCGAATCTTGCCGGGCTCTCGCTTCGCCAGGGCGATCAACTCCTTGATTGTCTTCGCCGCGAGCACCTTCGGATTGCCCACCATCAGATAGCCGGCGCCGAGCGCGATGTCGGTGACCGGCGCGAACGCGGTGGTGATGTCGTAGGGCATGTTCTTCGTGATCGCGGGATTCACGGCGAACCCGAAAGAGGTGGTCATGAGGGTATAGCCGTCCGGCGCGGATTTCGCGACGATGTCCGAGCCCAGTATGCCGTTGGCGCCGCCGCGGTTGTCGACCACCAGCTGCTGGCCGAGCTCCTTCTCGACGTGCGGGAACAGCACCCGCGCGAACGTATCCACGTTGCCGCCCGGCGGGAAGGGTATGACCATGCGTATCGGACGGGTGGGGTAGGTCTGGGCGTCAACGGGAGCTGCTGCCTGAGCCGCAAGAAGCGCCAATGCCAGAGCGGGGCCGTACTGCATCGCGATTTTCTCCTCGAACTGCCGTGCCGATCCTCACGGTCGGAAGCATCCCGCGCACGCCCGAGGGCGTGAGCCGATTGCGCTCGAGCCGCAAGCTCAGGTCGTGCTGCGAATGCCCGCCGTTTCCGGTCCCGTCAGGTAGCGGAAAATCCCGCCCAGCGTAAGCCAGTAGGAGAGGTTCAATACGAGCGTCGCGAAGCCGAGGACGTGCCCGCGATTCACTCCAAAAAATCCTGCGCCGGCAAGCGGCATCATGATCAGCATCATGGCCAGCCAGGAAACCACGCCGAAAAGAAGGGCTTTCACAAGGTACGATCTTCCGGGTATTCGCGGCGCGCCGGCCGCGAAGAGCGGTCCGCAAACAAGAATTCCCAGGCTCAGGAACGCGATCCACCCCACGATAGGTGCGTCGGGGTGGCCGAGAATGCCGGCCAGGGTGCGTGCTACGTGCACTTCGGGAATACTATGAAGCGCATTGTTCATCATCATCATCGAGCCGGCAACGAAAGTTGCCACCACGCCGCTGATGATCGCATTTTTTGCGTGAACCATTACTTTCTGCCTCCTCGTTTATGGTTTGTAAACCATGAATTAGAGGCAGCTCTTTCACGGAAGGTTCCGCAGGAAGCTCTGGATTGGACCGGGCAATCAGTCCCGAGCGTCCTCGATCGCAGTCCCCTTCGGCCGGAACGTGGCACGCCGGCCGAAGTTCCCGCTGTCCGATTTCGCGCTCTCCGCAGCGAGTTCGGCGGCCTCGGAGTAGGCCATGGGTTCCCTGTGCTGCTCGATTTCGAGCAACTTCGTCTGCTCGTTCACCCGCACGCTGTACTTGCCCATGTTGTAGAGCAGGTACATGGCGAAAAGGTTGTCGAAGTCCTTGTACTGTTCCCTGCGGAAATCGCGTGACAGCACCGAAGGGAAGCGGTTGGGCAGATCTTTGAACGCCACCTTTTCCTCCTCGCGCGGATCGATGTAGGTCGAGCCCCAGTATTTGCTGTACAGCACGACGTCCAGGCCGTAGCCGCGTGCGTTCCACTCCTTCACGAGCTTCATTGCCACCTCGGTGGGAATATTGGCCGTGGCCGCCGCCACCACCCTGCGCCCGGAGAAAAGCTTCGCGCTCGTGACCTCGAGGTCCTTGTAGCCGGCACCATGCCTGAACGCAGCGCCTATGGTCTTGGCGCAGTTCAGGCGCAGATAGTCGTACTTGACCTCGCCGTCGTGATACTCCGTGTTCCTGGCCCGCTGGCGATAGTCGTCGTTGATGCGCGCGAAGTAGCCCGCCAGTGCCGCCTTTTCGCCCGCCGGAACCCCGTAGACGCGCACGCCGACGACCGAGCGCTTGTAGATCTCGCCGAAGTCGAGCCCGAACGCGGCCGTGTCGGCGAGCGACGAGGAGGTCTTGAACAGGTATTCCTTCTTGGGGATCCTGA
>DASRJL010000206.1:0-20588 GCA_035649495.1 Burkholderiales bacterium | reverse complement strand
GGCTTCTCTTCCCCGAAGCTCACGGTCTCGACCTGGTCCGGCTTCGCTCCCAGGAGCTGCATCATCTGCCGAACCGCGTCGGCACGGCGCTGGCCGAGCGCCAGGTTGTATTCGCGGCTCCCGCGGTCGTCGGCGTTGCCTTCCACGCGCATCTTCGTGCCGCCGTTCTGCTGCAGGTAACGGGCATGGGCCGCCACGATCGGCTTGTACTCGTCCTTGACGAGATTGCTGTCGTAGTCGAAGAAGATGCTGCGCTTGGAGAGGATGTTCTTGGGATCCCGGAGCGCGGCGCTCCCGATCTGGTCGGGGGACAACGGCCTGGTCGTGGCGGGATCCACCGGCACGACCGGCGGGCGATCCACCACGGTCGGGGGGCCTCCGGGCTTGCGGTCCTCGACCGCCGCGCCCGACTGCTCCTTGGTGGGTGCGCTGCTGCACGCGGCGAGCGCAGCCAGGATTACTATGTTCAGACCCAGCAGGCCAAATCGGAATCGCTTCATGGCTCGATCTCCTTGAGAGTTACTGCTTCAACAGCGGGCCCCATGCCGGCTCGCGGACATCGCCCGCGTCCGAAACGAGCCGCTGCTTCACTCTGCCGTCGCTCGAGACCGCGGACAAGATGCCACGGCCCCTCACCTCGGTTGCGTACAGAACCATCCTCCCGTTCGGCGCGAACGTCGGCGATTCGTCCAGCGCGCCGTCCGTCAACACCTGCACCTGGCGCGTGGCGAAGTCCTGCGTCGCCACGTTGAAACGCGACCCGCTGCGCTGTATGAACGTAAAGGCCTTGCCGTCGGGGCTATGCCGCGGCGAAACGTTGTAGCTCCCCTCGAAAGTGACCCGCTCGGGCTGGCCCCCGGAGGCCGGCATGCGGTAGATCTGCGGGCTGCCGCCGCGGTCGGAGGTGAACAGGATGCTCTTCCCGTCCGGGGAGAAATTGGGCTCCGTGTCGATCGACGAGCTGCGCGTGAGACGCACGGCTTCGCCGCCGTCGGCCCCGACCAGGTAGATCTGCGAGCCGCCGTCCTTGCTGAGCACGACCGCAAGCCGTGAGCCGTCCGGCGACCAGGACGGGGCGCTGTTGCTGCCCCAGAAATTGGCCACCGGCCTGCGGGCGCCGGTCAGGAGCGACTGGACGTAGACGACCGGCTTTTTCTGCTCGAACGAAACGTAGGCGATGCGGCTGCCGTCGGGGGACCACGACGGCGAGATGATGGGCTCGTTCGACCCGAGCACCGTCTGCGCGCCGAAGCCGTCCGCGTCGGCGACCTGCAGGTCGAAACGCCTTCCCTGCTTCACGACGTAGACGATGCGGGTGGAGAACACGCCGGGATCCCCGGTCAGCTTCTCGTAGACGATGTCGGCGATCTTGTGGGCGGTGAGCCGCAGCTGCGCGGCGGAAGCCGTGTAGGCAAACCCCGCGAGCTGGACCTGCTTCTGCGCATCCATGAGACGGAACTGCACGTCGTAGCGGCCATCGGACCGCGGCGCGACGCTCCCGATGACGATCGCGTCCGCTCCGCGGCTACGCCAGGTTCCGTAGTTGACGTCCTGGGGCTCGTAGGGCGGCGGATTGAGTCCCCCCGCATCGACCAGCTTGATCACGCCGCTGCGCACCAGGTCGGCGCCGATGACCGGGGTGACCTTCTGCGAAAGCCCGTCTTCGGCGCGAAACGGAACGATGGCGACGGGGATCTGCTTGGCGCCCGTGCCGATGATTTCTATGGTGAGGGCAGCGAGGGCGGAGGGAGCGAAGAAGACACCGGACGCGGCGATCAACAACCCCAAAACCGCGCCGAACGATCTCGCCCGTTCAACGAATGTCATGTAGCCGAATTATACCGATCAGAGCGCCACCAGGCTGCCCGCGTTCCCCCTGTATCCCCCGCCGTGCTGCACGGCGCACGGTCTTTTGCTATTCCTTGGGTCGGAATTTGAGATTTAGTTCCCGGAAATCCTTGAACATCGCCGGGTCCGGCGGCAGCGGCAGGGGCTGCGCCTTTATGATGGCGCGCTCGACGGCGTTGTCCCAGGCGGACATGGAGCTGGCCCTGCGGGTCTTCACGCCCAGCACCTCGCCGCCGGGCAAAAGGACGACGTCCATCTCGACCTCGGGATTGCCCTGGAGATTGGGGGGCTCGATGATGAAGCGCTTGATTCTCTCGGCGATACGCCGCTTGTACTCGTCGACGACCCTGGACTGGGCCGCCGCCTGCTGCGCCGCCAGCTTCTTCAGGCCCTCCTCCTGCTCGCGCGCGGCCTGCCGCTTTGCCTCGGCTTCCTTCGCCTGCTGCTGCGCCGCGAGCTTTCTCAGCGCCTCCTCCTGCTCGCGCTTTTTCTTCTCGGCCAATTGCTGCTCGGCCGCCTTGCGCTCCTTCTCCTTCTTCTCCTTGAGCGCGATGTCCGGCTTGATCGTGGGCTTGGGCTCGGCCTTGGGCACCGGTTTGGGCTCGGCCTTGGGTACCGGCTTCGCCTCGACCCTGGGCTTGGGCTCGGGCTTGGGCGGGGTCGGCTCGGGCTTAACCTCCGGCGCGGGCTCGGCCTTGGGCGCGGCAACGGGCGGCAGGTTGTTCCACAGGTCCACGACCATCGCTTCGGGCTGCCGCTTCTGCCAGGTGACGCTGAACACCAGCAGGACGAAAAAGACCACGTGCGTCGCCAGCGCCATCGCGCCGGAGATGGCGCGCTCGTTGGGGGTGGTGAAATTGTCGGCAGTCGCCGCCATCGTCCTCCACTAGCCGCCCCGCGGCTTCGCGAGCAGCCCCACCTTCCGCACCTGGTTCTGCTGCAGCATGTCCATCACTTCCAGCACGGCCTCGTACTTGACGTCCTTGTCCGCGGCGATGACCACTGCCTGCTCCGGGTTCTGCTTCTGCTTCTGGCGGATCGCGGCGATCAGTTCCTTGCGCGACACCTTCTGCTCCTCGGTGGTGCGCGCCCGGTCGCGCAGCCACAGGGTCCCGTCGGTGCGGACCGATACCTCCATCGGCTGCACCGGGGGATCGGATGTCTTGCCGACCTGCGGCAGCTCGATCTGCCCGGGATTGATGAGCGGCGCGGTGATCATGAAGATGACGAGCAGCACCAGCATCACGTCGATGTACGGCACGACGTTGATCTGGTTCATGAGGCGGCGGCCGCTGCGTCTTTCGATCAACATAGGTCAGGCGTCAGGCGTCAGGCGTCAGGCGTCAGGCGTCAGGCGAGAGACGACTATTTTTCTCATAAGTTCTTCCCCCTGACCCGTGACCGCTGACCCTTCACGTTAGTGGGCCTGCCGCTGCAATATGTTCGAGAACTCTTCCATGAACGAGTCGAAGCGCGTGGCGAGGCGATTCAGGTCACCGGCGAAGTTGTTGTACGCGATCACCGCGGGAATCGCGGCGAAAAGGCCTATGGCAGTCGCGATGAGGGCTTCGGCGATTCCCGGGGCGACGTGGCCCAGCGTCGCCTGCGCGACGTTGGCGAGGCTGCGGAACGAGTTCATGATCCCCCACACCGTCCCGAACAGGCCGACGTAGGGGCTGACCGATCCCACCGAAGCGAGAAAGGACAGGTGCGATTCGAGCCGCTCCATCTCGCGCTGGTAGGTGGCGCGCATCGCGCGGCGCGTGCCGTCCATGATCACCGCGACGTCCATGCCGGGCTGCTTTCTCAGCCGCGCAAACTCGCGGAAACCGGACTCGAAGATGCGCTCCAGGGTGCCCGCGGCGCGGGAGCCGGCCGCGCGCTGGTAGAGCTCGTTCAGGTCCCCGCCGCTCCAGAATTCCTTCTCGAACTCGTCGGCCTGCCGGGTGGAGCGCTTGAACGTGAAGGTTTTCAGGAAGATGTAGTACCACGACAGCAGTGAAGCGAGCAGCAGCGCGGCCATCACCAGCTGCACGAGCACGCTCGCGCCGGTGATCAGGCCCAGCACCGACATGTCATGGGTTACGGCGGGATTCATCCAGGATCCTCGCGAGGCTCTTTGGCGGCGTAGCGCGCCAACGCATCCGATACGCCGCTCGGTATTCTAACGGGCCTGAACGACGCTGTGTTGACGCAGGCGATACGGACGCTTGCGCGCGCCAGCTCCTCGCCGCCGCGCGTGACGCACTGCGCCAGCACGATCTGGCCGCCCTTCAGTTCCGCGAGAGCCACGCTGACGTTGAGCTCGTCGTTGAACAACGCGGGTTTCACGTACTCGATCGACAGCGAGCGGACGACGAACGCGACGTCGTGACGGGCGGCGAGATCGGTCTGTTCAAAGCCAAGGAAGCGCAGCCACTCCGTGCGTGCCCGCTCGAGGAACTTGAGATAGTTGGCGTGATAGACGACGCCGCTGCCGTCGGCGTCCTCGTGGTAGACGCGGATGGGCCACGAGAACCCTGCACTCATCATTCCTTGTGCTGATCCCAGAGATCCGGGGTTCCGGCGCGATTGGGCTGCGCGAGTCCGAAGTGGAGGTAGGCCGATACGGTGCACATGCGCCCGCGCGGGGTGCGCTGGAGATAGCCCTGCTGTATGAGGTAGGGCTCGAGCACGTCCTCTATGGTGTCGCGCTCCTCCCCGATCGCCGCGGCGAGATTGTCCACGCCGACCGGGCCGCCGGCGAATTTCTCGATGACGGCGAGCAGCAGCTTGCGGTCCATCACGTCGAGGCCCACCGCGTCCACGTCCAGCATCCTCAACGCGGCGTCGGCGACCTCGCGCGTCACTTTACCCGCCGCCTTCACCTCGGCGAAATCGCGCACGCGCCGCAGCAGCCGGTTGGCGATGCGCGGCGTGCCGCGCGCGCGCCCGGCGATCTCGCGCGCGCCCTCGGCGGTCACCTCGATCTGCAGGAGCTGCGCCGAGCGCTGCACGATGCGCGTCAGCTCTTCCGCCGAATAGAACTCGAGGCGCGCGACGATGCCGAAGCGGTCGCGCAGCGGGTTGGTCAGCATGCCGGCGCGGGTCGTCGCCCCCACCAGCGTGAACGGCGGCAGGTCGAGCTTGATCGAGCGGGCGGCCGGGCCCTCGCCGATCATGATGTCGATCTGGTAGTCCTCGAGCGCGGGGTACAGGATTTCCTCGACGACCGGCGAGAGCCGGTGTATCTCGTCGATGAACAGCACGTCGTTGGGCTCGAGGTTGGTGAGTATCGCTGCGAGATCGCCCGGGCGCTCGAGCACGGGCCCCGAGGTGTGCCGCAGGTTGACGCCCATCTCGTGCGCGACGATGTGCGCGAGCGTGGTCTTGCCCAGCCCCGGCGGCCCGAAGAGCAGCACGTGGTCGAGCGCCTCGCGCCGCTTGCGCGCCGCCTCTATGAACACGGAGAACTGGCCGCGGATCTTCTCCTGCCCGATGTACTCCTCGAGCAGCTTCGGCCGCAGCGTGCGATCGATGACCTCTTCCTGCGGCGAGGCCGGCGTGGTGGAGATGAGGCGGTCGGTTTCTATCATGCCGACTGCGTGATGGGTGATGGGTGATTGGTGATGGGTGTCAAGCGCAGGTCGCACGCAACAGCCGGGTGCAACTCATCACTCATCACTTATCACTCATCACTGCTTCGATAGAAGCCTGAGCGCCTGCTTGATGCCGTCGGCGACCGCGACGCCCTCGGGTAGCTGCCTGACCGCCCACGCCGCTTCCTTGTCATTGTAACCCAGCGACAAGAGCGCATTCATCACGTCGCCGGCCTTGCCGTCGCCTTTCGCGGCGGCGGGCGCCGCGAGCACCGCGTCGAGCTTGTCGCGCAATTCGAGCAGCAGGCGCTCCGCCGTCTTCTTGCCGATACCCGGGACCTTCGTCAGCCTGCCGCTGTCCTGGTTCACCACCGCGTCGCGGAGATCGGAAACCGACAGCCCCGAGAGCACGGAAAGCGCAGTGCGCGCGCCCACGCCGGAAATCTTGAGCAGCTGGCGGAACGCGTGCCGCTCGGCCTCGGTCGCGAATCCGAAGAGCTGGTGCGCGTCCTCGCGCACCGCGAGGTGCGTGTAGAGCGCGACGTCGGCGCCGGTCGCGGGCAGGTTGTAGAACGTGCTCATCGGCACGTCCACCTCGTAGCCCATGCCGCCGACGTCGACGACGATCTGCGGGGGGTGCTTCTCGACGAGCTTGCCGTGTATCCGCCCGATCATGCGCTGCGCGCCTGAAGAGTAACGAGTGACGAGTGACGAGTGACGACCAACGGCTGACCCCTGACCCCTGACCCCTGACGAGTCATACCAGCCTGCCCCGCTTCACTCGATAGCCCGCCGTCGGGATGCGTCCCAGCCCCAGTCCCCCGTGCGCGTGGCAGATGGCGCAGGCGAGCGCGTCCGCCGCGTCGGGGCTCGGGTTGCCGGCGAGCTTCAGGAGCCGCCGCACCATCTCCTGCACCTGCCGCTTGTCCGCGTGGCCGTTGCCGACCACGGCCTGCTTCACCTGAAGCGCAGTGTACTCCGCGAGTGGAAGACCGTGCATCACCACCGAGCAGATCGCCGTGCCGCGCGCCTGGCCGAGGAGCAGCGTGGTCTGCGGATTGGCATTGACGAAGACCTTCTCGAGCGCGACCTGGGCAGGGCCGTGAGCCGCAATGACCTCGGCCAGCCCGTCGAGTATGATCCTCAGGCGCTGCGCCAGCTCGCCTTTCGGTGTCCGGATGCAGCCGCTGGTGACGTACGTGAGCCGACTGCCGGTCTTGTCGAGCACGCCGAAGCCGGTAACAACCAGGCCCGGATCGATGCCCAGGATTCGCACTCGCGAAACCTACCCGCCGTCGATCATGGCAGTGGTGTAAACCTCCTGCACGTCGTCGATCGCCTCGAGGTTGTCCAGGAGCTTCTGCATCCGCGCCGCGTCCTCGCCCTTCATCGCGTTTTCCGCGGTCGGCTTGAAAGTCACCTCGGCCAGCTCCGCCTTGAAGCCGGCCTTCTCCAGGCCGGTGCGGACCGCGACGAAATCATGGGGTGCCGTCATCACCTCGATGCTGCCGTCGTCGTTGGCGATGACGTCTTCGGCGCCCGCATCGATCGCGGCCTCCATGAGCTTCGCCTCGTCGGTGCCGGGCGCGAAGATCAACTGGCCGCAGTGCTTGAAGAGGAACGCGACCGAGTTCTCGGAGCCCAGGTTGCCGCCGGACTTGGTGAATGCGTGGCGCACGTCGGCGACGGTGCGCGTCTTGTTGTCGGTCAGGCAATCCACGATCACCGCGGCGCCGGCTATGCCGTAGCCCTCGTAGCGCACCTGCTCGTAGTTGACGCCTTCGAGACCGCCGGTGCCGCGCTTGACCGCGCGCTCGACGTTCTCCTTCGACATGTTGTTCGAGTAAGCCTTGTCGAGCGCGAGCCTCAGCCGCGGATTCGAGTCGGGATCACCCCCGCCCAACCGCGCCGCAACGGTGATTTCCTTGATGAGGCGGGTGAAAATCTTGCCGCGCTTGGCGTCCTGCCGGTTTTTTCTATGCTGGGTATTGGCCCACTTGCTGTGACCGGCCATGGGAAATCCTGGAGCGTGAATGCCGCGAATGCGCGCTAGAATGACGGAAATTTTACCACGCTCATTGCCCACTGAGTCCCCATGCCAGAACCGCTGCTCGTCGCGAAAGGCGATTCCGAGCTTTGCCTGCTGCCCCGCTACGCCAACCGCCACGGGCTCATAGCCGGCGCCACGGGCACCGGGAAGACCGTGACGCTGCAGCGCATCGCGGAGGGGCTCTCCCGCCTC
Organism: Burkholderiales bacterium; assembly: GCA_035649495.1. Taxonomy (GTDB): domain Bacteria; phylum Pseudomonadota; class Gammaproteobacteria; order Burkholderiales; family SG8-41; genus SG8-41. The sequence continues at coordinate 12,920 of DASRJL010000206.1, read as the reverse complement.
GGCGTGCCGGTCTTCATGGCCGACGTGAAGGGCGATCTCGCGGGACTCTCCCAGACCGGGGAGCCCAAGGGGAAGATCAAGGAGCGCATCGAGCAGCTGCAGCTCGAGAACATGACGTTCGAGGCCTGCCCGGTCGTGGCGTGGGACGCGTTCGGAAGACAGGGCCATCCGGTTCGCGCCACGGTGTCGGAGATGGGGCCGCTGCTGCTCTCGCGCATGCTGAGCCTGAACGAGACGCAGGCCGGCGTGCTGACGCTCTCGTTCAAAGTCGCCGACGACAATGGCCTCCTGCTCCTCGATCTGAAGGATTTGCGCGCGCTCCTCGCGCACGTCGGGGAGAATGCGAAGAGCTACACGACGCGCTACGGCAACGTCTCTGCCGCCTCGATAGGGGCCATCCAGCGCGGGCTGCTCACGATCGAGCAGCAGGGAGGCGACAATTTCTTCGGCGAGCCGGCGCTCGACCTCGACGACCTGCTGCAGACCGACGGCCGGGGACGGGGCGTCATCAACGTTCTCGCCGCAGACAGGTTGATGGCCTCGCCCAGGCTCTATTCCACGCTGCTCCTGTGGCTGCTCTCGGAGCTGTTCGAGCGGCTGCCGGAAGTGGGAGACCCGGACAAGCCCAAGCTCGTTTTTTTCTTCGACGAGGCGCACCTGCTCTTCAACGACGCCCCGCAGGCGCTGCTCGAGAAAATCGAGCAGGTGGTGCGGCTGATCCGCTCCAAGGGCGTGGGCGTCTGGTTCGTCACGCAGAACCCGCTCGACGTCCCCGATACGGTGCTGGGACAGCTCGGCAACCGCGTGCAGCATGCGCTCCGCGCCTTCACGCCGCGCGACCAGAAAGCGGTCAAGTCCGCGGCCACCACCTTGCGCGCCAATCCGAAGCTGGACGTCGAAGCGGCGATCACCGAGCTCGCCGTGGGCGAGGCACTCGTGTCCCTGCTCGACGAGAAGGGCCGCCCGACGGTGGTTGAGCGGGCCTTCGTGGTTCCTCCCGGCACGCGCGTGGGGCCGATCACCGATCAGGAACGCGCCGGGCTCATCAAGAATTCGGCGCTGGCCGGCGTCTACGACAAGGCGGTGGACCGCGAATCGGCGTACGAGAAGCTCACGCAGCGCGTGGCCGAGGCAGCGCCGGCGCCAGGGAAGCCGCGCGCTGCGAAAACGGATGAGGCCCCTCCTGCGGCGGGCGAAAAGCCCGCAGAGAGGACCAATGGGGGCGGCGGCTTCATGGACTCGCTGGGCGATCTGCTCGGCGGATCCACCGGCCCGCGCGGCGGACGGCGCGAAGGCGCGCTCGAAGCTGCGGCGAAGAGCGCGGCGCGGGCAATAGGGTCGCAGGTCGGACGCGAGATCGTCCGAGGGGTTCTAGGGAGCTTACTGGGAGGACGTAAACGGTGAGCCGCGTCGTCGGGCCCGCTGCGGACGATCTACGGCCTCTCAGCGGTCGCATCCCCGGAAACCGGGGTCCCTGCTCCGCGCTTCGAGTCCTGGTACGGGGTGTGCTGGGCGGTTTTTTTGGCGGCAGCAAGCGCAAGCGGTAGCCTGTAGGTGGCTGCTCCGACGTCTCGCGGTTATCTCGTCGCCGGACTCCTCCTCGCCCTCGGCGGCGTAGTGCTCTTCTCGATCCGTCCGATCTTCATCAAGCTCGCGTACGCGTACGTGGTCGATCCGGTCACGCTGCTCGCGCTCCGGATGATCTTCTCGCTGCCGTTCTTTCTCGGCGCGGCGTACTGGGTGAGGAGCGGCGGAGAGCACCGCCCCCTGGCGGGACGCACCTTCGCGGCGGTGTGCGGGCTGGGCGTGCTTTCCTATTACGGGGCGAGCTTCCTCGACTTCCTCGCCCTGCAATACATCTCCGCCGGGCTGGGGAGGCTGCTGCTCTTCATCTACCCCACGATCGTGGTGGTGCTCTCGGCGCTCGTGCTGGGCAAGCGGGTGACGCCGCGCGAAGTCGCCGCGCTGGTGCTGACCTACGGCGGGCTGGTGCTGGTATTCGCCCACGCGCTGGATGGCGGCCAGAAGGACCTCTGGCTGGGGGCGGCGCTCGCCTTCGCCAGCGCTCTCTGCTACGCGGTCTATCTCGTCGTCGGGGGCGAAGTCATTGCGCGCGTGGGCTCGGTGCGCTTCACCGCCTACGCGATGTCGGCGGCGAGCGTGGCGTGCATCCTCCAGTGGCTCGTGCTGCGTCCGGTCTCGGCGCTGGCCCTGCCCACGCCCGTCTACCTGTACGCGATAGCGATGGCGGTCCTGAGCACCGCGATCCCCGTGTTCATGACCTCCGAAGCGCTGCGGCGCGTCGGCGCCAACACCGTCGCCATCGTCGGCGCGCTGGGCCCGGTCACGACCATCGTTTTCGGCTACCTCGGCCTGGAGGAATTCATGACGCCGCTGCAGCTCATGGGCTCGGCGCTGGTGCTGGCCGGCGTTGTGATCATCAGCTTGAGGCCCGCTGCGCGAAAGAAGTGATCGCGTGCGTCGAGAAGTCCGCGTGAATCTTAGAGGCGGTTACCGGTCGTACCTCCATGCGAACCGTGCGTCGGAAAAATTCAGCGTGCGGCGATTTCGTGCCGTAATGCTCTTTCAATAGCGCCGTTCGCGTTGCACAATACGGACTGTGAGAAACACAGCGACAGCAACATCGCGCGCCGAGGACCGCGAGCCGCTCCACGCGGCATCGCGTACGCCGGTGCGCATCGTCGGCGTCGCCTGCGGTTCCGGCGCGCCCGACCCGCGCTGCGCCAACGGACCGGCGACGCTGCGCAAGTACGGGCTCGTCGGCCGGCTGCGCCATGTGGGAATGGACGCGGCGTGGAGCGGCATCATCCCGACTCCCGCCCGCGGTGAGACCCTCGCGGTCGTTTCCGCCGTCGCGGGAGCGCTTGCCGTCCGCACCGAAGAGCTCGTCGCGCGCGGCCGGCTGCCGGTCGTGCTGGGCGGCGATCATTCCTGCGCCATCGGCACCTGGAAAGGCATCGCGCGCGCGCTTGCGCACAAGGCATCCCCGGACGTTCCGCCGATCCCTGCTCGGCCGCTCGACGCGCCCCCGCACAATTCACTGGGGTTGGTGTGGATAGACGCGCACATGGATGCCCACACGACGCAGACTTCCGAAAGCGGCAAGCTTCACGGCATGCCGCTCGCCTGCCTGCTCGGCGAGGGGGATCCCAGCCTGACCGGAATCGCGGACGGCGCACGGCTCGACCCGCACCGCGTATGCCTGGTCGGCGTGCGCAGCTTCGAGAGCGGGGAGGCCGCGCTCCTGCACCGGCTCGGGGTGCGCGTGTTCTTCATGCACGACGTGGAACGCCGCGGCCTGCAAGCCGTGATGAAGGAAGCGATCGCGATTGCCGGCAGCGGCGGCAGGTCCTACGGCATCTCGCTCGATCTCGATGCGGTCGACCCGCGCGATGCGCCCGGCGTCGGTTCCCCCGCGCCAGGCGGTATCCGGGCGGCCGATCTGCTGCGCTCGCTGGCCAGATACGGTCGCGGCCCGGCGCTCGCCGGCCTGGAGATCACCGAATACAACCCCGATCGCGATCGCAATGCCAAGACCGCGCGCCTCGTCACTGCCGCGATCCAGGCGCTGCTGGCGCCGCGCCCCCTCTCCGTCGTTTCCGGAGCCGCGGTACAGAATCCGGCCGAGCACAATAGCGGCTCCGATACCGGCAAGCGTCGACGCGCAGCCTAGTACCGAGCCGCATTAGTTTCGCAGCACCCTGTCATTGGGCAGAACGTTTCGAAATGAAGGTGTCCCGGCGCTAGTGCTCGTCCGCTCGTCCTGTCTCCTTCTCACCTGATCCACGACTAACGCCGTCCTGGACGTCTGCGCTCCTGCACTGGAAGGGAGCACTGACGCACCACCGTGGGGCCGCTCGATGCACCATATTGGGGCCTCGACACTGCGGTATTGCTGGCACATCCACATGCCAATACCGACCTAACAAGTTCATCGAACAGCGCTTTCTGGCAGACACGAGTGCACGGAACGGCATGGCACGAATCATGCGAGGTGTCACACACGCGCGCCGGGCCGGCGCCGCGTGCATGCCTTGCAACCATACAGGGGAGTGAATCGCTATGTCTCACCGCAGACTGTTCATAAAGAAGCTGACGGCCGCAGCAGCCGCCGTGACGGCCGCTCTGTCGCTAGGGCTCGCCGCGCCCGACGCATTCGCGCAGGCCAAGACCATCAAGATCGGCGTCCTGCACTCGCTGTCGGGAACGATGGCCATCAGCGAAACCGTGCTGAAGGACGTGGTGCTGATGGCGGTGGACGAGATCAACGCCAAGGGCGGCGTGATGGGGATGAAGCTGGAGCCGGTCGTCGTCGACCCCGCTTCGAACTGGCCGCTCTTCGCCGAGAAGGCGCGCCAGCTCCTGACGCAGGACAAGGTCGCGGTGGTGTTCGGCTGCTGGACCTCGGTGTCGCGCAAGTCCGTGCTGCCGGTATTCGAGGAGCTGAACGGACTTCTCTTCTACCCGGTGCAGTATGAAGGCGAGGAAATCTCCAAGAACGTGTTCTACACCGGCGCGGCGCCCAACCAGCAGGCGATACCGGCGGTCGAGTACCTGATGAGCAAGGAAGGCGGCGCCGCCAAGCGCTGGGTGCTGCTCGGCACCGATTACGTGTATCCCCGCACCACCAACAAGATCCTGCGGGCGTTCCTGAAGTCCAAGGGCGTCGCCGACAAGGACATCGACGAGAAGTACACACCGTTCGGGCACGCCGACTACCAGACCATCGTCGCCGACGTGAAGAAGTTCGCCGCCGGCGGCAAGACCGCGGTGGTGTCGACCATCAACGGCGATTCCAACGTGCCGTTCTACAAAGAGCTGGGCAACCAGGGCCTGAAGGCGACCGACGTGCCGGTCGTTGCGTTCTCCGTCGGCGAGGAAGAGCTGCGCGGCGTGGACACGAAGCCGCTGGTAGGCCACCTCGCGGCGTGGAACTACTTCATGTCGCTCAAGAATCCCGTGAACGACGAATGGAAGAAGAAGTGGGCCGATTACACCAAGGCGAAGAAGCTGTCGTACGCCGGCAAGCCGCTCACCAACGATCCGATGGAGGCCGCCTACATCGGGGTCTACATGTGGAAGCAGGCGGTCGAGAAGGCCAAGAGCACCGACGTGGACAAGGTGCGCCCGGCCGTCTACGGCCAGACTTTCAAGGCGCCCTCGGGCATCACCTCCAAGATGGACGAGAAGAACCACCACCTGCACAAGGCCGTCTTCATCGGGGAAGTGCAGGCCGACGGCCAGTTCAACGTGGTCTGGCAGACCAAGGGCCCGGTCAAGGCACAGCCGTGGAGCCCGTTCATCGCCGGCAACGAGAAGAAGAAAGACGAGCCGGCGCTGATGGCGGAGAAGAAGAAGTAAACCAGACGCTGCGCGCTGGTTTACATCGGCGCGATCGAGACGGAAGCTTCGCTCCGCTCATCGCGCCGCCATCGGGGACATGATATTGGACTAGAATCGGCAACGCTCATTGCTCATAACAGGGGGGCCGGTTCGCCGGCCCTCCTCTTATGCGTGGATGGATACTCGCGGCCCTGCTGCTGGCGGCGTTCGCCCGCCCGGCGACGGCCCTCGACCGCGCCGCGGTCGAGAAGCTCGCTTACGGCGACAGCGAGGAGCGGATCGCCGCAATTGCCGCGCTGGTGGCTGAAGGCGATCCGCGTGCCGTGACCGTGCTCCGGGCGCTGGCCGAGGGCGAGCTGAAGGCCGCCGGCGAGCAGGCAGGCAGACGGGTGCTGATCGTAAAGGGGGACGAGGTCACCGACGCGATCACCGGCGAGAAGGTCTCTCCTCTGCCCGCCGGAACCGAGGACGTCAGAATCAACAACCGGCTGCGAGGGGCCGTGCAAGGGGCTCTCGCCGCGCTGAAGCTCGTCTCATCCGACCGCGCGACGCGCTTCGCGGCGGTGAAGGAGCTGGCCGGCGGCGCCGAAGACGCGATGCTTCCCCTCGTCAGGAAGGCGCTCGACAAGGAGGATGACCCCGCGATCAAGACGCTCCTCGTGCAGATCGCCGCGACGCTGGAATTGAAGTCCGGCACGAAGGAGTCGCGTATCGCCGCCATCCGCACCCTGGCGGACTCCAGCAACTCGAACGTCAAGATGCTGCTCCTGTCGGTGCTGGAGAACGAGAAGGACGAGGACGTGCGGTTCGCGGCGCGGACCAGTCTCGACCAGGTCGAAGAACGGCTCGCGTGGAACCAGCGGGCGGGGCTTGCCTTCGCCGGGGTCTCGCTCGGATCGATACTCCTCCTCGCGGCGCTCGGGCTCGCCATCACCTACGGAGTGATGGGCGTCATCAACATGGCGCACGGCGAGCTGATCATGATCGGCGCCTATGCCACGTACGTGGTGCAGAACCTCTTCCGCGCGCACCTGCCCGGCGCGTTCGACTGGTACCTGGCCTGCGCGGTGCCCGTTTCGTTCCTCGCCGCCGCCGCGGTCGGCGTGTTTCTCGAGCGCACGGTCATCCGCTGGCTCTACGGCAGGCCGCTCGAAACGCTGCTCGCCACGTGGGGCATCAGCCTGATGCTGATCCAGGGCGTGCGCTCGCTCTTCGGGGCGCAGAACGTGCAGGTCGAGAACCCGGCGTTCATGTCCGGCGGCATCGAGGCGCTGACCGACGTCGTCCTGCCGTGGAGCCGGATCGTGATCATAGGCTTTGCCTTCGCGGTGCTCGCGGGCATGTGGCTCATGCTGACGCGCACGCGGCTGGGTCTCTACGTGCGCGGCGTGACGCAGAACCGCGCCATGGCTTCCTGCGTGGGCGTGCCCACGGGACGCGTGGACATGTGGGCGTTCGGGCTGGGCTCGGGCATCGCCGGGCTCGCCGGCTGCGCGCTCTCGCAGATCGGGAACGTGGGGCCCGACCTGGGGCAGTCCTACATCGTGGATTCGTTCATGGTGGTGGTGTTCGGCGGCGTGGGCCAGCTCGCCGGGGCGGTCTATGCCGCGCTGATCCTGGGCCTCGTCAACAAGGTGCTCGAGTCGTGGTCCGGCGCGGTGATCGCCAAGATCGTGGTGCTGGTGTTCATCATCTTCTTCATCCAGCGGCGGCCGCAGGGCATGTTCGCCTTGAGGGGCAGGGCCCTCGACTAGCGATGGGACCGATTTCCGCCACCATCACCCGCCTCTACGGCCCGCGCGGCTGGATGGTTCTCGGTGCGTGCTCGTTCGTGCTGTTCGTGGTCTTTCCGCTCCTCTCCATCGCGGTCCCCCCGGACAACCCGTTCCACGTCTCGGCCTACTGGGTGACGCTGATCGGCAAGATCATGTGCTACGCCATCGTCGCGGTGGCGATGGATCTCATCTGGGGCTATACCGGCATCCTGTCCCTCGGACACGGCCTCTTCTTCGCGCTCGGCGGCTACGCCTTCGGCATGTACCTCATGCGCCAGATCGGCCGCGACGGGCAGTACCAGTCCGACATGCCGGACTTCATGGTGTTTCTCGACTGGAAGGAGTTTCCCTGGCAGTGGTGGATGAGCGACCAGTTCTGGTGGTGCGCGCTGCTGGTCGTCGCCGTGCCGGGATTGCTTGCCCTCGTGTTCGGGTTCTTCGCGTTCCGCTCCCGCGTCAGAGGCGTCTACTTCTCGATCATCACGCAGGCGCTGACGTTCGCCGCGATGCTGCTCTTCTTCCGCAACGCCACGGGCTTCGGCGGGAACAACGGCTTCACCGACTTCAAGCGCGTGCTGGGCTTCACCATCACCACGCCGGAAACGCGCATCGTGATCTTCATGATCACCGGGGCAACGCTGATCGGCACGCTGCTTCTCGCCCGCTACATCGTCACCTCGCGCCTCGGCCGGGTGCTGACGGCGATCCGCGACGCCGAGGCGCGGGTCATGTTCTGCGGCTACAACACGATGCACTACAAGCTGTTCGTATGGACGCTGTCGGCCGTGCTGTGCGGCATCGCGGGCGCCCTTTACGTGCCCCAGGTGGGGATCATCAATCCGGGCGAGATGTCGCCCGCGAACTCGATCGAGATCGCGATCTGGGTGGCGGTGGGCGGCCGCGGCACGCTGGTGGGCCCCATCATAGGCGCGGGACTGGTGAACGGCGCGAAGAGCCTGTTCACGCAGATCATGCCCGAATACTGGCTCTACGTGCTGGGGCTGCTGTTCATCCTCACCACGCTGTTCCTGCCGCAGGGCGTGGTTGGATTGTTCAACAGATTCAAAAAGCGCGCGGCATGAGCGCACCCGTCACACAGGCCATGCCCCTCGTGGAATCGGGCGATGCCTCGTTCGGCCGGCAGGTGACGGGCGAGCTCGACGCCACGCACGGCGTCGTGCTGTATCTCGAGAGCATCTCGGTGAGTTTCGACGGCTTCAAGGCGCTCAACAACCTGTCGCTATCGATCGACATCGGCGAGCTGCGTTGCGTGATCGGGCCGAACGGCGCGGGGAAGACCACGATGATGGACGTCGTCACCGGCAAGACCCGGCCGGACGCGGGCACGGCGTTCTTCGGCCAGACCATAGACCTGACCAGGCTCTCCGAGGCGGAGATCGCGCACGCCGGCATCGGGCGCAAGTTTCAGAAACCGACCATCTTCGAGCACCACACCGCTTTCGAGAACCTGGAGCTCGCGATGAAAGCGGACAAGCGCGTGCGCAGGACGCTCACGGCAAAACTGTCCGGCGAGGAGCGCGATCGCATCGCGCATACGCTGGCGCTCGTCCGGCTCACCGATGCCTCGGCCCGCGTGGCCGGGCTGCTCTCCCACGGCCAGAAGCAATGGCTGGAGATCGGCATGCTGCTCGTGCAGGAGCCCCGGCTGCTGCTCCTCGACGAGCCGGTAGCCGGCATGAGCGACGAGGAGACGGAGCGCACCGCCGAGCTGTTCCTGTCCCTCGCGGGCAGCCATTCGCTGGTGGTGGTCGAGCACGACATGGCCTTCATCGAGAAGATCGCGCGCAAGGTGACCGTATTGCACGAGGGCGCGGTGCTCGCGGAGGGCCCGATGGAGCAGGTGCGCAACGATCCGCGCGTAATCGAAGTCTATTTGGGTCGATAGAACCATGCTGGCCGTTTCGGGACTCAACCAGTACTATGGCGGCAGCCACATCCTGCGCGACCTCGCTTTCGAGGTGCCGGCCGGCAAGGTAACCGCGCTCCTCGGCAGAAACGGCGTCGGCAAGACCACGCTTCTGCGCACGTTGATGGGGCTCGTGCCGGCGGCGACCGGCACGATACGCTTCGGGGAGACGGACCTCACCGGCAAACACCCGTACGAGCGGGCGCGCGCCGGCATGGGCTACGTGCCGCAGGGCCGCGAGATCTTTCCGCGGCTGTCGGTAGCGGAAAACCTGGAGATGGGGCTTGCGACCCGCGCCCGCGGCGCAACCATCCCCGGCCGGATCTACGAAATGTTCCCGGTACTGAAACAGATGCTCCACCGCCGGGGCGGCGACCTCTCGGGCGGCCAGCAGCAGCAGCTCGCCATCGGCCGGGCGCTGGCGATGGCGCCCAAGCTGCTGATCCTGGACGAGCCGACCGAAGGCATACAGCCCTCCATCATCAAGGACATCGAGCGCGTGATCCGCTCGCTCGCGGCGACCGGCGAGATGTCGATATTGCTGGTCGAGCAGTACTACGATTTCGCCCAATCGCTGGCGGACCAGTACCTCGTGATGGAGCGCGGCGAGATCATCGCGCGCGGGCGTGGGCAGGACATGGAGCGCGACGGCGTGAAGGGTCTGCTGGCGGTATGATGCCCGTATGCTCGTCGCGGATTCGATACACCTGCGCAGCGGGTGGCAGGCCGAGCTCAAGCTCGGATTCGAGCGCCGGCAAGGCAGAACCGTGCTTGCCACGCGCCGCCACACGGGCCCGCTGGTCGTACAGAAGCCGCTCTACCCGGAAGGCGACGGCGTCTGCCACGCGATCGTCGTGCACCCTCCGGCGGGGATCGCGGGTGGAGACGAGTTGGCCGTCGAGGCATGCGCCGCGGACGGCGCGCACGCGCTCTTGACGACGCCCGGAGCGGGCCGCTGGTACCGCTCCAACGGATCGTGGGCACGGCAGGCGCTCGCATTCGAGGCCCGGAACGGCGCCTGTGTCGAATGGCTGCCGCAGGAGACGATAGTGTTCGACGGGGCGCTCGCGGACCTGCGCACGGAGGTTCGGCTCTCCGGCAACGCGGCCTTCCTCGGCTGGGAGATGCTGTGCCTGGGCCGAACCGGTTCCGGGGAACGCTTTGCGCGCGGGGAATGCCGGCTGCGGACCCTGGTCTCGCGCGATGGACGGATGCTATGGCAGGAACGCGGGCGTATCGAAGCCGGGGGCGCCCTGATGGCGAGTCCGGCGGGATACGGCGGGAAGAGCGTGTGCGGAACGCTGTACGCGGCGGCCACCGGAATCGGCGCCCCGGAAGTGGCCCGCTGCCGCGAGGCAGCGCCGGCCGCCGGCGAGTGCGCAGTGACGCTCCTGCCCGGAGTGCTGCTGGCGCGCTACCTCGGGGATTCGAGCGAGGCAGCGCGAGAATATTTCGTCGAGCTGTGGCGGCGGCTGCGGCCGGCAATTGCGGACCGCGAGGCGCAGGAACCGCGGATCTGGCGCACTTAGTAAAGGCAAGCACCAAGCCACAAATCCTAAATCACAAACGTTGAGCGTTTGGAATTTGGAGCTTGGAATGTGGAGCTTGACTCAATCATGGAACTGACGCCAAGAGAGAAAGACAAGTTGCTGATCTTCACCGCCGCGCTCCTCGCCGAGCGCAGGAAGGCGAAGGGGCTCAAGCTCAACTATCCCGAAGCCGTGGCATTCATCACGGCCGGGATACTCGAAGGCGCGCGCGAAGGCCGCAGCGTCTCGGAGCTGATGGGCTGGGGCGCCACGCTGCTCAAGCGCGACGAGGTGATGGAAGGCGTTCCGGAGATGATCCCGGAGATCCAGGTGGAGGCGACGTTTCGGGACGGGACGAAGCTGGTCACTGTCCATAACCCCATTGTTTGAAGAACACTGGCCACGGAATCACACGGAAACACACGGACTTTTAGGGTTGAACATGATTCCCGGTGAAATGAAAGTCGCGGCGGGCGAGATCGAGCTGAACAAGGGCCGCCGGACTGTCACGGTAGCGGTCACCAACACCGGCGACCGGCCGATACAGGTCGGGTCCCACTATCACTTCTACGAGACGAACGACGCCCTCAGGTTCGACCGCGACAAGGGCTACGGCTGCCGTCTCAACATCGCCGCCGGCACCGCGGTGCGTTTCGAGCCCGGCCAGACGCGTACCGTCGAGCTCGTCGCCCTCGCCGGCAAGCGTGCGGTGTATGGATTCCAGGGAAAAGTAATGGGCAAACTCAAATGAGCAGACTACCCGGACCACCCCGCCCGCGGTCGCGGGCACCCCTCCTATATGAAGGAGGGGAGCTTCCGTTTACCTTCCCCTCCTCCCACGAGGAGGGGTGGCGCGGCGAAGTCCCGCCGGGGTGGTCGAGTCAGCGTCACGCGCGCTTCAACCAACCCTTATGAAAATCGGACGACAGGCGTACGCCGAGATCTTTGGCCCCACCACCGGGGACCGGGTCCGGCTCGCCGACACCGAGCTGTGGATCGAGGTCGAGAAGGATTTCACCACCTACGGCGAGGAGGTGAAGTTCGGCGGCGGCAAGGTGATCCGCGACGGGATGGGGCAGAGCCAGTTGACGGCAAAGGACGTTGCCGACACGGTGATCACCAACGCGCTCATCGTGGACCACTGGGGCATCGTCAAGGCCGACATCGGCGTGAAGAACGGACACATCTGGAAGATCGGGAAAGCCGGCAACCCCGACATCCAGCCCGCCGTGACGATCCCCATAGGCGCCGGGACGGAGATCATCGCCGGCGAAGGCATGATCGTGACCGCGGGCGGCATCGACACGCACATCCACTTCATCTGCCCGCAGCAGATCGAGGAAGCGCTGATGTCCGGCGTCACCACGATGATCGGCGGGGGTACCGGCCCGGCTCACGGCACCTACGCGACCACCTGCACGCCGGGTCCGTGGCACATCCATTCCATGCTCGCGGCTGCGGAAGCCTTCCCGATGAACCTCGGGTTCCTGGGCAAAGGGAACGCGAGCCTGCCGGCGCCCCTGCGCGAGCAGGTGAGCGCCGGCGCAATCGGGTTGAAGCTCCACGAGGACTGGGGGACTACTCCGGCCGCGATCGACAACTGCCTCGCCGTCGCCGACGAGATGGACGTGCAGGTCGCCATCCATACCGATACCCTGAACGAGTCGGGCTTCGTGGAAGCCTCGATAGCCGCGTTCAAGGGACGCACGATCCACACCTACCATACGGAGGGCGCGGGCGGCGGGCACGCCCCGGACATCATCAAGGTGTGCGGCGAGGCGAACGTGCTGCCCTCCTCTACCAACCCGACGCGCCCGTACACGGTGAACACCATCGCGGAGCATCTCGACATGCTCATGGTATGCCACCACCTCGACCCGGCCATCGCCGAGGACGTGGCGTTCGCCGAGTCGCGGATTCGCCGGGAGACGATCGCCGCCGAAGACATCCTGCACGACCTGGGCGCGTTCTCGATGATGTCGTCGGACTCGCAGGCAATGGGCCGCGTGGGAGAAGTGATCATCCGCACCTGGCAGACGGCGCACAAGATGAAGGTGCAGCGCGGCGGCCTGAAAGGCGATTCCGCGGCGCGCGACAACGAGCGCGTAAAGCGCTACATCGCGAAGTACACGATCAATCCCGCGATCGCGCACGGCATCGCGCACGCGGTAGGCTCGGTCGAAGAGGGCAAGCTGGCGGACCTGGTCCTGTGGAAACCGGCGTTCTTCGGCGTCAAGCCCTCGGTGATACTCAAGGGCGGGATGATCGCCGCCGCGGCCATGGGCGATCCCAATGCCTCGATACCGACGCCGCAGCCCGTGCACT
>DASRJL010000205.1:0-2642 GCA_035649495.1 Burkholderiales bacterium | reverse complement strand
CCCGCTTCACCGCCCCCGACCGCCCGCCCCTGTCGTGCCGCGCGGAGCCGCGCGCCAAGGTCGAACATCCCCTGCTTTGTGTTTGAGAGAGCGTTCGCGTGACGAGCGGGATGGTGAGAGCTTGTTCTTAGACTGGCGCTTCCGCCCTCGAAATCGCGCGTTTAAGAGCACAAATCGGCGTCTCTAAAGCGCCTCTCGGAGCAAGATCAATCGGTTGGCTGGGTCCGACCCGAGCGGCACCCGAGGCCAAGGCTCGCCGAGGTCTTTCCAAGTGGCACTTAGGGGTGATCAAAAAACGGCTCGCGCGCAGTTAACAGGACTACTGGATGCAGCGCACGTCCCCGCTCATCTGCCCGCCCGCATGATCTTGCGGATGGAAGACAAGTCCGTCGGCCGGACTAAAAACCCAATCCTAGTTGGGCGCAAGCGTATGGTTGCTGATAGGTGCGCCATGCGTCAGAGGCGTTGCGCCTCGTCTATCCCGACACCTAGGTTAGCAGGTCACTGAAGAATGCGGTTTGATGCGACGATTTTGATTGTGGCGGAACGTTCCGGGCCGGCTCGTTTCCGATGCAGGTGGTAAATGGCCGGACAACTTTTCGGGCCAGACTCAGTTTCCTTTGATGACGAGCGGCAGCAGAGCAGGGCGGGCGGTGGGGGCGGTCTTAGTGGGCCCACTTAACCCCCGTCAGGGGTCATGCGGGTCAAGACCCGTCAGGGGTCAGGCGTCAGGGGTCAGCCGTGAAAGTACGAACAGCGGCCGGGTGGCGGATGGCCGAAGACTGATCCGGTTCTCCCGAAACTGGTAAATCCCCAGATTACGCGACGCTCAAATCAATTGACCACATGCGCTTGGAAGAATCGCGCACATGGTACCGGGAGAATCGGGCAGGCGAGGCCGTCCGACAGGACCCGGCCAGCTGTTCGGAGCGACCCGCTGAGCGCGCCAGCGCCGACCGGCCGCTACGGCAGCTCGTTCACTTCCATCCAGAACTTCTGCGCCACGCCGATCGCCGCAATGAAGTCGTCGAGCTCCATCGATTTGACGAGATAGGCGTTCGCGCCCAGGTCGTAGCTTTCCGCGATGTCGCGCGGCTCGCGCGAGGAGGTAAGCATCACCACCGGGATGCGGCGCAGGTCGGGGTGGCGCTTGATGGCAGCCAGCACCGCCAGGCCGTCCATGCGCGGCATCTTCACGTCCAGCAGTATCAGGGACGGCAGGGCCGAGGGCGTCACTGCGCCCGGGCCGTTCGCGCCGAGATACGCCAGCACTTCCAGTCCGTCGCGCACGACGTCGACCTCGAGCGCAGGCGCCATCGTGCGCAGCCCGAAGAGTGTCAGCTCCGCGTCGTCGGGATTGTCCTCGGCCAGGAGTATTTTCCTGGTCTTGCTCATGCCGCCGCTTCCGTTGCAATCCTGCCCGCGGCGCGCGGCAGCGCAAAACAGAACATCGCTCCGGCCCCGGACTTGCCATCGGCCCATACCCTGCCGCCGTGACGAGAAACGATGCGCTGCACGATCGCGAGACCGATTCCGGTGCCTTCGAACTCCGCCTGCGAATGCAGCCGCTGGAACACCCCGAAGAGCTTGTGCGCATGCTCCATGTCGAAGCCCACCCCGTTGTCGCGGACAAAGTATACGTGCTCATCGTCCCGCCCCGCCAGCGAGTGCGCCTGTATGCCCGGATAACGGGTTTCGAGATCGAGACTGGCGACGTAGCTGTCGAATTCCCGGGCGGTAACCGTCTGGGATCCGGCGCAAAGCCCACGCACCCCGTGGAGGACCTCGGTATAGGCGCGCAGCCGCGCTTCGATCGCGGTCGCCGTATCATCGACGTTGTGCTGGAAGACGAGCTGCCGCTCCGAGCGGAGATCACGCTCCGTCAGGTAGCCTACGAGGCCGCTGGTGACGAGCCCGACCCACAGCAGCAGCCACGCAACCGAATTCCTCGCCAGAGGCCTGACCAGTCCGCATCGCATGTAGACAGGTTCTTGCTCATTGCGGGCGGGGCGGCGCGCGGTCCGGCGCGATCTCGACCACGCCGCGGGCCACACGCCGGGCGATGAGCGTCTCCGATTCGACGCCTTCGGAGTATTCGAGCACCCGGTAGCCGGCCGAGCCGTTGTCGCGCGCGATCCGGGCGGCGCGGCGCTGAAATACCTGCCAGGCCTCGCCGTCACCGCCGGTGGTAAAGCGCTTCTTGGTGAGCGCGAGCTCGAAGAGCGCCGGGTTCACCTGCGACTGCTCGATCTTCCAGTTCGGCGCCAGCGGATCGAGCACGATGAGCACGATCGCGCCCGCGACCACGCCCTCGAGCGTCGGGGTGACCGAGGGGCTGATGTTGATGGTCTTGTCCGGTATCAGGTAGCTCGGCGTCTCGCTGCTGCCGGTAGTGGTGCATCCGGTTACCGCGACGAGAGCAAGCGCGGCGAGGATCTGTTTCGTCTTTTCCATGCGCGCGAATCCCGTCACAGCAGCTTGAAGAGATCGAGCGAAGTCACCGTGAGGAACGACTTCTGCGCCGCCTCGAAATAGGTCTGGCGCAGGGCGAGCTCGGAAAGCGCCTTCGCGTAATCGAGGTCCTGCAGCCGCGACAGGCTCTGGCTGTAGGCGAGCGAGAGATCCTGGCTCGTGCTCTGCGC
>DASRJL010000204.1:0-30521 GCA_035649495.1 Burkholderiales bacterium | reverse complement strand
GCGCAGTTGTCCCAGAGGATCTTGCGGCGCTGCCCGTCATCCAGCTTGAGGCCGAGGAATTGCTGGACCGCCTCGGGGAACGCGCCGTCGGCATGCGGATAGTCGCTCGATACGACGAAATATTCCGCGCCCATCTTGTTGATGACGTCGACGGCCGGCTCCTCGTCGACGTCGAGCGCGATGTAACACTGGCGCTTGAAGTACTCGGAGGGCGCCATCTTCAGCTGGTACTCGCAGCCCGGGCCGAACTTCTCCCACTGGTCGTCGAGCCGCCACAGCCACCAGTGGAGCCATCCCGCGGTCCCTTCGAGGAACGCGCAGCGCAGCTTCGGGTGGCGATCGAGGATCCCGCCGGTGGTCATGCTCGCAAGCGCGCCCATCAGCTCGACCGGGTTGCGGATGGCGTGGGCGATCGGGTGGAAATTGGCGTGGCCGACGTAACGCGCCCCGGCGTCGTCCTTCAACGAGCTGTTGCCGGTCGGGTGGAAGCCTACGGGTACGTCGAGCTTCTCGAGCTCGGTCCAGAGCGGCTCGCACGCTTCGTCGTGGAGATGCTGGCCGTTGACCGGGTTCGGGGTGCCGATGACCGCGACGGCGCCCAGCTCCTTCACCGAGCGGCGCGCCTCCTCGATCGCGCTTCCCACGTCGTGCATCGCGATCTGCGCGGCGAACTTGAGGCGCTGCGGATCGGTCTTGCAATAGTCGGCGGCCCAGTTGTTGTAGGCGCGGGCGAGCGCCGCCGCGTAATCGGGCTTCAGGTCGTCGTGGCACAGGATCTGCCGCCCGCGGGTGCCGTACATCACGGCGACGTCTATGCCCTCGATATCCATCGCGGTGAGAGTGGACGCCGGATCGAAGCCGCGCGAGCGCGCGACGTTGAAATGCGGATGGCGCGCGCGGCTGCGGCGCCGCAGCTCACGACTCGAGGCGCTGGCGCCTTCCGCCTTGGCGAAGGCGGGGATCGCCAGCCCCTGCACCTCCATGCCCCGGATCCTGTCCGCGTTGCCCTTGTCCTCGGCGCTTTGCGTCAGGGCCTGCTGCCGGCCGCCGAAGAAGCGCGGGGGATTCGCGCGGTAGGGCGCGTCGAGATAGTTTGCCCATAAGTCGTCGGGCTCGTTCATGTGCAGATCGCTGTCGATGATCAGATAGCCTTCGCGTGCCATGGCGTTCTCCTTCAAAAAATCAAATCATAAGCATCAAACTACAAAGAGGGACTAACGCTCGGGCTTCAGTCCCGCCGCCTTGATGACTTGCGACCAGCGCTTGGCTTCGTTGCGCATGTGCGCCGTCAGCTCGGCGCCGGTGCTCGGAGCCGGGTCCTGTCCCAGCTCGACGATCTTCTGCGCGAACTGCGGGTCGGTCATCATCTTTTTCACCTCCCCGTTGAGCCGCGCGACGATGGCGGGCGGGAGGCCGGCCGGTCCGGCCAGGGCGTACCAGGTACCGACCTGGAACCCGGGGAGTGTCTCCGCAATCGTGGGGACATCCGGCAACGCGGGCGAGCGCTTGGTGCCGCCGTGGCCGATGGCGCGCAGCTTGCCGGTCTTTATGAGGCCGAGCACGGCGGGAATGCTGTTGAACATGAACTGCGCATGGCCGCCCATCACGTCGGTGATGGCCGGCGAGGTGCCCTTGTAGGGCACGTGCACGATATTCACTTTGCCCATCGTCTTCAGCATCTCGCAGCCCATGTGGTTCGACCCGCCGAACCCCGGCGAGGCGCAATTGAGCTGACCCGGCTTCGCGCGCGCCAGATCCAGCAATTCGCTCACGGTCTTCGCGGGGATGGCCATGGTGGCGAACAGCAGTTGCGGGCTGTCGACGAGCAACGATATCGGCGTGAAGTCCTTGTGAGGGTCGTACGGCACCTTGGTCAGGAGCGGATTCAGGACGAGCGCGGCCGAAGTGGTGACGATGAGCGTGTAGCCGTCCGGCACCGACTTTGCCGCGATTTCCATGCCGATCTGGCCGGTCGCGCCCGGGCGATTGTCGACGACGGTCTGCTGGCCCATGCTGTCGGCCAGTCGCTGGGCGATCAGGCGCGACACGATATCCTGGGCAGCTCCCGCGGTGTTGCCGACGATGATCCGGATCGGGCGCGAAGGATAGCCGTCCGCCTTGGTCTGGGCGAGACTTGCGCCCGCGGCGAGCGCGATTACCGCGCCTGCTGCAGCCAGCGGAAGATGTTTCGTAACGGCACGCGGGATCATGCGGCGATTCTCCTGCCCCGGAGAGGATTGCGATTCCATCGGTCGGAACCGGCGGCGGGGTTCGTTCAATCTAGTCCAACAGCCGGAGCATGGCAAGCGTGGCGGCGGGCGGTGGTTTGGGGTAATGTCGCTGGGCATCCGGGGCAATAACGGAAAGGGTTGTCAGCATGGATTTCGCGATCGAAGACTCGGCCGAGCAGAGTGCGTTTCGCAAGGAAGTGCGCGAGTGGTTCTCCCGCAACGTACCCGAGAGCATGGAGCACTCGGTGGATCCGTGCGACATGTCGTACGAGCAGTACCAGGTGCGGCGCGAGCTGGGACGGCGCATGGGCGCACAAGGGTGGCTCTATCCGTCGATGCCGAAGGCCTACGGCGGCGGCGATCTCGCGGCGGAGAAAATCGTCATTCTCTACGACGAGCTGGCGCGCATCGGGCTCGCGCTCCCGCCCTATTACGATGCGGGCGGGCGGATGGCGGCGCCGACGATCATGGTGTGGGGCACGGACGAGCACAAGCAGCGCTTCCTGCCGCCGATCTGCCGCGGCGAGGTGCGAACCTGGCAGCTCCTGACCGAGCCGGGCGCGGGCTCGGATCTCGCCGGCATCAAGACCACCGCGGTGCGCGATGGCGACGCCTACGTCGTCAACGGCCAGAAGATATTCGTCGGCAGCTCGCACGGCGCGGACTACTCCTGGACCATCGTCGTTACGGATCCGAAGGGAGAACGCCACAAGAACCTGTCGTGGCTGATGATCCCGATGAACCTGCCGGGCATCACCGTGCTGCCCATGGACCTGCTCGCGACGGGCGGGGAGGGCGGCAGCGGGTCCGGCATCAAGAATTCCGTCTTCTTCGACAACGTGCGCGTTCCGGCGGACCACCTGGTCGGCGGCGAGAACAACGGCTGGCGGGTCGCGACGACGCACCTGGAGGTCGAGCACGGCGGGATGGGCAGGCTCGCGGACCGGCGCGTGGTCTACGAGTTCATCGACTATTGCAAGGAACGCCGCGACGGGCACGCCATCGCGGACGATCCGGACGCGCGCGCCGGGCTGGTCGAGATGTACATCGAAGCGGAGATCACGCGGCTCTTCGCGCTGCGCAATCACTGGCTGTCGCACTCCGGGCAGCCGCGCTCCTACGAGGGATCGCAGTACAGCCTGCGCCGCAAGCTTTCCGGACTCGACATCGCCGAACGGATGCTGCGCATCGCGGGACCGTACGTGCTGACGAAGGACGAGCGGTGGGGACCGCTCAAGGGCACCGTGGAGTACTTTCAGCGCGACGCGATTACCGCGCTGCACCCGGGCGCGACGACGGACATCCAGCGCGTCATCATGGCCCGGCGCATCGGCATCGGCCGGCGCGAGCGCGAGAAATCCGGGGCCCTGAAAAACAAGGATGAAGGATGAACGTGGAAGGATGACCCGGTTCTTAACTGCTTAGAGCAGGTCATCCTTCATCCTTCCACGTTCCACGTTCAATCATCCTATCCTTCATTCTCGACGGGAACGATCATGGACCTATCCCTAGACTCTACGCAGAAGCTGATCCAGGAATCCGCGCGCGATTTCGTGCGGAACGACTGCGGGCGCGACGCACTCGTGAAGCTCGATCGCGATCCGTCCGGGATACAGGCAAACCTCTGGGGCAAGCTCGCCCAACTGGGTTGGGCGGGAATGGCGATACCGGAGCAGTACGGCGGCACGGGCAATTCCCTGACCGACGTGGCGGTTCTCTTCGAAGAGCTGGGAGCGGGCCCCGTGCCCGGTCCGCTCTTCTCGTCCGGCGTGCTCTGCGCCCGCCTGCTGGTGGAGGCAGCGAGCGAAGCCCAGAAGAAGGAATGGCTGCCGCAGATCGCCAGCGGCGAGCGCGTTTTCGCGCTGGCGGTGACGGAAGCGAGATACGGCTGGTCGGCGGAGAGCGTCGCGCTTGCGCCCCGGCGTGACGGCACCGGGTTTCTCCTCACCGGGACCAAGGTTTTCGTACACGACGCGCTGTTCGCCACCGACCTGCTGGTGATGGTGCGCACGCCGGGCGGCGAAAGCCTGTTGCGCGTCGATGCGAAGGCCGCGGGCGTCGCGATCCGCCCGCTCGAGGGTTTTCTCGCCGGCATGAGCGAGGTGAAACTCGAGAACGTCCGCGTGAGCGCGCACGACCTCGTCGGGAAAGAGGGCGGCGCCTGGGCGGCGATGCAGCCGGCACTCCTTGCGGCGATCCCGGTGCTGTGCGCCTACAAGGTGGGCGGGTGCAGGGCGGTGTTCGAGCTCTCGGTCGAGTACTCGCGCGAGCGCATCCAGTTCCAGCAGCCCATAGGCCGCTTCCAGCGCGTGCAGGATCACGTAATCCGCATCGTCAACTTTCTCGATGCGGCGCGCTGGACGACGTACGAGGCGCTGTGGAAGCTCGACACCGGCAGGGACGCGGCCGCGAGCGTGCACGTGGCCAAGGCGGTCTCTTCCGAAAGCTATATGGGCGCCTGCGATTTCGCGCACGAAGTGCACGCGGGCATCGGCGTGATGCGCGAATACGGCCTGACGCTGCACACCAAGATGTCGCGCTCGCTCTATCACTGCCTGGGCGCGCCGGCGCTGCACCGCAAGCGTCTCGAGTCGGCGCTGGGGCTCGTGCCTGAAAAACCGTGACCAGTGACCGGGTAAGTTTCGGCTGAGCGGTTTTCTCACGAAACCGCGGAAGTGGCCTCGGCGTCGCCCATATTCCTGCTGAAGTTTGAAAAGAACCAAACGACGACGAAGAACGAGTAGCCGGCTCCAACCAGCGATGGGATCGTCACGGCGCGGTTTAAGGTGCTGGTTGGGATCAAGCCGGTACCCGTTTTCCTGATGTCACTGAGGTCGCTGATTCGTCGGAGACTTCTCATCCGCCCGGTGTTTGGCTACTTCCGGGCGTGCCCTGCGGACAGCGCGCCGAGCCATAACATGCTCGATCAACAGCCGGTGGGTGACAAGCCATTCCGGCGGGAGTCTAATGACACAATACAGACGTAGTGCGATTGGAGAACCGTTTTATATCGACTGCTGAATGATGGCGCCGTAATGCTTCGGGATTCGTGTATCGGAAACTCTCGGAGGAGAACCGATGAACGGGACAAGGAAGAAGCAATCGCAAGTTGCGGGATGGCTGCTGTTGCCGCTCGCGGTGTTCGTGTGGCCTGCCTCGACATCGGCCGCTGAATATCCCAGCCAGCCACTGCGGCTGGTGGTTACGTATCCTCCCGGCGGCTCTGGCGATTTTCAGGCGCGCATCCTCGGGCCGAAGCTCTCCGAGCAGATGGGGCAGCAGGTCGTCGTCGACAACCGCGCCGGTGGCAGTGGAATCGTCGCGCTGGAGCTCGTCGCGAAGGCCGTTCCCAACGGCTACACGATGTTACTCGGGCCGATGTCGGCATTGACCATGAATCCGGCTCTGTTCTCGAAGCTGCCGTACGACACGCTCAGGGACTTCGCGCCAATCAGCCTGACCTCGCGCACCACGCAGGCGCTCGCGGTCAGCGCGTCGCTCCCGGCCAACTCCGTCAAGGAGCTGATTGCTCTTGCGAAGGCGTCGCCGGGCAAGTTGAGCTTTGGCTCCACCGGCGTCGGCAATGCCACCCATCTTTCCGGTGAAATACTGAAGTCGGTGGCGGGCATCGACCTCGTGCACGTGCCGTACAAGGGGGCCGGGCCGCAGCTGGTCGACGTCATAAGCGGCAACGTGGCAATGGGCTTCGTCTCGTTGACCGCCGCGATACCGCACGTGCGCACTGGGAGGCTCAAGATCCTGATGGTGACTGGCAAACAGCGTTCGAGCGCGGCGCCCGACGTGCCGACCGCGACCGAAGCCGGGCTGCCCGAAATCGACGTCGCCCACGGCTGGTTCGGAATCCTCGCGCCGGCGCGCACGCCGCCAGCCGTCGTCTCCCGGCTCAACACGGAAATCGTGCGGGCAGTGCAGACGCCGGACGTTCAGGCGCGCTTCAGCGCCCAGGGACTGACGCCGGCCTCGTCGACGGCGGATGAATTCCTGGCTCTGATCAAGTCAGATCTCGTCAGGTGGCCGAAGATCATCAAGGAGGCGGGACTGCGAGCCGAGTAGTCATGCGGCGCCAAAATAATGTGGCCAAGGCGTCACCAGGCAAATTGAGCTACGGGTCCACCGGAATCGGCGGCGTTACCCACCTCGCCGGCGAAATGTTGAAGTCGGCGGCTGGCATCGAGCTCATACACGTGCCTTACAAAGGCGCCGGGCCGCAACTTGTAGACGTGATGGGCGGCAACGTGGCGGTCGGTTTCACCTCGCTGACGGCCACAATTCCGCACGTGCGCTCGGGAAGGCTGAAGCTCCTGATGGTGACGAGCAAACGGCGCTCGAGCGCCGCTCCCGACACTCCGACGGTGGCGGAAGTCGGGATGCCGGAGATCGAAATATGCAGCGCCTGGTTCGGGATCCTCGCGCCAGCCCGGACGCCGAAAACCATCATCTCGCGGCTCAATTCCGAGATCGTGCGCATTATCCAGCTGCCCGACACGCAGGCGCGCTTCGCCAGCCAGGGTCTGGATCCCGCCAAGTCGACACCGGAGGAATTCGCGGCACTGATCAAATCCGATCTCGTTCGGTGGAAGAAGATCATCAGCAGGCGAGGATTCGCGCCGGGTAATAGTCCACAAAGCGGCCTCGAATGCTCTTCGCATCGCGCGCGCCGCCGCTGCCGCGATCGAGCGAGGCCGCCGCTCATTGACACTCCAGGCGGGCGGGCGTAGCGTTCTTTGATGCGTTTACAGTCCATATCACGATAGGAGGACGTCTCATGAAAGATGGTCTCAGGTTCGTCGACTCGGACATGCACGTGATGGAGCCGCCGGATCTCTTCGACCGGTACCTGGATCCGAAGTACCGGGACCGCGTGACCGTGAGAGTTGGCGCGGACGGCAAACCCAACCGCGGACCGGCCGGCTTGATCCTGATCGACGGGGAGCCCACCTCGGACCTGGACCTCCAGCAATACCGGAAGTCGACCAAGCGTATCTCGGCGACCAGCACCCAGCCACCGCTTTCCGGCTCGCGTATCCACGATGCGAATCGCCTGGACTACGCCATCGAGCGCGACTACGACGCGGTGGCCCAGTGCTGGGGCATGGACCAGGAAGGCATCGACCTCGCGGTGCTCTATCCCACGGTGGGCCTCGGGCTCCTTGCGAAGAACGGGATCGATCCCCGGCTGTCGCTCGCCATCTGCCAGGCGTACAACAATTGGATACACGAGTTCTGCAGCCATAGCCCGGACCGGCTGAAATTCGTGGCGATGCTCCCCATGCACGACGTTCACCTGGCGTGCCGGGAGCTCGTGCGATGCGTGAGAGAGCTGGGCGCCGTCGGCTCGTTCATCCGGCCGAACCTGATCAACGGCCACTACTGGCACTCCAACTATTGGGACCCGCTGTACACGGTACACGAGGAGCTGGGCGTGACGTGGGGATTCCACGAAGGCGTGAGCGCCATCTACTCGCACATGCTCGAGCTGTACGGCGAGAACCGCTTCTACCGCCACGTGGCCGCCCACTGGATCGAGATGCAGCAGGCGCTGATCGCGCAGGTAATCGGCGGCGTGTTCGAATTCCATCCGAAGCTGAGGGTGGCGTTCCTCGAAGCCCAGAATTCCTGGGTGCCGGGACTGCTGACCCGCATCGAGTGGGACTATCCCCAGTTCCGCGACTCGCATGCGCCGTACCTGAGCCTCACGCCGAAGGAGTACTTCCGCCGCAACTGCTGGGCGGCGGTCGAAGGCAGCGAGCCGGAGATCGAGGCGACGGCGGGACTGATCGGCGCCGACCGCATGTGCATCTCCAGCGACTACCCGCACTTCGACTCCAACTTCCCGAACGTGGCGAACAACGTGCTCGCGAGCTGCTCGCGCGATACGGCGGCGAAGATCCTGGGGGGCGGCGCGTCGCTCTACGGGTTCACCGATGCCCACTTCCAGAAGGCGGACAAGGCGGCGGCCGCTCAAAAGAACGTGGCCGGCAGGCGCGCCGCGTAGCACAGCCGGATTGGTCGGCGACAAAACGCCCGCGCAAGCGGGCGTTTTTTCTTAGGACTACGAGCCGCGTTTAGCGCGCGGCCTGCGGTGCGGGTGACGCCGCCACACCATAGGTCTGCTCGAGATAGCGCTGCATCTCCTGCGGGGTGACGACGTCATCGCGGTTGACATCGATGTCGTCGAAGCGCGTCCCGAGCCGCATGTCGCCCCGGACTTCTTCCCTGGTCAGGAAGCCGCTGCCGCTGCGGTTCAACTCGCGGAAGACCGACATGTCGGTTTCAGCGGCGCGGCGGTTGTACTGCTCCTTGTCGCCATCCGCCAGTACGCTCGCGGCTTGCGCCATGAGAAGTGCTGCTGCAACGAGTATTCCGGGTTTCATGGCACCTCCTCGATCCAGGCTCGCGTGACCGTTCCTGTTTGAACGCGGCAGGGGAAGCGGGGTTCCTGCATCGCGCCCGGTTGTTGCTCTCACACAACAGAATTGCCAATTTCTGTTGGTGAATTGCAAATAATCTGGCGTCCCCTCCCGGCCTATCTTAGACTTTACTCCAATAACGAACCATAACTAATTGACCTTGTTGAACGTAAAGATTTCATTATGGAGAAGCCCATGAAATCAAGACGTTTCGAAACGCTGGGCCTGCTGGCGCTCGCCGCAGCAGCCAGTCCCTGTGCCATGGCTGCCGAACCGCACTGGTACCTTGGAGGCAATGTCGGCCAGTCCCGATCGCATTTCGACGAGGCGGCAATCGCCAGGAGTTTGCAGGGACCGGCGCTGGCCACGACCTCGATCTCAAGTGACGAGCACGACTTAGGCTACAAGCTGTTTGTCGGGTACCAGTTCCACCGGAATTTCGCGGTGGAAGGCGGCTATTTCGACCTGGGAGATTTCAGTTTCAACACCACGACCGTGCCGGCGGGAACGCTGAACGGAAATCTGGGGGTCAAAGGCTGGAACCTCGACCTGGTCGGCATTCTGCCGATCGCCGAAAGGTTCTCGGCGCTCGGCAGGCTCGGAGTGGCCCATGCCAGGACCTCGAGTCTCTTTGCCGGAACCGGTGCCGTTGGCGTGCTGGCGAACCCAAGCGACTCCGAAACGAACGTGAAGTACGGCTTCGGGCTTCAGTACGATATCAATTATTTCATCAGCTTGCGCGCCGAGGCCGAGCGCTACCGGGCGAGCAATACCGTCAACGGCAAGGACCACGTAGATCTGTACTCGCTCGGCCTGGTCTTCCGGTTCGCGAAGGCCCCGGCACCCCCGCCGCGCCCGGTGACGCCCGAGCCCACCCCCGCACCCGTTGTCGCTCCGCCACCGCCGGCCCCGAAGAAAGCGCCGCCGCCACCGCCGGAAGTCGTGGCACCGCCACCGCCGCCGCCGCCGCCGGTACAACAACCGGCGCCGAGACGGGACAGGAACTGACGGTTACCGGGTACCGACGGCGTATTGCGGCCGCGCCTCGACATCGTACGAGCCGAAGACCTGGCGTACCGGCCGGGTCTCCGGTAACACGTAGACGATGCCGGCCGTGGTGGCAAAGGACGGACCGACCACTTCGTTGTAGAACGCGGCGGGCACGTTGATGCAGCCGTAGGAGATCCGGTTGTCATCGGGCGTCGGTGTCGCCAGGCGCTCGAGCCGGCGCTCCCGCGGGTTATTGGTGACCACCCGGTGCAGCGATACGCCCGACTCGTAGTCCACCCACACCACGTCCTCTCCGCGGAGGCTCATGCCCCGCTGCGCCACGAAGCGGCCCGCGGGCGTGGTGCGCTCCTCGGGAAGTATGGAGGCGAGCTCCCGGTCGCCGATGCCGGGCGCGGTGTCATCGCCCCGCGCCAGGCCCAGCAGCGCCGGGGCCGTCCCGCGGACCCGTCCGCCGGCATCGAAGACGAAGACCCTGGCGTCGATCTTGTCGATGACCACGAACGGCAGGCCCCGATTGTCGCCGGAATCGACAACCCAGTCCGCGATATGGCGAACATCGCGCGAGGGGGCTTCGCGCCCGAAAACGGCGCGTTTGACGCTGGCGATGGGGTTCTGCAGAGAGGGGGCCTGCATAAGAGGGGTCTGCAGGGGCGCGTCGGCAGGCTGCGCCGGTGCGTTTTGGAGGGTCGATGAAATGGCAACGGACGCCGATGCCATGCCATCCCCGCCCCACGCAAGCCGTGGAAGCAGGACTAGACATAGCAGGACGATCCCGGTGCAGCCCTTCCTCACTGTCATATTGACATCCCGTCGCATCACTCGTTCTCTGCTCACCGCGCCAGCTGGTTGATCTCAATGATGGGCCAGGATGGCGAGGACGATCAGGAGCACGTTGCGCCCGTCACCAGTATTATCGCTGTCTCGGGCACCGTCGGATAGACGGCGAGGGGGAGCCTGACGCCGCTCAGTACTCGCGGCGCGGCGCCTGGTAGATGTCCTTCGGGAATACGAAGGGCGGCGTGCGCCCCACCAGCGTTTCGATCAGCGCCAGTTCCTGGTCGGTATGGTTGACGAACGGCGCGTTGCGGATGCTCCGTCCGGGGTCCGCGCTGCCCGCGATATAGAGCGGACGGTCGTGCTGCTTGGTCACGATCGTTTCCGTGCTGGACGGATCGTTCAGGGCGGCGACTTCCGCGGAACCATAGCAGAGACAGAAATAGGTTTCGTCCGGATCCGTTTCAGCGTAGAAGCCCGTGCCGCGTATGCCGATGGTGGCGGTGTTGGTCGTGACCTGAAACTGCCGCCCGCGGGAAACCGACAGAAGTTTTCCGGTCAGAAGCCGCAGGCCGGACACCAGCAGCGAGGTGGATGGCGCCGGTTCCGGCTGGGACTCGATTACCAGCTGACTGTCGCCTCGCATGATCGTGGAGTGATCGTTGATCACGAATACGATCTCGCTGCCCTTGCCGGTTTGCACCGTGTCGCCCGGGTTGATCCGCGTTTCGAGGGTCGCCGGGTTCTGGTTCACCGTGACCTGGCCGGAGATGCGGTAGATGGATTGCCCGGCAGGAAGTCTGGCGGGCCTGCTGCCGAAGACCTGCGCCTGCGCCGGCAGCCCGGCCGAGAACAGTCCGGCAGCGAGTGCCTGGATGAGCAGGCGCCGGCGCGGATCGTCCGCCTTGTCAAAGCGTTTCATGAATGCTCCCGATCCTGCCAGCGGCCGTCACCGGCTGCGATGTGGGGACGAATTCCGCCTGTGCGGCCGGCGCGGCTGTCAGCGCGGGGCATTGTTGAGTATCCAGTTCAGGAACAGATCGTAGCCGGCCCGGGCAGGATCGCCGGGAGGCGCGGCGCTGATGTCGAAAGACGGCCGCATGCCGCCGTTGTGATGCTGCCCGGACGGCTTGCGCAGGAGCGGGCTCGCCACGATATCGGTGAAATTGATCAGACCGCGAACTTCCGTGTAAAGCCACAGGTCATCGGTCGCATCCCCGATGATTCCGTCGCCGTTGCGGTCGATGTCGTCGTACGTGACCGGCGTGTTGTTGCCGTTGAAATGGCACCCCGCGCATCCGCCGGCCCCCAGTTGCAGCGCCGTCTTGATGTCCGAAAAGCGAATCGCCGCAGGCGCGATCGGCAGCCCGGCGGTGACGACGATCGTGAGCTGCGCGGGAGCGCTTTGAACGGCGCCATTGCTCGCCACGAGCTGCACCACGTAGGTCCCGAGCGTCGCCGCGGTGAAGGTGGCCTGCGCCGAACTCGCATTCGTCAGCGTAG
Organism: Burkholderiales bacterium; assembly: GCA_035649495.1. Classification (GTDB taxonomy): domain Bacteria; phylum Pseudomonadota; class Gammaproteobacteria; order Burkholderiales; family SG8-41; genus SG8-41. The sequence continues at coordinate 18,571 of DASRJL010000204.1, read as the reverse complement.
CGCCCGCCGGACCCGCTACGATGGACCACTGGAAAGTGTTCGAGAACAGGCTGCCCGCCGCCGACAGCGTCGCTGCTCCCGGGGGTATCGCGCGGTTGGGTCCCGGATCGGCAACCGGCCGCCCCGGCCTGAGCGGCGCTCCGCTGCCGTCGCGCACGGCGAAGCCCTGGCTTTCGAGAAACGTCGCCATCAGCTCGGGCGCAGTCGATGCATGATACCGGTCGAATACCAGTTTCGCGAGCGGCATGTTGCCGCGGTCGACGACGTGCGCCTTCGTGCGATCGGCGTAACCCTGGAACCGCGCAAACTGGTCGAAATCGATGTCCTGCTGGTTGACGGTGCCGCGCATGATATGACAGGTCCTGCAGGTGGGCGCCACCACACCCTGGTACAGCGACGTCTGGCCGGCGCCCAGCCACGTGGCCGGCAGGTAGGTGTCCGAGAAAGTCGCGTTCGGCAGGCCGGGCCCGCCGTACGCGTTCTTGATGATGGCCGCGGCCGTGCCGGGCCATTCGTTGTTGTTCGGGTTCAGGGCAGGCCGGCAGGCATCTTCGGGCGAGCCGGTCGGCGCCGGCAGGGGATACGTGCAGAGCACCATCCGGTTGATGATTTTCAGCGCCGCTTCCTGGTCGGCCCGGGTGAATCCGGCGGTCGTCGAATAGTCGAAGCCGTCCACCTCGAGCGCATGCATGTGCGCCCGGGTATCGCCCCGGTTCGCCGTGGTGGTGTTGCGCACCAGGGGAAACAGTTGCCGTCCCGTCGCATCGGGCGGCGTGAGCGGATCGCCGCGTCCGCCGTGGCAGGTCAGGCACGGACCCGGCATGGCCTTCGGGCCCCGCCCGTCCATGTCCGCGGTCAGCGACCGCGCGCCGGTGGCCGCGTCGAACGTAAAGAACTTCACGAAGCTGGCGCCGCCCCCCGGTCCGGGGCTGAACTCGATCGCGTTGGTCGCGAGGTGCCAGCGCGTGTCCCTGACCACGGCCGCGTCGAGGTTCAACGTCGTGTAGGAGTAGCCGGCATTGCTGGCTACCAGGTAGTTCTCCACCATCACGGCGACCGTGCCGTCGACATTCTGCCGCGCAGTCATGCGCCGGCCGTAACCGAGGTCGCGGACGTCTCCGAACACGACCGTCACCTCGGTCCCGGTGCCGCTCCCGAAGCCATTGGCCGTCTTCCACTTGTCGAGCGTGTCCTTGCTGTTTGCAGGATCTATCGCGGCGTAGTACGCCTGCGTATAGACGGTCGAGAGGGTCTGGAACGACCCGTCGGGCTGCACCTGCGGATTGGGGAAGATCAGGAAGTTGTCGGGGGTACTAAGGGCCGCCGGCAGCAACGGCACCGGCGCTCCAGGCACGACGTCGCCGGAATAGCCGCCACCGCCGCCGCACGACGCCAGCAGAAGCGCTGTAGCGAGCAATCCGGCCGGGACCAGGTGGTTTCTCAAGCGCACGATACGATCCTTTAAAAACGCGTCAGGTAGACGATCGAGAACTGGTTGGCGATGTAGCTCGAGGAAGACGTCGCAAAGCTGGGCCGCAGGGACGGCGTCGCTTCGCCGCGCCGCCAGGAGAAGTCGAGCGAATCCCGCGGTCCCAGGCCCAGGTTGTAGCCGAGCGTGGTGATCACGGTCCTGCCCTCGAATCGGTAGGCGAAGAACCCCTTCCCGGGATACGCATCGTCGGCCACCAGCACGTCGGCGATATCGATGTTCTCGAGCGAGGGGCGTCCCGACGACACGATGTCGCCGCGGCGATATTCCGCCCCCATGTACAGCGTGCTCCGGGGACCTACGCCCCAGTCGAGGTTGAGACGCGCGGAATTGTCCCGGGTCGTGAACACCGCGCTGTCGGCGTAGCGCTCGTTGTGCGCCAGGGCGCCGAACACGTCGATGCGATCCGTCAGCGACTGTCGCATCGAGAGGCCGATCGAGTTGCGGTAGCCGTCGCGCCGCTCGGATTCGTACTGTTCCGCGGTTGCCCTCCCGAAGAGCGCAAAAGTCGGAGCGCCGAACTCGGCAGACGGGCGATACTGGAGATCTCCCGAGAAGCCGGCGGTCACCTTGGAGAGCCCGTCGTAGTTGCGGAATTTTTCGGCGCCTATCGACCCGCCCACCAGAGCGCGCACGTGACTGGTGAGCGGGATGGTGATGACCTTGCCTACGTTCAGGCTGTACGACTGGTCGCCGAGCATCTCCGAGCGCTCCCGGGAGCGGGTGACGTTATCGTCGTACAGCCAGCCGGCGTCGACCCGGATGTCGAGAGGCGGACCCGACGGCGCGGCGGCCCCGTGCAGCGCGGACCCCGGGCCCGGCCCGTCGAGCTCCTTCGAGATGCGCAGCCGGAATGCATGGCTGGCGTTCTCGGAGGAGCGCAGCAGTTGATAGTCGATCCCGATCGTCAATCCGTCGCGCCACACGAAGTCGCTGCCGATGCCGACCGCGAGGGCGTCGCGGGAAATCGGTCCGGTCGACACCGCGAAGCGCGGTCCGCCGATCAGGTCCGCATAAGCGAGCTGCATGAGGCGCTCATCCTGGAATTCGTGCCGGTACTCCACCCGTATGCGCGGCGCCGCCCAGCCGAAATGGGTGGCGTGGACCGATTCCGCGCGCAGGCCCAGCGCGCCCTGCACCGACGAGGTGTTCTGCTTGAAATAGGTCAGCGCGAACGCGCCGGCGCCCGTCTCTGTCGCCTGATCGAGCCGGTCGGCGGAATAGTCGACCCGGGCGTACGGCGAAACGAGAACGCCGTTGGCGCGGTGCTCATAACCCGCGGCGAGCGAGCCGAACACCTGATAGCCGTCGCGGTCGGAGCGCGCGAAGTCGGTCACCGGGGCGACGAAGCGCTGCATCTCGAAGTCGAGCTTGCCTACGCCGATCAAGCCGTCCACGAACAGATTGCGTCCCGGCTGGAAGCTGCCGTACAGGGCAGCCGATAAGCCGTGGGCCCGGCTCTGGGTGCCGTCGGTGCCGATGTCGGTCCTGTCGCGCGCGAACCCCGCGCCGATCCCCAGCGCCCACTGGTCTCCAAACTGCCGATCGGCGCCGAAGCTGATCCCGCTCGTGCTGAAATCGAGGCCGCTTCTGCCGGCCGTGGGATCCCGGGTGCCGAAGCTCGCGTTGCCCTCGACCCAGAAGTTCACGGCGCCCGGATTTCGCGCCGACCCGTCCGTGCCCGTGGCATGGGCGGCGAGATTCCCCAGGTTTACCGACCGGCTCGTCAATATGGACGCAGCGTCGGTTACCAGCGGAAAGAGCCTGCTGAAGGCCGACCCGCCGCCCTGAGCGTCGCGCTGCGAACTGGCGGACGCGCTGGCAACGCGCACCGGGTCCTGGCCCGGGAGGGCAGGCGGCTCCGCACCCATCTGTCTCATGGCCGCGGCCGTGGCCGCCGTTGCGGCGGCCGGTCCCGTCGTTGCCGCGCGATCGGTCCCCGGGCTGAGAGCCCGCGCTCCGCCGGACTCGCCGTCGTTTCTTCGATGCAGCGATTCCATCCGGCGCTGGAAGTTGGAGATCTGCGCCCGGGAGAAGCGCAGAGCGGCGTCCACCTGCGCGGCGACGAGGCCGGTGACGGCGGCGTCCCGGGTCGGATCGGGACGGCCGACCACGTTCACGGTCACCGTTCCCGGGGACGAGGTGCCGATGGCGTTGATCGCGGCATACGTGAACGCGTCGGGACCGAAATAGTTGGTGACCGGCGTGAAAGTCACCCGGGTGCCGCTGACCGTCGCCGCGCCGTGCGCGGGCGAGGTTACGATGACGATGCCCGTCGCAGTATTCATGGTGATGAACGGCGCGAGATCGAGCGTCGTCGGGGTGTTGAACGGGACCGTCATGGTCACGGCGCCGGCGCCGGGCGCCGTAGGAGCAGCGGCGATCGTAAAGGGGACTATCCGGGTTCCCGGAGGATTGATGCCGTTGCTCGCGGTCAGCGTGGCGTTGAACGTGCCGGCTTGCTGGGGCGTTCCGCTGATGTTTCCGGTGACGGGATCGACGCTCAGGCCGGGCGGCAGCCCGGTGCCGCTGAAAGCCGTCGGGAAATTGCTCGCCACGATGGGCGTCACCGTGAAGACCTGGCCTACCGTCCCGCCCGCCGCCGCCGGGCTCGAAATCACCGGCGGACCGGCGGGAGATACCGTGACCGTGATGGTGCGCGTCGCGTTCCCCGTCGAATTCGTGATGGTGTAGGTGAAGCTGTCGGCGCCGACGAAGTTCAGGTTCGGCGTGTAGGTTATGTTGTACGCAATCGTGCCTGCCCCCACGTTGGTGGCGATGCTGACCGACGTGGTTCCGTTCGTTCCGTTGGTGGCGGTCACGCCCGCCGCGTCCTGCGCCGCGCCACTCGTGCCATCGCCCGGAAGCAACGGATAGACATCGATCGTTGCAGGGGTATTGACCGTGACGGGCAACGCGGCGTTTGCGGGCAGGGGCGCCTTGATCTGACCGATGTACAGCGCGAGGCTCCTCAGCTGGGCCGCGTTGAGCGTGAGCCCTCCCATGCCCCCGGTATTGGCGGCGATCGCGTTGGAGATTCTCGTGGGGTTGTTCGAAGCGAGTTGGTGGCCGACTGATGCCACTGCAGGTGCGCCTGCTCCGTGACAAGCGGCGTTGGTGCAGCCGTTTGCGGGCAGATTCGTCCCGGGAAAGGCGGTGGTGTAGATCGTCATGCCCTGCGCCACCGATACTTGCGCCCGCGCAGCAGTACTCCACGCGAATGCCGCGACGAGCAGTGCCAGGAAGGCGACAACGGGCCAGGATGGGCTTAGCGCCCGGCACATCGGAACGGACGGCGAGGGTGGTGCGGGGGGCAGGCTGTCAGCACGGGGACCGTGCGAGCGGCTGACGAAACTGCATGGAAACCAAGGCACGATAACTGTCCGACCCGGTCCTCTTTGTACGATCGCTCCCTGTAATTCGCCGCACCCACCAGCGAACTACCTTGTCAGCTTACCTCAAGAATGTCATAGGCTTATGGAATGCCCCGCGAAACGCGGCCGCGGGCCCGGTGCGGTGTGGTATTTCTGCGACAAACCGCGCCCGCGGACGCGGGCGTCTAGCGCACCAGCTGGTTGATTTCGATGATAGGCAGCAGGATGGCGAGGACGATCAGGAGCACGATTCCACCCATCACCAGTATCATCGCCGGCTCGAGCAGGGTGAGGAAGACGGCGAGACGTCGCTCGAGCGCCTGGGTTTCCAGGAACGCCGCGCGCTCCAGCATCTGCTCGAGCCTTCCGCTCGCCTCGCCGTTCGCCACCAGGTGAATCAAGAGCGGCGGAAACGCGCGCGTTTCTTCCAACGCCCGCGCCAGGCTTGCGCCCTCACGCACCCGCCCGATGGCCTGTTCGACGGCCGCCTGGAACACGGTGTTGGTGACGACCCGTGACGCGGAAGCGAGCGCAGCGAGCAGCGGCACGCCGCCCCGGACGAGGATGGCGAGCGTGCTGGCGAAACGCGAGACATTGACGCCGCTCACGAGCGGTCCCAGCCCGGGACAGCGCAGCAGGAGGGCGTGCCAGAACCGCCTCGGGGCGTCGCGGCGCAGCGCCAGGCGTGCGGCTCCGAGGCCGCCGAGCACGGCGGCCGCGAGATAGAGCCATGATCCACGCAGGAAATCGCTCACGGCAATCAGCGCGCGCGTGAGCCACGGCAACTCCTGTTTCGAATGCTGGAAAACCTGAACCACCTGCGGCACCACGTAGACGAGCAGACCGCCGACGATCAGAACGGCGACGATCGTGACTAGCGCCGGGTAGAGCAGGGCGAGGCCGGTTTTCTGTTTCAGCGCCTGGCGGGCATCGAGATAGTCGGCGAGGTGCTGCAGCACGGTCGACAGCGCGCCCGATTCCTCTCCCCCATGGACGAGCGCCCGGTAATAATCCGGAAAGCTCCTGTCGTAAGCGCCCAGCGCCGCGGCGAGGGACAGGCCCGACGTTATCTCGGTCTTGACGCCGGTCAGCACCTCCCGGACGACCGGCACGGCCGCTTCCTGGATCGACGCATTGAGGGCCTGCTCGATCGTGAGCCCGGATTCGAGCAGCGTCGCCAGTTGCCGGGTCAGCACGGAGAGTTCCGTCGGCGAGATGCTGCGGGCCCAGGCCCGCTGCGCACGGGCGCGCGAGTCGACCCTGTCGACCATGGAGGGCAGCAGGCCCTGCGCGCGCACCTGCATGCGAGCCTGGCGCGCCGTGTCGGCCTGCACCACGCCGGATACCGTGCGGCCAGTGGAGTCCAGCGCTTCGTAGTGAAACGCTTCCATGCTATTCGCGCGTGACGCGCACGACCTCCTCGAGGCTGATCACGCCTTGCGCCGCCCAGCGCATGCCGTCGTCGCGCAACGAGCGCATGCCGCGCGCTGCGGCATGCTCCCGCAGCACGTGCTCCGGCGCGCGGTCGTGGATCAGCCGGCGCAGTTCATCGTCCACCGTCAGCAGCTCGTAGATGCCGGTGCGGCCCCGGTAGCCGGTGCGGTTGCAGGCGGCGCAGCCCTGCGCCGCGTAGAACGCTCCGCCCGTCGGCGCGAACCCCAGGGAGTTGAGTTGCGTCGCCGCATCAGCCGCATCGGAGAAAGTGGGCCTGCGGCATTCCAGGCACAGCCTGCGCACCAGCCGCTGCGCGCCTATTCCGATCAGGCCGGACGCCAGCAGGAAGGGCTCCACGCCCATGTCGACCAGGCGCGTGACGGCGCTCACGGCGTCGTTGGTATGCAGCGTTGCGAATACGAGGTGGCCGGTGAGACTCGCCTGGACCGCGATCTGCGCAGTCTCCAGGTCGCGGATCTCGCCGATCATGACGACATCGGGATCCTGGCGCAGGATGGTGCGGAGCGCCCGCGCGAAGCTCATCTCGATGCGGGTGTTGATCTGGGTCTGGCTGATGCCGTCGAGGTCGTACTCGACCGGGTCCTCGACGGTCATGATATTGAGCGCGCCGGCGTCGAGCCGCGACAGCGCGGCGTACAAGGTGGTCGTCTTGCCCGAGCCGGTCGGCCCGGTAACGAGAACGATGCCGTGGGGCTCGCGGATCAGCCGGTCCATGTGCGCGAGCGTGGCGTCGTCCATGCCGAGCCGCGTGAGATCGAGGCGCCCGGCCTGCTTGTCGAGCAGCCGCAGCACCACGCGCTCGCCGTGCGCGATGGGAATCGTGGACACCCTGACGTCGATCGGCCTGCCGGCGACCCGCAGGGAAATGCGTCCGTCCTGCGGGAGGCGCTTCTCCGCGATGTCGAGCTGCGCCATGATTTTCACGCGCGAGACGATGGCGCCGTGCAGCGCGCGCGCCGGCTCGACCAGGTCGCGCAGCGTCCCGTCGATGCGCAACCGCACCACCGAGCGCGCTTCGAACGGCTCGATGTGGATGTCCGAGGCGCCATCGCGCAGGGCCTGGGTCAGGAGCGCGTTGATCAGGCGGATGACCGGCGCATCGTCCTGCCGGTCGAGCAGATCCTCGATCTGCGGGATTTCCTGCAGCAACCGGGAGAGATCCAGGTCCTGCGCGAGGTCGCCGGCCAGGAGCGCGGCGCCGGCGTCCGAGCCGTTGTAGATCGTGGAGAGCAGCTCGTTGAATTCATCGGCGCCGACGCGGCGCGCGCGCAACGGCACGCCGAGCACGCGCCGGACTTCGGCGAGCGCCTGCGGGCGGGCGTCGCCGCGGACGGCGACTTCAGCCCAGTCTTCTCCGGGGGCGGTGACGACGATGCCGTTGGTCCGCGCGAAGGCGTAGGGAAGGACGAGTGACCCGTGACTCGTGACTCGTGACCCGTGGGCCATACTACGGCTTGCGTGCGTCGGGCGCCGCGCGCGGCGGCAGGATAGGAGACTCGACATCGGGGAGCGGGGGGCTCACCGGCGGCTTGGCGCCCCGTTGCTGGCCGATGATGTACTCGTAGCGCTCGCCCGTCAGCGACCCCGATGCCTGCGCGTCCCGCAGTACCGTCGGCCGCAGGAACACCATCAGGTTGGTCTTGCTGCGCGCGCGCGTCTTGTACTGGAAGAGCGCGCCCAGCAGCGGAATGTCGCCGAGCAACGGCACTTTCTCGACGCCGTCCCTGACCGAGTCCTGGATGAGTCCGCCGATCACGACGATCTCCCGGTCGTCCACCAGCACCGTCGATTCGACCGCGCGCTTGTTGGTGATCACGCCGGCCGGGTTGGAGTTGTCCACCACGGCCGACACCTCCTGGTAGATCTGCAGCCGGACGGTGCCGCCTTCCGAGATCTGCGGCTTGATCCGCAGCGTCAGGCCGACGTCGCGCCGCTCGATCGTCTGGAACGGCGTCGGCGTGGTCGCCGCGCCGGACAGCGCGTATTGCCCGGTGATGAAGGGCACGTTCTGGCCGATGATGATTCTCGCCTCCTCGTTGTCGAGCGTAAGCAGCGTCGGCGTGGACAGAATGTTGGCGTTGCTGTCGGTCTCGAGCGCGCGCACCAGGACGCCGAGGTTCAATATCTCGCCGACCCCGGGGATCGAAACCCGGCCCTTGATGACCCCGATATTGAGCCCGCGGCCCGCACCGAGGGGGGCCTGGGCGATCCCCAGTATGTTCTGGCTCTGGTTGCCGAAATTCGTGCCGCCGAAGGCCCGGGCCGAGGTCTCGGACCCGCCGGCCGCGCTCAGGTCCTGCCACTGGACGCCGAACTCGGCCGCCTTGTCGGCGGTGACCTCCGCGATCAACGCCTCTACGTAAACCTGCGCGCGGCGCACGTCGAGCTTGTCGAGCGCGGCGCGCAGGCTGTTGTAGATCGCGTCCGGCGCGGTGATGATGATCGAGTTGGTCGCCGCATCCGCCTGGATGATTCCCTGCACCGCAGCCGCCGGGGACGGCGCCGATGAGAGCCCGCCAAGCGGTGAGTTCGCGGGGGACGCAGCCGGGCCGGTCATGGCGCCTGGCTGAGGTGGAGGCGGCGCCAGCGGGCCGGGCGGTACCGCGGGTGGCGCTGCGGGGGCGTTCTCGCGCAAGTATATGGCGCGCAGGGTCTCGGCCAGCTTCACCGCGTCCGCGTTTTTCAGGTGAACGACGTGGATGTTGCCAGCCGCACTGGTGGGGCTGTCCAGCATCGCGACGAGGCTGCGCAGCCGGAAGAGGCGCGACGGATTATCCGAGCGCACCACCAGGCTGTTCGAGCGCGCATCGGCGACTACCGCCAGGCGCTGGGTCGAATCCGCGCCCGGGGCGCCGGTGCCCGGGGCGTTCTCCGCAAACATCCTGTTCACGGTATGCGCGACGTCGAGAGCCGACGCGTGGCGCAGCGGAATTACTACCGGCTCCGTGCCGTTCGGCTGATCGATCGAGTCGATGATTTTCTCTATACGCAGCAGGTTGTCGGCGTAGTCGGTGATGACCAGCGTGTTGGTGCCCGGGTACGCCGTGATCGTGTTGTTGGGGGAGATCAACGGCCGGAGTACCGGCACCAGTTGCGCGGCGGATTCGTAGCGGAGCGTGAACACCTGCGTCTGGATCCGGTCGCCGCCGGAGCGCGCCTTGTCCTGCGGGCCTCGGGTAGGGCTCGGGTACAGCTTGGCGTCGGCGGCGGGAACGATCTTGACGATGCCGCGATCCTCGACCGCTGCGTAGCCCTGCACGCGCAACGCCGCCAGAAACACGTCGTACACCAGGGACCGGGGCAACGGCTTCGCCGAGACGATGTTGACCGCCCCCTTGACGCGCGGATCGAGCACGAAATTCTTCCCGGTGATCTCGCCTACCGCCTTCACTACGCCCTCGATTTCGGCGTTGACGAAGTTGAGCGTGACGACGTCGGGCTCCGCCGGGCGCGCGGCGGCGCCGGGTTTGCCCGCGGATGCCGAGTCGGCGGGCTGCGTGAAAAGCACGAGCGCTACCGCGACAACCGGCACGATGGCATGCGACAACCGGCAACGCGTCATGGTGATCCTGGTCCAGGGAGGTTACTTGGCGCTTCGCGGTGCGGCGGATTCCGCGACCGGCTTCCTCTGCGGCCAGGCGAGCGATTCGCGGATCCCGTTGCGCGTCAGGATGACGTGGCCCGGGTGAACTTCCGCGACGCGGATGCCCGGGGCGGCGTCCTCGCCCGCTGCCACCGCGAGTATCTCCCGTCCTTCGAGCTGCAACACCGCATAGCCGCGGCGGCCGGGCGTTGCGGCCACGACGCCGAGCAGCTTGATGGCGATTCCCGTCGGCGCCGCCACGCTGCGGTCCCGCTGCAACGTTCCGAAGATTGTCCGAGCGGCCGCAACGCCTCCCGCCGGTTCCGCGACGGGCGCCACGCGGGCTTCGGGCCGCGGCGCGAGCCACGCCCACGTCCAGTACGCCAGCACCGCGCCGAGCAGCATCAGCGCCGCAAGCGTTGTCAGCGACACGGCGGCCGTCAGCGCAAGACTCGATCGTTCGGGTGAGAGGGCCTGCATCGTTTTGCCTGCGCGCAACCTGCGAGCGACGCGCACCCGTTCCGGGTCGGCAACCTTGTGGTGGAATCCGTATAATACCCTCGTTCCGAAGCGCGAGGGGGATGCCTGTCGCGCCCGCTTTCCGCAGTTCTGAATACCGCAAAACCGTGCGCAGGCAGACGGCAGAATTGCATTCCACGCATTCCCGCTGGTCCCGCTACGCTGCCGAGGCGACCGGAGCGCGCGGGCAATGCGGTTTCACGCTGCTCGAAGTGATGGTGGTCGTCGTCATCCTCGGCATACTCGCGGCGCTGGTGGTGCCCAGGATCATCAGCCGCCCCGACGAGGCGCGGACGATCGCGGCGAAGCAGGACATCGCGACCCTGATGCAGGCGTTGAAGCTCTACCGCCTCGACAACCGGAGCTATCCCACGACCGAACAGGGATTGCAGGCTCTCGTCTCGAAACCCGCCACCGCCCCGCTGCCGTCGAACTGGAAATCCGGAGGCTACCTCGAGCGCCTGCCCAGGGATCCGTGGGGCAATCCCTATCAGTACCTGAATCCCGGGGTGCACGGCGAGATCGACGTGTTCAGTTTTGGCGGCGATGGCTCGCCCGGCGGCGAGGGCAACGATGCGGATGTCGGGTCGTGGAATCTCTGACCAAGTGACCCGTGACCGGTGACCCGTGACCCGTAACGGCATCGTGAAAGGCTCGGATTGCGCAGGCGATCGGTGCTTGGTTTTGCAAGGCCCGCTGACGCCGGCATCGAAACACCCGTCACGTGTCACGTGTCACGAGTCACTTCTTCCTCGGAGACGTGGGTTCACGCTGGTAGAGATGCTGGTCGTGCTGCTGATCGCGGGTCTGCTCGCCGGATTGGTGAGCGTCATTGCGCGGCCGGACGAGCGCACCCTGTTGCGCGTCGAGGCCGAGCGGCTGGCGCGGCTGCTGGACCTCGCTGTCGCGGAATCGGGCTTGACGGGAAAATTCATCCGCTGGACCGCCGACGGGCCGGGCTACCGGTTCTGGCGCTTGCGCGAGGACACGGGCTGGTCCGAGATTCGCGACAGCGATTTGCTGCGCGCGCGGACTCTGCCGCAAGGCATGACGATCTCGGGCCTGCGCGTCGAGAACGGGGAGCTGCAGAGCGCGGTGCGGCTGGAGTTCAGTCCCTACGGACCGCCGCCGCCCTTCGCCATCGAACTGTCTCTCGGCGCAGAGCGTTACGGTGTTGCGGCGTCTCCGATGGGAGAGGTGCGTGCGGTGCCGGGTGAGGGAAAGACCGATGGCTAGGTCCTGCCGCGGCGGGCGCGCGGGGTTCACGCTGATCGAAGTGCTGGTCGCTGTCGCAATCGTATCGATCGCGCTGCTCGCTGCGCTGCGCGCCGCCGGCCAGGGCACGAGCAACGCCGGCGAGTTGCGCTCGCGCCTGCTTGCCGGGTGGGTTGCGGAGAACCTGCTTGCCGAGCACCGCGCGCGGGAGGACTGGCTGCCGCTGGGCATACAGCGCGGCACGGGGCGCCAGGGCGGTGTCGAGTTCACGTGGCGCGAAGAGGTCACCGCGCTGCCGAATCCCGCTTTCCGGCGCGTGGATGTCTTCGTGTATGCCGCGCGCGACGAGTCGCGCTCGCTCGCGCGCCTGACGGGGTTTGTCGTGCACCCGGCCGGGACCGGAAAATGAGTCCCGGGCGGCGGGCACGCCGCGGACCGTGCGGCTTTACCCTGATCGAATTGCTGACGGCGCTCCTGATACTCTCGCTCCTCGCGCTGATGTCGTATCGCGGTCTCGCCGCGGTGCTCGACGCGCGCGAGCACGTCGACCGGGAAGCGGACAAATGGCAGCGCGTGGCGAAATTCTTCGCGCGCTTCGAGCAGGACGTTCAGCTCGCAGCGCCGCGGCCGGTGCGCACCGCCGCCGCCACACTCCCGGCCTGGCACGGACAGGCCGATGCGATGGGGGAAGCCAATCTCGAGTTCAGCCGCTTTTCCCCGGCCGAGGGCGCGGCTACCGCGCGGCGGCTGGCCTACCGGCTGAACGACCGCCAGGAGATCGAGTTATGGGTGTGGCCGGGACTGGACATCGCCCCCGGCGTCGAGCCCGCGCGCTACCCCATGCTCGCCGGGGTGGCCCGGTTTGAATTGCAGTATCTCGATGCGCGCCTGGCGTGGGTGACGGCCTGGCCCGCTGTTGCGTCCGCCCCGTTGCTGCCACGCGCCGTGCGGGTGCGCATGGTGCTCTCCTCGGGCGAGGAAATCGTGCGCGTATTCGCGCTGCAGTCATGAGGGCTCGCCAGCGCGGCGTCGCGGTCGTGCTTGCCATGGGCGTGGTAGCGCTCGCCGCCATGGCGGCGACGGCGCTCGTGGTGACACAGAGCGCGTGGTCGAGGTTGAGCGAGCTCGGCGCCGATCGCGTCCAGGCCCAGCTCGTCCTCCGGGCCGGCGTGGATTGGGCGCGCGCCGTGCTGAGCGACGATCGCCGCACGAGCGTCGTCGACCACCTGGGAGAGCCCTGGGCGCTGCGGTTGCCGCCGCTGCCGGTCGACAACGGCAAGCTTGCCGGCTACATCGAGGACCAGCAGGGCGCTTTCAATCTCAACAATCTGGTGAGCGAAGGCAAAGTCGTCCTCACGCAGCTCAGGTATTTCCGGCGCCTGCTTGCGATCCTCGAGCTGCCCGTGGATCTCGCGGACGCGCTCGCCGACTGGCTGGACGCGGACTCCGAGCCGCAGCCGCGGGGCGGCGCGGAAGACCGCTACTATCTCGGGCTGGAGCGTCCGTACCTTGCGGCCAACCGGCCGCTCGTCGACGTCGCGGAGCTGGCGCTGGTGCGCGGCTTCGATATGAACGCTTACGCGCGCCTGCGCCCTTTCGTCACGGCGCTGCCCCGGCCCACCGCCGTAAACGTGAATACGGCAACGCCCGAGGTCCTGGCGGCGATCGCAAGCGGGTTAAGCCTGGACGGCGCACGGGCGCTGGTCGCGCAGCGCCAGCGCGTTTATTTTCGCGATAAGGCGGACTTTCTCGCTCGGCTGCCCGCGGGAGCCACAGGGAATCTGGACGACATCGCGGTGGCGAGCGCGTACTTCATGGCGACGATGCGCGTGACGATCGGTGGGGCGGAGGCGGGCGGCACGGCGCTCCTCGCGCGCGAGGACGGAAGATGGCCCGTTGTCGTCTGGCGCAAGTTGCCGTGAAGCAAGAACTGCATTTGCCACGGACCCACACGGAAACACACGGAATTTTGAAACCGATGAAGCATTTCAGGAGACAAACCGATTCGTTCTTGATTGTCAACGTCCGTGACCTTCCGTGTGCTTCCGTGGCTGAATTGCCGTTCCTGGCATGAGCATTCTTCGCGTTTACTGCCCGCTGCGGGATCTACCCCGGCATTGTCGATGGGCGTTGATCGACGGTGCCAGCGCTCCTGTTCGCGGAGAGGGACGGCTTGCCGACCTGCCGCGAGGCGCCGGACGCGTGCAACTCGTCATTCCCGCCGCGGAGGTATTGATTACGCGGGCCAGCCTGCCGCCTGCGGCGAGGCGCCGCGCCGGATCGGTGCTGGCCTTCGCGGTAGAGGAAGAGACCGCGGGCGAGCCGGATGAGATCCACGTGAGCTGGCTCGGCTCCGCCGGCGATGCCGACGTGCTCGCGGTGGTGGACAGGCAGGGGCTCGCCCGCTGGCGCGATGCGTTGAACGCCGCCGGCATCCACGCGTACGAAGTGCACTGCGAGACGCTCCTGTTGCCGTGGACGCCCGGGGAATGGGGTCTCGCCTGGGATGGCCGCGAGGGATTCGTGCGCACCGGCGAGCTCGAAGGCGCGGCGACCGATAGCGGCGACCGCGAAACGCCGCCCCTCAACCTGCGCCTCATGCTCGAAGCTGCCAGCGCGCGTAATTCGCGCCCGGCCTCTCTGGCGCTCCATGTGACGGCGCCGGATGCCGCGCCCGACGTGGCGGCCTGGCAACGCAGTCTTGGCGTCACCTGTCGCATGGCGGGGCCGTGGGACTGGCGAGCCCCATCGCCGGATGCAGGCATCGCTCTCGTCCGGGAGCGGCAATCGTGGCGCTCGCTCGCGGGCGTTGCGGTGCGCCTCAAGCCGGCGGCGTGGATCGCAGCCGGCGCGCTGGCCATCCATGCCGCCGCTCTAGTCGCGGACTGGACGCTCCTCGCCGGACAGCAGCGGGCCCTGCGCCAGCAGATGGAAACGCGGTTTCGCGCCGCCGTTCCCGACGCGGTTGCCGTGGCGGATCCCGCGCTGCAGATGCGCCGCAAGCTAGCCGAGGCCAGGCACGCTGCGGGGCTCACCGACAGCGGCGATTTCCTGCCGCTGATCGAACAGGTCGCGTCCGGAATGAAGGAACTGCCGGCGGGCAGCGTGCGCGTCGCGTCCTACGAGAGCGGCCGCATCACGCTCGAGCTGACTGTCTCCGACGAGTCGGTCTTGCGCCGCGTGACAGCGCGTCTGCGCGAGGCGGGACTGAACGTCGACACGGCCACGGCCACGGGGCGTCCCGGCGGCGGCGCAGTCATTACGGTGCGGTCGTTATGAGAGGGCGGTGTTTCCGGTCGTTTAAAAGAGGGCGGGGTTCCCGGTCGTCTATGAGAGGGCGGGGTTCCCGGTCGTTTAAGAGAGGGCAGGGTTCTCGGGCATGATGAGAGCGCGGTTACGAAGCTTCTGGGAATCGCGCTCGCCGCGGGAGCGCGCCGTCGCCGCCGTGCTGGCCGTGGTGGTCGGCGCCGTTCTGTACTCCTGGCTCCTGCTTTCGGCGGACCGCGCTCGCAGCCGCCTCGATACTGCGGTCACGGCGCTGCGGGCCCAGGCGGCCCGCCTCGAACAGCACGCGGCCGAGTACGAGCGATTGCGTGCCAGGCCGCCGGCCACGGTGTCGACCACCGATCTGCGCGCGCTGGTCGAGGCCCAGGCAGGGGCGGCCGGCTTGTCCCGCGCGCTCGCTCGCATCGATGCCCCGGATGCGGGACAGGTCCAGGTTGTGCTGGGCGCGGTGGCGTTCACGGACTGGCTCGACTGGGTCGCGGCCCTGAGATCGCAGCAGGTCCGCCTCGCTGCCTGTCGGATCGAAGCGCTGTCCACGCCGGGCATGGTCAGCGTGACGGCTACGCTGGTCCGCGCGAAACCTCAGTGAGCTGAACTGCTCTCAGCGGCCAATCTTGCCCTGCAAGGATGAAATACTGGCAACTCTTGGTAATAGGATCGGGCGCATACGTGCTGGCACTCGTCGCTGCCGCGCCCGCGACGCTGCTCGATGCAAACCTCGAGCGTGCCAGTAACGGCCGGCTGCGGCTCGCGGAGGCCCGGGGAACGCTGTGGTCGGGAGCGGGGCGGATCGAGATCCGGGAAGCGGACGGGCGAACCGGCGTTGGCCGGAACGTCGCCTGGCGTGTTCTGCCGGAATCGCTTTTTCGTGGACGCCTGGTTCATGAAGTCGGACTGGAGCAGGCGGCCGGGCATTTTCCCGTGACGCTGTCGTTGTCACGGATAGAGCTCGCGAACGCCGACGTGACCCTGCCGGCCGCGGTGCTGGGGCTGGCAGTGCCAAAGCTTGCGCCCCTCGGCTTGACGGGTGAGGTGCTGATCCACGTGGGGCAGTTGACCTTCGCGGGCGGCGAAACGGAGGGTAACGTTACCCTGCGCTGGCGGGCTGCCGGGTCCACGCTCACACCCCTCTCACCGCTGGGCGACTACGAGCTACGCCTCGATGGCGGGGGGACGATGGTCCACGCGTCGTTGAGCACGCTCGCTGGACCGTTGCAGCTCGAGGGCAAGGGATCGTGGAAACACGGCGACCGCGTCGCCTTCCTCGCCACCGCCCGCATTCCTGCGCAACACCGGGAGCAGCTTGCGCCCATTCTGCGGCTCATTGCAGTGGAAAACAGCAAGGGCGTCTTCGAGCTCCAACTTAAGTGAACATACTGAACCGCCAAGACGCCAAGGCCGCCAAGAAAATCAGAAGCAGTCGGAAATCATACTGCGCTGGATCGCGTTCAGCTTCTTTTGCATTGAAGCAATTGGCACCGTTTTCTGGGCGCTTCCGATATTCCTGTATCAGCTGATCGTCAAACGGCGTCCGTTGAAGGAGAGCTTCCGAAAAGCGATAGAGGCGATCTTCGAAGTGCTTTCAAGTCCCGGGGGACGAGGTTTTGCTGGCGCATGCGACACCGTGTGAATCCGGTAGCGCGCGCTGTGCTTCTGAAGCGCGCATGCTTGAGAGGGCGCGGGTCGAATCATCTATCCGCTGCTGTGACCTGACCACCCCGGTGGACTTCGTGCACCACCCCTCCTAGATGAAGGAGGGGAATGTTAAAACGCAATGAAAAGGCCCGCGGTCTTTCGATCCGCGGGCCTTCTTGTTGCAACGTCAACTTATTTATCCAGCCCGGGGCTCACCGCGCTCGTTGACGGTAACCGTCTGTCCCGGGGGCGTCGTCGTCTGCATGTGGTGTTCCTGTCCCCGGAAGTGGTAGGTCACGTCGTAGTAAGCCGGCGTCTGGCTGGGCGCGCTGGCGCACCTCTGGACGTCCCGGGTTTGCGGCTGGCCGTAGCGGCCGGCGTTGGCCCCTATCGCGCCCCCTGCAACCGTGCCGGCAACAGTAGCCGCGGTGTTGCCGCGCCCGCTGCCGACCTGGTGCCCGAGCACGCCGCCGATCACGGCGCCGACCACCGCGCCGGGAACGTTGATATCGCTCTGGGCCTGGGGAATCTGCTCGCGCTCGACCCAGCACCGCTGCTCCGGTGGCCCGACCACCGCGCGCACCTCAACGACGTTCGCATGGTACACGCGCTCGTTCTGGCGCCGGCGATTGTCGTAGACCGGCATGGGATCGGGCGCATAGCGATTTTCGGAAACGCGCGCGCCGCTGTCGATCGGCCGCAGCGATGAGATGTTGTTGTTCAGGCCCATCGCCTGCAACGACGGGTAGCGGCCCGGTCGCAGGATACGGCATTGGCCTTCGAACCTGCGGTCTTCGCAAACTTCCCACCGGCCGCCCATCACCACGGCTGAAGAAGCGCGGTTGTTGAAGTCGTAGCGCTCGAGGTTGCGGACCGCCTGGTCCGCGGTGACGGACTGGCCTCTAAAGCCTTCACGCTCGTAAAGCACGACCTCTGCGGCTGCCTGCGCGGAGAGGGCTGCCGCAATTACGCCCAACGCGGTTCGCATTGCTGAATTCATTGACGCCTCCTCGAAATGTGAACTTGCCGCACGACACTATGCGCGCGGACGCGATCGCGGTCTGTCCAGTCTTGTCTGTCAGACAAAGTCCGTCATTACGGGGGTTCGTCGAAGCCGTCGCCTGTTCGACGTCCGGACGCGAAGAGATTTTGCTAAGGGCTGACTTCCCGCCACCGTAGACTTTTCAGCGGCTGTGGGAGGACTGCAGTGATAGAGAGCGGAGGCAGTCGTGAAGAAATGCACAATCGGGATGGCAAAGACGGTGGCGGCAGCGGTTGTCGCGGATGGCGGGGCGCAATGCGCGAACGCCGGAACCGCGACCGGCGGATACGCCCGGTCTATTCGTCGTGGTCGAGGAAGCTCCGCAGCCTCTCCGAATAGGAGGGATGGCGCAGCTTCCGCAGCGCCTTCACTTCGATCTGGCGGATGCGCTCGCGCGTGACGTCGAACTGGTGGCCGACCTCCTCCAGCGTGTGGTCGGTGTTCATCTCGATGCCGAAGCGCATGCGCAGCACCTTCGCCTCGCGCGGCGTCAGGGTGTCGAGCACGTCCCTGGTGACATCGCGCAGGCCCGCGTAGATCGCGGCATCGCCGGGCGCCACGGCGGCCTGGTCCTCGATGAAATCGCCCACGTGCGAGTCGTCGTCGCCGCCGACGGTCGCCTCCAGTGAAATCGGCTCCCGCGAAATCCTGAGGATCATGCGGACCTTGTCCTCCGGCATCTCCATCTTCTCGGCGAGCAGCGCGGAGTCCGGCTCCTGGCCGGTCTCCTGCAGGATCTGCCGGGAGAACCGCCTTATCTTGTTGATGTTCTCGATCATGTGCACCGGGATGCGGATCGTGTGCGCCTGGTCCGCGATCGCCCGCGTGATCGCCTGGCGTATCCACCACGTCGCGTAGGTCGAGAACTTGTAGCCGCGGCGGTACTCGAACTTGTCCACCGCCTTCATGAGGCCGATGTTGCCCTCCTGGATGAGATCCAGGAACTGCAGCCCGCGGTTGGTGTACTTCTTCGC
>DASRJL010000203.1:0-15344 GCA_035649495.1 Burkholderiales bacterium | reverse complement strand
AGTCGGGCAGGCGGCGAAGGCGCAGCGGCGCCCACGGTGGAAGGGTAGCGCGTCGAGGGGCGGAGCAGGGACTCCGGTTTGTGGGGACGCGCCGCGGCCTCGGTCTCTCGAAGAGTGGTGCGGGACGGGGCGCAAGCCGCTGCGGTAGAGTGTCTGCTTTCCGTGGCCGCTCGCTGCTCCCGCACCCTGCTGCGCACACCGAGTCGCAGCGGCACCCCCGGCGGCGCGCCGCGGCCGACGTGATGGCTTCTGAATTCAGATTTTCGTGCGGAGGCCGCAGGATGAAAGGCGGAAGGCGGAAGGCGGAAGGAAGACGGCTGCTTTGACACCAGTCACGGGTCACGGGTCACGGGTCACTGCCTTTGTGGCGCTCGGCAGCAATCTCGACGACCCGGTGGCGCAGATCCGCAGCGGGCTTTCGAGCGTGGCGGCGTTGCCGCAGACGCGGCTCGCGCGGACGTCCTCGCTCTACCGCAACCCGCCCGTGGGATTTCTCGACCAGCCCGAATTCGTCAACGCCGTGGCCATGATCGAGACCGCGCTCGCGCCGCACGAGCTGCTCGAGAGACTGCTCGGTATCGAGCGCGCGCACGGCCGGGCGCGCACCGTGCCGAACGGGCCGCGCACGCTCGACCTCGATCTGGCGCTTTACGGTGACCGCACGATCCGGGAGCCGGATCTGATCGTTCCCCATCCCCGCCTCGCCGAGCGAGCCTTCGTGCTGGTTCCGATCCTGGAGATCGCGCCCGACGCCGTGGTGCCGGGCGTGGGCCGCGTCGCCGACCTCGTGAAGACGGTGGATACGTCCGGCATGGTGAGGTTGTGAGCGCAAAGCTGCCTGACAAGTACCGCTATATCGTCGTCGAGGGCCCCATCGGCGCCGGGAAGACGAGCCTCGCGCGCGTGTTGAGCGAGCGTGCGGGAGGGGCGGCCCTGCTGGAGGATCCCGATTCCAATCCGTTCCTGCCGGGTTTCTACCAGGACCGGGCGCGCTACGCGCTCCCGGCGCAGCTGTATTTTCTGTTCCAGCGCGCCAATCACGCCCGCGCGCTCTCCCAGCCCGATCTCTTCGCGCGGCTCACGGTGGCCGATTTCCTGTTCGAGAAGGATGCCTTGTTCGCGCGGATCAACCTGAACGACGACGAGTTTGCGCTCTACGAGCAGGTATCCGCGCAGGCGCGGCCGCGCGCGCCCGTGCCCGACCTGGTGATCTACCTGCAAGCCTCTCCCGAAACGCTGGTCGAGCGGGTGCGCCGGCGGGGTGTCACCTACGAGCGCGGCATCCCGGACGAGTACCTGGTACGGCTCGCGGAGGCGTACGCGCGGTTCTTCTACCGCTACGATGCGGCCCCGCTGCTGATAGTCAACTCCGACAATCTCAACTTTATTGATCAGCCGGGGGATTTTGATTTATTGTTGCGGCGCATAAGCGCGCTGCGCGGCCCGCGCGAGTTCTTCAGCCTCGGCACGTAGAATTGAGGGATCATGCGAATCACGCTCAGCACGCTTCAGAAGATGGGACAGGACGGCATCAAGATAGCGATGCTCACCTGCTACGACGCGAGCTTCGCCGCCGTGCTCGAGGAAGGCGGCGTGGACACGCTGCTCATCGGCGATTCCCTGGGCAACGTGCTGCAGGGGCACGAGTCCACGCTGCCGGTGACCCTGCGCGACATCGTGTATCACACCGAGTGCGTCGCCCGCGGCTCGAAGCGCGCCTTCATCGTGGGCGACATGCCTTTCTCCACGTTCCAGATATCGCCGCAGGAAACGCTGCGCAACGCCGCCGCCGTCATGGCGGCCGGGGCCCACATGGTCAAGATCGAGGGCGGCCGGCCCATGCTGGAGACGGTGGAGTTCCTCACCGACCGCGGGGTGCCGGTGTGCGGACACCTGGGGCTGACGCCGCAGTCGGTGCATCAACTCGGCGGCTACAAGGTACAGGGCAAGGGAGAAACCGCGGCCCAGCAGCTGCTGCGGGAAGCAAAGCAGCTCGAGCAGGTGGGGGCCGGGATGCTCGTGCTCGAGGCGATACCCGCCCCCCTCGCCGCCGAGGTCACCCAGGCGCTGAAGATCCCGACCATAGGCATAGGCGCCGGCGTCGACTGCTCGGGGCAGGTGCTCGTGCTCTACGACATGCTGGACATTTTTCCCGGCAGGAAAGCCAAGTTCGTCAAGAACTACCTCCGTCTCGCCGGCACGGTGCAGGGCGCCGTGGAGCTCTACGTGAAGGAAGTAAGGGGCAAGGCCTTTCCCGGCCTCGAACATTCGTTCTCGGCCTGAGCGCAGCGATGATTGCGACGGGTCACAGGTCGCGGGTCACGGGTCACTAGCGCGAAGCGCGGCCGATGGACATCATCCATTCCGTCTCCCGCCTGCGCCGGCGGCTGCAGCAGGAGCCGAACAACGTCTTCGTGCCGACGATGGGCCATCTGCACGACGGCCACATCCAGTTGATCAGGATCGCCAAGCCCCGCGCCGCGTGCACGGTGGTGAGCATATTCGTGAACCGGCTGCAGTTCGGTCCGCGCGAGGACTTCGATCGCTATCCGCGCACGCTGGAGCAGGACAGCGAGCGCCTGAAGGAGGCCGGCGTCGACGTCGTGTTCACGCCCGACGAGAGCGTGATCTACCCGGAGCCCCAGACCTTCGTGGTCGAGCCCTCCGATCTCCAGCACATACTGGAGGGCGCGCACCGGCCGGGGCATTTCCGCGGCGTCGCCACCGTGGTCCTGAAGCTTTTCAACCTCGTCATGCCGCACTCGGCGATTTTCGGCAAGAAGGACTACCAGCAGTACCTGGTGCTGCGCGACATGGTGCGCCAGTTCGCGCTGCCGATAGAGATCATCCCGGCGGAAACCGTGCGCGCGCAGGACGGCCTGGCGCTGTCGTCGAGAAACGCCTACCTGTCAGCGAAGGAGCGCAGGGAGGCGCCGCGCCTCTACCGCCTGCTGCGGCAGGCCTACACCGAGATCGTGGGCGGGGCGCGCGACTACCAGCGCATCGAGCTGCATTGCATGTCGCAGCTCGCGGACCACGGCTGGCATCCCGACTACGTGACGGTGCGCAGGCAGGCGGACCTGCAGCCGCCGGAAGCGGATGACCACGAGCTGGTCGTGCTCGCTGCGGCGCGCCTCGGCCGCTCGCGGCTGATCGATAATGTAGAGGTCTTTCTGAAGTGATCGGTAGCTGGTGACCAGCTAGCGAAAGCCGAGGGACCAGTCCTGCAGAGTGCGGCGCGCTCTGGGAATGGCTGCGGTTCCTGTTGAGTCGAGAGGACCTGCGACGTCATTTTTCCGCGGTAGAGAGCATATCGGTTCTTCACTGTCCTGATGTTGCTCTATCGACTTGTCCCTGGCGCCGACCATGTCGCGGACGCCAGACCTGCGACTGCCGAGTCCCAACCGCTTACTTCCGCCTTCCGACTTATCCCTCGATGATGCCGCCGCCGAGGCACACCCGGCTCTCGTAGATCACGACCGACTGGCCGGGCGTCACCGCCCATTGCGGCTCCGCGAACTCCACTTCGCAACGGCTCGCGTCCACCGCCGCCAGGCTGCACGGCGCGTCCTTCTGGCGGTAGCGCGTCTTCCCCGCATAGACCCAGTTGCAGTGAGGCGCGAAGCCGCTCACCCAGCTCAGGCTGCTTGCGCTCAGGTGCTCGCTGTGGAGGGCGGGATGGTCGTGACCCTGCACCACGATCAGCCGGTTGTGTGCGAGGTCCTTGCCCGCGACGTACCAGGGCTCGCCACCTCCGCCGCGCTGGCCGCCGATGCCCAGTCCCTGGCGCTGCCCGACGGTGTAGAACATGAGTCCCGGGTGGCTGCCGATCACTTCCCCTTCCGGCGTGCGTATCTCCCCCGGGCTTTCGGGCAGATAGCGGTTGAGAAACTCGCGAAACGGCCGCTCGCCGACGAAGCAGATGCCGGTCGAGTCCTTCTTGTCGTGGTTCGGGAGTCCCGCGCGCCGGGCTATCTCCCGGGCGTCGCGCTTGTAGATGCCGCCGAGCGGGAAGAGCGTTCTCGCGAGCTGGCCCTGGTCGAGGCGATAGAGAAAATAGCTTTGATCCTTCGTGCCGTCCTCCGCCTTGAGCAGCTGGTAAAGGCCGTCGACTTCACGCACCTGGGCGTAATGGCCGGTCGCGATACGGTCCGCGCCGAGCGAGAGAGCGTGGTCGAGAAAGGCCCGGAACTTGATCTCGGCGTTGCACAGTACGTCGGGATTGGGCGTGCGCCCGGCCCGGTAATCGCGGAGAAATCCGTCGAACACGCGCTCCTTGTACTCGGCGGAAAAATTCACGACGTCGATATCGATGCCGATCCTGTCGGCCACGGCGACGGCGTCGACGAGATCCTCCCGCGACGCGCAGTATTCGTCGGTGTCGTCGTCTTCCCAGTTCTTCATGAAGAGACCGGAGACTTCGTATCCCTGCTCCTTGAGCAGCAGGGCGGCGACGGACGAGTCCACGCCTCCCGACATGCCGACGACGACGCGCTGTCCGGGCATGGAAGGCCTAGGCGGGTTGGTGGTACACCACCGACAGCGGATACCGCTGTCCCGCGACGTAGTCGTCGATGCAGCGCATCACGAGCGGCGAACGGTGGCGGGCGGAGTCGCGCCGGATCTCGTCGGGCGCCAGCCACACGGCGCGCACGATGCCGGTGTCGAGCGCGCGCCGGGGATCGTGACCCGTGATCTCGCCCGCGAAGGCAAAGCGCAGGTAGGTGACGCCTTCTGCGCCGGAGCGGTACTGGTAGATACCGACGAGGGCGGTCGGCGCGAACGAGTATGCGCTCTCCTCCAGCGCCTCCCGCACTACGGCCTCGAGCAGCGACTCCCCGGACTCGAGATGGCCCGCGGGCTGGTTGAAGAGGCGCCCGCGGGTGGTCTCCTCTTCGATCAGCAGGAAGCGGCCGTCGCGCTCGGCCACCGCTGCGACCGTGACGTTGGGTTTCCAGACCATGGTGCGCGTTATTGTACTTCGGCCCGTGTCACGGGCCACGGATTAGAAGAAAAAGGCAGGGTCGAAGCCCTGCCTTTCCCGTGCACGGAAGAGCGATCGAGCAGACGCGCGGGCTTCAGGCCGTCGCCAGCTCCGCGGAATGGCGCATCAGCCATTCGCATCCCGGCAGAGTCAGAAACTCGACGTAGTCATCGGCGGTGATGATCTCTTCGAAGAGCCGCGCCGCTGCCTCGTACTCTCCCGCGCTGAAGCCGGCGTCGCCCAGCAGCGCACGCACCCGGGCGAGTTCTTCGGGCAACAGCTTCCCGACCATCTCCCGGGTGACCTTGCGTCCGTCCGCCAGGACGCCCTTGGGGCTCCTGATCCACTGCCAGATCTGCGAGCGCGATATCTCGGCCGTCGCAGCGTCTTCCATCAGATTGAATACCGGCACGCAGCCGTTCCCGGCAAGCCACGAGCCCAGGTATTGAATTCCGATGCTGATGTTGTTCCGCAATCCCGCCTCGGTGATCGGACGCTCCGGCTGGAAGTCGAGGAGACTCCGCGCCGTGATCCTGACGTCGTCGCGCTTCCTGGATATCTGGTTCGGCGCCGGCATGTAATGGTCGAAGACCGCTCGCGCCACCTCCACCAGCCCGGGATGCGCGACCCAGGTGCCGTCGCAGCCGTCGGTCGCCTCGCGGATCTTGTCCTGGCGCACTTTCTCGATCGCGGCTGCGTTGGCCGCGCGGTCGCCCTTGATGGGTATCTGGGCCGCCATGCCGCCCATCGCGAAGGTACTGCGGCGGTGGCAGGTCCTGACGAGCAGCAGCGCGTAGGCGCGCATGAACGGCGCTGTCATCGTCACCTGGGCGCGATCGGCCAGGCAGAAATCGGTCCGGGAGCGGAATTTCTTGATGCAGCTGAAGATGTAGTCCCAGCGCCCGATGTTGAGGCCGGCCGAGTGCTCGCGCAGCTCGTGCAGTATCTCGTCCATCTCGAACGCCGCGAGCACGGTTTCGATCAGCACGGTGGCCTTGATGGTGCCCTGCGGGATGCCGAGCTCGCGCTGGGCCGCCACGAAGACGTCGTTCCACAGCCGCGCCTCGAGGTGGCTTTCCAGTTTCGGCAGGTAGAAGTAAGGGCCGCTGCCGCGCGAGAGCAGCGCCTTCGCGTTGTGAAAGAAGTAGAGGGCGAAGTCGAAGATCGCTCCGGCAATCGGCGCTCCGTCGACGAGAACGTGCTCTTCCAGGAGGTGCCAGCCGCGCGGGCGCACGATGAGCGTCGCGGACTTCTCGTTCAGCCGGTAGCGGTTGCCCTCGGGGCTGGTATGCTCGATGGTGCGGTTCACCGCATCGCGCAGGTTCGCCTGCCCTTCGATCATGTTGCTCCAGGTCGGGGTGTTCGAATCCTCGAAATCCGCCATGAACACATTGGCGCCCGAATTGAGCGCGTTGATCACCATCTTGCGGTCGGTCGGTCCGGTGATCTCGACGCGGCGATCCTGCAGGTCCCGGGGAGCGGGCGCGACAGTCCAGCTGGATTCGCGTATGTGCGCGGTCTCGGGGAGGAAATCGGGCAGCTGTCCCGAATCGAATTTCGTCTGGCGCGCGGTGCGGGCCGCCATCAGCTCACGCCGGCGCGGCTCGAACTTGCGCGCGAGCTTCGCGGCGAAGGAGAGCGCCGGGGTCGTCAGGATTTCGGCAAACCGCGGCGAGATCCGACCGGAAACTTCAACACCTGCAGGCAGGGTGGCTGAGCGGCTCATGAGTGCTTTCCCGCGGAGTCGGGCAAGAGGGCTGCCCCCGCTCCCGCAATATGAAATTTAGCCTCGCCCTCTATGCTGCAGTGCATTATACATAGTTCTGGACTGAGTCCAGATGAAATACATAGACACAGTGAAAGCGAGCTGATTCACTGCACCGTACTGCCTTGGGTGCAGTGCGGCAAAAAGCAATGCACGGACCGTGCCGGGACTGCCGGCGGAACGGGAACCCGGAGAGCCTTGCTATAATCCCGGCCCTCAGCCGAACCGGCCCGCCATACGGAGAACTGCGTCATGACCGACAAACTCGACCTGTTGAAGATCGCCCAGGAGGAACAAAGCGGCGATGTGTTCAAGTACCTGGACGGGGTGCTGAAGCGCTCCACGGTCCAGCCGCGTGGAATTTCCGACGCGGTGATCTGG
This sequence comes from Burkholderiales bacterium, assembly GCA_035649495.1. Lineage (GTDB taxonomy): Bacteria > Pseudomonadota > Gammaproteobacteria > Burkholderiales > SG8-41 > SG8-41. Next base: position 8,214 of record DASRJL010000203.1, on the reverse strand, counting down.
GAAGGCGGCAACGCCCACGGCGGCGTGAAGCCGGTCGCGCACGCCCTTACCGACATGTTCGCCCTCAACGGCACGCTGATGGCGCTCGACGTGCTGGGCCTGCCGTTCCTGGGCGTGCCGATGATGGCGCAGTACCGGCACGACACGAAGTTGAAGTCGCTCGAGTGGTTCGGTAAGCTCGATGCGACATGCATCAAGTGGTCCACCGCCGGCGACGCCATGGTCAACGACAACGGCAGGAAGGTCGTGGTCATGGGCAAGTCCGCCAACGCGCCGCTGCGCACGGCGGCCGGCGTCTATTGCAACGTCCGTCCCTACGGCACGATCACCAACGTGCGCTTCATGCCCGGGCTGCCGTACTCGCAGGACGGCAAGAAATTCCAGGTAGACAAGGCGACCGGCAACATCCATTCGGAGATGAACACCCCGGGCGTGCGCATGGCGTACGCGGTACGCCTGTTCCTCAAGCTGGTCCACGAGACGGGCCAGGTCGGTCGCGTCGCGACCAAGCCTACGCAGGCGCAGGAAGATGCCGTAAACGCCGGCATCCTCCGCTGGCTGCTGCAGGGAACGAAGTTCAAGCTGAACCGGCAATACGCCGTCGACGCCTACGCCGAGCACAAGGCGAACGTCGACGGAATCGTCGCGCTGCTCCCGAAGGACTTCAAGGCCGGGATGGAAAGCTGGGGCGGGGAGATCAACGAGCACATCGCTGACACCAACTTCGGGATCCTGCTGCACGACATGTACCAGCAGCGCAAGGCCATCGTGTACGCGACAGACCTCGACGGCGACCGGCTCACCGACCTGATGGCCGACGCGCCCGACGTGCTGCGCGGCTGGGGGCAGAAGATCCTCGACCACGTGAAGGCCGGCACCGACATGAACAAGCTGTGGAAGGAGATGGGCTTCACCATGACCAACGGCAAGGACATGACCAGCGTCATGTACCGCATGGAGGGCGAGCCGATTTTCGAGCAGACGCTGGGCTCGGCCGACGCGATGCTGCTGCGGCTGCTGGCGGGCGACGAGACGGTCGGCGGCGAGAAGCAGCCCTACGACCCGCGCATCCACTTCGTGCTCATCAACGACGCCTACAAGGCGGCGAATCCGGGCAACAAGGAGCTCGCAGGCTGGCTCGACGCGCAACTCGCGACGTTCGACAAGATCTACGGCGGCAAGCGGCCGCGCTACATCGAGGGCTACAACAAGTTGAAGGAAGCGATCAAGCCGTGGGGCGGGAAGTAAGGCGTCACACGTCCGCCCGCGGCTGCGTCAGCGGCCGCAAACGAAGAAAGCCCACCGGACCGGCAGGTCTTGTGGGCTTTTGTCTGGGTGGTGCGCAACTGCCGCCGATGGCGGGATGAAACCCGGCCGGCGGCGCGATCAGGAAGAGGACTGGATGTTCGAGGCCTGCTTGCCCTTGGGGCCCTGGGTCACCTCGAACGACACCTTCTGGCCTTCCTTGAGGGTCTTGAAGCCGCTCATCTGGATGGCCGAGAAGTGGGCGAACAGATCTTCGCTGCCGTCGTCGGGCGTAATGAATCCATAGCCCTTGGCGTCATTGAACCACTTCACCGTTCCCGTTGCCATACACCTACCTCGAGTGAAAGTGAGACAAAACAAGCGGGAATCGCGCCCGCACGCTGTTTGAGTTTCAAGATCGCGTACGAACCAGGCCGGTACAGCGAAAACGCTTGAAGCCAAACATCCATGGGCTTTCTAGGCCATTTGCCATGGGAAGTCAAGTATGGTGCCCGCGTGCCGTGAAATAACCACTTGATAAATTCCGGATTTCGGTGAGAATATCAATCGAGGCGCGGAATTAACAGCACTTTCGGGCATGGCGACCAGGCAGCGTGACGAAGCGGTACTGGAATCGAAGAAAGCCAGGGTCAAGCAGCCGCCCATGTTCAAGGTGCTGCTGTTGAACGACGACTACACACCTATGGATTTCGTGGTCGTGGTGCTGCAGAAATTCTTCGCTCTGAGCCGGGAGAAAGCGACGCAGGTCATGCTCAAGGTGCACCGGGAAGGCATCGGGGTGTGCGGGGTGTACCCGAAGGATGTTGCGGCGACCAAGGTAGAACAGGTAAAGTCGTACGCCAAGCAGCACCAACATCCGTTGCAGTGCGTAATGGAAGAGATGTGACATGATCGCGCAGGAACTCGAAGTAAGCCTCCACATGGCCTTCATGGAGGCGCGGCAGAAGCGCCACGAATTCATCACCGTGGAGCACCTCCTGCTCGCGTTGCTCGACAATCCGTCGGCCTCCGAAGTCCTGCGCGCGTGCGCCGCCGACATCGACGAGCTGAGAAAGCTCCTCACCGAGTTCGTCACCGAGCACACGCCCATCCTGTCCGGCGAGGACGTCGACACCCAGCCCACCCTCGGTTTTCAGCGGGTGATCCAGCGGGCGATACTCCACGTGCAATCCTCGGGCCGCAAAGAGGTCACCGGCGCCAACGTACTGGTGGCGATATTCGGCGAGAAGGACTCGCACGCCGTGTACTTCCTGCATCAGAAAGGCGTCACGCGCCTCGACGTCGTGAACTTCATCTCGCATGGCATCACCAAGGTGCCGCAGGCCGCGGCGTCGAAGTCCGAACACGAGACCGAAACCGAGCAGGAGGCCTCGCCCGGGGGCGCGCTGGAGAACTACACCCTCAATCTCAATTCGCTCGCCATCTCGGGCAAGATCGATCCGCTCATCGGCCGCGAGCGCGAGATCGAGCGCGTGATCCAGACCCTGTGCCGCCGGCGCAAGAACAACCCGCTGCTGGTGGGCGAAGCGGGCGTGGGCAAGACCGCGATCGCCGAGGGCCTCGCCCGGCGCATCGTCGAATCCAATGTCCCGGAAATCCTGAAGCGCTGCCACGTCTACGCGCTCGACATGGGCGCGCTCCTCGCCGGCACCAAGTACCGCGGCGACTTCGAGCAGCGGCTGAAAGCGGTGCTGAAGCAGCTGGTGGATAATCCGAGCGCCATCCTGTTCATCGACGAGATCCACACGCTGATCGGAGCGGGCGCCGCCTCCGGCGGCACGCTCGACGCGTCGAACCTGCTGAAGCCCGCGCTGCAGAGCGGAAACCTGAAGTGCATAGGCGCGACGACCTACCAGGAATACCGCGGCGTATTCGAGAAGGACCACGCGCTCTCGCGCCGCTTCCAGAAGATCGACGTGCTCGAGCCCTCGGTTCCGGAGACGATCCTGATCCTGAAGGGACTCAAGTCGCGCTTCGAGGCGCACCACGGCGTGAAGTACCTGCCCTCCGCCCTGACCGCCGCGGCCGAGCTGTCGGCGCGCTTCATCAACGACCGGCACCTCCCCGACAAGGCGATCGACGTGATCGACGAGGCGGGCGCGGCGCAGAAGATCCTGCCGAAGGCGCGCCAGAAGCGCATCATCGGCAAGCACGAGATCGAGGACATCGTAGCCAAGATCGCGCGCATTCCGCCCCAGTCCGTGTCGAGCGACGATCGCGACGCGCTGAAGAACCTCGATCGCGACCTGAAGGCGACGGTATTCGGCCAGGACAAGGCGATCGACGCGCTCGCCGGCGCGATCAAGATGGCGCGGAGCGGCCTCGGCAATCCGCAGAAGCCGATCGGCTGCTTTCTGTTCTCGGGACCCACGGGCGTGGGCAAAACCGAGGTAGCGCGCCAGCTCGCCTACACCATGGGCGTGGAGCTGATCCGCTTCGACATGTCCGAGTACATGGAGCGCCACGCGGTCTCGCGCCTGATCGGCGCGCCCCCCGGATACATCGGTTTCGACCAGGGCGGGCTCCTCACCGAGCAGATCACCAAACACCCGTACTCGGTGCTGCTCCTGGATGAAATCGAGAAGGCGCATCCCGACGTTTTCAACATCATGCTGCAGGTGATGGACCACGGGACGCTGACCGACAACAACGGGCGCAAGGCCGACTTCCGCAACGTGGCCATCGTCATGACCACCAACGCGGGAGCGGCCGAGCTGTCCAAGAGCAGCATGGGCTTCACGACCTCCACGCAGGTGGGCGACGAGATGGCCGAGATCAAGCGCATGTTCACGCCGGAGTTCCGCAACCGGCTGGACGCGATCATCTCCTTCAACGCGCTCGACCGCGAGATCATCCTGCGCGTCGTGGACAAGTTCCTGATGCAGCTCGAGCAGCAGCTCGAGGAGAAGAAAGTCGAGGCGACCTTCACCAAGCCGCTGCGCGAGTACCTGGCGAAGAAGGGCTTCGACCCGCAGATGGGCGCGCGGCCGATGGCGCGGCTGATCCAGGACTCGATCCGCTCGGTGCTCGCCGACGAGCTGCTGTTCGGCCGGCTCGCCCACGGCGGTAAGGTCACGGTGGACATCGACGAGGCCGAGAAGATGCGCCTCATCTTCGCCGAGGAGCCGGCGAGCGTCGTCTGATCCGGAAACGGCTTCCCCGCCAGGCCCCGGCGCGTCCGGGGCCTTTTTCTTGGGATTTTCCCCGCGCCGTCGCCGGCGGAAGTCGCGCCATGGGAGAGCTAGAATGCGCTTCGCGGCCCCGCGATCTCGAGGTCATGCGAAAGGTCATGCAGCAGATACGTTTCTGCACCAGTTCCGACGGCGTGCGTATCGCCTACGCCGTGACCGGCACCGGAGCGCCGCTGGTCAAGGTGGCCAACTGGCTGAGCCATCTCGAGTTCGATGCGGACAGTCCGGTGTGGCGGCATTGGCTGACGGAGCTGTCCCGGCACCATTCGCTGGTGCGTTACGACGAGCGCGGCTCCGGGCTCTCGGACTGGAACGCGGAGGACATATCGTTCGAGGCGTGGGTGCGCGATCTCGAAACCGTGGTGGACGCGGCCGGGCTTGTGCGCTTCCCGCTGCTCGGCATTGCCAAGGGTGGTGCGATCGCCATCGCCTACGCCGTCCGCCATCCCGAGCGCGTCAGCCATCTCGTACTCTACGGCACGTCCGCGCAGGGGCGGCGGGCGCGGGCCGCGACGGACGAGCAGCGCGAGGAGGCGGACGCCATGATCAAGCTCGCTGGACTCGGTTGGGGCAAGGAGTATCCGGCGTTCAGACAGGTCTTTGCCATGCAGTTCCATCCCGATGGTACGACCGAGCAGCACCGCGCGTTCAACGAGATGCAGCGTTTGGCAACCACTCCGCACAACGCCGTGCGCATGATGAGCGCCCGCACCGACATGGATGTCAGGTCGCTCCTTCCCCGGGTTTCCTGCCCCACACTGGTGCTGCACGCCCGCCACGACCTGCGCATCCCGTACGACGAGGGCCGGCAGATCGCGGCGCTCATCCCCGGCGCGCACTTCGTTATCCTCGAGAGCCGCAACCACATCCTGACGGAGAGCGATCCCGCATGGGAGCGCCTCGTTGCCGAGCTGCGCGCGTTCCTGCCCGCCCCGGAAACCGCGGCATCACCCGCAGCGGCGGACGGCGCGTTCGCCCGGCTGTCCGCGCGCGAGCGCGAAGTCCTGGATCTCATCGCGCAGGGGCTCGATAACGCGCAGCTCGCGGCCCGCCTCACGCTGAGCGAAAAGACCGTCCGCAACCACATAACCAGCATTTTCGCGAAGCTGGAAGTCGACAATCGCGCCCGGGCGATCGTGCTCGCGCGCGAAGCGGGATTCGGCGCCCGCCGCGACGGATCCGCGCCGCGTTAGGGCGCCGGTCCCAGCGTGCTCCGATGCACCGGGAACAAAATCCGCCGGGATTGGGACCCTCGCCTCATGACGCGCGGCATCTCCCCCCTTCACAATTCAGCCTGTGCAACGTAGTTCGCGCCCGAGGCAGCCAACTTGGAACAACAGGAACGATGGCAGCTTGCCGGCAGCGCCGTCGAGCGCTACGAGCGTTACAAGGTACCGCGAAACCACGCGCCCGTCGCCCGGCTCCTGCTGGAGCGGGTCGCTCTGCGTCCCGGGCAGCGTGTGCTCGACGTGGCGTGCGGCACGGGCATCGTAGCGCGGCTCGCGGCCCCGTGCGTCGCGCCATCCGGAAGCGTCGTCGGACTGGATCTGAACGAGGAAATGCTGACCGTTGCGCGGGCGTGCGCCGCTGAAGCGGGCCTCGCCATCGACTGGCGGCAGGGCGACGCCGGCGAACTGCCGTTTGACAAGGGCGCGTTCGACGCGGTTTTCTGCCAGCAGGGCCTGCAGTTCTTCCGGGACAAGGCGGGCGCGTTGAGGGAGATGCGACGCGTCGTCGTTGCCGAAGGCGCGGTCGCTCTGAGCGTGTTCGTGGCGAGCGCCTACAACGTTGCGCTCTCCGAAGCGCTCGCGCGATATGCCGGCGCGACGGTCGCGGCGCGATGCATGGCGCCGTTTGCGCTTGGCGACAGGGCGCTGCTGACCGCGATCGTAAGCGACGCGGGATTTGGCGAGATCGACATACAAACAGCCGCTTTTACCAGCTGCGTGGAGCCTACGCAGGCATGGCTGCTGCAGGACACCGACAGCACCCCCTATGGAAACGACATCGCTCGCCTGGATCCGGCTGCGCGCGCTGCGATGATGCGGGAGATCGCGGCGAAACTGGCGGGATTCTGGAACGTCGAGTGCTTCTCGGTGCCGCGGGAAGTCCACCTGGTTTACGCGCGGAGATGATGCTTTTCCAACCACACGGAGGCCTGCATGGCACTACGCGCATGGACGTCCGGTCTACTTGACGGTTTGGCGGTCGGGCCGGAAACTTATGTGGAAATAGCAACCAGTCATAGCGGCGAACGTTCGTACCGCTATACTCGGAATTCATCGGGAGGAATGCCATGAGAATAGCAATGATCGGTGCTGCCATGATTGCGGCGGGGGTTGCGGTCCCTGCGCGGGCGCAGGATCCGAACCATGCGCGCAACATCGCGGCCACCTGCACCGCGTGCCACGGCACGGAGGGGCGAAGCGTGGGCGGCATACCGCCTTCCCTTGCGGGGCAGAGCAAGGACTACCTGCTGCAGGCGCTGAAGGACTTCAAGGAGGGCAAGCGCGCGGGTACGACCATCATGCATCAGCACGCCAAGGGCTATACCGATCAGCAGCTCGAGCTGATCGCGGGTTATTTCTCGAGCATGAAGGCGGGGCCGGGCGCGGCAGCGCCGGCCGCGCGCTAGGAGGAGCCATGACACTCAACAGGCGCGAGTTTCTCAAGTGGATGGCGGCCTCCGGCGGGGCCGCGGCGGCGGGCTGCGCGGGGACGGATGCCGGACCCGGGGCCGCGAAGGTCGTAGTGATAGGCGGCGGCTACGGCGGCGCGACGGCGGCCAGGTTCGTCAAGCTGTGGGCGCCCGACATCGACGTCACGGTGGTCGAGCGCAACACCGAGTTCGTCTCCTGCCCGATCAGCAATCTGGTGCTGGCGGGCAATACCCAGCTCTCCAGCATCTCAATGGGCTACGACGCGCTGCGCCAGCGCGGCATACGCATCGTTCGCGACGACGCGGTGGCGGTGGATCCCGCGGCGCGCCAGGTGCGGCTCGCGGGGGGCAACACGCTCGCCTACGACCGGCTGATCGTGTCCCCCGGCATCGATTTCATTTACGACCAGATCCCGGGGCTGCAGAGCGCCGACGCGCAGAGCCGGGTACTCCACGCGTGGAAGGCCGGCGCGCAGACGGCGGCGCTGCGCAAGCAGCTCGAAGCGATGCGCGACGGGGGCGTGTTCGTGTTCCACTTCCCGACCGCGCCGTACCGCTGCCCGCCCGGACCGTACGAACGGGTGTGCCAGGTCGCGGACTACTTCAAGCGCGTCAAACCGAAGTCGAAGATCATCGTGCTTGATTCGAACCCGGACATCACGTCCAAGGCGGGCCTGTTCCGCGCGGCGTGGAAGGGCATGTACCCCGGCCTGATCGACTATCGCCCGAACAGCGAGCTCGCGGATGTGGACGTGAAGGGCATGACGGTCAGGCTCACCTTCGACAGCGTGAAGGGCGACGTGCTGAACGTGGTGCCGCCGCACCGCGCGGGTGACATCGCGCAGAAGACGGGTCTCATCACCGCCAACCAGCGCTGGTGCGGCGTGGACTGGCTGACGATGGAATCTGTCGCGGTGAAGGGCGTGCACGTGCTCGCCGACGCGACGCTCTCGGCGGCGGCGATGCCCAAGTCCGCGAGCATGGCCAACCAGCACGCGAAGGTATGCGCGGCCGCGGTCATCGCGCTCATCAAGGGCCAGCCGGTCAACCAGCAGCCGATGATGATGAACACGTGCTACAGCTTCGTCGACGGGAAGA
>DASRJL010000202.1:0-32964 GCA_035649495.1 Burkholderiales bacterium | reverse complement strand
GAAGTCCTCCCACGCCGCGCCGGCATCCCAGCCGTGGAAGTCGACCATATCAAACAGCAAGCGGATCTTTTCGTGCTTCCCGGCGAGGCGCTCGAACTCGGGCACCCATCGCTCGTAATCCGCCTTTGCCAGTTTCCCGCTGACGCGAACAACGATAATCTTCCCGCCGTTTTCTTCATTGAGTTGTATGGGCATTTGGAAACGACCTGACCGTCCGCGGCAGCCACCGACGGCTGGCGGACGCCATCGGCTGGCGCGCCCGGCGGGATTCGAACTTGCGCCGTGATTCCTGGCTTCCTAGCCAGCCACGGTCTCGCGCGGCCGCATGCCCTGCTTCTCCATCACCGACTGGAGCACCTCGTAGTAATGCCAGCCGTTGATGCGCGTTCTGCCAAGGAAGATGGTCGGCGTGTTCGTAATGCCGATCGTGCGCGCCTGGTTGCAGGCATCGAGCGCGCGCTCGGCATAGGAGCGCTCGTCGAGGGCTTCCTTCAGCTCGTCCGGGTCGAGTCCTGAGCGCTCGGCCGCGGCCAGGAGCGTCTCGGGCTTCCCGATATCGCGTTCCTCGGTCCACATCAGATCGTAGACAGCCGTCTTGAATTCGAAATCGCGTTGCCGATCGCAGGCGAATTCGAGCGCCTCGAACGCGAGGAAGCTGTATTGCCGCTTCTCCGGAAAGCGCATCCGCGGATAGTGCTCGGGCGCCATCTCCTTGACCCAGGCGTGGAGACGCTCGCGCTTGGCGATGCTCTCGGGAGTCTGTTCGCGGGGGGTCCCTTCGAGCGGCGTTTCGGGATGCAGCCAGTGAGGGCGCCACAGGGGCCGGACGCCGTACTCGCGGGCCAGGCGATCGATCTGCTCGACCGCGAGATAGCTGTAGGTGCACACGAAATCCGCAAACACCACTACGCGAAAGGGTGCCGCCGTTTGCTCGCTCTGATCCATTTCGTCCTCCTGCCGTTCAACAAAATCACACTCCGGTCACTGGTCACCGGTCACCGGTCACGCCGTTCCTAAATGGCCCTGGCCATCGCTTCAGCCGCCTCAACCGACAACCCTTCGCCGGTTATACCACCTTCGAGCACATCGCGGTCAAAGGTCAGAAATGCGACGCTCGCCCCGTTGTCCCCCGTCACGAGCGGCTCGGCCGCTCTTTCGCCCCGAACGTAGCGGAATCCCGGCGGCCCGATTTCCTGCCCTTCCGCGATCACGGATCCTTCCAGCACCACCTCGTAGCGCCCGAATTCCGCCGCCGGCATGGCAAGCGCCGCGTGGGCGGGCGACTTGACGACCACGGCCGCGGGGCCGTAACCGGGCGGCATCAGGAGCTTGAACGCGGAGTGATCGGCGCCCGGCAAGGACTGCCAGTCCGAGCTCGACGCCAGGGTGGCGAATATGCGCCCGCTCAGATTGATCTGGCGCCGTGCATCGTGGTTCGCCATGGAGATGATGCCGCCCGCCTTCGGATGCAGCACGAGCATGTCGTGGCCGCCGGACACGGCGAACGGGCCATAAGGCATGTTGTGGTCGGTATAGTGTATGGCGAGCGCTTCCAGGTGCTTCACGCCGCGCGGAAAGTCCATCGAGCCGCCGAGAAGCAGCTGGAACTGCGACGTGAGATGCATGTGGGCGTACACGGACGGGCAATCGTCGAAGCGGAAGTGGAGGGCTTCCGGCCCGCCGTCCTCGCCCGACAGCAGCACCTGGCAGGCAAAGGTAACGCCCTCGGTGGAACTGCGTTTCCACGGCGCTTTTGCCGCATCGACGATGTAGCACTGCTCCATTCAGATCGGTACCGCTGAGTCTTTGGCCTGAAACGATTGTATGTAACACGCGCGACATTTGCAAAACCATGCGGCAAGCGTGGGGAGGAGGCAGCCCGCCGGCTGGAAGGGTACTACCGCCCTGTGGGGTTGCCCATGCAGCTCTTGGACGCGCACGGATGAGCGCTATTCCAGGACTGACTCCTGCGACTACGACGACGGGAGTTCAGCCAACAGCCGCTCGATTACGGCCGGGTCGATCGGCTTAACCATATGCAGATCGAAACCCGCCTCGTCGGAACGCTTGCGGTCGGCATCCTGGCCCCATCCGGTGAGGGCCACCAGCCGAACTCCCCTACCCCATGGTTGCTCTCTGATTCGAGCAGCGGTTTCGTAGCCGTTGAGTCCAGGCATCCCGATGTCCAACAGAATGAGTTCAGGGAGAAACGACTGGGCCACCTCCAGCGCCGCCAATCCGTCGCGTGCCGTGGCGGTCTCATGCCCCATGAAGCGCAGCACCACCGCCAGGCTCTCCAAGGCGTCCTCATTGTCATCGGCAATCAAAACTCGACGGCGCGCGGAGTTGGCAGATATGCCAATGTTGCGCGGTCCCTGCGGTGTGGGCATTTCGGACAGACTGATCGGTAGACGCACAATGAACTCGCTACCGGCCCCCGGACCGTCACTGCGTGCTTCGACCGCCCCACCGTGCATTTCGATCAATCGCCGCACCAGGGAGAGGCCTATCCCCAGCCCCCCTCGGGAGTGTTCGAGGGGGTGCTCGACCTGAACGAACAAATCGAAGACCTTGGATAGCATCTCGGGCGGAATGCCGCATCCATGGTCGCGCACGCGCACCACCGCCTCATTTCCCTCGCGCGCAAGATCTAGGACGATGTGTCCACCGGGTTCGCTGTATTTCGTCGCATTGTTAAGCAGGTTGCCGAACACCTGGGTGAGCCGAATCGCATCGCCGTCCACAATGCTCTGCGTTCCGATAACGTTGGTGGTCAGGGCGTTTCCGCGCGATTCCATCAGCGGGCGACTGGTCTCGACCGCCTGTCGGATCACTTTCTCGAGAGAAATGCGCTCCTTGTGGAGCTCGATCTTGTCGCGGGTAACACGGCTGACGTCCAGCAAGTCGTCGATGAGCCGCACCATGTGAGCGAGCTGCCGTTCCATCATCGCCCGCGCCCGCTCCAGCACGACGGGATCGTCAGTCGCCACTTTCATTAATTTCAGGCCGTTGCGTAAAGGCGCCAGCGGATTGCGCAACTCATGTGCGAGGGTTGCCAGGAATTCGTTCTTGCGACGGTCTGTCTCATACAGCGCTTCGCGCGTGGCAAGCTGCTGGGCCACGTCGCGAAAATAGCAGACCAGCCCGTACTGCCCGTCAGGCAACACGATGCGATCGACGCGCCATTCGTAGACTTCGAAGCGCTCACGATCGACCCGGTACTCTTTGCGCGCGGCGGCGACGTATGAATCGCCGGTTTGCAAGGTATTGCGGAATATCCGCTCGAGTTTCTCGGCATACGGTTTCTGCCACAAGATGTGCAAAATTTCCGTGAACGCCCTGCCGATGACGTCTCCCGTCGCTTCGCCAAAAATCGCCTGTGCGATCGGATTGATCTCGCAAATGCGCAGGTCACCATCCATCAGGTACACGCCGAGCGGCGCCCTGTCCAGAAGCGTCTTGAACTGCTCTCCGCGCTGGTGCAATTCGCGGGCAAGCTCTTCTGTGTCGTCGCTAGCGGGGTGCAAGCTGCTCCCGGCACCTCGCCCGGCACAGATGCCGGGGCATGGCGTATCGGAGGATGGACATGGAAGCCATGTTGAATGCTGCTCGTATGAGTGGGCCAGCAAGAATAAATCCGCGCCGGGCATCCTGCTATCGGCAACAACGTACTTGGCCGTCGGTGTCGGCCTACGTGCCTGACCGGCGCGTGTCTATGCTCGCAGCGCGGTGGACAGCCTATGCAGCGGCGCTGACATAACGCGGCAGGTACACGGCGACGGTGGTCCCGCGATCGACTTCGCTCTCTATGGTGGCGTCCCCGCCGTTTTTGCGTGCGAAGCGCCTGACCATGGTAAGGCCCAGCCCCATGCCCCGACCCGGCTGCTTGGTCGTGACGAAGGCGTCGAACGCGCGATCGATCAAATCCTGATTCATGCCGGCACCGCAGTCTGTTACCGCCATACGCACGTAGAGCCCCGCTCGCATGTTGGGGAATAGTGCCACGTCCCGGGCGCCGATATCGACGTTGCCTGCTTCAATCGTGATCGTAGAGGCAGGTTTCACTGCGTCACGCGCGTTCAAGACGAGGTTGATGATCGCACTCTCTGCCTGGTTGGCGTCGCAGTGAACTTTCCAAAGGCCGGGTGCGACCGCGAATTCGAGCTTGACCATGCTACCCATCGCTGATTGCAACACGTCCTGCATCCCGCCAATCAGAGCATCAATCGCCACCGGTTGGGGATCCGATGGCTGACGACGCGAAAGCGCCGTCACTCGAAGGTTGAGGGCCGCCGCGCGCTGGGCAGACGCAATCGCTTTGCCTACGAATTTTTCCGTTTCCGCCGCGCGGCCCGCAGCGATCAATCTTCGCGTCAGCTCCAATGAGGCGACGACGCCTTGCATCAGGTTATTGAACTCGTGCCCGATGCCACCGGCGAGTTGTCCCAATGCATCCATCTTCTGGGCTGCGCACAGCGTCTCCCGCATCGTCTCCAGGGCGGCCCGAGCTTCAGCCGGCAAGTCGTGTGAGTCTTCCAAATGGGCACTCATCAACCGCCGCCTGCGGCCATATCACCCGCTGCTCCGAAGATCATCGCGACCGCCATTCGTCCAGCGCCGAGCCATCCGATCATATTGGGCCAGCATACCAAACTTGACTACGCGCGCCGAGGCAGCGCGCGTAGGCGTAATCCTACGTGGGCCGGGCTACCTAACCGATATACTATCGCCGTTGGCGGATCGCGCCGCAGCGCTCGGGCGCACTGCCTGTGCAGCTGCCCGACACACTCCATCGCTTCAACCTCCCAGGCTACCTATGGCCCTAGTCAAGAAATCCAAGATCGCCGCGGATCGCGCGAAGCCAGGTATCGGCGGCATTGCTGCACCGCTCGCGCCCGCGAAGGGCAACGGGCGGACGCCCGCTGCCAGGCCGATTGCAGACATCAGCGCGAATTTGCACAAGCCAACAGCCGCGCCGCGCAACCAAACCATCGCGGAGCGCGTCGCCGCGGCGACAGAACAGCTGGCAAGCGGCCTGACAGAAGCGTCTGCGGCGAGCGCCGAGCTGGGGCGCTCCATGGCGCAGATCGCGAGCGGCGCAGAGGAGGCGGCCAGCGCGGCTCAGGAGCAATCGGCTGCAATCAAGCGCATCGTTGCCAATCTCGGCACTGGAAGAGCGGAAGCGGACTCCATCGGACGACGCTCGGAAACGGCATCAGCTACGTTGGCGGAGACGAGCGCACAGATCGCCGCGTCGGTGCGCGCCATAGAGCGGAGCGCGGAGCGTCACCTGGCGAGTGTTCGTGTTATTTCCGAGCTCGAGCGGCGCGCCAAGGATATTGGCGAAATTACCCAGACGGTGAGCCGCATTTCAGACCAAACCAACCTGCTGGCATTGAACGCCGCGATCGAAGCCGCGCGCGCCGGCGATCAGGGACGGGGTTTCGCGGTAGTGGCCGACGAAGTGCGAACGCTGGCCGAAACCTCGGACAGGAGCGCGCAGGAAGTACAGCGGCTGGCCGATTCGATGCAGACGGATGTACGCGACATAGTGGAAGCGCTCAGGAAAGCGTCGGACACTGCCACCGTCGAAGCGAAAGCCGCGGCGGCTGTCACCGCGGCGTTGGATGCGAGGCGCGGCGACATGGTGCGTATCGCCGAAGACAGCAGGGCGATAGTATCCGCGGCAATTGAATCGGAGCGGGCCGCCGTGGAGGCGGAGAAAGGCGCGGCGCAAATCGCCGCCGCGGCCGATGAGCAATCCTCCGGCACCACCGAAGCACAGTCGGCAATAGAGCAGCAGGCCAAGTCGCTCGATCAGTCGCGCGTCGCGGCGCAATCGCTCGCGCTATTGGCTGATCGGTTGCGCACCGAGGCGGGCCGCGCTTCGGCCAGCGAGCAGATAGGTTCGTCTGCGGAGGAATTGTCGGCAACGATACAGGAGCTATCGAGCGCGGCCAGCGAGATCAGCACGGCCCTTGAGCAAATCAACAAGGCCGCCCAGCTCCAGGCTTCCGCTACGCATCAGACATCCGCCGCGCTGATGCAGATCGAGAAGAGTACCAGGCAGAGCCAGCAAAACGGCAAGGCCGCGGATGAACGCGTACGGACGTTGGAGACCGAGCTCAAGTCGAGCGACGCGGCGGTTGAGCGCCTGGTCGCGGGCGTCACCACCGCGCTGGAGGGCACCCGCGCAAGCATCGTCGTCGTCGGCCGCCTGGAGGTGGTCGGCCGCAAGATCGACAAAATCGTGAACGCGATCGCGCTGATCACGGTACAAACCAGCATGCTGGCGGTGAGCGGCTCGGTCGAAGCGGCTCGCAGCGGCGAGGCCGGACGCGGCTTCGCGGTAGTGTCGAACGACATTCGCACTCTCGCCCGCGAGGCCGCGGACAACATCGAGCGCGCGAAAGACACCGTGCTCGGCATTCTCGACCAGATCGCGCTTCTGAAGAGCGACCTCGATCAGATCACTATTTCCGCGGACCTCGAAGTTCAAAACAACCGCAGCGTGACCCTGTCGCTGCGTAAGCTGGGGAGCGAGGTCGACGTTCTCGGCAAGGCCTGCAAAACGATCATTCAAGGCGCGGATGATATTCTGGCGGCAGTCGCCGAAGCGGCTACCGGCGCACGCCAGATCGCGAGCGCGGCCGAAGAAGCAAGTGGCGCATCGCGCCAGGCCGCAACCGCCGCCGCCGAGCAGGCGCGCGGCGCCGAGGATCTCGCCGCCGCCATCGAGGAAATCGGCTCTCTCGCCGATGAACTGAAACGGCACAATGCCTGAGCCAGGCGCGCAAACCGAAGCCGCGATGCCTGTTCGTTTTTTGACGTTCCGGGTGCGCGAGCAGTCCTATGCCGTACGCGCGGAGGATGTAGCGGAAATCATCCGGGTCCCACCCGCTGCTCACGTCCCGCAAAGCCCGAAGGCGCTGCTGGGCATAGCGAATCTGCGGGGGGTCGTGCTGCCGGTCGTCAGCTTGCGCGCACTGCTCGGCATGGCGGAAGGGACGGCCGGGCCGACGGCGCGCGCCATCGTGCTGGATACCGGCAATCGCGTCGGACTCGTCGTCGACGTCGTGGACGCGCTCGTCGAAATTGCCGCCGACAAGGTGGACTCCCGACAAGCGCAGCTGGGCGCGGATGCCGGCGAACGGGCAATCGGCGTCTTTCAGGCACGCGCCGATGGGCCCGCGAGCAAGATTCTCGACATTGCAGGTCTGCTCGATGCCGCATTCGCCCGGCGCGCACGCCCTGCGCGTCAGAGCCGCACCGTAAACCGGGCTACCACTGTCGAACGCGTCGCAGCCGAAAACGCGAAGGCCGAGATGCTGGTCACGTTCGAAGTAGCGGGGCAGGAATTTGCCTTGAATCTGGAGGCCGTGCAGGAGGTACTACCTGCGCCGGCGACGCGTACTGCGGTACCCCGGGCGGAAGCGCTGGTGCTCGGCATGACCGCGCTGCGTGGGGCGCTGCTGCCGCTGCTGTCTTTGCGCGGTTTGCTTGGATTTCCGGTGGCGGCGGCGGCCGACGCGCGCGAGAAAGTAGTCGTCATGAACATCGCCGGCGCCCAGGTCGGTCTGGTGGCGGATCGGGCGCGTGCCATCGTCGCCGCGCGTCCCGAACTCATCGATACGATACCGCCGGTCCTGGCTGCGCGCAGCGGCGGAGAATCGCGGATAAAAGCCATATACCGCGCCGAAGCCGGGCGGAGATTGATTTCGATACTTGCACCAGAGCAGTTGTTCCGGGAGGACGTCATGCAGAGATTGAGCGCGCAGCGCGGCGAGCACGGCGCGCAGTCTGTCGCAGCCGATGAAACCCGATACGATGCGGTGAACCTGCTGGTATTTCGCCTGGGCAACGACGAGTACGCTCTGCCGGTGGATAGCGTCGAAGAAGTAGCACAGGTTCCCGCGCAGATCACGCGCCTGCCAAAGACACCGAGATTCATGGAAGGCGTCGTCAACCTGCGCGGCGCCGTGCTGCCGGTGATCGACCAGCGGCGCCGTTTTGACATGCCGGTGCGCGCAGAGGGAAAAGGCCGCCGCCTCGTCGTGGTACGAACCGAACGGCATCGGGCCGGGTTGATCGTCGATAGCGTCTCGGACGTCCTGCGCGTCCGTGCCGACGCGGTCGAATCCGCTCCCCAGCTGACAGATGAAATCGCCAAGCTGGTGCGTGGCGTCATCAACCTCCCGCACAGCGGACGCATCGTGCTGTTGCTCGATCCGCCCGAACTGCTGAGCCGGGCGGAACGACGGCTGCTCGATTCGTTCCAGGCGGAGACCGCGCAGGCTAATGTGTGATCAAAGTTCTCGTGGTCGATGATTCGGCGCTGGTGCGCAAGCTGTTCGGCAGCGTGCTCGCTCAGGAGCGCGGCTTCGAGGTGCGCTTTGCAAGAAACGGACTGGAAGCGCTGGACGAGCTCGAAAGCTTCAAACCACAGGTCGTCACGCTCGACGTGCAGATGCCGGGCATGAACGGCATCGAATGCCTCGACCGCATCATGGTCGAACGGCCCTGCCCCGTGGTTATGGTGTCATCGCTGACTGCGGAAGGGGCGGACGCGACGCTGGAAGCGCTGCGTCTGGGTGCGGTGGATTTTGTACCGAAGCCTGGAGGCGCAGTCTCGCTGCACATGGATGCGTTTGGCCCGCAGCTCATCGAAAAAATCCGTGCCGCGGCCACTGCCAAACTCAAGGGCAGCAGGCGGTTGAAAGAGAAGGTGCGGCACCGCATCGCCGGCGGGGTGCGGCGCCCGCGTTTGCCTGGCGCAATCCCGCGACCGGCAAGCGCTCCCGATCGGGCGACAGGCGCGGGCCTGGTGATCGTCGGCACTTCCACCGGCGGGCCGCCCGCGCTGGAAGCACTGCTCACCGCCCTGCCCGCCAGCTTTCCCTGGCCCATCCTGGTGGCACAGCACATGCCGCAAAGTTTCACCGGTGCTCTGGCGCGCCGTCTCGACGGCATTTGCGCTCTCCAGGTGCTGGAGGTGCGCAGCCCCGTCGCGCTGGCACCGGGCTGCGCCTATATCGGTCGCGGCGACGCCGACCTGATAGTGTCGCGCAGGCCCGGCGGTCTGGTCGCTCAGGCAGCGCCCGCGCAGGCAGACTACCCATGGCATCCCAGTACCGACCGTCTGGTCAAATCCGCCATGAAACAGTTGCCGGCGGGCCAGCTGGTCGGCGTGCTGATGACGGGGATGGGGGATGACGGGGCGCAGGCCATGGCGCAACTCCGCGCCCAAGGGGGCAAGACCATCGCCGAAGCGGAAGAGACGGCCGTCGTGTGGGGCATGCCCGGCGAGCTCGTACGCGCAGGTGGTGCCGACTGGGTCGAGCCGTTGCCCGATATAGCGCGACGTCTGCAACAACTACTGCCAGCCCATGCCGCTCATTCGTAAACCCGCCGCTTCGCCTGCTGCATCCGGGCCCGATGCGAATTTGACGGCGCTCGCCCATGGCACGGATGACGAGCGCTGGGCGGCTGCACGCGCTGCGGCCGACCTCCCGGGCGGCGCCAGGGCATTGGGGCTCGCGTTACCGGGCGAGAGCAACCCGCGAGTACGTGAAGCCATGTTCACGAGCCTCGCGCGCATCGCGACGACGGAGAGTGTCGAGCTGATACTCCCTCTGCTGCGCTCCGATGATGCCGCACTGCGCACCGCGACGTTGGATGCGCTACAGGCCATGCAGAACGTCGTCTGGCCCTATGTGGCGCAATTACTGCGCGATGCGGATGCGGATGTGCGCCTGCTCACGTGTGAGCTCGTACGCAATCTGCCGGGCGAAGAAGCAGCGCGTTTGCTCTGTGAGCTCATCGATGCCGAGCAGGAAGCAAACGTCTGTGCTTCCGCTATCGACGTCCTGGCGGAAATCGGCGGACCGGACGCGCTGCCCGCATTGGCTCGCTGCGGCGAACGCTTTCGCGCGACACCGTTCCTCTCGTTCTCGATAAAGGCAGCAGCTGAGCGGATCGGGTCGCAATCCCCGCAGAAACGTGCCTGAGTTTGCGGCACTGAGTGAGGAGGAATTTCGTCGCCTGTGCGAGTTCCTTTACCGCCGTACCGGCATCCTCTTCACCGAGGCAAAACGTTATTACGTCGAGCGCCGGGTGATTGAACGCATGACCGCCACCGGCGCGCCGACGTTCGCCGGCTACTTTGCGCGCCTGCGCGTCGACATGGACGGGGAAATCGAGCAATTCATCAATGCCTTCACCGTCAATGAAACGTATTTCTATCGCGAAGACCATCAGCTGCGCTGCCTGACCACGGATATACTCGCCGAAAGAGTGCGTATGAAAGGCAGCGGGCATGCGATTCGCATCTGGTCGATACCGTGCTCGACCGGTGAAGAGCCGTACTCCGTCGCGATCTGGTTGCTGGAAAACTGGCCGTTAGTCGATCAGTATGAAGTCGAGATCGTGGGCTCGGACATCGATACCGACGTTCTGGAAAAGGCGCGCGCGGGGGTATTTGGCAAGCGTGCGCTGACGCGCCTTCCGGCGGCGCTCGTCGAAAAATACTTTACCGCCCTTGACGACGAGAATTGGCTGATTCTGAACGATCTGCGCGATTCCGTGCGGTTCACACAGGTAAACATCGTCGAATCCACCGAAACCCGGCCGCACGGCCGCTTCGATGTCATATTCTGCCGCAATGTCCTTATCTATTTCGACGACACATCGAGGCGACTTGCCGCCGAGAACCTCTTCGAGAATCTCGCACCCGGCGGTTATATCTGCCTCGGCCATGCCGAATCGATGAGCCGGATAACGCCGCTGTTCGACGTGCGCCGCTTTGACGACGCCATCGTGTATCAACGGCCGCTGGGGGGCACGCATGGGTGAGACGAACGGGAAGCGCGTGCTGGTGGTCGATGATGCTGCATTGATGCGTATGTACTATCGCGATACGCTGGAGCGCGCCGGGTTCGTCGTGGACGAAGCGTTGAACGGGCTGGAGGCGCTGGAGAAGCTGCTGACCGCGCCCGCCCATCTGCTTATCGTCGACGTCAACATGCCGCAGATGGATGGACTCACCTTTCTCGGCACGTTGCGCCATCAGGCGCTGCCGCTGGCGGGGACACCCGCTCTGGTTGTCAGCACGGAGTCGGGCCCACAGGACTTCGAGGCGGCGCGCGTGGCGGGCGCCAATTTCTATCTGGTAAAGCCGGTAAGCCCCGAGCAGCTCGTGGCTTATGCCGCGATGCTCAGCGGAGCGCCGGCGTGAACGAGTTCCTCGAACAATTCCTGCTTGAATCGCGCGAACACATTGAGCAGGCGACGGCGGAGCTGCTGGCACTGGAGAAGTCGCCCGCAGACAAGGCGCGGCTGGACGCCGTTTTACGGGCGTTCCACACGTTGAAAGGTGGCGCCGGCATCGTTGATTTCACCGCGATGGCCCACGCGATTCATGCGGCGGAAGAGGTACTGGTGGGGGCGCGTTCCGGCAGCCGCGCCATAACGTCGCAGTTCGTCAGTGAGTGTCTCGGATGCGTCGATCAAATCGTCCGGTGGCTGGATACCATCGAAGCCACCGGCGCGCTCCCCAGCGGCGCGGATGCCCAGGCTCACGAGTTGGTAGCGCGCTTCGGCGGGGCGGGTAACGCCGCGCCCGCACCCACGCACCCGGGCACCGCGCCGACGCCGGACGATTGGGCGCAGGCGTTGCTGGCCAGGCACAAGGACATCGCACAAGATGGATGCACTGCAATCCGCTATGCGCCCGACGCGGATTGCTTCTTTGCCGGCGTGGACCCGGTGGCCCGCATGGCAGCTTTGCCGGATCTGCTGGCGCTGGAGATCAGCCCTGCACTCCCCTGGCCAGCGCTCGAGGAGCTCGACCCGTTTGCATGCAACGTCGTTCTGACCGCCCTGACTCGACTGGCAATGGCGGACGTGGCGGCAGCATTGGGTGACATCGTCGATTATTGCGACCTGCGGCAGCTCCACCCTGCGCCAGGCATCCCGGATCGGCGTCAGCTCTCGGACCCGGCGCGCGGGCTGCTGGAGGCGCAGCTTGCCGTCATCGGTGACGACGGAGACATCGTTCCCGGTCGGATGGCAGCGGCGGGCGTCGCCGCCGCCAATGTGCTGCGGCATGCCGGCCGTCGCGCTGATGCGGATCGCGTCGCGCGCGGGCTTGAAGAGAGTTTGGCGCAAAAGACGCCCGATTTGTTGCGCGCCGCTCTCCAATCAGCACTGCATGCGATGCTGCCGGCTCCGGCTGCCATTGCGCCTGCGGCGCCCCAGGGCACTACCGCCACGACCATGAGAATAGATGCGGCGCGCGTGGATGCGCTGGTCAATCTCACGGGTGAATTGACGGTGGCGAAGAACGCCATAGGACACACGGCGAAGCTTGCCCAGGAAGGCGACAACGTGCTCGCCGCCATGCTCAAGGAACGGCATGCGCTGCTCGATCGTCTCGTCACTGAACTGCAGCAAACTGTGCTCGCCCTGCGAGTGCGCCCGCTGCGAGCCGTATTTCAGCGCTTCCCGCGCCTCCTGCGGGAAGCCGCTGCAGAGCTGGGCAGGCCCGCTGAGCTGGTGCTCGAAGGCGGAGACACGGAAGCGGACAAGGCTATCGTCGAAATGCTGTTCGAGCCGCTTCTGCATGTGCTGCGCAACGCAATAGACCACGGGGTGGAGGATGCCGCCTCGCGTGCAGCGCTCGGCAAACCGGCGGTCGCCTCCATCGGCCTGCGCGCCATGCGCGAGCAAGAGCATATCGTCGTCGAGGTCAGCGACGACGGCGGCGGCGTCGACACCGATCGCGTGCGCGAGGTCGCTCTGAGCCGCGGGCTCGTTACCGCGGAGGAGCTGGCGGCGATGGGCGAGCGTGATGTGCTCCACCTGATGTTCGCACCCGGCTTCTCGACGGCGAGACAGGTTACCGGTTTGTCAGGACGCGGCGTCGGCCTGGACAGCGTGCGCACCGCGGTAGAAGGGGTCGGGGGTCGGGTCGATATCACCAGCCGGCCACGCGCAGGCACAACCATACGCCTCACCCTCCCCTTCAGCGTGATGATGACCCGCGTAATGCTGGTGGCGGCCGGTGAACAGGCTTTCGGCATCGCGCTCGACGTCGTGGTTGAAACGCTGCGGGTAGCCGCGGACAGAATCGTCGCCGTGGGCGCTGCGCAGGCTATCGTCGTGCGCGATCAGACGGTCCCGCTCATCGAACTGAGAGAAGCGCTGGATCTGCCGCCGACGGCGCATCAGCAAACCGACGCAACGATCGTGCTCGCCAGAGTGAATGGCAGTCTCGGCGCCTTGCGCGTGGACCGTATTGGCGAACGCATGGAAGTCATGCTCAAACCCCTCGAGGGCCTGTTGGCCGGTACGCGGGGTATCGCGGGCTCTACCATGCTCGGCGACGGCAGTGTCCTGTTGCTGCTCGATCTCGGGGAGTTATTTCGATGACAGTCCGGTTGGCAGCAAACGGCAACATCGTCCTCGAGGATACCTGCCCCCTCGAGGATGCAGAGGCGCTGCAGCAATACCTTCTGCCCAATCCGGAGGCACGCGTAGACTGGAGTTCCTGCACCATGATGCACACGGCCGTTGTGCAGATTCTGCTGGCACACCGACCGGTGCTCACTGGTTCCCCGGCGAGCGAGTTCTTGCTGAAATACCTGGCGCCGCTGGTGCAAGCGCAGCGCGGCTAGATTCGCCAGCCCTGGCCCCCACAGGTAGAATACGTGCTGCTCACTCCCAATGGTCGTTTCAAGTCAACCAGATTACATGGCGTACACAGTTCTCATAGTTGACGATAGCAAGCTCGCACGCATGGCCGTGAACAAGCTGCTGAACGCCTTGCGGTGCGACTGGCCACGCGTCGAGGCGGCCGCGGCTGACGAGGCGTTGAAGGCTGTTGTCGACGCGGCGCCGGATCTGGCGCTGATCGATTTCAACATGCCGGGGCGTAGCGGGCTCGAGCTGGCTGCCGAGTTGCGCCGGGTGAAACCGAATATGCCGGTCGCCATCATCTCCGCGAATCGCCAGCAGGAAGTGCTCAATCGAGCCGCCGCGGTCGGCGCAACATTTTTGCCGAAGCCGCTCACCGAGCAGGCGCTCGCCGAGTTTCTGAACGTGGCGGAGAAAGCGTTGCGGAAAGACCATCCGTGAGCAATGCGTCCCCCAATATCCTGGACGAGTTCGAATTAGATGCCCTCACAGAGATTGTAAACCTCGGTATCAGCCAGGCGGCGACGAGCCTGGCTGAAATGGTTCGGCAGGAAGTTACCCTGACGGTGCCCGCGGTAACGTTAGTCACCCGCGATGAAGCAATACGCACGCTGGGCGAGCGCGCATCCACAAATCTGGTGGCGGTGCACCAGGTTTTCGAGGGCGATATCACCGGCCGCGCCCTGCTCATTTTTCCCGAGGCCAAGAGCCTGGAACTGGTGCGCGCCATTGTCGGCGGCGACCTGTCTATCGAGGAGATCATCGAGCTGGAGCAGGAAGCGCTGGCAGAAACCGGCAATGTCATCCTCAACGGTTGCCTGGCTACCATTGCCAACCAGCTGCAGCGCAGCCTGAAAATATCGTTGCCCGAGATTCTGCATGGCGATAGCTCGGTATTTTTCAACCTCGAACCGCCGCCTGCGCCCGGCGATACGGTGATGCTGGTCTACATCAATTTCACTGTCCGCCATCGCGACATCGAGGGCTACATAGCCATGCTGCTGGACATGCCTTCCATCCACACCCTGCAGGTGCTGCTGCGCGAACTCATCCAGCGTACTGGTGGGTAGCCGCCACACTGATCGAAATGGTGTCAGCTTGGTCCAGCCGTATGAAACACTACTCGATGCCATAGATGCCGGCCTGATTGTTCTGGATCGTCAACGCCGTATCGTCAGGTGGAATACCTGGATGGCGACGGCGAGCGGGTATCACGCGGGCGACGTACACGGCAAGACGCTCGAGCAAGTCTTCCCGGAAGCCAACCTGGCGCTTCTCGCTGCGGCGATCGGCAGCGCGCTTGCTTCAGGCGCTTCCACCCTGCTCACCCACGTATTGCACCCGACACTGCTGCCGCTGAGGACGCGCGCGGGACGCACGCTCCTGCATGATGTCACGGTGTCCGCGGTGGGTGACCGCGCGGACGCCGCCTGCCTGGTTCATATCGCCGACGTGACGATGGCGACGCGGCGCGAACGGTTTCTGCGGGACCGCCAGAACGCGCGCTACGACGCGGTTGTCGCGAGCGCGCCTGACTCTATCCTGACGCTCGATAGCGACGGTGTGATTCGCCAGGCCAATCCCTCGGCTATCGCTCAGTTCGCCCACGTGCAAAAGCAACTCGTCGGCACTAACGCCGCGCTGCTTTTCGCCGGGCAAACCGCGTGGTCGGATGCCTGGCGCGCAGTCCTCAAGGGCAGCGCGGCGCCCGGCCCGGTCGAACTGGTTACGCAGCGCCAGGACGGCGCACTCGGCTATTTTGAAGTGTCTCTTTCTCGCTGGCAGACTGACTCGCGTGTTTTTGTCACGGCGATCTTTCGCGACACCACCGACCGGCGCGCTGCGTCGGATGCCCTTGCGACGTTGAATACGACGCTCGAACAGCGCGTCGAGGAGCGAACGGCGCGCCTCATGGAGGCCGAGGAAGCGCTGCGCCAAAGCCAGAAGATGGAGGCGATCGGCCAGCTTACCGGCGGAATAGCGCATGACTTCAACAACCTTCTCCAGGGAATTATCGGCGCCCTGGACATGGTGCAGAAACGCGTGACCGAAGGCCGTATCAACGAGACCAGCCGCTTTCTAAAAGCCGCTCTGACTTCCGCGGAGCGCGCCTCGTCGCTCACGCACCGGTTGCTCGCGTTCTCTCGCCGCCAGCCCGTGGATCCGCGCCCGCTGGCTCCGAATGATTTGATTGCCTCGACCGAGGAACTGCTGCGGCGTTCGATCGGCGAGGGCATCAAGATGACCATCCAGGCAGCGGACGACCTTTGGTTGATTCGATGCGATGCGAATCAGCTGGAGAACGCATTGCTCAATCTCGCCATCAATGCCCGGGACGCCATGGCGCACGGCGGGACCCTGACCATTACTACCTGTAACAAGGTGCTCAATGCGACCGAGGCGGCACTGCGCGATGTGAAAGCAGGCGACTATGTTTGCATTACGGTAAGAGACACCGGCATGGGGATGCCGGCCGAAGTGCAGAGTCGCGCGTTCGACCCTTTCTACACGACCAAGCCCATCGGCCAGGGAACGGGACTCGGACTTTCCATGATCTACGGATTCGTGCGTCAATCAAACGGCGGGGTGCGAATCGAGAGTAAGGTCGGGATCGGCACGGCGGTGGAAATCAGCCTGCCGCGCTTTATCGGCGACCTTGATCCTCTGGTGAGTGCGGCGCCCACCGACGGTGATTCACAGCTGGCCGCCGGCGAAGTGGTGCTGGTTGTCGAAGACGAGGATGTTGTACGCCTGCTCGTCGCCGAAGTGCTGGGCGACCTCGGCTTCCGCGCGCTGGAGGCCACCGACGGCCCTTCGGCCGTGCGTATCCTGCAATCGTCCCAGCGGATCGATCTTCTTATCACCGACATCGGACTGCCCGATGTCGATGGCAGGCAAGTGGCTGATGCCGGGCGTATCAAACGTCCGCATCTCAAGGTACTGTTCATGACAGGGTATGCCGAAACCGCCGCGAGCGACGAAATCCTGGATAAAGGCATGGAGCTCATCAGCAAGCCTTTCACCATGGACAGTCTGTCTGCGAAGATCAGGCAAATGATGGAACGGCATTACAAATAGCCCTGTTTCACCAGATCAGTTTCCATTGCGCGGGATCCGCTCCTCGAAATCGCGCTCGAACACGCGCCGCTCGCTCTCGTAGCCTTCGAGCCGCGCCGTCACGACGAAGTCACGCCTGGTGCAGGCGACCCGCGTCCGCACCTCCGTGCGTATCTTCCAGCCGCCGCGCTCGAAAAGCCAGGTCCACGTCACTTCCGCCGCGCACGACAACGGATCGCCGTCGACGATGCGGTACCGCTCCGTCGAGCGGGCCTCCGCCACGAGGTCGATGTCGTCGTAGCGGCTGCGCCCGCTCGAGTCGGTGATCTCGACCACGGTCTCGTTCTTCCCCAGGTCGGCGCGGACCACACGGTTGCGGCCTCCCGGCTCGAGCACCGTGCGCCTGAACGGCTCCGCCGCCTCCGCCGGCTTGAACCGCACCTGCGCGTCTTCCTTGCGCGGCGGGCGCACGGGCAGCGCCAGCGCGCTCCGGCCCGCATGCAACGTCAGCGTCACCGGCTCGGGAGACGGCCAGATGAGCGGCCAGTAGGTCGTCGAGATCGCGACGCGGATACGGCGGCCCTTGACGAAGGAATACGCCGCATCTATGAGCGGCACGCGTACCGTGTAGCGCCGGCCCGGGACGAGCTTCACCGGTTTCCCGGGGCCGTCCCGGTGCGTGAGGTTCAGGACGCCGTAGGTGACGCGCGTAGACGTCCCGTCCGGCGCGATATCGCAGAGCCGGACGCAGACGAACGCGACAGGCTTGTCGACGGACAGCACCAGCGTCGCCACGGGCGTGCCGAGGATCTCCGTCGTCTTCGCGAGCGGTGCGGTATCGAAGCAGACGGACTTGCCGTCGTCGGCCCGCTGATCGCCCGGCAGCTCGGGGCTCGCGCCGTGCTGAAACCAGGGCATCAGCTCTCCGCACTCCAGGCCCAGCGTCTGCGGCGAGCAGGCGACGATACGGCCCTTCCTCCCTGCCCGCTCGCCCAGGCTTCCGCCCGCGTTCATCGCATAGCGTTTCTGCCTGATGCGCGGCGAGGGCCATTGCGGCTCCGCTACCCAGCGGCCGGGCGATTCCGCGTAGTAGTTTCTTGCCGGCACCGCTTGCGGCATCCACGCCGTGAGCGCCGGATCGTTCTCGACACCCGTGTTCCTGCCGCGCATCCAGCGGTCGAACCAGCGCAGCGTCTCCTGGAGAAAACCGATCGCCGGTCCCGGCGCTGCAAGATGGGGAAACCGGTGTCCCCACGGTCCGATGAGACCTTTCCGCGGCACCTTCAGCTTGCGCAGCGCTTCGTCCACCGCGCCGACGTAAGAGCCGTCAGCCCAGCCGCCCACCGCAAAAAACGGGCAACGGATACGCTCGAACGCTATGGCCCGGCTCTTCCAGTACTCGCCGTAGTTCTGGTGCTGCAGCGACGAGACGATCTGCGGCACATTGCTCTCCAGGCGGTTGAGCCACATCGAGCGCCAGCGCTCCCCTACCAGCTCCGGATCGGGCGGGCGCGATTTGTAGCCGAAGAGCTGCGCCGACCAGCGGATGGCGCGCAGCAGCACGCAGCCGCCGCGGTACACCTGGCTGTACACGTAGCGGTCGGGCGCGAACTCGCACGGCACGATCGCCTTCAGCTGCGGAGGCGCACGGTGAGCGGTCTGTATCGCCGAAAAACCGCCCCACGAAATGCCGAAAATGCCGACCTGGCCGTCGCTCCACGGTTGCGCCGCTATCCATTTCAGCACCTGCAGGCTGTCCTCCTGGTCCTGCTCGATCGCGAACACACCCTGCTGACCGTCGGAGTCACCCGAGCCGCGAATGTCTATCCGCATGCAGGCGTAGCCGTGGCCGGCGAAGTAGCGGTGGTGCATCGCGTCGCGCGGCGCGTAGATGTCGCGCTTGCGGTAGGGCAGCAGCTCGATGATCGCCGGCACGCGCTGCGTACTCGAGATGTCGGGCAGCCACAGCTTCGCGGCGAGCCGCGCGCCGTCCGGCATCGGAATCCAGCAGTCTTCCGTCTCGGTAAACTGGTGGGGAAACCGAGTAATCGTTTTCACGAAGAACGAGGGACGGGAGGCCGCACCATCAGGTGCCCGTAAGCCGGGAGTTCGCCAGCGTCAGCCGCTCCACGAGCACGCGCAGGAACGCACGGTCGAAGTTGAGCTTGCACATTTCGCTGGCACGCTCCAGCGCCGCGATCGGGATCTTGATGAGGCGCACGTCCGAAGCAGCGTCGACGTCCGCAATGCGCGGCTTGTTCTCACCGGCCAGGTAGGCCATCTCGCCGAAGCACTCGCCGCCCTTGAGCGCCGTGATCAGGCGCTTCCTGCGGGCGACTTTCGCCTCCCCGGACACCAGGATGCAGAAGAATCCGCCGGGATCGCCCTCTCTCACCAGCGGCTGGCCGGCGCTCGCCGTCAGCCACTCGGAGAACCGCAGGACCTCCCACAGCTCGGCATCGCTGAAGGAGCGGAAAAACACGAGGTGGCGCAGCGAGTTGAATTTCTCGGTCTCGAGCACACCGTGCTTGGGCAGGGGGCTCCCCGAGGCGACCGCGGCGAGGTCGTCGGAGAACTGCTGCCACGTCTGGTATCGATTCGAGATATCGCGCTCGATGGCCCGCTTGACGATGGCGTCTATCTCCCCGGGCACGTCACGGCGGTACTCGGAGGGCAGCGGCCGGGGAGCGTTCAGCACCTGGTAGGACAGCGCGGCGATGTTCTCCGCCTGGAACGGCATCCTCCCGGTCAGCAGCTGGAACATCACGATGCCCAGCGCATAGATGTCGGTCTGGACGGTCAGCTTCTGGTTCAGGTGCTGCTCCGGCGACATGTAGGCCGGCGTGCCTATACCGTCCACCACGGTGCGGCTCGTCGTCAGCATCGCCGCCGCGCCGAAGTCCGAGATCTTGATGTCGGTGTCGTTCTTGATGAGGATGTTGGCGGGCTTGATATCGCGATGGATGACGCCCTGCTGGGAAGCGAAATCGAGCGCTCGCGAGCACTTGTAGACGACCTCGATCACGTCGCCCAGATTCAGGAGGTTGTCGGCCCGGGCGAAGCGGTGGAGCGTGCCGCCGCCCACGAACTCCATCACGATGTAGGCGCGGTCCTCGTCCACCGCGGCGTCGTAGATCTCGACGATGTGCGGGTGCAGGAGCCTGCCCGCCAGCGACGCCTCGGTGAGGAACAGGTGTTGCGTCACCTTGGCGTTCGCGACGTCCCTCCACGCCGCCTGGGTCACCAGCTTGATCGCCACGTCCCGGTTGGCGAAGCTGTCGCGGCCGAGCCAGACGCTGCTCGTCGCGCCCTCGCCGATCTTGCGGATGACGTCGTACTTGCCGATCCTGCCCTGCCCTGTGACGGGCGCTTCGCTCACTGGAATTCCCACCTGATCCTGTAGGAAAAATCTACAGGACCGCTACCCCGGCGTCAAAGCATCTTTGCGCGATGACCGCGCAAACCTCTTTCCAGCGGCGCATGACCACCGCGCACGCCTAGCGGCGCATGACCACATCGGGAAGCCACGTCGCGATCCCGGGAAACACGGTAATCAGCGCGATGGCGAGCACCATCAGGCCGAAGAACGGCAGCGACGCCCAGGCCACGTAGTTGCTGTCGCGCCCGCTCATGGTCTGCAGCACGAACAGGTTGAAGCCGAGGGGCGGCGTCAGCTCGGCAATTTCCACCAGCAGCACGATGAAGATGCCGAACCACACGAGGTCGAAGCCGGCCGCGGTAACCATGGGGATCACGACCGAAGTCGTGAGCACGATCATGGAGATACCGTCGAGCGCGGTCCCGAGGACGATGTAGATCATCGCGAGCACCGCGATCAGCGCGTAGGGGTTCGGATCGAGCGACGCCACCCACGCCGCGAGCGCCTTCGGGATGCCGGTGAACGCCATGCAGGCGGTAAGAAAGCTCGCGCCGGCAAGGATGAACATGATCATGCAGGAGAGACGCGTCGCGCCCATCAAGCTCTGCCAGAACGTCGCGCGGTTCAATCCGCCGGACCAGTACGCGATCGTCAGCGCGCCGAGTACCCCGTAGGCAGCCGATTCGGTAGCCGTGGCCCAGCCGGCGACCATCACCCAGATGATGAATGCAATCAGCGCCAGGCACGGAATTAGCAGACGGCTGCGGTGAAGCTTCTCGCGCAGGGAAATCCGCATATCTTCCCTGGGCGTCCGCTCCGGATGGAGCAGCGCCCACACGATGATATAACCCGAAAAGAGCGCCATCAGCAGAAGCCCGGGAAGAAATCCCGCGAGAAACACCTTCAGGATGGACACCTCGGCGGCCACCGCGTAGACCACCATGATGATGGAGGGCGGCAGCAGGATGCCGAGGGTGCCCGCGCCGCACAGGGAGCCCAGGCAGGTCTTCTCGTCGTAGCCGCGCCTGATCAGCTCCGGCAGCGCGACTTTCGCGATGGTCGCGCAGGTCGCGGCGGACGACCCCGACACCGTGCCGAAGATCCCGCACGCGAGGACGTTCACGTGCATGAGCCGTCCGGGCAGCCACCCGAGCCACGGCGCCAGGCCCTCGAACATCTCTTCCGAGAGCCGGGTGCGGTACAGGATCTCGCCCATCCACACGAAGAGCGGCAGCGCGGCGATCGTCCAGTTGGCGCTGGAGCCCCAGAAAGCCTGGAACAGGCTCACTTCCGGCGGGCTCGAAGTGAAGAAGTGCAGTCCCGCCCACGCAACGATCGCGAGCGAGACTGCGATCCACACACCGCAGACGAGGAGGACGAGGAGTAGCGCCAGCAGTATCGCGGCGACAGTAAGCGTTGTCATGCTACGCGACCACCCCGGCCGCTCGCGTCCACCCCTCCTGGATGAAGGAGGGGAGGCCAAAAGCATTCCCCTCCTCCCAAGAGGAGGGGTGCCTCTGAAAGGAGGCGGGGTGGTCAGGTTGCTCATACCGATTCCGAGAAATCGCCGCGCGCGCGGCGCTCTTCCTCGGCAAGCTGGTAGGCGGGCTTGCGATG
Organism: Burkholderiales bacterium; assembly: GCA_035649495.1. Taxonomy (GTDB): domain Bacteria; phylum Pseudomonadota; class Gammaproteobacteria; order Burkholderiales; family SG8-41; genus SG8-41. Next base: position 11,219 of record DASRJL010000202.1, on the reverse strand, counting down.
GCGCAGCACGGCGACGAGATCGTCGAGCACGGCGATGAGAAGTATCAGGACGCCCAGCGCGAACGCAAGCTGCGGGATCCAGATCGGGATCGTGATCAGTCCCTGCGCGACCTCGTGGAACCTCCAGCTGTCGTAGACGAAGGACGCTACAGCCCACGTCATCCAGCCGGTAAAAAGCGCGGTAACGGACAGCGCCGCGAGCTCGGACCACCAGCGCGCCCGCAGCGGCAGCCCCTCGATCGCGAGCCCCATGCGCACGAGCTCGCCGTGGCGGAAGGTATGGCCGAGCGCGAAGAAGGCCGCGGCCGCGGTGAGCCAGGCGGACAGGTCGTCGGCGCCGCGGACGAGCACGCCGGCCTCGCGGCCGAACGCCTGCGCCAGCATCACGAGGAAGATGCCGGCGAGGGAGAGCGCGGCCAGCGCGCCGCTGGCCGAGTAGAGGAAGTCGAGCGCGCGCCTCATGTCAATTCAAGCACCAAAGCTCAAGCATCAAATTCCAAACGCGTTTGTGAATTGGAACTTGGTGCTTGGCGCTTGTTCGTTATTTGCGACTTGTCGCTTGGTGCTTGAGTGTCTCACTTGCCCCGGTAGGACTTGATAATCGCCTGCCCGTCGGCGCCGGCGGCCTTCAGCCACTCGGCGAGCATCACGTCGCCCACCTTGTGATAGGCCGCCTTCATCGCCGCGTCGGGCTCGTGCAGCGTGACGCCGTTCGCAGCGAGCTCCTTGTTGGCAGCCCGCTCCCGCTGCTTCCCGAACTCCCACCCGCGCGTCTCGGCGTCGGTCGAAGCCGCGAGCATCGCCTTCCTGGCGCTTTCGGGCAGCTTCTGAAACGCCTGCTCGTTGACCACCACCACGTTTTTCGGGTGGAAAGCATTCGTCACGTAGTAGTTCTTCACGAATTCCCAGGCCTTGGTCGAAGTGCCGGTCGCCGAGGAGGTGATCATCGCGCTGATCGTACCGGTGGCGAACGCCTGCGGGACCTCGGGCACCTGGATCACGGTCGGACTCGCCCCGAGCAGCTCGGCGAGCCGCGCCGTCTGCGGGCTGTACGTCCGGAACTTGGTGCCCTTGAGATCGGCCACCGTCTTCAGGGGAGTCTTGGTGTATATACCCTGCCCCGGCCACGCTATCGAGTAGAGCAGCCGCAGGCCGCGGCCCTGCAGTTTCTTCTCCAGGTAGGGCTTCTGCGCCTGGTAGAACTTCCACGCGTTGTCCCAGCCCGCCGCCACGAACGGGAGGTTGTCGGCGGCGAAAACCGGGTCCTCGTTGCCGAACTGCCCGAGCAGGAATTCGGCGATGTTGACCTGCCCCGTGGACACCGCGCGCAGCATGTCGGGGTGCTTGATCAGCGAGCCGTTCGCGTGCACCGCGATGTCGAGCTGGCCGCCGGTCGCGCGCCTGACCTCATCCGCGAACCGCTTGACGTTGAGCGTGTGAAATTCCGTCTCGCTGTAGGGCGTGGGCATGTCCCACTTCGTCTGCGCCTGCGCGGTCGTCGCAAGAGCCGCCGCCACCACGCAGCACGCGTACAGCAACATTCCCCGTATTCGCATGGTCCCTCCCTGGATTCCTGGAGCCGATCGGGATCGGCGCTGCTCCCCGCGCATCTTGTGCGCGAACCTCCGGACTGTCAATTCAGCCCGGGCGGACGGCGCGTAGAACTGAGCGCACCGGGTCGTGGTACTATTTCGGTGTAAACCCCATGTCCGAAGATACCTCGCCGCGCTGGCAGTTCTGGATCGACCGCGGCGGAACCTTCACCGACATCGTCGCGCGCCGGCCGGACGGCGCGCTCGTCACCCACAAGCTGCTCTCCGACAACCCCGGACGCTACGAGGACGCCGCGCTCGCGGGCATCCGTGAGCTGCTCGGCGTCCCGCGCGGCGCGCCGATGCCATCCGAGCGGATCGCGGCGGTGAAGATGGGCACTACCATCGCCACCAACGCTCTCCTCGAGCGCAAGGGCGAAGCGACCGCCCTCTTCATCACGCGCGGCCTCTCCGACCAGTTGCGCATCGGCTACCAGAACCGGCCGCGCATTTTCGACCGGCGTATCGTGCTTCCCGAGTTGCTCTATGGCGCGGTCCACGAGGTCCACGAGCGCATGGGCGCGCGCGGCGACGTGCTGGAGCCGCTCGACCTCGAGCGCGCCCGCCGGAATCTCTCGGAGGCGTTCCGGCAGGGCTATCGCGCCGCCGCCATCGTCCTGATGCACGCTTACCGCTACCCGGCCCACGAGAAGGCGCTCGCCGACCTGGCGCGCGAGGTCGGCTACACGCAGGTGTCCGTTTCCCACGAGGTGAGCCCGCTCATGAAGCTCGTCTCGCGCGGAGACACCACCGTCGCCGATGCCTACCTGTCCCCCGTGCTGCGCCGGTACGTGGAGCGCGTCGCGCGCGAGCTGCCGGCGGTCCCGCTCATGTTCATGCAATCGAGCGGCGGCCTGACGGACGCACGGCTCTTTCAGGGCAAGGACAGCATATTGTCCGGCCCGGCGGGCGGCGTGGTGGGTGCTGTGCGCACGTCGCAGGCGGCGGGCTACGATCGGGTCATCGGCTTCGACATGGGCGGCACCTCAACCGACGTATCGCACTTCAGCGGGCAGTTCGAGCGCGTCTTCGAGACCCTCGTCGCCGGCGTGCGGATGCGGGCGCCGATGATGAGCATACACACGGTGGCGGCAGGCGGCGGCTCCATCCTGCATTTCGACGGCGCCCGCTACCGCGTCGGGCCGGATTCCGCCGGGGCGCAGCCCGGACCGGCGTGCTACCGGGCGAACGGGCCGCTCACCGTGACCGACGCGAACGTCATGCTCGGCAAGATCCAGCCCGAGTTCTTCCCGCGCGTATTCGGCCCGCGCGGCGACGAGCTGCTCGACGCGGAGGTCGTCCGCCGCAAGTTCGCGGCGCTGGCCGAAGAGATCCGGACGAAGACCGGCGACGCGCGGCCGCCGGAAGCGGTCGCCGACGGCTACGTGCGGATCGCGGTCGAAAACATGGCCAACGCCATCAAGAAGATCTCGGTGGAGCGCGGCCATGACGTAACCGCCTATACCCTGTGCTGCTTCGGAGGAGCCGGCGGCCAGCATGCCTGCCAGGTCGCCGACGCGCTCGCCATCCCCCGCATCTTCGTCCATCCCTACGCCGGCGTGCTCTCCGCCTACGGCATGGGGCTCGCCGACGTCACCGCCATGCGCAGCGAAGCCGTCGAGGCGCGGCTGGAACCCGCGGTCGTGCCGCGTCTCGATGAGGTGGCGGAACGGCTCGCGGCCGAAGCCGCGCGGGCGGTGGCGGGCCAGGGCGTGCCGCGGGAAGATGTCCAGATCGCGGCTCGCGCGCACCTGCGTTACGAAGGCACCGATACCGCCGTGCAGGTGGACTACGGCTCGCCCGCGGAAATGCTGGAGAGATTCGAGTCGGGCTACCGCCAGCAATTCAGCTTTCTCATGCCCGGGCGCGCCCTGGTGGTCGAAGCGCTGTCCGTCGAGGCGAGCGCGCCCGGAGAATCCATCAACGAGGCACAATCCCAGCCGCAGCGCCTGGCCGAGCAGCCGCGTATAGCCCGGACCGTGCGCATGTACAGCGGCGGCGCCTTTCACGACACCCCCGTGTACCGGCGGGAAGGACTGCGCCCGGGCGACGCCATCCCCGGACCCGCCATCATCGCCGAAGCCAACGCCACGACGATCGTGGAACCGCATTGGCAGGCCCGGGTAACCACGTTGAACCACCTCGTGCTCTCCCGCAGCGTTCCCCGCCCGCAGCGCGTCGCCATAGGCACGCAGGCGGACCCGGTGATGCTGGAGATCTTCAACAATCTATTCATGGCGATCGCGGAGCAGATGGGCGTGACCCTCGCGCATACCGCGTACTCGGTCAACATCAAGGAACGGCTCGATTTCTCCTGCGCGCTGTTCGACGCCACGGGCGACCTGATCGCCAACGCGCCACACCTGCCCGTCCATCTCGGCGCCATGGGCGAGAGCGTGCGCTCGGTCGCCAGGGACAACGCCGGCAGGATGCGCCCGGGCGACGTGTACGTGCTGAACGACCCGTATCACGGCGGCACGCATCTTCCCGACGTGACGGTGGTGACGCCGGTCTTCGAAGCAAGCTACCGGCCACCAGCTACCAGCCACGAGCCACGCATCCTGTTCTACGTGGCCTGCCGCGGCCATCACGCCGACATCGGCGGCATCACGCCCGGCTCCATGCCGCCCGACAGCGTGCACCTCGACGAGGAAGGCGTGCTGATCACCAACTTCCAACTGGTCGACCGGGGCGTATTCCGCGAACGCGAGATGCGCGAGCTGCTGGAGGGCGCGCGCTACCCTGCCCGCAACGTCGAGCAGAACCTCGCCGACCTGCGGGCGATGGTCGCGGCCAACCAGAAGGGCGTCGTCGAGCTGAACCGCATGGTCGATCACTTCGGCCTGGCGGTGGTCCACGCGTACATGCAGCACGTTCAGGACAACGCCGAGGAATCGGTGCGGCGCGTGATCGACGTGCTGAAGGACGGCGCGTTCGCGCTCGAGCTGGACAACGGCGCCGTGATCCGCGTGAAAATCACCATAGATCACCGGGCGCGGAGCGCCGTAATCGACTTCACCGGGACCTCGCCGCAGCTTCCCGACAACTTCAACGCGCCCGCCGCGGTCACGATGTCGGCGGTGCTGTACGTGTTCCGCACGCTGGTCGGCGCCGACATCCCGCTGAACGCCGGTTGCCTGAAGCCGCTCGCGGTGCGCATACCCGAAGGCAGCATGCTGAATCCCCGCTACCCGGCGGCCGTGGTCGCCGGCAACGTCGAAACGTCGCAATGCGTCACCGACGCGCTCTACGGCGTGCTCGGCGTCATGAGCGCCTCGCAGGGGACCATGAACAACTTCACCTTCGGCAACGACCGCTACCAGTACTACGAGACCATCTGTGGCGGATCGGGGGCCGGGGTGCTGACGGGCGCCGACGGCACTGCGCAGGGCTTCGACGGCACCGACTGCGTGCACACCCACATGACCAACACCCGCCTCACCGATCCGGAAGTGCTCGAATGGCGCTTCCCGGTGGTGCTCGATGATTTTTCGATCCGCAGGGGCAGCGGCGGCGGCGGCAAGTGGCGCGGCGGCGATGGCGCGGTGCGGCGGATCCGCTTCCTCGAGGCCATGACGGCCGCGATCCTGTCGGGCCACCGCCGCGTGCCGCCCTATGGCGTGGCGGGCGGCGAGCCCGGCGAGATCGGGCGCAATGCGGTCATACGCGCGAACGGCAGCATCGAGCGGTTGAGCGGGTGCGACAAGACCGAGATGCAGCCGGGCGACATCTTCGTGATCGAGACACCGGGCGGCGGAGGATTTGGCGCGGCGTAACGCATCCGCGGCGGCGTCCGCGCCGTATGGGTGTTGCCTGGAACGACGCTTGAGACCAATGGCCGTCGTCGTCGTGTCCCGTAGAAAGTTTCTCGGCTGCCTCGTACGCGATCACGCCAGTCTCTCGCCAATGGTCACCGGTCACCGCTCACTGGTCACCGGTCACCGCTCACTGGTCACCGCTCACTGGTCACCGGTCACCGGTCACTGGTCACCGGTCACGGGTCACGGGTCACGGGTTTTGGTGTTAGATTGATCACCTGAGGGAGGCGATCATGCGCACGAAAGTTCGGGGATTGCTTCGCGCCGCGCTTGCGGCTCTCTCAACGCTGGCCACCGCGGCCGCTCTTTCACAGACGGGCCCGGCGAACTACCCGGTCAAGCCGATACGCATCGTCGTGCCGTTCTCCGCGGGCGGCCCCGCCGATATCACTACCCGCACCCTCACCCCGCGCCTGACCGATCTGCTCGGCCAGAGCATCATCGTCGACAATCGAGCCGGCGCGACCGGCATCATCGGCGCCGAGCTCGTCGCCAAGTCTCCCCCCGACGGCTACACCCTGCTGATGGCGACGGCGAGCGTGGTGGCGATCAACATGGTCACCTACTCGAAGCTGCCCTACGACACGCTGCGCGACCTGCAGCCGCTGACGCCGGTCATGACGACCTCCACCGTCCTGGTCGTGCACCCGTCGATGCCGGCAAAGAACCTGAAGGAACTGGTCGCCCTGGCCAGGGCGCGGCCGGGCCAGATCTCCATGGGATCCGCCGGCAACGGCGGCACCCTGCACCTGTGCCTCGAAATGCTGATGAAGGCGGCGAGCGTGAAGATCACGCACGTTCCGTACAAGGGCGCCGCGCCCGCCGTAGTCGACGTCGTTGCCGGGCAGTTGAACGGCATGTTCGTCGACCTGCCGGTGGTCTCGCCCTACATCAAGGCCGGCAGGGTGCGGCCGCTCGCCATGGCGAGCGCGAAACGCTCCGTGTATTTCCCCGACGTGCCGACGACGCAGGAAGCGGGTTTTCCCAACGTCGAGCTCCAGAACTATTACGCGCTGCTGCTGCCGGCGAAAACGCCGCGCGACATCGTCGGGAAGCTGCACGACGCCGTGGTGAAGACGATCAATACCCCCGCCGTGCACGAAAAGCTGGTGGCCACGGGGGCCGATCCCTACACCATGACGGTCGAGGACTTCAGCCGCTTCCTGCGCGCCGACATCGAGAGGTGGGACAAGGTCGTGAAGGCCGCGGGGGTGAAGATCGAGCCCTGAAGACGAGTGTCGAGGATGGAGTGTCGAGGGAACCCCACTCCACTCGACACCCGACACTCGTCACTCATCACTGACTCTTGTCACCCACCTCGTTCTTTCTCGGTCCCAGGATGTCGGTATCCGGGTCGAGCCCGATGAATTTGAGTATCCACACCAGGCCGTATCCGGCCACCAGCGGCCACCACTCCAGGAGGGCAAACGCCAGCGCGGCGGAGATGCCGTAGGTCAGCGCCATGATGAACAGGCCGAAGTGACGCAGCCGGCGATAGGCCCACAGCATCATGACCGACACCACGACGAACAACGACGAGAAGAGATAGATAAGGATGGTCAGCAGGTTCATCACCAATCACGAAGTTAGGTATGATTGCCACAATACTGTCACGATAGTGTAACCCGCAAGGTCCGAGTTGCCCCGGCAAACCCCCAAGCGCACGCTCGCGACCTGCTGCACCGCCCACGCGGTCCACGACGGGTTTTCCGATGTCACCTACGTCCTGCTGCCCCTGCTGGCGCAGACCTTCGGCCTCTCCCTCGCGCAAGTCGGCATGATCCGTTCCGCCCATCGGGTAGCCATGGCGTCGTTCCAGCTCCCGGCGGGATTGATAGCCGAACGCTTCGGCGAGCGCAATCTCCTCGCGATCGGCACGCTCATCGCCGGCGTGGCGTTCATCGCGCTTGGATATGCCCCCGGGTACTGGGCCATACTCGTCACGCTCTTCTTCGCGGGTCTCGGCTCGGCGGTCCAGCACCCGCTCTCCTCCACCATCATTTCGCACGCCTACCCCGGCGAGGGGCGGCGCACAGCACTCGGAACGTACAACTTCTTCGGCGACGTCGGTAAGTTCGCCTTCGGCGGCATCGTGAGCCTCGCCCTGCTGGCGGGCGTCTCCTGGCAGGCGCCGGTGGTTGCATTCGGCATCGCGGGTATCGTTTCAGCCGCGCTGGTTTTTCTGACGGTGACGAACAGCGGCGCGCACGCGCCCCAGCAGGGTCCTGAAAAAAAGGCCGCGAGCAAAGGCTGGGGCATACGCCACAAGCCGGCATTCGTCGCGCTGTGCGCGCTCGACGCGGTGGACAGCATGACGCGGACCGCCTTTCTGACGTTCATCGCGTTTCTGCTGATCGCTCGCGGCCTGCCGGAAGGCTGGGCCGTGCTGTCGGTGCCGCTGATACTCACCGGCGGCATGGCAGGGAAATACGCCTGCGGCGTGCTGGCCGAACGCATGGGCGTGCTGCGCACGATCGTCGTTACCGAGGTCGCGACCGGGATAGGCATACTGCTCACTCTCGCCCTGCCGGCGGCCGCAACGTTCTTCCTGCTGCCGTTGATCGGCGTCGTGCTGCAGGGGACCTCGTCGGTGATCTACGGCACGATCGGCGACCTGGTGGAACAGGACAAGCTGCCGCGGGCGTTCGGCATCGTCTACACCACCGGCGCGTGCTGCGGGATCATCGCGCCGCTGGTCTACGGGGCCATCGGGGACGCCATCGGCATCGAGAAAACCATCGCGATGGTCGGCGTCTTCGTGCTGCTCTCCCTGCCGCTGTGCCTGGTGCTGCGCCCCTCGCTGAGGCTCTCCGGTTCCACAAGCTCCTGATTTTGCACCGCACCAGGGGTGGCAATCGCCCGTACCGTGGAACGAATCACAGCATGCCGCGTCTCAATACACGGGACCGGCGCACGCGGCGTTTCGTGACGGATTTCTCACAAAATCAAAGAGAAACGCGTACTCGGATCGTCGCGCCGTGCGTTAAGGAGGGATCCGTCAACTCAACAAGGGGAGACTATGAAGATCCCGGCATGTGCAGCAACCCTCCTACTGCTCGGCGCCGCATCCGCGCAGGCCCAGTACGCAAACGTCATCATATCCGGCGAAATCAAGCCCGGCGTTTATGGGCGCGTCCAGATCGGCAATGCGCCGCCTCCGGTACTCGTTTATCCGCAGCCCGTGGTGATCGTACGCGAGCCGCGCCCTCTTCAGCCGGTCTATCTCCATGTGCCTCCCGGGCATGCGAAAAAGTGGGACAAGCATTGCCACAAGTACGACGCGTGCAATCGGCCGGTGTACTTCGTGAAGTCGCGGGAGTACGATCCCGACTACCATCACGACAAGGGCAAAGGCAAGGGTTACGCCAAGGGCCACCAGAAATAGAGACGGGGAGTTTTCCTCTCCCCTCTCCGCTCTTCCCTCTCTCCTCCAACCGGGTCCTCCTGTATCCTGCGCATGAACGTGTGGCTCGCCACGCGGATTCACCGAGCGGGGGATCCATGTCCAGACCTGTCAAGATCGCCGCGGCGCAGCTTGGACCCATCCAACTTGCCGATACGCGCGAAGCCGTCGTCAGGCGCCTGACCGCGCTGATGCGCGAGGCGCACAGCCAGGGCGCTCGCTTCGTCGTCTTCCCGGAGCTCGCCCTCACGACTTTTTTTCCGCGCTGGTGGATGGACGACCCGGCCGAGGTCGACCGGCGCTTTTTCGAGGCGGCAATGCCGTCGCCGGTCACGCAGCCGCTGTTCGATGAGGGCAGGCGCCTCGGCGTGGGTTATTACCTCGGGTACGGCGAACTCGCCCGGGAAGGTGGACGGGTTCGGCGGTTCAACACGGCGATCCTGGTCGCGCCGGACGGGAGCATCGTCGGCAAGTACCGCAAGGTTCACCTGCCCGGACACGCCGAGCGCAAGCCGGACGCGCCGTTCCAGCACCTGGAGAAGAAGTATTTCGAGGTCGGCGATCTCGGGTTCCCGGTCTGGCGCTTCATGGACACGATCACCGGCATGCTGATCTGCAACGACCGCCGCTGGCCGGAAGCCTTCCGCGTGCTCGCGCTGCAGGGAGCGGAGATCGTGGCGTTGGGCTTCAATACGCCGACGGAGAACCTGCACTACAGCGAGCCCCCGGCGCTGCGCGTGCACCACCATCTCATCATGGCGCAGGCGATGGCGTTCCAGAACGCAACGTGGCTCATCGAAACCGCCAAGTGCGGTGTCGAGGACGGCTTTCGCATGTTCGGTCATTCGCTCATCGTCGCGCCGACCGGAGAGATCGCCGCGAAAACCACCACGGAGGACGACGAGGTCGTCTGCTTCAACTGCGACATCGATCTCGCGCAGGATCTCAAGCGGACGATGTTCAACTTCGCCGCGCACCGGCGGCCCGAGCACTACCGGCTGATCGTCGAGCGGGTGGGCGCGGAGGTCACGCCGGCGAACTGAGGGGAGTTTCGAAATACTTGCCACGGAATCACACGGAAACACACGGAAAGAAACCCGACACCAGGTCCTATCCAAGAATCGTGCTTCGCTTGTCGTAAGCGTCCGTGGCCTTCCGTGTGTGTCCGTGGCCAAATGCTTTGGCTAGCCGTTGTAGAATCGCCGCCCGCCATCGCGCAGCCACAGCCGCACGAGGTGGCGCTTGCGCTCCGGCTCGGGAAAATCCCGGAAGCCCGTGCGGCGGTGGCCGAGCCGCCGATTGTCGAGGATCTGGATCTGCCCGCGCTCGAAGTAGAACTCGCGATTGATCCGCGGCGCTTTCATGATACCGTCCAGCGCCTCCAGCGCCGTCTCGCCTTCCACATCCAGCGGAACCTCCGCGAGCGCGTGCCCGTTTCGCACCTGGAAGCGCGACAGCCGCCCGGTCAGCCGCTCGCCGTCGTATTCGAACAGGGGATGGCGCAGGACCATGGCGTCGCCGGGCGCGTGCTCGCGCTGCCGGTCGAACAGGAACGGCGCGTACAGGCGTGCCAGCAGCGCGGGGTGGCGCGCCAGCATTTCGTTGTGCGCCGTGTGGAAGCTCACGATGTGGCTGATGCCCCCCTCCATCGCGGGATGCAGGCAGAGCAGCGCAACGTAGTCCGGCGGGCAAAGGTTGTAGCTGTTGTCGGTGTGAAAGCTCTGCTCGGCGTTGGTGATGTCCGGGCGCACGCCGTTTCCCGGCGGGCGGCCCAGGTCGCGCACGTCGTAGATCATCTTGCCGTCCCAACTCTGGGCGACGGGGCGCGCCAGAAGCTGCATGAGCACCCAGTAGAGCGCCTTCGCCTCATCCGGCGTGCGTGCGTCAAGGGGCAGCCCGTCGATCAGCGCGAAACCGACGCCGGATTCGAGCATCGCTTTCGCCTGGAGCATCAGCTTTCGGCAGGCGGGAAGCTCGAAAGCCGCGGGCTCGATCATCAGAACAGGCAGCGGGTTCGCGCGGATGGCGGCGAGCGCAGCGTCCAGCTCCGCACGGCAATCGGGACCCAGGCGCAGCGCGCCGTCTTCCGGCGCCAGCGTGTCGCGAGTCCATGCAATGGGCCCGGTGAACGGTGTCTCGCGGATGCGGGCTGGATGGGCTGGCGCGGATTGAGTAAGAATGGCAGCGGGCATGGAAGCCAAGATAGTGCGTCCGGCGCGCGGATGTCAACGCGTTGCGGATAGGCTATCCTGAAACGTCAGGGGAGGCGTTCCACATGAAGCGTTTCAGATACGTATGGCCGGTTATTCCTGTCGCAATGACGCTCGCCTTGACCTTGCCGGCTGCGGTGAATGCGCAGGCGCCGAAGTATCCGGTCAAGCCGATCCGGATCATCATTTCACTCCC
>DASRJL010000201.1:0-5213 GCA_035649495.1 Burkholderiales bacterium | reverse complement strand
CCCGCGATGCAGGAGGTATTTCGCGCGATAGGGCGGCTTGCCCAGTCGCAGGCGACCGTTTTGATCACCGGCGAATCCGGGACCGGCAAGGAGCTCGTCGCGCGCGCGCTGCACCGCCACAGCCCGCGCGCGGGCAAGCCGTTCATCGCCATCAACACCGCCGCGATACCGCGCGAGCTGCTCGAGTCCGAGCTGTTCGGCCACGAGCGCGGCGCCTTCACCGGCGCGCAGACGCAGCGGCGCGGGCGCTTCGAGCAGGCCGATGGAGGAACGCTCTTTCTGGACGAGATCGGGGACATGCCGCCGGAGCTTCAGACGCGGCTCCTGCGCGTGCTGTCGGACGGGGATTTCTACCGCGTCGGAGGGCACCAGCCGATCAGGGGCAGCGTGCGCGTCATCGCGGCGACGCACCAGAACCTGGAATCACGGGTGAAGCAGGGGCTGTTCCGGGAAGACCTGTATCACCGCATCAACGTCATCCGGCTGCGGCTGCCGCTCCTGCGCGAGCGGCGCGAGGACATCCCGCTCCTCGCACGGCATTTCCTCTCGAAGAGCGCGCGGGAACTGGGTGTCGATTCCAAGCGCCTGTCGGAAGCGACGCTGAAATACCTCACGGCGCAGGATTTTCCCGGCAACGTGCGCCAGCTCGAGAACCTTTGTCACTGGCTCACGGTCATGGCGCCGGCGGCGACGATAGAGGTCAACGACCTGCCGTCGGAGCTGCGTGCGGAAGCGGCCGCGCCGGCGCTGCAGCACTGGGCGACCGCGCTGGAGAAGGAAGTCGACCTGCTGCTAGCCCGCGGCGAGACCGGCATCATGGACGAGCTTACGCGCCGGTTCGAGAAGGCGCTCATCGTGCGGGCGCTCACCCAGACCGGCGGGCGGCGCATCGAGGCCGCGCACCTGCTGGGCCTGGGCCGCAATACGCTCACGCGCAAGATCCAGGAGCTGGGGATCACTGCGGACAAGAAGGCGTAGCGGGCGACCAACGTCGGCTGCCAGCTACCAGCCGATAGCTGGCTCGAAGCTCGTACCTGGTAGCTGGTAGCCCGAAGCTCAGCGCAGCGGTGCCTCGGCCGCACGCGTCGCCGGCTGCGGTCCGATCATCAGCGGTTCCGATACGGGCAGGGTGCGCTGGGTGTAGATGAAGAGCGAGTCCCCGCCTGAGAGCTTCTTGAAGGTCAGCGTCACCCGCCGCCCGGACTGAGCCGCATCCTGCAGCGTGGCGTACAGCGTTTCCAGGTCGGGTACCGGCGCGCCGTCGACCGCCTCGAGCAGGTCGGATTTCTCGATTTCCCTGGATTCCCCGATGGAGCCGGATTCCACGAAATGCACCATCAGGCCGCGCACGCCGATCTCCACGGCGTCGCGTATCGTCACCGGGCCGAACAGCACGCCGGACGCGTAGACACCGCGTGCTTCGAGCACGCGCTGCATCGGCAGCTTCGCGCCGGCAACCTGCATCTCGTTCCCGGACCGCACCACCATCAGGCGCGCGTCGTCGAGCCGTCCCCGCAACGCGTGCAGAAGCTGGGTTTCGTTCTCGATCCGCGTGTCCACGCCCACGACCTGCCGGATCAGGTCGCCCGGCATGAGCTGCAGCATGCCCTCGCCTGCATAGCTGCGCGCGACCTTCAGTTCCTTGCGATCGTCGATATCGCGGAAATAGACGAGCTTGAGATCGGGCGGCGACGGATCCTTGCCCTGCTGGAGCAGCTCCAGTACGCGGCAGGCGTACTTGATCGCCACCGCGAAATTGGTGTTCTGCGCGCCGCGGATGCCGGCGGTGTTGATGCCCACCACCCGGGCGTTCTCCAGGCTGATGAGAGGACCGCCCGAGTTGCCCTGGTTGATGGGGGCGTCGGTCTGCAGGAGCTCGGTGCGGTAGCGGGCGGTGACGCCGGAGATGATGCCGCGCGTGCCGGTGAACTGCAGCCGCCACGGATGGCCGAAGGCGCCGACCGGGTGCCCGACGGGCGGCACGGAGCCGCACTCGAGACGCGGCGCCTCGACGCCGCTCGCCGCGGCGCGGTCGGTGAGCCGCAGGATCGCGACGTCGAGGAAAGGGTCTACGTAAACCTTGGTCGCTTCGACGAAGTCACGGCCGTGAAACGCGACTTCCACGCGGGACGGGGAGCGGCCGACGACGTGGGCGTTGGTCATGATCCAGCCGCGCTCCGCGTCCACGACGAACCCGGCGCCCAGGCCCGAGCCCTTGCGGTCGCCGTCGAAAGGCACCGGCAGCGTCGCGCGTACCTGCACGGTGTACTTGAGCGCGGTCTTGAACACTTCCTCGTTGGCGGGTGCCCGCGATGCCGCGCCCATGAGAACGCCGGCCCAGAGGGCCCCGGCCAACAGGTGCTTGACTCTCATTGCATCCTTCCTGCGACAATTGGAATCTGACGAGATGAGGGGATGGCCCCTCTTCCGCACTTTGCCCTGATGCACCCCTGCATCAGGGCCCGTCTCGCGTCTTCGAACGGGCTTGGGGAGAGATCGGAAGGCCATTTTACCGGGCGCTGGGGCTCTGGCAACGGAAATATCGAGCATTTATCTGCCCTTTCTCCGCCTTTTGAAGTCGCCGTTCAACGCGCGGTCAGATAGGGGTAGTGTGGCTTACATAAGCGGAGGATTCATGGCTAAAGCGGTCTGGAACGGTCAGGTGCTGGCCGAGAGCGACAAGTGCGAGATGGTTGAGGGCAATCACTACTTTCCGCCGGACGCGGTGAAGAAGGAACTGCTGCAGCCGAGCGACACGCACACCACCTGCGGCTGGAAGGGCATTGCCTCGTACCACAGCGTCGCGGTGGGCGGGCAGGTGAACAAGGACGCGGCGTGGTACTACCCGGATCCCAAGCCGGAGGCGAAGAACATCGCGGGGTATATCGCGTTCTGGAAGGGCGTGAAGGTCGAGCCGTGAAGGATAGGGGCATCTGGGCCATCTGGTACGAGTTGCCCGACGACGGCGCCGCGCGCGCGGAGTACCTCGCGTGGTTTCACGGCGTGCACATTCCGGAGAAGCTGTCGCGGCCGGGCTACGTCTGGGCGGCGCACTACGAGCTGGGCCACGGCGGGTCTCGCTTCCAGAAGGTCGTGGACGGGCTGGTGCATGAAAATGTGGCCGGTCTCGGCCGGGGACGGGGATTCCTCGCGCTCTTCGGCGGCCTCACCGCCCATACGTTTCTCAATCCGAGTCCGGGGCAGCTCAAGGATCGGCAGGATGCGCGGACGCAGCGCATGATCGGGCTGCGGCGAGAGTCTTACGCCTGCATCTTCGCCGAGGAAACCCGGGTGGACGGACCGGAGGTGGCAAAACGCGGTCCCGGCGTCACGCCGGGGCCGTTCGTCCAGATGGGCAATTTCAACGTGGCGCGCCACGAGATCGAGGACGACGTCGGTGCGTGGTACGCGCAGCACCGCCTGCCCTTCATGGCGGCGATGCCCGGCTGCATCGGCGCGCGCAAGCTCCTCGCTGCGGCGGGCTGGGGCAAGCACTCGATCCTTTACGAATACGCCTCCCTCGAGGCGCGCGAGGCTCATTTCGTTCCACACGAAGAGCAGGCGCACGACGCGAAATCCTGGACCGCGCGCGTGCTGCCGCAGCTCGTGCACGCGCCGTGCTCGCCGGCGGTGGGGCGGCGCATCTGGCCGGCAACGCAGTAAAGGCGGAGAGAGCGGCTCTACTGGAGCGCCAGGTCGCTCCCGCGCCGCAGGACCTGCCCCGGCAGCGAGCCGTTGTGCTCGCCCGCATCGATCACCACGACGCCGTTGACGATCACCGTCTGTATGCCGGCGGCGTACTGATGGGGATCTTCGTAGGTGGCGCGATCGGCGATCGTCTGCGGGTCGAAGACGGTGATATCGGCCCGGTATCCCTCTCGCAGCAGTCCGCGGCCCTTGAGTCCCAGCGCGGCGGCCGAGCCGCCGGTCATTTTGTATACGCCTTGAGGCAGCGACAGCAGTCCCAAGTCCCGGACGTAGCGTCCGAGCACGCGCGGGAAGGTGCCGTAGAAGCGCGGGTGCGGCTTGCCCTGGCCCGTCGTCCCGTAGGGCGCGAGGGAGGTGCCGTCGGAGCCGACGAGCACGTTTCCCGAACGAATGATTTCCTGAACGTCCTCCTCCGACATGGAGGTGACGACGATCCGGGTGTGCCCCCGGTCGGCGATCAGGTAGTCGCACAGGGCATCGAGCGGATCGGCGCCGCGCGCGCGGGCGATATCGGCTATGGTGCGGCCGACGAACTCCTGCTGCGGTGAAATGGCGATGCGCACCGCGTCCCACGACGGGATCCGGCCGAAATTGTTGAGGCCGTGGGCGGCAAGCTCCGCGCGGATCCGCTCCCGCGCGGCGGGCTGGCCGAGTCGCTGCAGCATGGCTTCCAGCCCGCCTTCCTGCACCCATGAGGGCAGCAGATTGCGCAGAGGATTGCTGCCCGCTGTATAGGGGTACTGGTCGCAATCGACCCGGACGCCGCGGGCGCGGGCGGCGTCGATCTCGGCGAGGAGCTTCGCCGCACCGCCCCAGTTGTCCGTGCCGGAGAGCTTGAGATGGGCGATCTGCACGTGAACGCCGCAGGTCTCGCCCACGTTTATGGCTTCCCGCACCGCTTCGAAGACGTGATTGGCCTCATCACGGACATGCGACGAGTAACCGCCGCCTCGGCTCTTCAGCACTTCTCCAAGCGCCTTCATCTCTTCCGGCTTCGCGTACGTGCCCGGCGCGGTGAACAATCCCGACGAAAGCCCGAGCGCGCCGGCGTCGAGGGCTTCGGCCAGCAGGCGCTGCATCAGCGCGAGCTCGGCCGTGCGAGGCGCGCGATCTTCCATCCCCATCGCCATCAGCCGCAGGGTGTTGTGGCCCACCTGCATGACGGTGTTCACAGAAACGGCGGGGAAGGTGTCGAGGTAGTCCGCAAAAGTCGTCTCCCGGAACTCGAGCCAGGGCGCGCTCGCGCCGAGGTAATCGCGCAGCGTCTCCACCCTGCCCGGCAGCGCGGGCGCCGCGGAGAAGCCGCAATTGCCGAGCACCTCGGTGGTCACGCCCTGGCGGATCTTGCTCTCCGCCCGCGGGTTGAGCGGCAGCGTGAAGTCGGAGTGAGTATGTATGTCGATGAAGCCCGGCGCGACCACCTGGCCCGCGGCGTCGATCTCGCGCCGGGCGCCGCCGGCATGGCGGTCGCTGATCGCGCTGATGCGTCCGCCGGCTATGGCGAG
>DASRJL010000200.1:0-5284 GCA_035649495.1 Burkholderiales bacterium | reverse complement strand
CGCGAGCTCGGCGAGCGTGCCTGCGACCCTGGCCCCGGATTTCGCGAGAGGCTCGGCCTTCGCCCGCGTGCGGTTCCACACAGTGATGTCGCAGCCGGCTTTCGCCAGCCGCTCCGCCATCGCGTAGCCCATGCGGCCGATGCCGATCCAGCCGAGACGGTGCGCCTTCATATTAGCCATTACCAACTCTCCTATAAATCCATCGGAAGGATGAAGGATGAACGTGGAAGGATGACCTGCCCCAGGAAGTCCCGACCTCCCGTTACCTTCGGTCGGTTGCCGGCTGCCAGCCGCACGCGATCTTAGAGCAACGGCTGAAGCAGGAGCAAGCGCGTGCCGCGCGCGCAAGAAACCCGGCTGAATCAGGTATCCACCGGCGCCTTTGATCCTGCTGCGTCAAGCAAATCGCTTCCCTTTCCCCTTGACGGAGGAGGGTCAGGTGGGGTGATACACGATTGTAGGTTGCATGCCTACAGATTGTAGGTTGCATGCCTACAGATCGTCAGGTTGCCCGACGAAAGCTGGGCCCGGCCCGTTCCGGCCGCGCGTACCCGGATCGGATTGTTTCCAGCCGTGGCCGGGATATAGAATCGATTCAACAGGTCTATCCAGCAGTCCCCTGGCAAGACTGCGGCCGATCGAGAACTCTTAATGACGAACAATGCCCCCGATCGTCCTGAACCGCCGGCAACTGCGGCCTCCTCCCCCCCGGCGGAGCAGCCCGATGAACCGGGCAGAGGCGCGTTCCCGATCGTCGGCGTCGGCGCGTCGGCCGGCGGGCTGGAGGCGTTCACAGCGTTGCTGAAAGCCTTGCCGCTCGATACCGGCATGGGGTTCGTGCTGGTGCAGCATCTCGATCCGCAGCACGAGAGCGTGCTCACGCAACTTCTGGCGCGCGCCACCTCGCTCCCGGTGCAAGAGGTCACGAACAACCTGCGGGTAGAACCCAATCGCGTTTACGTCATTCCGCCCAACGCAAACCTGAGCATAGCGCAGGGCGTTCTAAGGCTTCAGCCGCGCGAGGAGATGCGCACACCGCATCGTTCGATCGACTCCTTTTTCGAGTCGCTGGCGCAGGACCGGCGCGAACAGGCCATCGGTGTGATTCTTTCCGGCACCGCAACCGACGGCACGCTGGGCATGGAAGCGATCAAAGCCGAGGGCGGGATCACGTTCGCGCAGGATGACTCGGCCCGCTATGACTCGATGCCGCGCAGCGCGGCGGCGGCCGGGTGCGTGGATTTCGTGCTCTCGCCGGAGGACATGGCGACGGAGCTGGCCCGCATTGCGAAGCATCCTTACGTCGCAGGGCAGGGGCGCGACGCCGACTCTCCCGAAGACGACCGCGCCGCCGCGACGACACACGAGGACGACGAAACGCCGCTGCCGCCGGGCGGACGGGGAAGCCGCGCACGGGCGCGAGTGAGCGAGGCCCGTGCCGAGGCTCGAGCGGCACGTCCGAAATCGGGCGAAGACGGCTACAGGAAAATCCTGCTGCTCCTCCGCGACCATTCCGGCGTGGATTTCTCTCTGTACAGATCCACCACGATTCAGCGGCGCGTGACCCGGCGCATGGTGCTCAACCGGCACCACGCGCCCGGCGACTACGCGGCTTTTCTGAAGGGCAACGCGAAGGAGCTGGACGCCCTCTACGCCGACGTGCTCATCAGCGTCACGAGCTTCTTTCGCAACCCGGAAGCGTTCGACGTTCTGAAGAGCAAGGTAATCCCCAGGCTCCTTCAGGGCCGCAGCGACGAGCCGTTCCGCGTCTGGGTGCTCGGCTGCTCCACCGGCCAGGAAGCCTATTCCATCGCGATGGCGTTCGTGGAATCCGCGGAGAAGGCGCTCGGCACGCGCAGGCTCCAGGTGTTCGCCACCGACTTGAACGAAGCGCTGCTCGACAAAGCCCGCCACGGTCTCTACGCCAGGAGCCTCGTGGGCGATGTCTCCCCGGAGCGGTTGCGGCGCTTTTTCGTCGAGGAAGAAGGCGGTTACCGCGTCAGCAAGCTCCTGCGGGAAATGGTCGTCTTCGCCCGGCAGAATCTCATCAGCGATCCGCCTTTCTCGCGCATGGACCTCATCAGTTGCCGCAACCTCCTGATCTATCTCGAGCCGGGTCTGCAGCAGAAGGCGCTCCCCACTTTCCATTATGCGCTCAAACCGGAGGGATTTTTGTTTCTGGGCGCGTCCGAATCGATCGGCGGCTTCACCGAACTGTTCGAGCCGGTGGACAGGAAGCACAGGATCTATTCGCGGAAGGCAGCGCCGACACCGGCGTTCCATCCGCCCGCCAGGAAGGATCGGGGCGAGCCGCGCTCGTCCGGTCGAAGGAAAGGCTCTCCCCTTTCCACGCAGCGGGGAGAAGCATTGGAAGGTCTTCCCGCCGAATCGAGCGCCCAGCGCGAAGCCGACCGCGTCACCGTCAATCAATTCGCGCCGCCCGGGGTCCTCGTCAACGACGAGCTGCAAATCCTGCAGTTCCGCGGTCAGACGAGCGCGTATCTCACGCCGCCCGCCGGAAGAGCGAGCTTCGACGTGCTCAAGATGGCGCGCGAAGGCCTGATGCTGCCGCTGCGCGCCGCGCTCAGCAAGGCGAAGAAAGACAACAAACCCGCGCGCAGGGAGAACGTGAAGGTCGGAGCCGGCGGCGCGGTCCGGCAGGTGAACGTGGAAATCATCCCGCTCAGGAATTTACGGGAGCGGAGCTTCCTGATCCTGTTCGAGGACGCGGGGAAGGCGGCGCGCGCTATCACGCGCGCGCCGCCCCGTGAACCGTCGGGCGGCGCGGAGAAGACGCCGCGCCGGACCGGAAAACAGCAAGAATCGCGTCGCATCTCCGAGCTCGAAACCGATCTCGCCGGGACGCGCGATTATCTCCAATCCATGCAGGAGCAGCACGAAGCGGCGAACGAGGAGCTGCAGTCGGCCAACGAGGAAGTCCAGTCCGCCAACGAGGAGTTGCAGAGCCTCAACGAAGAGCTGGAGACGTCGAAAGAAGAGCTGGAGTCGGCCAACGAGGAGCTGACCACCGTCAACGAGGAGATGGCCAACCGCAACGCCGAGTTGAACCGCCTCAACAGCGATCTCGTCAACCTCCAGACTTCGACCGGTCTCGCCATCGTGCTGCTCGGACGCGATCTGACCATCCGCCGCTTCAGCGCGCAGGCTGAAAAACAGCTCGGCCTGCTGACCGCCGACGTTGGAAAGCCCTTCGGCAACGTCCGGCACGATCTCGTTTTCGCGGAAGGGGACGAGACGGGCGACCCCCGCGACCTGGAGAGCTTCATCGCCGAAGTCGTTACCAGCATGCACGAGGGCGAGCGCAAAGTGCGCGACAGGGAGGGCCGCTGGTATTCCCTGCGCGTGCGGCCCTATCTCACACTCGACAACAAAGTGGACGGTGCAGTGCTGGTGCTGGTGGATATCGATGCGGCCAAGCGCGGCGAGCAGGCCATCGCCGCCGCGCGCGACTACGCCGAGGCCATCGTCCAGTCCACGCGCGACCCGCTGCTGATTCTCGACGCCGACCTGCGCGTCAGCACTGCCAACGAGGCCTTCTACCGCAAGTTCAAAGTGTCGGGCGCTCAATCGCAGGGCCGCTCGATCTACGATTTAGGCAACGGCCAATGGGATATTCCCAGACTGCGCGAGCTGCTCCAGGACATCCTGCCGCGCAACAGTTTCTTCAACGACTTCGAGATCACCCACGATTTCGAGACCATCGGCCGCCGCACCATGCTGCTCAATGCCCGCACGCTGCGCGAGGTCGGCGAAGGCCGGCCCACGCGCATTCTCCTGGGCATCGAGGACGTGACCGAGCGGCAGCGCGCCGACGCTCTTACCGCTTCGCTGGCGGCGATCGTCAATTCCTCGGAGGACGCCATCATCGGCAAGGACCTCACCGGCGTCATCAACAGCTGGAACAAGGGCGCGGAGCGTCTCTTCGGCTACACCGCGCAGGAAGCCATCGGCCGGCCCATTACCATGCTCATTCCACCCCAGCGGCTGGCCGAAGAGCAAGAAATCCTGACGCGGATCAGGCGCGGTGAATGGATCGCCCCTTTCGAAACCGTCCGCGTGCGCAAGGATCGTTCGCGATTGGACGTATCCCTGACCATCTCCCCGATCAAGGATGCGGCAGGCCGGGTGATCGGCGCATCGAAAATCGCCCGCGACATCACCGATCGCAGGATGGCGGAGAAAGCGCTGCGCGAAGCCGGAGAGCGTTTCCGCTTCATGGCCGAGTCGATGCCGGGGAAGATCTTCACCGCCGGACCCGGCGGCGAGGTGGACTACTTCAACCCGCGGTGGACCGAGTTTACCGGGCTCACGCTCGAGCAGATCAGGGATTGGGGCTGGACGCAGGTCATCCATCCCGACGACGCGGCCGAGAGCATGCGCGTCTGGCGGCATTCGATCGACACCGGCGAGCCGTTTCGTTTCGATCATCGCTTCCGGGCTGCGGATGGCACGTACCGCTGGCACCAGAGCCAGGCAGTGGCGTTGAAGGATGTCGACGGAAAGGTCCTCATGTGGGTCGCCGCGAATGCGGACGTCCACGAGGTCAAGGAGGCCGACCGCCGCAAGGAAGAGTTTCTGGCGGTCCTCGCTCACGAGCTCCGCGGACCGCTCGCCCCGCTTTCCAACATGCTGGAAATCATGACGCGCGCGCAGAGCAGAGACGACGTTGCACAGGAGGCGCTCGGCACGATGCAAAGGCAGTTGGGCCAGATGACCCGGCTTATCGACGACCTCCTCGACGCGGGCCGCATGAGCCGGAACAAGCTGGACCTTCGGCTCGGGACGGTCGAACTCGCGTCGGTCGTGCGCCACACGGTCGAGGCCTGCCGCGCGACGATCGATGCGGCGAGACACGAGCTCACGGTAACGCTGCCGCCGCAGCCGGTGTACCTGCACGCCGACTCGACGCGGCTCATGCAGGTGCTCGGGAACCTGTTGAACAACGCCTGCAAATTCACCGAGCCGGGAGGCCATATCTCGCTGACCGCCGAGCGCGAAGGCGCCGACGTGGTGGTCTCGGTCAAGGATGACGGCATGGGCATCCCGCCCGACATGCTGCGCGGGATCTTCGACATGTTCACGCAGGTCGATCGCTCGCTGGAGCGCGCGCGAGGCGGGCTCGGCATCGGCCTCACGCTGGCGAGGCAGCTGGTCGAGATGCACGGCGGTTCGGTGAAGGCATATAGCGAGGGGCTCGGGCGGGGCAGCGAGATGGTCGTGCGCCTGCCGGTCTCGATCGAGACGCCCGAACCGGCGCCGCCGG
>DASRJL010000199.1:0-42017 GCA_035649495.1 Burkholderiales bacterium | reverse complement strand
TGGGGACTAGGGACTGGGGACTGGGGACTGGGGACTGGGGATTAGGGACTAGGGAGCAGTTACCGGCGACGAAAACGGCTCTGACTGGAAATCAACGGGGAGGAATCACAAGATGCTCAGAATCATTCTCGCTGTCGTGAGCCTGGTCTTGCTCGCGTCGTGCGCGACGACGCAGCAAGTGACGCCGGCCGTGCTCTCCGATCTCGCTCCGACGGGCAAGATGCGGGTGGGCATCAACTTTCAGAACCAGGTGCTCACGCGCAAGGATCCGGCGACCGGCGAGCCCGGCGGCATTGCGGTGGATCTGGCGCGGGAGTTGAGCCGGCGGCTCGGCATGCCGCTCGAGATCGTTCCCTACACCACCGCCGGCAATCTCGCCGCCGGGGCGACCAGCGGGGCCTGGGACGTCGCCTTTCTCGCCATCGAAATGGAGCGCGCGAAGGAGATCGACTTCGCTCCCGCCGGCTATCTCGAGATCGAGACGACCTACCTCGTCCCCGCCGGTTCCGCGTTTCGCACTGTCGACGACGTCGATCGTCAGGGCGTGCGCATAGCCGTCGGCGCCAAGGGCGGCCCCGATCTCGCGCTGTCCCGCCTCCTGAAGAACGCCCAGCTGGTACGCGCGCCGACCTCGGCGGCCGCAACGAAGATGTTCGTATCCGACAAGCTGGATGCGCTGGCCGGACTCCGGCCCACGCTGACGGTCGAGGCGGAAAAGATACCCGGGTCGCGGCTCCTCGACGGCCGCTTCACCGTGGTCCAGCAATCGGCCGGCACGCCCAGGGGCCATGAGGCCGGCGCGGCATACGTTCGCGAATTCATCGAGGACATCAAGAAGTCGGGACTGGTCGCCCGGCTGATCGAGAAGAACGGCGCGAAAGGCGCAAAGGTCGCACCGCCGGCGAAATAGGATGCCCCCTCTCCCCGAGATCGGGGAGAGGGTTGGGGTGAGGGGCAACATGGGGAGAGGGGATTCTTGAGTTGGACGTTCGTCCCGGGTCCCTCAGTTATTCCGCGGTAATGCCTGCCTGCTTCACGATCTTCGTGTACTTCGCCATTTCGGCCGCGATGTAGCGGGTAAATTCCTGCGGAGACGAGCCGACCGTCTCGAAGCCCTGCTCCGTCAGGCGCCTGGCGACGTCAGGATGGTTCACCATGCGGTTCACCTCGCGGGCGAGCCGCTCTACCACGTCGCGCGGCATGCCGCGCGGGCCCCACAGCCCGTACCACGAGTAGAAGTCGAAGCCCGCCACGCCCGATTCCACCACCGTCGGAACCTCAGGGACCATCGCCACTCGCTTGAGGCTGGTCACCGCCAGCGCCTTCAGCTTGCCGCCGCGCACGTGCGGCAGGGCGGCGAGGATAGGGTCCATCATGAACTGCACCCGCCCGCCGATGAGATCGAGGTAAGCCGGGCCGCTGCCCTTGTAGGGCACGATCAGAAAATCGAGCCCGGCGCTGAATTTCAGCATCTCGGTGGCGAGATGGCCCGCGGCGCCGCGGCTCGATATCGCGACCGTGAGCTTCCCCGGATTGGCCTTCGCATAGGCGATCAGCTCGCGGACCCCGTTCACTGGAAGCGAAGGATGCGCCACCACCAGGAGTGGGCCGGCCGCAACCTGGGACACCGGCGTGAAGTCCTTCACCGGATCGTACGGCACCTTGGCGATCACCAGCGCGTTGATCACGTGGATCGACGCAGTGGACAGGAGCGTGTAGCCGTCGGCCTGGGCGCGCGCCACCAGCTCCCCGCCGATAACGCCGTTGGCGCCTGCGCGGTTATCGATGATGAAGTTCTGATTGAGCTGCTCGGAGAGCTTCACGCCGGTGATGCGTGCCACCGCGTCGACCGCGCCGCCGGGCGGGTACGGCACGATCACGCGGACCGGGCGCTCGGGATAGGCTGCACGTGCCGCCGCAACCGCGAGCAACATGGCCGCCAGCGTCGCGGCGGTCCGTATCGGATATCCGCGTTTTGCCGTCGTCAGGCATCGCAACATGCCGGGAATCGCCTTCTGCACGAGTCAGCGGAAGATGCTAGCAGGAATCCTATCCGCAATCTGGAAACCCGCTCGATGCCGTCTACCACATATCACGCGCCTGCCTGCGGTTGACTGCTACCGGCGGATTCGGGACACTCGGGTAATTCGTTGCCGAGTTAGCCGCCGTGACCGACCTGACCCCGCCACCATCCGTCCTCGAAAGCGCCCGCCAGCTCGCTCCCATGGTTCGGGAGTGCGCCGCCCAGACCGAAGCGGACCGCGAGCTGCCGAAGCCGCTTTTTCAGGCGCTCGCCGATGCAGGCCTGTATCTCATGTGCGTGCCGCGCGCCGTCGGCGGCCTGGAGATCGACTTTCCAACCTATATCCAGGTGCTCGAAGAACTGGGCAAGGCCGACGCGAGCACGGCATGGACCGTGAGCCAGGGGGCGAACTGGGCGACCTATTCGGCCCGGATACAGCGCGATGCCGCGCGTGAAATCTGGATCGACACACCACGCAGCGTGGTGTCGAATACCCCGGGCGCTACTGCGAAGGCCGTGGTGGCGCCGGGCGGCTTTCGCGTCACCGGCCGCCAGCCCTTCAGCACCGGCATCATGCACGCCTCGTGGGTGGCCGCGCACGCGCAAGTCATCGAAAACGGCGAGGTACGCCAGAGAAACGGAAAGCCCGAAGTGCGGTATTGCCTGATACCGAAGGCCCAGGCGGAGGTGATCGACGCATGGCATACGCGCGGCATGCGCGGCACGGGAACCCAGACCTTCGAGGTCAAGGACGTCTTCGTCCCCGCCGAGCGCACCGTCTTTCCGTTCAACGCGCCGGTGGTGAGTCCCGGCCCCCGCTACAAGATTCCGCTCACGCTGGGATTCGGAGCCGGTGACGGCATGGTGGCGCTGGGTCTCGCGCGGAACTGCATGAACGCGTTCTTCGAGGTGGCAGGGTCGAAGTCACCGCGCAACATGAAAGGTCTCCTGCGCGACCAGGCGATCAGCCAGTTCGCCGTGGGCCAGGCCGAAGCGGCGTTACGCTCCGGCCGCGCCTTTCTCCTGGAGGCGGCACAGGAGATCTGGCACGAGGCGACCTCGACGGACGCGCCGACACTGAGCCTGGAGCGACGCACGGCCCTGCGCCTTGCCGCGACGCACGCGATACGGCTCTCCGCGCAGATCGTCGAGAGCCTCTACACCGCCTGCGGTGCGACCGTCGTCTTCGACGGCCACCTGATACAGCGCCTCTTCCAGGACATGCACGTGATCACCCAGCACGGGCAGGGCCGCCTTGCCCACTACGAAATCGTCGGCCAGCACAGCCTGGGACTGGAGATCGACGAATCCCGGTTGTAGCTGCGTCGGCAGGCGCACGTTTTTCATCGTTGCGTGGTTGACTGCCACCGGCGGATTCGGGACACTCGGGTAATTCGTTGCCGGATTCGCCAGACGTGACCGATCTTTCCTCGCCTCTCTCCCTGCTCGAAAGCGCCCGCCGGCTTGCCCCGATGGTTCGGGAAAACGCCGACGCAACCGACGCGAACCGCGAGCTGCCGCGGCCGCTGTTCGAGGCACTGGCCGACGCCGGCCTCTTCCACATGTGCGTGCCGCGCGAGATCGGAGGGAGCGAGATCGATTTTCCGACCTACGTGCGGGTGATCGAGGAGATCGGGAAAGCCGACGCCAGCACCGGCTGGGCCGTGAACCAGGGCACGACCTTCGGCACTTTCGCGGCCCGGATGCAACGGAACGTGGCCCGAGCCATCTGGATCGACACGCCGCGCAGCGTCGTGGCGAACACGCCGGGGCCGACCGCGAAGGCCGTGGTGGTGCCGGGCGGCTACCGCGTCACCGGCCGCCAGCCCTTCAGCACGGGTTGCCGGCACGCCTCGTGGATCGCCGCGCACGGCCAGATTGTCGAGAACGGCGAGGTGAGACAGCGCAACGGGCAGCCGGAAGCGCGCTACTTCCTGATACCGGTCGGCGAGGTAGAGCTGCTCGACACGTGGCATACGCGGGGCATGCGCGGCACCGGGACCCACCATTTCGAAGTGAAGGATGTCTTCGTTCCGGAAGAGCGCACGGTCTACACCAAGGGCGCGCCGCAGGTCAGCGGCGGTCCGCGCTACAAGATTCCGCTCACGCTCGGCTTCGCGGGCGGCGACGCCATGATAGCGCTCGGCGTGGCTCGCAGCTGCATCGATGCGTTCTTCGAGCTCGCCGGGTCCAAGACGCCGCGCTACGTGAAGGGCCTGCTGCGCGAGCAACCCGTCGCCCAGTTCGCCGTGGGCAAGTGCGAAGCATGGCTACGCTCGTGCCGCGCTTTCCTGGTCGAGGCAGTCGGCGAGCTGTGGGACGAGCTCACCTCGACGGGAGATCTGACCCTGGAGCGGCGCGCGACCCTGCGGCTCGCCTCGACGCACGCCATACAGACCGCAGGCCGCATCGTCGAGGAAATCTACAGGCACTGCGGCGCCACCGCCGCCTTCGACGGCAATATCATCCAGCGCTACTTCCAGGACATCCACGTCATCACGCAGCACGTCCAGGGCCGCGTCGCCCATTACGAGCTGGTCGGCCAGCACTGGCTGGGGCTGCCGATCGACGAAACGCGCCTCTAGCCGGGAGGCGGCCCAGATACGGCGGTACGGATACGGCGGTTCAGATACAGCGACCTGCATGGCCACACCGCATTACCTGCACCGCTTTACCTGCACCGCTTTACCTGCACCGCATTACCTGCACCGCTTTACCTGCACCGCTTTTCTCCCTACTGCGGTGGGATCCCCACGTCCTTCACGAGCTTGGCCCACTTGGCGCGCTCCGAGCGGATGAACCCCGCGAACTTCTGGGACGACAGCGGGGTCGGCGTCATGCTCTGATCCGCAAGCTGCTTCTTCGTCTCCGGCGCGGCGAGCGCCGCATCGAGCGCGCTGCGAATTCGAGCGAGTATCGGCGCCGGCACCCCCGCCGGCGTGCACAGGCCCTGCCAGGAAATGACCTCGAAGCCCGGCATGCCGGACTCCGCGATCGTCGGCACGTCGGGCACGTCGGGGTGCCGCGTCGTCGATGTAACGCCGAGCATGCGAATCTTGCCGGCGCGAAGCGCCCCGATCACCGATGGAATGGTGGAAAACATCGCCTGGACGTGGCCACCGATCAGGTCCACCAGCGCCGGCCCGGCGCCCTTGTACGCGATGTGGACGACATCGATGCGGGCGTTCATCTTGAAGAGCTCCATCGACAGCTGCGGCGAGGTCCCGACACCGGCCGATGCGTAGTTCAATTGGCCAGGACGGCTTCTGACGTGCGCGACGAATTCCGCGATCGTCGTCGCCGGGACGGAGGGATGGACGACGAGGGAGTTGGGCGTGCTGCCGATCAGGCCGACCGGCGCGAAACCGGCCACGGGATCGTAACCGAGCTTCTTGTAGAGCGCGGGGCTGACCGCGAGCGACGCGATGTTGCAGGCGAAGATCGTGTAGCCGTCCGGTGTCGCGCGGGCCGCGACCTCGGCGCCTATCGTTCCGGCCGCCCCGCCCCGATTGTCGATGACGACCTGCACGCCGAGATTCTCGCCCAGCGCCGCGGCCACGATCCGGGCAACGATGTCGGTCGAGCCGCCCGGCGGGAACGGCACTATGTAGCGCAGCGGACGATCCGGAAACTTCGATTCCGCAGCCTGCGCCGGCGCGCCGCCGACGGAAACCGCGAGGAATGCCAGGGCAACGACAAAGCGAACGCTCTTCATCGGCTCCTCCTCGATCTAGTTGTTGCCACGGTCGCTGCCGCGGCTTGTCCGGCGACAGAAGGACCGCAGTGGGTCCATATTATGCACGCCAGTTCCACAGATTAGACCCGGAGAGGGGGCGCGTCGAGGGTCAGAGACCAGAGGCGCTCTCAAAAGCCTCCCTCGCCCCGTGCAAACGGGGAGAGGGTTGGGGTGAGGGGCAGGACAGGAAACCGTCGTTGTCGTTCCCCCTCACCCTACCCCTCTCCCCCAAAACCGGGGGAGAGGGGATGGATTTCTTGAGATGGATTCCAAGGACGAGGGATGAGGATCGAGTCGCCTGGCCGGGCGTATCATTGCGGCAAGCGGCCGGAGACGGCTCCGGCCTGCAGCGCTTCACCAGTCCGGCTGGAGGACGAAACCATGAATTACAAGCTCACCCCTGTCACCAATCACGGCATCGGCGCGGAAATCGTGGGGCTCGACCTGAGGGCGCCCGTGGATGCGGAGCTACGGAAAGCGCTGAACGCCGAGTTCGCGAAGCACCACGTGCTGGTGTTCCGCGAGCAGAAGCTGACGCCGCCGGAGTTTGCGCGCGCCGGTGAAATCTTCGGCGAACTGATGTCGCACCATCACAAGGACGTCCGCGAAGGGCACCCGGACATCTACCGGGTACGCAACGAGCAGATCGCGCCGGGCCAGTACCGGATCGCCGGCGGGTCGTTCCACACCGATCATTCCAACCATCCGATTCCGCCCAAGGCCACCGCGCTCCATCCCGTGTCGCTGCCGAGCTACGGCGGTGACACCCAGTTCGTCGACATGCACAACGCGTACGACGATCTGCCGGAAGAAATGAAGCAGCGAATCGCAGGGTTGAAGGCGCTGCACGTCTTCGAGAGCAAGTTCAGCCCGCGCAAGCTGCGCCCGCTCGACGAGCGGAGCCAGAAGGAGCTACCGCCTCCCACCGCCCATCCCCTGGTGCGGGTGCATCCCGAGAACGGCCGCAAGGCGCTCTATCTCAATCCCGTGCGCATCGAAGCGATCGAAGGCATGACGGAAGAAGCGGCGCTCAAGCTGGTCGCCGAGCTCATGGCGCACGCCACGCACAGGAAGTACGAGTACCGTCACCAATGGCGCTACGGTGACATGCTCATCTGGGACAACCGCAGCGTGATGCACCAGGCAAACGGCGACTACGACATGAACGAAGTCCGGCACCTGCTGCGCCTCATGGTCAAGGGCGAGCCGGTGATGGCGGCAGAGGCACTGGCCGCCTGATGCGTGATGCCGCTGCACTGGTGATGAGACTGGCAGTGATGAGTTATGACTGCGCTCCGAAGCATCGGACGGCGTTCGGGATAACCCGCAGTTGCGCTGGGCAGCGTCAGACCAGCGCCATCAGGACACTACGCGGTGACGCTACGCTGGTGATGACTCGCAGATAGTTCATTGCGGCTGGATGCCGATGTCTTTCACCAGCTTCGACCACTTCGCCCGCTCGGCACGGGAGAACGCGGCGAATTTGTCCGCGGTCATGGGGTGGAACTGGAAACCCTGATCCACGAGGCGCTTGCGCGTATCGGGTAGGGCAAGCGCCGCGGCAAGCGCGGCGCGCAGGCGCTCCAGCGCCGCAGGCGGCACCGCCGCCTGCGTGCACAGGCCCTGCCACGAGGTGACCTCGAAATCCGGCATTCCCGATTCGGCGAAGGTCGGCACGTCCGGCAGATCTACGTCACGCTGCGTCGAGGTAACGGCGATCGCGCGGACTTTGCTGCCGCGCACCGCCGGAAGCACCGACGGCACGGTGGAAAACATCGCATCGATGCGGCCGCCGACGAGGTCGAGCAACGCCGCCGATGCGCCCTTGTACGGAATGTGGACGATGTTGAGATTGGCCTGCATCCGGAACAACTCCATCGAGAGCTGGGGCGATGTTCCGACGCCGGCCGAGCCGTAGTTGAGCTTCCCCGGGCGTGATTTCACCAGTGAAATGAATTGCGCGACCGTCTTCGCCGGAACCGCGGGATGCACGGTGAGAACGTTGGGATTGCTGGCGATCAGCCCGATCGGCGCGAAATCACGCTCGGGATCGTAGCCGAGCTTCTTGTAGAGGGCGGGGCTGACGGCGAGCGACGCGATATTGCAGCCGAAGATCGTGTAGCCGTCCGCTACGGCCCGCGCGGCGATTTCCGCACCAATGGTGTTGCCCACCCCGGGACGATTGTCGACGATGACCTGCACGCCAAGTCCTTCGGTCAACGCGGTGCCTACGGTCCGGGCAATGAGGTCGGACGCCCCGCCCGGCGCGGAAGCCGCGACGTAGCGGATCGGACGGCTCGGGTAATCGGGTTTCGCGGCCTGCGCGAGCGCGTCTCCGGCCGCGACTGCCGGCAATGCCAGCGCAACGACAAGGCGAATGCTCGTGAAAAGCGAAGCACGGACGCTGGGTTTCATGGGGCACCTCCCTGTGCTTGCTGTCCACATACTAGACCCGTTTGGGACCGCAAGAAAGGGGGTGGACCCCGCGAGCCCCTACCGTATGCGCGGTAATGCGGCGACAATGCTCCGGACGAATCCATAGAGGCCGGACCGATGATCCCGAATACACCGGACCCGATCGAGCTGCTGCGCAAGATGATTCTGATCCGCGAGTTCGACGAGCTCGCCATCAAGCTGCGCACGGCCGGCAAGATCTACGGCACGGTCCACCCCTACGTCGGCGAGGAAGCCGTCGCAGTCGGCGTCTGCGCCAGCCTGACCAACGCCGACCGGGTGACCAGCACGCACCGCGGTCACGGCCACTGTATCGCCAAGGGGGCGGATATCAAGCGCATGATGGCGGAGCTCTTCGGGCGCGTCGACGGCTACTGCAAGGGCAAAGGCGGGTCGATGCACATCGCGGATTTCGCGGTGGGCATGCTCGGCGCAAACGGCATCGTCGGCGGCGGATTGCCGATCGCGACGGGCGCCGGGCTGGCCGCCCAGATCGAAGGCAAGGGCAACGTCGCGGTGTGCTTCTTCGGCGACGGCGCGACCGCCGAGGGAGAATTCCACGAGGCGCTCAACATCAGCTCGGTGTGGAAGCTGCCCGTGGTGTTCGTCTGCGAGAACAACCAGTACGCCGCCAACAACGCGGTCGCCGTGCAGCACCCGGTTGCCGACCTAGCGGTGCGCGCGGCGGCTTACGGCCTCCCCGGCACGGCTATCGACGGCAACGACGTATTGGGCGTCTGCGAGGCCGCGCGCGGCGCCATCGACAGGGCGCGCCGCGGCGAAGGTCCGACGCTCCTCGAATGCAAGACCTACCGCTGGCACTTCCACGCGATGCGCAACGCGCCGCCGCCCGAGACGCGGCCCGCCGCGGAAATCGCGGCGTGGAAGGAGCGCGACCCGATCGCCCGCCTGACGACCGACCTGATCGCGCGGCGCGTGATGACGGAATCCGACCTGGGAAGCCTGCAAAGACAGGTTCACGTCGCCCTCGAGGAAGCCGTGGCATTCGCGGACGCGAGCGCGTTTCCGGATCCGAAGGACATCCTGGTGGACATGTTCGCGGAGTGAAAAGCAAGTTTTTGCCACGGAATCACACGGACACACACGGAATTGTGAACCAGGCAGTAGCAATGAAATGCCACAGATACAAGAAGAGATCGGGGACGATGCAGCATGCTGAACTGAAGTGTGAGTTTTTACGTCCGTGTACTTCCGTGTGTTTCCGTGGCTAAAGGAGTTTAATTTGCGCGAGATTACCTTTACCCAGGCGCTCGACGAAGCGATCGCGGAAGAGATGCGCCGCGACGAGCGGGTGATCACGCTCGGCACCGACTTCACCGGCGATCCGATCAAGGAGTTCGGGCCCAAGCGGGTGCGCTTCACCCCGATCTCCGAGTCGGTCCTGACGGGCATGGGCCTCGGCGCCGCCGCGTGCGGCATCCGGCCGATAGTCAACTGGCGCATGGTCACGTTCTCGTTCGTCGCGATGGACCAGATCGTCAACCAGGCGAGCAAGGTCCGCTACATGTTCGGCGGGCAGGCCGACTTCCCGGTGACCTATCGTTGCTCGACGGGCGGCGGGATGGGCCTCGCCGCCCAGCACTCGCAGAGCCCCTATTCGATGTGGATGCATCTCGCCGGGCTGAAAATTATCCTCCCGGCGACGCCCGCCGACGCAAAAGGCCTGCTGAAGAGCGCGATCCGCGACAACAACCCCGTCGTCTCGTTCGAGTGCAGCCGCCTGAACGCGGTAACGGGCCCGGTGCCCGACGGCGATCACCTCGTGCCGCTCGGCGTCGCCCAGGTGAAGCGGGCCGGTAGCGACGTGACGGTGGTGGGCCTGGCGTACTACGTGCAGGAAGCGCTGGCCGTGGCCGACGAGCTGGCCCGCGAAGGCATCTCGGTCGAGGTCATCGATCCGCGCACGCTGGTCCCACTGGACGTAGAGACCATCCGCGCTTCGGTGCGCAAGACGGGACGGCTCGTCATCGTCGACGAAGCGCCGCCGACCTGCTCGGCGGCTTCCGAGATCGCGGCGCTCGTCGTCGAGGACTCCGCGACCTTCCGTGCCCTCAAGGCGGCGGTCCAGCGTGTCTGCGCGGCGCCCGTGCCCGTGCCCTACAGCCCGACGCTGGAGCGGGCGGCACTGCCGGATCGGGCGCGGATCGTGGCGGCGATACGACAGGTCTTGACACCCTGAAGGCAAAAGCAGAATTGGCCACGGAATCACACGGAAAAACACGGACGAAACAAGAACTGCGAAACCATTCGATCCGTGATCTGCCTGTTTTGTTCCTTGAACTTTCCGTGTGCTTCCGTGTGTGTCCGTGGCTGAAATGATTTCGAGAGGAGAAGACGATATGCCCGACGACCCGATGTATCAAACCGGATTGAAGATTCGCAAGGAGATTTTCGGCGCCGAGACCGTTGAGAAACGCATGTCGTCGCTCGGCGAGTTCGGCGCGCCGCTGCAGAAGTTCATCAACCAGTGGGCCTACGGCGAGATCTGGGGCCGGGAGGCGCTGCCCCGGAAGATGCGCAGCCTGCTGACGATCGCGATGATGTGCGCGGCCAACCGCCCGCACGAATTGCGCATACACCTGCGCGGCGCGATCACCAACGGCTGCACGCGGGACGAGATCCGTGAGGTGATCCTGCAGGTCGCCATCTACTGCGGCATTCCCGCGTCCCTCGACGCGCACAACATGGCGATGGAAGTGTTCGCGGAGACGAGGACTTAGCCGCTCACTCCACCCGCTTGATCCGGCCCACCACGGACGAGGGCGCGGCGATCTCCGCAAGATACGGATGACTCGCCTTCTTGTACACGCGCATGATCTGCGTCACGTAGTCACGGGTTTCCTTGTACGGAGGGATGCCGCGGTAACGCTCCACGGCTTCCTCGCCGGCGTTGTAGGCAGCCAGCGCCAGCGCGACGTCGCCCTGGAAGTAGGCCATCAGCCATCGCAGGTAGGCGAGGCCGCCCTTGAGGTTATCGAGGGCGTTGAACGCGTTCTTCACGCCGAAGCGTGTGGCGGTCGCCGGAATGAGCTGCATCAGGCCCTGCGCGTTCCTCGGCGAGACGGCAGCAGCATCGAACCTCGATTCGACGCCGATCAACGCTATCACGAGTTGAGGGTCGACCGAATACTGCGGCGCCCAGTACTCAACCAGGAGCTCGATACCCTTCCTCGCCGCCGGCGTGGACGCCAATGCAGCGGGAGGGGCAATCGGCTCGGTCATACACGCGGGGAGCGCGCTGCCTACCCCGCGGCTGATCAGCGGCAGAAGCTCTTTCGCGCGCTCGCTGCCTAGCTCGGCTGCCTTGTGGATCAACAGCGCGCCCACGCCTTCGTTGGGGATCATTTCGCGGCCGGAGGAGTAAATCTGCCCGAGCCTCAGTGTCGCCTCGGCATTGCCACGCGCCGCGGCCTTGCAATAAAGCGCGTTGGACCTGGCGAAGTCCTGCGCGACGTCCTCTCCGCGCTCGTATTTTCCGGCGAGGGTGATGAGCGCCGTCACATCGCCGCGCTGCGCCGCAGCTTCAAGCGCCGCCGCGTCCGTAACCGGCTGTGCCGCGGCGACCGCGCACACCAGCGCCAGGCACAGGGCCAGCCAGCGCGTGGTGGGGGTGAGCTCGACGACTGCTGAATTGGACTGCATGGTCTGATTGTGCCTGACTGCGTGATAGTGACGCGTGCGAGCGAGGATTGAGGCTCGGAGGCGCTTGCGGTAGGACACCTCAGGGAGCGGATCGTGCCCTTCCCGGATGGGCGGTTGGCGGGTGGGATTGGCCGTGGCACCCGTCACGGGGGTAATTTCCCGTCCATCTGCGTGAAGACGAACCCGATCGCGACGATCACCGCGAGACTTGCGGCAAATACCATCGCGTAGAACACGGTCTGCACCAGCGTGCGCACGATCCACCATCGTCCCGCGTTGTACGGCGGGACCCCGTTGATGATGGCAACGAGTGTGCGTGACATCGCCAGGCAGCGGCGCGCCGCCGGATGCCGGGACGCCTTGACCCGCTCGATCAGCCACTCGCCCGCGCCGGTCGCCGACGCGAGTCCGATGGCGATCACCACGAACACGATCGCATGCCAGGGATACCGGACGATATTGGGCACGACGTAGCCGGCGACGAAGACCAGCAGGAGGATCGCGACGAGCAGTTGCAAGGCGGAAGGACGAGGCGAGGGGAGGAAGGGCGCAGGCATGGTAGCGGACACGGGTGGCCGGTCGCAAGGCCATGAAAAGGAGCTTTCTGTCGGCTTTCCCGATTCATCGAGCGAACGGGATAGATCAAGCGACAACGGGTAGAATTCCGCGATCACGCCACGGAGGCAGCATGAAACTTTTCGGTTCGCCAGGAAGTCCGTTCTCGCGCAAGGTGCGCATCGTGCTCGCGGAGAAGGCCATACCGTGCGAGTACATCGTCCAGCGCCCGTCGGCGCCGGACTCGCCGATACCGCAGTGGAACCCGCTCGGGCAGGTGCCGACCCTGATCCTCGACGACGGACGGGGACTCTATGACTCTGCCGTCATCGTCGAGTACCTCGATACGCTGGGCAAGGCCGCCCGGCTCATCCCGGAACCCGTTGACCAGCGGTTCGAGGTGAAGCGCTGGCAGGCGCTGGGAGATGGCGTCGCGGAGGCTACCGTGCACATCAACCACGAGTACCGGGAGCCGAAGGACAAGCAGCGTTCGGCCGACTGGTTCGCACGGCAGCGCGCCAAGATCGACCGCGGCCTCGCCGTCATGGAAAAAGACCTCGGGGCGGGCGAGTTCTGCTTCGGCGGGCGCTTCACGCTCGCCGACATCGCGGCGGGCTTTGCGCTCGACTACCTCGACCAGGCGCTGCCGGAAGTCGAATGGCGCAAGGCGCATCCCGTTTTGCAACGCCTCGGCGAGCGCCTGGCGCGGCGGGAGTCGTTCAGCTCGACGCTGCCTCCGAAATCATGAACCCGGTGACAGGTCATGGGTCATGGGTGACGACTGCCTGTCGAGCCGGGCAAATCCTTTACGCCCTCACGCCTGACCCCTGACGCCTGACCCCTGACGGATCTTCTACCGCTGATCCGCCAGGATCATGTCCGCCCCCTTCTCCCCGATCATGATCGTGGGGGCGTTGGTGTTGCCGGATATGAGCAACGGCATGATGGAAGCGTCGACGACCCGCAGGCCTTCGACGCCGCGCACGCGCAGGCGCGGATCGACGACCGAGGCGGCGTCGCTTCCCATCCGGCAGGTGCCGACGGGGTGGAAGCTGATGCCGCCGCGCGTCCGGAGGTATTGGAGCCATTCGTCGTCGTTCGCGAACGCCCGGTCGGGCTCGTGCGCGCGCGCCGCGTAGCGGCGCATCGGCTCCGCATCGACCAGGCGGCGCGAGACTTTCATCCCGGCAACGAGGACGTCGCCGTCCCTGCGGGCGGAAAGATAGTTGGGCCTGATCTCGGGGGCAGCGAGCGGATCCGCGCTCTTCAGGAGCACCGTGCCGCGGCTCTCGGGCCTCAACAACCGCACGAGGATCGTGAACCCCGAAAAAGGATGCAGCGTGTCGCCGAACTTGTCGGTGCTGTAGAGCACCAGGCCGATCTGGACGTCCGGACGCGTGGCGCCGGGCTCCGCCGCCACGAACCCGGTCGCGGTCGATGCGGCCATGGTCAGGAAGCCCTTGCGCGTGAGGTAGTAGCGGATCCCTTCCCGGAGCTTTCTCAGGGGACTGCCGACGACGTCGTTCAGCGTGAAATCTTCCGTGCACTCGAACACGAGGCGCCCGTTGTAGTGGTCCTGCAGGTTCGCGCCGACGCCCGGCATGTCGGCGAGAACGGGAATTCCCTGCGCCTGCAGGTGAGACGCGGGCCCCAGTCCCGAGAGCAGCATGAGCTGCGGCGAGCCGAACGCGCCGCCTGACAGTATGACCTCCCCTCGCGCGTGCGCGGACTGCCGCGTGCCGCGTTGCAGGTATTCGACGCCCGTGGCGCGCTTCCCCGAGAACAGGATGCGAGTGGCGTGGGAATCCGTCGCGACGGACACGTTGGAGCGCTCGCGCGCCGGCCGCAGGTAGCCCACCGCCGTGCTGCAGCGCCGGCCGTTCCGCTGCGTCACCTGGTTGTAGCCGAAGCCCTCCTGCCGCGCACCGTTGACGTCGGGATTGCGCGGATAGCCGCACGCGTCGGCGGCCTCGAAGAACGCTTCGCACAGCGGGTGCGTGTCGGCCGGATCGGACACGGCAAGCGGCCCGCCGACGCCGTGGTACTCGTTCGACCAGCGCTGGTTGTCCTCGGCCTTGCGGAAGTACGGCAGCACGTCCGCGTAGCCCCAGCCGGTGTTGCCGAGATCGCGCCACGCGTCGTAGTCCTCGTGCTGGCCGCGGACGTACACGGTGCCGTTGATCGAGCTGGTTCCGCCCAGCACCTTGCCGCGCGGCTGCCCGATCGCCCGGCTCCCCGTCTTCTCGTCCGGCTCGCTCTTGAACAGCCAGTTCACCTTCGGATTCGAGAAGTGCTTGCCGTAGCCGAGCGGGATGTGAATCCAGCGGTCGTCGTCCTCGCCGCCAGCCTCGAGCAGCAGGACACTGTGCCGCCCCGAGGCGCTCAGGCGGTTGGCGAGCACGCAGCCGGCGCTGCCCGCACCTACTACGATGAAATCGAACTCGGCACTCTTGTCCATATGCGATCGGCAGTCATGACGAGAGCCCATCTTACCCTTCAGGAAGTGACGAGATACCCCCTGTCGTCCACATGTCGACCCTCCGAACGTTTGTCAGCGAGCTTTCCGGGCGATACCATTTCGACCAAACAGTCGCTCACTGCCGGCCGGCGGAACCGGGCAGGAAAGCGCATCGGCAACGATCCGCATGGGAGGGGCGCAAGATGCTCCGTGCTGGTTCGATCGCGTGCCTGCTGGCCATGCTGGCCGCTTGCGCGACAGAGGTCCAGCGCACTCCATCCGCGGCTCCAGTCATTGCAGCAGGCGCCAATTCCCGCGTCATCCGGCTCGGAAGCGATGTCCTCGTCAATCTGCACACGGGCTACACGAGAACGCTGAAGCGCGACGCCAGGTGGGTATCCGTGGGCACCATCGCCCAGGGCGAGGTCTTCAAACCCGAAGGGCAGGTCCTGACCGTGGAAGGAGCCCACGTTCACGAAGCGTACATCGTGGTGTCCGACGGGAAGCTTACGGGGTTCTACCTGCCGGTGGAGAACGCCTTCGTTCCGCTCGTTCCACAGAAAGCATTGCCTATCAACCATCAGGGGAGTTAGACCACAACCGTATGAAGACCCCCAGGATCCTGTCCGCCGCGATCATCGTACTCCTGCTCGCCGCGTGCGCGACCGGGCCGAAATACGCCGAGGTCAAGAGCGCGATCCCGCCGTTGGCCACCGACCAGGGAAGAATCTACTTCTATCGTTCCGCGAACATGTTCGGATCCGGAATACAGCCGGTGGTGATGCTGAACGGAGAGAAAGTCGGCGATTCGGTTCCGGGCGGATTCTTTTTTATCGACCGGAAGCCGGGAAACTACGAAGTCCTCCTGTCCACGGAGGTAGAGCGCAAGCTTACCTTCACGCTCGTGAGCGGGCAGGAGCAGTACGTGCGCATGTCGGTCACGCTGGGCGTGATCGTCTACCGCGTATTTCCCGAGCTCGTCGACGCCGCGACCGGCATGTCGGAGATAAAGGACCTGAGCTACACGGGGAGCGTGATCAAGAAATGACGATCACTTCTTCCTGAGCAGCGCGTCGAGGTCCGCGAACGGCCGGTAGGTCGCCTGCGGCTGCCGCTCGCCGCTGGAGGTCTGCGGGGCGGCGCCCGACGCGTGGACCTGACGCTGGTGCTCGTTTTCGTGGCAATAGGTACACAGCAACTCCCAGTTGCTGCCGTCGGGCGGGTTGTTGTCGTGGTTATGGTCGCGGTGATGAACCTCGAGCAGCTGCAGGTTCGCGTGAGTGAATTCCCGCGCGCAGCGGCCGCAGACCCAGGGATACATCTTGAGCGCCAGCTCGCGGTAGCCCTTCGCGCGCTCGTCGCTCGCGCGCCGCGCCTCGGCGACGACCCGGTCGAGGCGGGCGTTGTCCGGAGCGGGTTTTTTCGGCGTCATCACTTACCCACACGAACCATGAGCCACCGGTCACTGGTCTCTGGTCACCGGTCACTGTTACGATGATAGAGCACGTTCTCCCGCTTTTCGTTCCCGGCGGTTCACAACTCGAAAGGAGCAATCACATGGCGGTCGATCTGGAACAGGAACTGAAACGGACTACCGAGCAGCGTGGCTTTCGCTTTGGCCTGCATGACTTTGTCGCGCAGGTCCACGGCGCCGACGCGCTAAAGAAGCACAACGACGCGACCGAGGCCAATTACCTGAAGAAGGGCAAGCTCGACCGCAAGACCAAGGAACTCGCGATCGTCGTGGCGTGCGTGGCCCTCAAGGACTCGGCGGCCCACCTGCACTGTCACATGCACGCCGCGCAAAACGCGGGAGCGACGCCCGAGGAGATGCTCGAGCTGATCGAGCTCGTCGGCCGCTGGACGGACAGCGTCGCGAGGATCAATGGACTCGAAGCATGGCGGGCGGCCTTCCGTCCGGACGTGCCTCCGATCAACCGGGTGGTGGAGCTCAAGTAGCGCGGCCTCACTCCGTCGGCGTGAGGTTGATCTCCCTCGCAAGCTTGATGGTCGCGGCGACGTCGTCGCGGACGAACCTGGTGAATTCGTCGACGCTCATCGGCTGCGGCTGAACGCCGAGCGTCGCGAGCTTCTCCTGGACGGCCGGCACGCTCAGGGCCTTTCGCGTTTCGTTGTGCAGCTTGTTGATGATTGCGCGCCGTGTCCTGTTTGGATATGCGAGCCCGCCCCAGAACAAGTACTGCGCTGCGGGATAGCCGGCCTCCACCACCGTTGGCACGTCGGGCAGAAGGACGGCCCGCGTGGGGGTGCTCACCGCCAGCGCCACTACCCTGTTGGCCTTGATGTTGGGCAATGCCGGCGCTATCGGCAGGAAATAGAAATCGAGGCGTCCGGTCATCACCTCGGAAAACGCCTCGACCGGCCCGCGGAACGGAATGTGCCGCGCATCGATATTCGCGGCCAGGCGCAATCGCTCGGCCGCCATGTGCGAGGCGGAGCCCAGGCCGGCCGAGGCATAGGTCATGTCGCCCGGCTTTGCCTTGGCGGCGGCAACGAGGTCGGCGACGGATTTCCAGCTTTTGGACGGAGCGGCCACAAGCACGCTGGGAGAAATCCCCAGCATGACCACCGGCGCGAAATCGTTCACCGGCTCGTAGGGCAGGCTCTTGTGCAGCACGGCCTGCGAGCTCAGCGAGGAGGAGTTCAACAGTACCGTGTAGCCGTCCGGTTCGGCTTTGGCGACCAACGCCGCGCCCACCGAACCGCCCCCGCCCGGACGATTCTCGATCACGAACGACTGGCCGA
The DNA here is from genome assembly GCA_035649495.1 of Burkholderiales bacterium. GTDB lineage: Bacteria > Pseudomonadota > Gammaproteobacteria > Burkholderiales > SG8-41 > SG8-41. The sequence goes on along the minus strand of DASRJL010000199.1, from coordinate 24,362 downwards.
GCTGCCGCGACACCACCTCCAGCACGATGCGCGCGACGATGTCGTTGGCGTTGCCCGCGCTGAACGGGCTGATCGTCCGGATCGGCCTTGTCGGCCACTCTTGTCCCATCACGGCGGAGCCCACGAGGCAAAGGGCAAACCCGGCAATTGCACCGCGCAGCATGCGAACTGATGACATTTTTTGACCTCCCGGCAGCGAGTGACGAGTTCCGAGTAACGATTACGGGTGTGTCCTACTGCGGCTCGATGCCGACGTCCTTCACCAGCTTGGACCACTTGGTCCGCTCGGAGCGGATGAACGCCGCAAACTTCTCCGGTGTCAACGGGTGGGGATGGAAATTCGAATCCGCAAGACGCTTGCGCGTGTCCGGCTGGGCGAGCGCCGTGCCGAGGGCAGCGCGAATCCGGGCGAGCCTCTCTTTCGGCACCCCTGTGGGCGTGCACAAGCCTTGCCAGGAGATGACCTCGAAGCCCGGCATGCCGGACTCGGCGATGGTCGGCACGTCGGGCAATTCCGGGTCGCGCGTCGCCGACGTGACGCCGAGCGGGCGGATCTTGCCGGAGCGGACCGCACCGATCAGCGTCGGCACGGTGGAAAACATCGCCTGCACCTGGCCCGCGATCAGGTCCACGATCGCCGTCCCGATGGCCTTGTACGGGATGTGCACGACCTCGATGCCGGCCCTCATCCTGAACAACTCCATCGACAGCTGCGGCGAGGTGCCGACGCCGGCCGACGCGTAGTTCAATTTGCCGGGTTGCGATTTTGCGAGCGCGATGAACTCTGAAATCGACTTTGCCGGGACACCGGCATTCACCGAGAGCGCGTTGGGGTTGCTGGCGATCATGCCGACCGGCGTGAAGTCGCGCTCGGGATCGTAGTGGAGATTGCGGTAGAGCGCCGGGCTCACTGCGAGTGACGCGATGTTGCACGCAAAGAGCGTATAGCCATCCGGTGTCGCGCGCGCTGCGGCCTCCGCGCCGATGGTTCCCGATGCGCCGCCCCGGTTGTCGACGATGACCTGCACGCCGAGCGCGTCCGTCAGCGCAGAGCCCGCGATGCGGGCGACGACGTCGGACGCGCCGCCCGCGGGGAAGGCCACGATGTAGCGCACCGGGCGATTCGGGTAATCCGGTTTCGCGGCCTGCGCCGGCGCCGCGCCGATCGAGAGCACCATCAACACCAGCGAGAAGAAATGCGAAGCACCACTGCTGCGGTTCATGGGCTCCTCCGACCGGTATAGTTGTCGTCCACGGCCCCGGCCACGGTCGCGGCCGGTGCTCCTGGCGGCACACAGTCCATAATGTGCGTACGGAGTCCACGTTAAACCTCCCAGGGCCGCTTTGGAAGGGGCCGACTGCTTGTCTGACTTCGAAGAGCTGGACTATCGGCGGACCCCCCTCGGGGAACTCTCGTTGCGGCGCCGGCGGGTGCTGTCGCTGGGCGGCACGGAGGTATACGAGGTCAAGCTCGGCGACGAGTTCCTGATGTCGAGCCTCTTCAGCCAGGGGGAGATTGCGCTCGCCGAGCTGGGACTGTCCGGACTGGATGCGGGGCCACTGGACGTCGTGGTGGGCGGCCTTGGACTGGGCTATACGGCGTGCGCGGCGCTGGATCTTCGCGCGGTGCGCGAAGTGCTGGTGATCGAGGCGCTGCCCGACGTCATCCGCTGGCATCGGAAGGGCCTGGTGCCCCTGGGCGAGAGATTGACCGGCGACGCGCGCTGCCGGCTCGTCAACGGCGATTTTTTCGCGCTGGCCGGCAGCAGCGGTGAGGGATTCGATCCCGTTGCCCCGGGCCGTCGTTTCCACGCCGTGCTGGTCGACGTCGACCACTCGCCGCGCGATTTATTGCACACGGGACACGCCGCTTTCTACCTGCCCGCGGGATTGCGGCGGCTCACGGACTATCTCCTCCCCGGCGGCGTCTTCGCCCTGTGGTCGAACGACCCGCCGGACGATGGTTTCCTGCAAGCGCTGGGCGCAGTCTTCGCGAGCCGGCAGGCCCATGTGGTCAGGTTCCACAACCCGCTGTTGAACCGCGAGGCGGCAAATACGGTGTACGTCGCCCGGGTGGCTAGCCCGCGTTGACGGGTATCCGCGGCAGGCTTACGATTTTCACTCCGGGGACCTGGCAGCCTCCCCGTTCAAGACGCTACGGCGTCCAAGGCCTGCTCAACATTGGCGTGCGTGCCACATGGAGAGTGCACTTGGACCCATCGACCGAATCCCCGAACGTGCTTGACGATCGCCCTTGCCGCGTCGCGCTCGTTTATCCCGGTGACCGCGAGGCGAGGCGCAGGGCCGCGCCCGAGGAGAGCCGGTTCCTGTCGCTTTTCCAGGCGCTGACGGAGCTGGGCGTGCACGCCGAGCCGGCCGTCTATCACGACGATTTCTCCGGGGAGGTGCGCCAGCAGCTGGCAACCGTCGACGGGGTGCTGGTCTGGGTGAATCCGATACAGGATGGCCGCGACCGGTCGGTTCTCGACGCCATGCTGCGCGAGGTGGCCGCCGCGGGCGTATTCGTGAGCGCCCATCCCGACGTGATCTTGAAGCTCGGCACCAAGGAAGTCCTGTACCGGACCCGTGACATGGGCTGGGGGTCCGACACCCGGCTGTATCGCAGCGCAGCGCAGTTGCGGGAAGAGCTGCCCGCGCGCCTCGCCGGCGGCGCCCGCGTGTTGAAGCAGCTCCGCGGCCACAGCGGCACCGGCATCTGGAAGGTCGAGCTCGCGGGAAGAAGCGAAACCGTGCTTCGTGTCAGGCACGCACAGCGCGGATCGGTCGAGGAGCGTGTCACCCTCGAGGAATTCTGCCAGCGCTGCGAGGCGTACTTCGCCGGCGGCGGGATGCTCGACCAGGCGTACCAGCCGCGCCTGCCCGAGGGCATGATCCGCTGCTATCTGGTACATGACCGGGTCGAAGGGTTCGGGCACCAGGCGATCAACGCGCTATATCCGGCGCCTCCCGGCGCGGCCCCCGAAGCTGCGCCCGCGCCCGGCCCGCGGCTCTACCACCCGCCGACTTTGCCCGAGTTTCAGTTGCTGAAGCAGCAACTCGAACAGGAGTGGGTGCCGGCGATGCAGCGGCTGCTCGGCATAGCCACCGATAGCCTGCCGGTCCTGTGGGACTGCGATTTCCTGCTCGGCCCGAAGAGCGCGTCCGGTGCCGACACCTACGTGCTGTGCGAGATCAACGCGAGCAGCGTGTCGCCGTTTCCCGAATCGGCAGTCCTGCCTGTGGCTCGGGCGGTGCTGGCACGAGCACGAGAGGCGCGGGGGAAGATCGAAAAACAGACAGGCAGGCCGCAGGCCGGCGGCCGAGACCAGCCCCCTACCTCAGGCCGAAGAACGACGCCACGGCGATGATCACGACAATCAGGCCAACGATATAGATGATGTTGTTCATGAAAAGCTCCTCATTAACTCAATCTGCGGACGAAACTGGTTACTCGGGATATGACTGAACGGTGCCTGCCAGGTTGTATACCGTCTACAGCGACAGCAGGCGCTCGAAAAAGGACCGGTAGCGCCGCAGCGCGACGCGGAGATTCTCGGTCGACGCCTCACCCCCCTGCCCCAGCTGCCTCTCGAGCGTGGCGCGTTCCCGGGAGAACGATTCCGCCAGGCTCTTCATGACCCGCGCGACGAGCTCGTCTCCCTGCCGGACCGCATTTCGCGGTTCGTCGACAAAACCGATCTGGATGGCGTCCCATTGCGCGCGAAAATCAGCTGCCGCTGCCGGCTCGAACAGCGGGGCCAGCTGTTCTTCGGCGGATCGGGGACGAGCGCCGCGCTCCGCAGCATGGGTGCGGGCATTTTCCTCATCCCCCCTTGGCGGAGGCCGCTGTCCGGCGTCCGCCAGGTCTGCCGTGGTCAACCTGTCCTCGTGATTTTCTCGAATCATGTGCGTTCCTCCGGTGAAAACAATCAGCGCCGCAGTTGCAGTGACAACCCGGAAACAACCACCCGCGTTCTGGTTGGTCAGCGATTATCCTCGTCGGTTCCACGTCTCTATCCGACGGCGCGGCATGGCAGCGCTGGAACGTCATGGATGCGGCGCATGAGGGGAGGGAACCTCACCAGCAGGCGATGGCAGCGGGTCGCGAGCCGCCTACATGCGCGCGCTCACCGCCTACAAGCAGCGAGCCATTTTCTGACAGACTTTTGTGTGCGGATCGGAGCCAATCATGGCGGCCGATGCGCGCCACCGGGGGACGGCTGCGACTCGGTGTGCGCAGCAGGGGGCTCCTCGGCGCGCACCGCTCCGTTCGTCACTCCACCGGTATGAAAAGGCTATGCCTCATCTGCCCCAGCCCCTGGGAAAGATGGCCCTTGCCCGTCGTGTCCTCGACCAGAATGATCTCCCCGGCTGCGATGATGCGGCTTTCTCCGTCGCTCGCAGTGATTTTCACCCCGGCGTCGAGATTCACGATGTACTGGCGGCGCGGCGCCGGATGCCAGTCGAGGTCGTACTCGGCCACGGTCTCGCGGAAGATGATCCCGTTGGCGGGCAGGCGCTTCGAGAGCTTGCTGCCGCGCCGCTCCTCGGCCCACTCGACCTCGATATCGCGGAAGTGTGACTGGCCGTTCGCGTCGGTGTACAGGTTGTGGATGCGCATGCTTGCTCCTTGAAAGTTGGAAAAAGAGAACTAGAGGTAGTCTCAAAAACGCCGATTTCGCCACAGAGAACACAGAGTACATTGAGGATTAAGCCTGTTTCCCCTCTGTGTTCTCAAGGTCTTCGTAGCTGATTCTCGTCTGACGTGTTTGTAGAGTGTAATCCCCCGGGTATGACTACAGAGAACACAGAGGTGCGGAGACGCACGTTATTCTCTGTTTTCTCTGTGACCTCTGTGGCTGATCTTGTTTTTTGAGATAGATTCCAGTCATCAGCGCCCTTGCTCGAGGGCGTCGCCTGCTGCTGCGATGCCGTTCAGGTAGTGCTCCCACACGTACAGGTTGCGCTCGCACGCGGCGACTACCGCATCCTCCATGTGCAGCTTCCTTGCGAACCGTTCGACCGCCTTCCAGCCCATGTCCGAGTGCTCGATGTCCGCTTCGGTATGCAGCTCGAAGAACTCCAATTCGTCTTCGGCCAGTCTGAAGAGCTTCCCCCACCTGTCGCGCTCGAGCCCGAACCAGCCGGCTTTCTTCATGTAGCCCGTGCCGTACCCCGGCACGTTGGTGCGCTCGGCGCAGGTATTGCCGACTATGCCCTCCAGCCAATGCCGGTTGCCCATCAACCCTTCCCAGGCGGCCCAGCAAAGCTGGGTGGAGGGTAACGGCCGGGCGTTGCGCAGCGCCGGCCGCTTGAGCCCGATGCGGACACCCAGGTCCTCGAGTATCTGCCAGTGCGGCCTGCCGCCGCCGTGCTGGTGATCGGCGATCACTTCCTGGCTGCAGGCGTTGATGATGCCGATACGCGTGTCCCAGTCGGCGCAATTGGTCGCCACCTTGAGCTTCAGCACCGAATTGCGCTGGCGCGTATTCAGGCGATGCTGCATGGCAAACATGCGTGCACGGCCTCTGGTCATGGGCTCGTGGAAATAACGGCATCGCCTCACGAAATCATTGACGACCGCATCCATGCGGGCCGTCACGCTGTTCCTGGCCATCTATTTATCCGTGTTCATCGGCGTTCCTTCGCGACATTATCTCATCACCCGCAACCCTCGCTCCCGCTCCGCAATTTCAGCTTCGGTGTAGCGGGGCGTGTGTGCTGGGAGCAGTTCCAGTCGAACGATTGGTTCGTGCCAAGGGTGCGAGCAAAGCGTCACCTCGCGCCCGTGGAAACGGAAGGCCTGATCACCCACGCCAGGAACGCGACGACTGCGGCAAACAGCCAGAACTTGTACGGGAAGTTGTAGAACATTAGCCCGATGAATATCGGGAGGGCGATCGGCAGGATCTGGATCACCGTCAGCGCCACGTCCCCGGCGACCGCAATCGCACCCACCCGCCAGCGATAGAAGGCGGGGTTGAGCGCAGCCTGCGCCTGCAGGCGCTCTATTTCTCGTGGATCGGGTGCCCCCATGCTCCCGGATTGTGCCACCCCTGGCGTTGTCTTCGCGCCCGGTAGAACCCCCGGCGTCAGGTGAGGGCAAAGGGCCGATTGTTGCGTCGGCAACAACATGCCTGATGCATCCCCGCGGTATCGGCCGGGCACCGATTGACCCCCGCCCCACATAGGCATAAAGTCCGCCCGTCGCTGTTCTTTTTCGAATGCTTGGTTGGTCGAACGCGCTGTTTGTCCGTTCTACTGGGGTTTGAGAACCAACACGATGGGGGAAGGACCCCCTGTTCAACTTCAATTAAGGAATGTACAAATGGCAACTGGTACTGTTAAGTGGTTCAACGACGCGAAGGGCTTCGGGTTCATTACTCCTGACGGCGGCGGCGAGGATCTCTTCGCCCATTTCTCCGCGATCAACATGGCGGGATTCAAGACGCTCAAGGAAGGCCAGAAGGTGTCGTTCGAGATCACCGCTGGCAACAAGGGCAAGAAGCAGGCAAGCAACATCCAGGCCGCCTGATCGGTCCTGACAGCAACAAAAAGCCGGGCTCAGGCCCGGCTTTTTTCGTTCGCGGGAAAGGTATCTGCCATGCTAAGCCGCCCGTACTGGGATGAACGCCTGATGCTCGAGGAAGCCAACGTACCCAACATTCTGGCCATCGGTGATTCGTGGTTCTGGTACCCGCTCAACAACCTTCTCAATCCCATCTTCAATCTCTTCAACGGCAGCAGATGCGTTCTCGCCATAGGCAACAACGGCGCCGAGGTCGTGGAATACGTGGGAAGCAAGTACCGCAGCCGCATTCAATCCTCCCTGGACGCCTGGAAATCGAGCATCGAGATGGTGATCGTCAGCGGTGGCGGCAACGACTTCGCTGGCCTGGACGACATGTTCAAGGTCATCCGGCCCGCGTGCGGAGACTACACGACCGTGGATGAGTGCTTCAACGATTTGCAGCCGCAGAGCCTGTTCGACGAGGTGGGCAACGCCTATACCGACCTGGTCGACATGATTCTCTCGACCATCCCGGACGCCAGGATCTTCCTGCACAACTACGACCGGGCCATCCCGACGGGCAAGGGATTCGCCGGATTGGGCAACTGGCTCAAGGCGCCCATGATGCAGGCGCTGGTCGATGCCTCGCTCCAGCAGGGGATCGTCAACCGGCTCCTCTTCGAGTTCACGCTGCGCTTGAAGGAGCAGGTGGCGCGATCGGATCAGGTGTTTCTCGTCGACTCCGCGCAGCTCGCAGACCTCGGCAGCGCCGAAGAAATCGAGGGCGTCGGCACGATCACGGCGAAGGAATGGGCGAACGAGCTGCACCCCAAGCCGGGCGGATTCAACAAGATCGCGAAGAAACGCTGGAAGCCGGTGTTCGAGTCGGCTGGTTTCTGATTCGCGTCAGGTCGCGTCCCCGTAAGCGGGAATCCAAGCCCCCCCGGCGCGCTGCGGCTCGACCAACCCTGCGTCTTCCAGAACCATGTCGGCGCCTTTTTCCCCGATCATGATCGTCGGCACGTTTGGATTGCCGGAGACCAGCGTCGGCATGATGGAGGCGTCGACCACCCGCAGGCGCTCGATGCCGCGCACGCGCAGGCGCGCGTCCACCACCGCGCACGCATCGTTTCCCATCCGGCACGTGCCGGCGGAATGGGACCCCACGGCGCCGCGCTCGAGGAGATACTGCAGCCATTCGCCGTCGCTCGTGGGCAGGTGATCGGGCTCGTGCTCGCGCTCGACGTAGCCCCGCAGCTGAGTTACATCGACCATGCCGCGTGCGATTTTCATTCCAGCCACCAGGACATCGCGGTCCTTGTGGGAGGCAAGATGGTTGGCGCTGATCTCCGGGCCCAGGCGCGGGTTCGGGCCCTTCACGAGCACCGTGCCGCGGCTCTCGGGCCGCAGCAGCCTCACCGCCAGGGTAAAGCCCGGGAAGTCATGCAACCTAGCGCCGGACTGGTCGATGCCGCAGAGCACCAGCCCGATCTGCACGTCCGGCCGGGAGGCGCCGCGTTCCGTCGCCACGAATCCCAACGCGGCCGAGGCGGCCAGGTCCTCGCGCATCGGGTCGTGGCGCAAGCGCCCGACGATCTTCCTGAACGAACTGCGGACGACACTGCTCAGCATGGGTGTTGCAGTGCACTGGAACACGATGCGGCCGTCGTAGTGGCCCTGGAGGTTCGCGCCGACGCCGGGGATGTCGGCTTTCACGGAAATTCCCACGGACTGGAGGTGGGAGGCGGGGCCGAGACCTGAAAGCTGCATCAGCCTAGGCGAATTGACGGCGCCAGCGGCCAGTATGACCTCGGCCCGGGCATACACGGAATGTCGTTCGCCGTCGTACCGGAAATCGATACCGGTAGCCCGTTTTCCCGAGAGCAGGATACGCGTCACCTGTGCGCCCGTCAGAACCGCCAGGTTGGAGCGCGGCCGCGCCGGCCGCAGGTAGCCGACCGCCGTGCTGCTCCGGTGCCCGTTGCGCTCCAGCACCTGGCTGTAGCCGAAACCGGCCTGCGTCGCGCCATTGACGTCGGGATTGCGCGTATAGCCGCACGCTTCAGCGGACTTGAAGAATGCCTCGCAGAGCGGATGGCCGTCCGTCGGATCGGCTATGCGGAGCGGCCCGCCCGTGCCGTGGTACTCGTTCGACCAGCGCTGGTTGTCCTCGGCCTTGCGGAAGTACGGCAGAACGTCCGCGTGGCCCCAGCCGATATTGCCCAGAGCGCGCCACCCATCGTAGTCCTCGCGCTGGCCGCGAACGTATATCGTATCGTCGACCGGGGCGGGCGTGACATCGTCCTCGCCACGGGCCTCGAGCAGGAGCACGCTGTGCCGGCCCGAGGCGCTCAAGCGGTCTGCGAGAACGCACCCGGCGCTGCCCGCGCCTACCACGATGAAATCGAATTCAGTAGCGCTCAGCATCTTCCCGCCGTAACGGCCAACGTTACGTTCCGTTGTTCGTTTTGTTGTTGCATTGCGGTAGTCACGCTCGGTATCAGCCGCTACACTGCGATGTCAAGAAGCAGGAGCACGATTCGGGCCACGCGTTTCTTTACGGCAATTTCTGGTGTCACTTTAGCCACGAACGGGACGATGGAATCAGTGCGTCCATTTTTTGCTACACGTTAGACGCCTCAAGGAGGATTCATGGCTGTCGGGCTGTTCGTCGTACGCGCCACCATCCCGCGGGAGCGCGAGGCTGCGTTCAACAAGTGGTACAACGAGGAGCACCTGCCTCAGGTGCTCCGATATAACGGCGCGATCAGCGGCAGGCGCTACCGCAAAGTCACGGGCGAGGACAAGTACAGCTATATGGCGGTCTACGAGTTCGCGAGCGAGGAGGTGCTGCAGAGGTTTCTCCAGTCGGATGCCCTTAAGGAGTTGAGAGCGGAGTACGACAGGCACTTCGGCGACGTTTCGGAAAGAACGGGGCAAGGCTGGGTGCAGGTGTTTCCTTGAAGGGAGTTGCATCCGCGATCCTGTGCGGATTCCTTTCCGCCGCAGCGTGGGCCCAGACCTACCCGGCGCGGCCGGTACGGCTCGTGGCGCCGTTTCCGCCGGGATCCTCCGTGGATTTCACGAGCCGGCTGTTCGCACCCGGGCTCTCCGAATCGCTGGGACAGCAATTCGTCGTCGACAACCGTCCGGGAGCCGCCGGGAACATAGGCGCCGAGCTGGTTGCGCGAGCGGCGCCCGACGGTTATACGCTGCTCACCACCCCGTCGTCCCTGGCGGCAAACGCGTCACTCTACCGGAAGCGCACTTTCGATCTCGCGCGCGATTTCGAAGCGATCGCGCTGCTCACCAGCGCCCCGCACGTGTTTGCCGTGCGGCTGACGCTTCCCGCAAAAAGCATCAAGGAGCTCGTCGCGCTGGCGAAGGCACGCCCGGGACAGCTCACGTATGCCTCGACCGGCGTGGGGAGCTCATCGCACCTGGCGATGGAGCTCTTCCGGCTGACTTCCGGAATTACCTACATACACGTGCCGTACAAGGGCTCGGCGAACACGGTGCCCGACCTGATCGGGGGGCAGGTCGACATGACGACCTCCTCCATCATCGCGCTTCTGCCCCACGTGAAAGCGGGACGCCTGCGGGCGCTCGGCATTACCTCACCGCAACGCAGCCCCGCCGCGCCGGACCTTCCTACCATCGCTGAATCCGGCTATCCCGGGTTCGAATCCGAAACGTGGGCCGCCCTGCTCGGCCCCGCCGGCATGCCGGCCCACGTCGTCAGACTGCTCAACGCCACCATCGCCAGAATCGTGAAGACGCCCGAGATCACCGATCGCATCGCCGCCCAGGGCGCCGCGCCGCGCGTAGGCGCCCCCGAGCAGGCCCGCGCGTTCATCAAGGCCGAGCTTGCGAAGTGGGAGAAGGTGATCGCGGCAGCGGGGATAAAAGCGGAGTAGCGCGTCGAGGGGCGGAACAGGGGCTGTTTCATCGTGGGGATGCGCCCCGGCCTCGGTCTCCGGAACGGTGGTGCGGGACGGGGCGCGGAGCCGCTGCGTCGCAAGCGCTTCCGCTTGCCGGGGCCGCTCGCTGCTCCCGCACCCTGCTGCGCACACCGAGTCGCAGCGGCAACCCCGGTGACGCGCAGAGCGGCCGACACCAATGCTCCAGGATATTCGTGGGCACTTCCCGGAGGCCGAGCTTCGCGGCGTCAGCTCAGTGTATCACTGCGTCAGCTCGCTTCGGCTCTGCCCGCTTGTCGGGATCCACTTCGAGCAGCTCGTCGAACAGCGCGCGGTAGTGCACCAGCGCCCGCCGCAGCTGCTCGGTATCCTTTTCGTGCCGCGTCACGATGACCTGGGCAGCACGATAGTTTTCCACGACCACGGGGTGGTCGACCGAGATATCGCTCGCGCAGCGCTCGAAGTCGCCCATGGGATAGCCGCGCTTCTCCATGAGCTCCTGCACCAGCTTCTGCGCCTGGCCAGCGGCCCGCTGGGGGTCATCGACGAAACGCCCCTGAACCTCACGCCATTGATGGCTGAATCTCGTCGCGTCGGCCGGCGACAGAGGCACGATGCGCATCGCCCGGACGCGTTTCTCGCGCGCCATCAACTCCGACTCGGCCTTGCCCGCGTCTCCCATCCGCTCGACGGTCCGGCCATATTCCGGCCCGAAACGCTCCCGCAGCCGGCTGGTCTGCTTTGCCCTGTAGATGAGCGCTGCCGCGACGGCGATCAGCGCAATAACGACAATTGCAACGATGATCCAGGTTTGGGTATCCATACGAACCTCCTGCGCGTGTAGTCCAGTGTCAGCGCGAACCGACACGGCTCGCGCATGCAGCACATATGCCGCGCCATAAAACGGACGCCGCATTCGTATTGGTCAGGAGTTTCGTTTTAGGGTTCCGCGTCGCAATCTGACGACGCCTGGAAGAGCAAGGCGCCTTACTTGGCTTGCTCGGGCTTGCATCCGGCGAACAGCACTGCGCCGGCTTCCGTGAGCGTGGTGTCGCCTTCCTTCACCGCCAGAGTCGTGCCGGCCCTGCCGAACTCCTGGCCCGATGCGGAGGCGACCTGGTCGAGACGAAGCTGCCGGTCGGGATAGATCACCCAGGCGGATTTCGTGTCCGATTCGAAGCGCACCAGCAGGCGCTTGCCGCCCTCGCAGGCATAGGCAGTGGCGCCGGGCGGAGTGTACGGCCCGCTGCTCCCGGATGACGTCGACCACGGCAGCCAGCCACCGCCGCCGCAGCCCGCGAGCGCCATTGCGACAACCAATACAGTCAGTGTTTTCATATGCCACGCATTACCAGCTACGAGCCGCGAGCCACGAATCACGGATCGCTCAGTTCAGGCAGGGCGCTTCCAACCCAGCCAATCGACGATCGCCCCGCCCATCACCCGCTCGAGGTCGCGGCCCTTGAGCCACGGCATCTCCTCCGTGAACATCGTCACGCATTGCCGATACGAAATCGGCATGCGGGTGATGTCGGTGCCCCAGAAGCAGCGGTCGGGGCCGAACGCGTCGACGATTCTCTTCAGATAGCCGTGAATGTTCTTGTACGGATAGGGTTGACTTGAAGTGCTCGGCGCACCCGACAGCTTGACCCCGATATTAGGATATCTGGCGAGCGCGAGCATGTCCGCAAGGTCGGCGTAGACTGCGTCGTCCTTTACGCCGCTGCCGCCGCCCCCGCGCCCGATGTGATCGATGTGCACCCTCATGCCGGGATGCCGTTCGGCGATCTTCCCCAGGGCATCCATGTGGGCTTTCCCGCTGGCAAGCAAGCCGACGCTCAGTTTCTGTTTCTCGCAAGCGACCCAGAACCAGTCGAGGGATCCGTCGGTCCACCACGCCTTCTGGTGCGGCTGGTTGAACGTGAACCGGAAGCCGAGCATACCCGGGCGCTCGCGCCAGCGCGCGACGATGTTCTCGCGGTCCGGGCTCTGGAGATCGAAATGCCCGAGGATGCAGAATTTCGCCGGGTGCTTGCGCACCGCTTCCACGGCATACGTATTGACGGCTTCGCCGAGAGAGCTTGGCGGATGGATCACCGCGCAATCGACGCCGGCCGAAGCCATCTCCGCCACCGCGTCATCGATCGAGTACGTCGGGATCTGGCGATGGTGGGCGCTCATCTTCCCGTTCTGCCAGATGTGGATCTGGGAATCGACGATCAGCATGCGGACCTCTTGAAAGGATGAAGGATGACGGCGAAAGAGCAATGGAATCTTAACCCTAACACCTAATACCTATCACGTGTCACGTATCACGCATTTGAAGGTGTAAGATTTCCAGTTACCACTGCATCCACAGGAGGAACACGTCATGACGCAACTCGGAACGGGCAAGCACACCTACAAGCTGGAACGCGACTGGGCGAAAATGCCCAAAGGCGAGGCGCTGGGCGTAGTGAGCCGAGTGGTGACCGATTCGCAGGACCGCGTCTACGTCTTCCAGCGCAAGGATCCTCCGGTCGTCGTGTTCGATCGCGACGGAAACTACCTGAGCTCCTGGGGCACGGGCGCGGTGAAGGAAGCGCACGGACTCAAGATCGTCGGCGACGTCGCCTACACCACCGATCGCCCCGACTCGGTCGCCATGTCGTTTACGCTGGATGGAAAGCCGCTCCTGACGCTCGGGAACCGCGGAGTGCATTCGGACACCGGGGCCGTCAAGGCCTGGCTCGTGGAGCGCCCGGGCGGGCCCTTCAATCACCCTACTGAAATGATGCCGCACCCCAACGGCGACCTCTACGTGACCGACGGCTATCGCAACTGCCGCGTGCACCGCTTTACGCGCGAGGGCCGGCTCGTGAAGTCATGGGGCACGCCGGGCACGGGCGAGGGGCAGTTTCATCTGCCGCACAGCATCGCGATCGATGCGGAGGGCAGGCTCTACATCGCCGATCGCGCCAACAAGCGCTTCCAGATTTTCACACCGGAGGGCGAGTACCTCGGCAAGTGGACCGGGATGGGCGGCCCGAACGACATCGCACGCGCGAAGGACGGCACGTCCTACATCGCCGAGCAGGAGGATGACGGCAAGCCCGCGTACATCTGCGTCCGCGACAAGGACGGAAACGTGCTCACGCGCCTGGAGACCCGCCATATCCACGGGATAGGCATCGACTCGCGCGGCGATATCTATGCCGGTTTGACCGTCGACAAGAGCGTGGACAAGTTCGTCCGCGTCAATTGAGAAAGAAGTGACACGTGACACGTGAACCGTGACACGTTGCAGCGGGTTTCAAACGATTGGACGAGTCACGAGTCACGCATTTGAAACTTCTGCTCGTGCCGCCTGACCTGCTCGTTGTAGTTCTTCCGGTAAGCCTCGCTCACCTGCTCGTGCACGGCGAGCGCAGCGGCATCGCGCTCCGCTGACGGCGGGTCGATCAGGTCGAAATGCCCGTAGGTGTCCCTGCCGCGCACCAGCATTGCTTTCAGGCGGTGCGGGCCATCCACCCGGACGTGCGTTGGCATGTAGTTCAATCCGATGCCGATCCGCCGGTGCGACGCATTGTTGGGCGCGGAGCGATGGACGGCGAGCTCGTGATGCAGTGAGAACGAGCCGGCAGGCAGCGACATCACTACCGGGTTCGACTGATCCAGCGTCTCCGTGATGGTCTGGCCGGCGCGGTTGATGCTGTTCTCCAATCTCAGTGCCGCGTGGGAGAGCTGCCGCGGCGCGCCGCGGCTGGAAAGCGCCTCCATGCAGCCTGCCTCTTGACTCGCATCCGTCAGAGCGACCCAGGCACAGACCGATTCCTTCGGCTCCAGCCCGAAATACGTCGCATCCTGGTGCCACGCTGCGAAGGTCGGTGAGCGCGGCTCCTTGATGAAGAAAGTACTCGTCCACACCAGGATGTCGGAGCCGATCAAGTCTTCCACGGCGTCGAGGATCTGCGGGTGACGGATCAGGTCGTTGAACCACGGCGAGTGCGCATAGGCGTGCGAGCGCCACTTGATGTCCGCGTCGGCGACCGTCGAGCCCAGCTCCCGTTCCAGTCGACCGAGACCCGCCAGGCAGGTCGCGATTTCCTCCGGCGTGAGCGCCGGCACCGGAAACAGGAAGCCGTTGCAGCGGTAGGACTCGACTTGCTCTGAGGTGAGCGACTTCATCATCTCTTGCTCAGACGCGTTGGATGTTGCGCGCCGCGTCGCTTCGCATCACGCATGACCCCTGACGCATGACCCTGACTGCTCAGGGCGTGGCGTGGCCCTGGAAAACCGCCGGTATCGGCTGGCCCCACGGCCCGGCGAGTGCCGGGCCCCGCTCCACCAGGTTGGGCGGAGTACGGGCGTTCAGCACGTCGCTGTCCGCCCAGTGCTCGTGCACGCGGCCCCAGGGATCGGCCCAGTAATCGAAGAACTGGCTGCCGATCTGGTGGCGGCCGAGACCCCACATGTGCTGGTAGCCCTTGCCCCGGAGATGCTCGTGGCCGACCAGGATGTCGTCGATGTCGGCGGCTTCGAAGGAGAGGTGATTCAAGCCGCTCTTGTCGCCGCGGATGCAGAAGAAAGCGTGATGGTCGACGTAGTCGTCACCCCGGTCGAGCCGGTTGAACGAGCCGACGACGTGCTTGTTCTCGCCCTCGTAGACGTCGTCCGAGCAACGGAAGCCCAACGTTTCCCGGTACCAGGCGAGCGTCCTGTCGAAGTTCTTCGACATGATGACGAAATGGCCGAAGCGCTTTATGTGCGACGGTCCGCGCTCGATGCGGAAGAGCTCTCCCTTGCGACGCAGCTTGTCGTTGCCGGTATTGACCGCGGGCCGCTTCACCGGGATCGGGTCGAGCGTCGCCATGCCGTGCACGACCTCGACCTGGTAGCCATCCGGGTCTTTCAGGCGCACGCGCTTGCCGCCACCAGGCTCGTCGATGTTCTCGATGGCAGATGCACCCTCAACCCGCGACACCTTCTCGAGATCTTCCAGGCTGGCGGCATGAACCGCGATGCCGACATAGCGCGGCTCGCCCAGCTCGGTCACGTGTATGTGGTGCGGCGCATCGGTGCCGCGCATGTAAAGCGCCGTCTTGGTCCGTTCGGCGCGCACCAAGCCGAAATCGGTCAGGAACGTCTCTTCCCGATCCAGATCGGGCGCACGCAGGCGCCCGTAAGCGAGATCGAAGGCCTTGATCACAGACATGGCACCCTCCAGGAAATGTGCGGGAAATTCTAGCTTACTTCAGCGTCGCAGCAACCTTCCGTATCTCCTCCGCCGAACGCTCCCCCGCCAGCGGCGTCCCGGGGATCAGGTACTTGCCCATGGCAAGCGGGCCGATGAGCACGGGCTCGAGGCCGACTTCGCGCACGAGGCCCGCGGCCACGGCGTAGGCTTTCTGGTCGTCGGCCGCCATCGGCATCCCGATGCGCTCGCCCGTACGGCCGGCGAACTCCGGCAGCCTCGCGAAGCCGATCGCGTTGAAAGCGCGCACGATGCGCGCCCCGGGAAAGAACTCCGCCGCGGCGAGCCCTGCGCCCTTTTCCCGGGCCGCGGTGGCTACCTCCCCGTCGCGCCCGACGATCGGATTCGACGCGTCGATCACGACTTTGCCTTTCATCGCGGGCGCAAGCTCCTTGCTCAAGTCGGGGAACGCGCGGTAGGGCACGGCCAGCAGCAGCACGTCGCCGAAAGCAACCGCTTCGCGCGTCGTTCCGGCGCGAGCGCCGCCTCCCAGCTTGGCCGCGAGCGCCTTGTCCTGCTCGATATCGAGCGAGGAAAACATGACTTCGTGCCCGGCCTTGGCCCAGATTGCGCCGAGCGTCCCGCCGATCCTGCCGGAACCGATGATCCCGATTTTCAGCTTGTCGCCCGCCGCGAATGAACTGCCCGCTGCAAGGCCGGCCGCGACCGCTCCGGCTGCCTGAAGGAATGCCCGGCGGCTGTGCTTCATGGTACTCCCTTCTGAAAGCGCTCTGATACGTGCAAGGGCCCGTCGAGCGGGCAACTTACCACGTTTTGCTATGACCTACTCAGGCAGTCTCGGTCGCCCGCCGCGGGGGGCGGCTGACGAGCGCCGCGATCTTTTCGTGATCGGTCGGCTTGATGAGGTGCTCGTCGAACCCGGCTTCGAACGCCCTCCTCCGGTCTTCCTCCGTGCCAAACCCCGTGAGCGCGACCAGGCTGACACTCCGGCCGGGCGCGACCCCCCGTATGCGGCGGGCCACTTCATAGCCGTTCACGCCCGGAAGTCCCACGTCGACGAAGGCAATGTCGAACGTGTTGTCCATCACCGCATCGATTGCGGCCGGCCCATTCGTGGCCTCGTGCACGATATGCCCTTCGAATTCGAGCAATATCCTCATGAGCGTCCGCAGGTCGGCGCAATCGTCGACGAGCAGGATGCGGCGCGGCGGAGATGATGCCGGGGATTCCACAAACCCATGGTGCCACCACGCCCGGTCGAGGACCATCGGGCACCGTCCTACACGGGGTTCTAATCCCGCAGCTGAAAACCCCGTTCGGGAGGCGTTCCGGCCTCGTAGTGAACCGGCGTCAGGCCGGGGACCACGGGGTTGTCGCAGACCTTCTTGACGTGAAACACTTCGATGAGGGGCTTCCAGCCGCTCCGCAGCTCGCAGGTGACCTGGACGCAGGAAATACTCTTCAACCAGGTACAGACCTTCAATTCGGAACCGTCGGAATTCCTGATCTCGGTCAAGTACGGAGAGCCCGGGTAGTGGGGGCGATTCGTTCCGGCTTCCGAATGCACGTCCTGCAGCACGGAGTAAAAGCTCCCGTTCAACTCCAGGAAGCCAAGCACCTTCTCCATGAACAGCGACAGGTTGTCCGTATACGAGAAGCCGCCGATCACGTCCGTGATGACCTGGAACCGGCCGAGCTCCGCGCGCGAATATCCGCGCAAGGGCCGGTCGAACAGATACTGTATTTGATTTACCTCGAGGCTCGAGGCCTTCTGCCGCCATAGCGGCGTCCGCCGATCCTCTATGGACATCGCGACCGCCCGCGCTTTTCTGCCCCGTTGCTCGGACCCTTTCGCGCTCGCGGGAAGGTCGTATTCCGGGGTGTAATAGTCGAGTATCGCCTGGCCTTCTCCCGCGCCTATGTCGAGCCACCGATCACCGAGTCCGAGATTCGCCAGGTCGCCGCCGAACCCGGGCGGGAGAATGCTCGCATAGTCCGACAGCGAGCGAGCGACGACATAACCTCCCGGCGTGTCGTTGCCGGTGCTGCGATAGATGCCCTCCTGTTTCGACATTTCCTGCCCGAACCTCGTGGGGGTCGGTGCCTGGGAATGGGACGGCGCAAGCCATAGAACCTGCAGGAAAAGCAGTACTGCCAGGTGCGAAGCACCCAGTTTCGAGACTTTCATGATTTCTTCCGCGCGCCCGGGTTCTGCGACGGGTCGCGCATCCCTCCTCGCTATGGATTCGCGATTATAAACCGCCAACCGGCTTTACGAAAAGCCGATTATTGCCGCGACACTTATCGGTTTGGAAACGATTCTGCATACAGGCGGGACGTTGCGAAACCAATGCGGCCCGGTACTACTTCCGCCTGGCGTTCAGCAGTTTCCCATTCCGCACCGCACCACCGTAGCTCGTCCAGGCATAGTCGGATGTCCCCGTGAACGACAGGCTGAAGGCCGCCGAAGTCAGGGCGCTGACAAAGGCTATCTGCGGCTCTTCCGTCGCACCGATGACCTCCGCGGGAAACTGGGCGTCCTCGTGAGTGGCATCCTTGATCGAGACCTCCGCCACGCCGCCGGGGATGAACTGGTAGAAGTATTCGCGGTTGCGCGTGGACGAGACGTATTCGTCGGCCCCGAGCAGGATCACGGGCCGCTTGATCCGTCTCAGGAAGCCGGGCAGCTCCTTGCCGATACCCGCGGCGTCGAGCAGGACGGCGCCCGCCGCGGGCGCGCCTTCGGCCAGCGCCACGGCCACGGCCGAGGCGCCGAACGAGTGGCCGACGAGGACGATCCTGCTCGCATCCACCCGGTGATCGACGAGCTGAGGCTCGCGGTGGATCGCGCTGACCAGCCTCGCGAGCGTCCTGCCATTCGTGGTCCATGGCCCGGTGTTGGGGAGCTGAATGGACAGGCTGTGCATGCCCCAGGACGCCGCATGTATGGCCTGGTAAGCGTGATCCGCCTTCGAGTTTTCGTATCCGTGCAGGAAGATGACGAGCGGCGCTTTTTCAGCCGGCGCCGACAGGTAGCGATCCGCGGTCACCTGCTCGGTCGCCGATACCTGCACTGGACGTTCGTTCTGCACGGACACGGCGAACGGTCCGCGGTCCCGAAACACGTCGACATCGGGCCGGTGATTGAGCAGGTAGCCCTGCAGCTCGCTCAGCGTTCGGGCCTTGATTGACGTCAGCCCGATGGACGGCGGCCGCGCGCAGCCGCCGGCGACGAGCAGGCCGACGACCGCCAGCACAAGAAGTGACACGTGACACGTGACACGTGACAACGAAGCCACCTGCCGGGATTTCACAGGCTTTCGGTACGGCACCGGACAAGAACGCAGAAATAGTCCACGAGAAGGATCACGAGTCACGAGTCACGGGTCACGCATTTCAGATCACGTTACGCTTCCTGAACCCCTCTATGTCCGCCGCGCTGTATCCGAGTTCCATCAGCACCGGCTCGTTGTGCTCCCCGAGCTCCGGCGCGATGCCGACGCGGGCCGGCGTCTCGGAGAAGTTCCACGGCGAGCCGTGCACCTTCAGCTTCTTCCCGTACTTGGGATACTCGACCTCGGTCACGTAGCCGTTCGCAATCACGTCGGGATCGTTCGATGCTTCCAGCAGGGTATTGATCGGCGCCGACACGATGTCCGCGCCGCGCAGGATCTCGACCCACTTGTCGCGCGGTCCGGTCGCGAACAGGCCATCGAGCGTCTTCAGGAGCTTCGCCCGCTGCTCCTCCGACGTGATCGCCACACCCAGCTCGCCGAACCCCGCGCCGACCAGCGTGTCGTAGAACCCCAGCGCCGTCATGGCCTGCTGCCACTTGGCGCGGCCGTTCAACTGGAAAACGAGCGGCTTGCCGTCCTTGTCGTTGAAGCTCGCGGAGAGGCCAGGCCGCTCCGCCGTGCCGGTGACGCGCGCCTGTCCGGTGACCGGGTTGCGGTTGCGCCACATCGCGGTGGTGAACGTCCAGCCCATCAGCCGGATCTGCCCGCCGAGCAGCGAGCAATCGACCTTCTGCCCTATGCCCTGCGTCCGGGCGCAATGCAGCGCCGCCAGCATCCCGCCGAACGCGAGGATGGCGCAGGTTTCGTCGGCAACGGAAACGACGCCGATCTTCATCGGCTGTCCCGGCGTGGAATAGGCTTCCGCAATACCACCGAGCGCCTGGGCCATCGAATCGGTTCCGGGCAGCGCGGCGTGCGGACCTTTCGGGCCATAGCCCGAGATCGAGACGTAGACGAGCTTCGGATTGACCTTCTTCAGGTCCTCGTAGCCGAAGCCGTTCTTCTCCGCCGCCCCGGGACGGAAGTTCTGCCCGAAGATGTCCGCGCGGGCGACGAGCCGGTGCAGGATCTCCTTCGCCTCCGGCGACTTCATGTTGAGCGTGAAGCTCTTCACCCCCCGGTTGTTCGTTTCGAAGTAAACGCTGGGGAGACCTGGAAATATGCTCGAGCTGCGCGAGTTGTCGCCCTTGCCCGGCACCTCGATCTTGATGACCTCGGCGCCGAGATCGGCCATCAGCACATAGGGCACCGTGCCGGCCTGCGCGGTGGAGCAGGCGACTACCTTGACGCCGTCGAGCGGACCACGTGATTGAGCCATGCGAAACACCCTCCCTGGATGCGGAAATCCGACCTCACTTGCATCAGTATAAAGGGTGACGCTGCTCCCCCGCGCATGACGAGTGTCGGGAATTGGTGACACGCCCGTTTTCGGGACAAGAACTCGCCGGGACGCATTGCGGTCGAATCGGAGAGCGGCTCCGCCTCCCACGACCATGATTCCCGAATCTCTCGAAACGCTGCTGCGGCAATGGATGGCGCCGGGGCTTTCGGTAGCTATCGCGTTCGCCGTTGCCGCCACCGCGTACCGCGCCGGCGTGATCGTCTTGCGCCGGATCACGCGGCACCGGCCGGTGGCGGCGCTTTTCCTCAAGCTCGCCGAGGGCCCCGGGCTGGCGGTGACCGCGCTCATCGTCCTTCAAGCGGTCCTGCAGTCCGCTCCGAACGACCTCGAAGGGATAGGTGCGGTCCGGCACGCGGCGGCGCTGCTCCTGATCGCGGCGGCGACATGGCTTGCGCTGCGCCTGACCGCGGGCATCGCCGACGCGGTGGCGCTGCGCCACCCGATGAACGTCGCGGACAACCTCGGTGCGCGCCGGATCCAGACCCAGACGCGGTTGCTCACGCGCCTGCTGGCGTCGATCGTGGCGCTGGTCGGAACCGCGTTCGCGCTCCTGACTTTCCCCGGCGTGCGCAGCATCGGCGCGAGCCTGCTCGCCTCGGCGGGCATCGCGGGTCTCGTCCTCGGCGTCGCCGCAAAAGCCGTCCTCGGCAACCTGCTCGCGGGCCTGCACGTCGCGATGACCCAGCCGATCCGCATCGACGACGTCGTCATCATCGAAGGCGAGTACGGCAGGGTCGAGGAAATCGGCTCCAGCTTCGTGGTCGTCGCGATCTGGGACGGACGGCGGCTCGTCGTTCCGTTGCAGCAGTTCATGGAGAAGCCGTTCCAGAACTGGACGCGCGTTTCCGGCGACATTCTCGGCACCGTGTTTCTCTGGGTCGATTACGGCACGCCGCTCGAGCCGCTGCGGGCGGAGCTCCGGCGCATCTGCGAGTCCGCGCCGGAGTGGGACCGGCGCGTCTGTCTCATCCAGGTCACCGACGCCGGCGAGCATGCGATGCAGTTGCGCGCCCTGGTGAGCTCGGCCGACTCACCACGCAACTGGGATCTGCGCTGCCTGGTGCGCGAGCGGCTGCTCGATTTCATCCGGCGCGAATATCCCGAATGCCTGCCGCGCGCGCGCACCGTGGAGTTGGCGAGCGGTGAAGACTCTGGCGCCGCGGGGCGCCCCGAGGCCGCCACGCGCAGCAAGGCACGGGAAACAGAGGCAATGGTCTGAGGCTATCGGCTCAGGAGCCCATCTTCCCTTCGAAGATCGTGATCGGCGGATAGGCTTTCGGATCGATCAGCACGTCGATGAGCGTCGTGACGGGCGTCTTCAGCGCCCGATCCAGCGCGCCCTGGAATTCGTCCGCCTTCTCGACGCGTATGCCTTCGCAACCGCAGGCGCGCGCGATGGCGGCGTGATCGACCGGCGCCAGTTGTACGGCATCGGTATGCCCGCCGTAGAACACGTCCTCGGCGTGCCACTGGTACGCCAGGATCTGGTTGTTCAGCACGATCAGCACCACCTTGACGCCCAACCGCTTCGCCGATTCCAGCTCGGACCACATGTGGGCGAATCCACCGTCGCCCGCGAGGCACACCACGGTGCGCTCCGGCGCTGCGATCTTCGCGCCGATGGCGGCCGGCAAGCCCCATCCGAGTCCCGCCAGACCGCGCCCGCTGAGGAAGCGCATGCCGGCCCTCTGCACCACGAGGTAATTAGCGGTCCAGATCGCTGCGTAGCTCGCGTCCGACACGACGATGGTGTCCGGCGTCAGGACCTGGTTGAGGTCGCGCATCAGGCGCTCGGGGCGGACCGGCGCACTGCTGGAATTCATTACCTCGCGCGCTTCCTCGGCGAAGAGCCCTCGACCCTCTGCGATGGTCGCCTCGACCGCGCCGCGGTTCTTCGAGCGCGCGGTCCGGTCGAGCGCACGCATGGCGTCGTCGAGCGCCGCAAGCGTCAGCTTCGCGTCGCCCACGAGCCGCAGGGCTTCGTAATTGCGGCCGACTTCCTGGCTGTCGATGTCGATGTGGATGTAGGACGCGCCCGGGGGAAACAGCGTCCACGAATCGGTGCCGTTCTGGTTGGTACGGTCGCCGACGAACAGGATCACGTCGGCGTCGGACACGAGCCGCCGCATCGCCTTGGTGGAGCTCCGCGTGCCCATGAAGTAGCCGATCACGCCGACCGACAGCGGATGGCGCTCGTCGACGGTCCCCTTCCCCATGCTGGTCGTCGCGACCGGAATCGAAGCAGCCTGCTGCAGCCGGGCGAGCTCCGCATGCGCCTCCGACAGGTGCACGCCGCCGCCGGCGACGATGAGGGGACTGCGCGCAGAGGCCAGCATCGCCGCGGCCTGCGCCACCTGCGCCGGATCGGCGACGACGCGGTCGAGCGGATACCTGCCGAGGTCTCTGCGCCGCGCCGCGGGCGGCGCGTCCGGGGCCGGTTCCTGCAGCAGGTCCTGCGGGCACAGCAGCACCGCCGGACCGGGACGGCCGCTCGCCGCGGCGGTAAACGCCATGTCGACGTAGTCGTCTATGCGGGACGCCTCGCTCACACGGCGTACCCACTTGGCACATGCGCGGAAGAGGTCCAGGTGATCGAGATCCTGGAACGCGTTCCTGTCCGTCTGCGTGCGCCTGACGTCCTGCACCAGGGCGACGACGGGCACCGATGCTTTCAGGGCCTCTGCGAGCCCGGAAACGAGCAGCGCGGCCGCCGGACCGTTCTGCCCGGTCACCACGCCCACCTTGTGCGAGATGCGGGCATAGCCGTCCGCCATCGACGCGCCCGCGTTCTCGGTTCGATAGGCGAGCTGGCGGATGCCGAATTCCGGCGCGACGAGATGCAGCGCCGAAGGCAGGCTCTGGCCGAACATCACCTCCACGCCGTGCCTTTGCAGCGCGCGCGCAAGTGTATGCGCGCCGCACCAGCCGGGCAGCTTGTGGCTGCGCGGCAACGTCTCTCCCGGAGTAACGGCCATTTCTGAATCTCCCTGCGTGTTTCAACGCAGAGTAGTCAAGTCACGCGCACCGGTCAAACGGCGAACTCCCCCACCGGACGGGAGTCAATCCCTTGTGTACTCCCAAAGGAGAAACGTCATGTCGACACGAAACATCTTCGCGGGATGCCTGCTTGCGGTCACTGGCCTCGCTTTCAGCGCGCCCGATTCGAGGACGCAGGATCGCGGTTCATACGGCGTGCAAAGCGCCGAGCCGGTGCAGCCTTCGCAATACCTGTCGGGCTCCGGCAACGTCAGGAGCCAGCAGGACACGGGCAATCGCGGCTCCGCCGAGAAAGCGGGCGATGCGGTGAGCGGAAATGCCGAGGCCCGCTTCTCCACGAAGCCCGCCGAGTCGGACCGGTCGAGCGACAGCCCGGAGAAGCGGCGCTTGGATTCAGGCGCCAGGCGGGGCGGGCCCGCAGGCAGCGGGACTGAATTCGGGATTGCGGGACGCGGAGCGGCGCCTGACTCCCCAGTTCAGGACAGGAGCCCGGTGGTCAGGTGAGCGTTCAGGCGCGCCCGGCCACGTAACCCAGCGGCGTGCCGAGCGCTGCTCACTCCGGACCCCGGCTCGAACCTGCGAAACGGTAGCATACCTGGCGCACGCGAAGACTAGAAAAACTACTAGTCGCCGGTGGGACGTATGCTGAACTCCCGCACGGTGTGGTTCTGGGACAGCGCTTCCGAGAGGCTTCTGACGTTCCCGGCCTTGCGGGTTCTGATGCTTGCCCGGTATTCGAAGAACCGGTCGTCGGTATTGTAGTGATAGCTCAGGTTGGCGATGGAGAATCCATGCCCTGAAACGAAGCGCATCAGGTCTTCCTGCGGCATCGGGGAGTCGTGGGCGAACTTCACGCGCAATTGGGCATAGAACTCGCTGGGGACCGCGCTCTCGATCCAGCGAAATATGGACAGTGTGCCGAGGGTGAGCACCGTCGTCACAACCAGGGGAAAGTAAAAGCCTATCCCCGCGAGTATGCCGATGGCTGCCGTGATCCAGATGGATGCCGCGGTGGTCAGCCCGCGCACCGTCAGACCCTCCT
>DASRJL010000198.1:0-11354 GCA_035649495.1 Burkholderiales bacterium | reverse complement strand
CTGGCGTATCCACCACGTCGCGTAGGTCGAGAACTTGTAGCCGCGGCGGTACTCGAACTTGTCCACCGCCTTCATGAGGCCGATGTTGCCCTCCTGGATGAGATCCAGGAACTGCAGCCCGCGGTTGGTGTACTTCTTCGCGATCGAGATCACGAGCCGCAGGTTCGCCTCGGTCATCTCGCGCTTGGCGCGGCGCGCTTTCGCCTCGCCGGTGGACATCTGCCGGTTGATCTCTTTCAGGTCCTTGATCGGGATGCCCACCCGCGCCTGCAGGTCGAGCAGCTTCTGCTGCTTCTCGACGATCGCCGGCTCGAAGCGCTCCAGCGTCTCGCTCCACGGGCGGTTGGCCTCGATCTCGCCCTTGATCCAGCGGAGATTCCCTTCCTTGCCCGGGAATTCCTTGATGAAGTGCGGGCGCGGCATGCTCGCCTTGTCCACGGCGAGCGACATGATGTTGCGCTCGTAGGTGCGCACTTCGTCCACCTGCCGGCGCACGCTCTCGCACAGCGCTTCGATCTGCTTTGCCGCGAAGCGGATGTTCATCAGCTCGTTGGTGATCGCATCGCGCGCCTGCAGGTAGGGCCGGCTGCGCGAGCCGTTCTTCGCGAGCGCGCGTGTCATCTTGTGGTAGAGCGAGCGGATCACGCCGAAGCGCTTCAGCGCGTCGGCCTTCAACCTGAGCTGATCGGCGGTCGGGGCATTGCTCCCCTCCTCGTCCTCTTCCTCCGCGGCCTCGATCTCCTCTTCGATCTCCTCCTCTTCCTCGGCGATCTCGGCGATCGGCCCTTCTTCCGCATTGGGATCGACCAGCCCGTCCACTACCTCGTCGACCCGCAGCTCGTCCTTGTCGATTCTTTCGGCGAGGGACAGGATCTCAGCGATCGTGGTCGGGCAGGCGGAGATCGCCTGGATCATGTGGCGCAGGCCGTCCTCGATGCGCTTGGCGATCTCGATCTCGCCTTCCCGCGTGAGGAGCTCCACCGAGCCCATCTCGCGCATGTACATGCGCACCGGATCGGTGGTGCGGCCGAACTCGGAATCCACCGTGGAGAGGGCCGCTTCCGCTTCCTCCGCCGCCTCCTCGTTGGGAACCGCAGCGGGTGCTTCCGCCATCAGCAGGGTCTCGGCATCCGGCGCCTCGTCGTACACCTGGACGCCCATGTCGTTGATCATGCTGATGATGGTCTCGATCTGCTCGGCGTCCAGCATGTCGTCCGGCAGATGGTCGTTGATCTCGGCGTAGGTGAGGTAGCTCCGCTCCTTGCCGAGCACGATCAGGTTCTTCAGGCGCGTGCGCCGCGCTTCGGCGTCGGCGGGGGACAGCTCCCTGCGCTCGAACTCCTTGACGAGAGCCCGTTCGCGGGCGGTCAATCCGCGCGTCGAGCGCGGCTTGCCTTCGGCCTTGGCGCGCGCGAGACGTTCCTTCAGGAGCGCCTTGGTGACCTTGGCCTTGTCGAGCTTCTGCGGCTTGCCGGTCTTGTTTTTCGGCAGGAGCTTCAGCTTCGCGAGGACTTTTGCGATCTGCTCCTTGCGCGCCGCCTTCAGGCTGACATGGGGCGCCTTGGCCTTCGCGGCCGGCCGCGCCTTCGCCTTCACGGGCAGTTTCCTGCGCGCGACCGGGCGCGCCCTGGCCTTTATTTTCCTGTGCTTAGCCATGCTCATCTTCCCTCACCACGTGCCGCCAAAAAGGCTGGCGATTATACCTTGGTTCGACCCCCGGTTCTATGCCGGAGTTTCACTGCAAGCTTTTGTGTTGCAAGCAAATTTCGGGCCTGACCTGGATCCTCTTTATATGGGGTTCCGGCGTAAATGGTTCAACCAGCGGTATTTATTCAATTTCACGCCGCCGGGTGCTGTCCGACAGGGAGCGCACCTTTTAGTTCGCGCAGCCGTCGGGAAACCGTCTGAAATCGCTGGCGTTCGACATCGTTGCGCTGGCCTTCGGTTACCAGCCGCTGGAACTCCGCCTCCACCCGCGGCCTTTCCAGCTGGACCAGAGCATCCCCCAGCATGACCTTTGCCATCCCCTCATCCACGGGCTCCGCCATCGTTTTCGCCGCTATCTCCTGATAGAGGGCGAAGTAGGGCGATTCCCTGGTGACCTCGGTCAGCATGGCTGCCGTGGTCGCGCCGCTCTCCTGAAGCAGGTCCAGCAGGTGGATAACCGGAGCCATCTCGGGCGAGTCGAGCAGGATGCGCTGCTCCTCCGACACCGTGGCCGCAACGCCCGGACTCGAAATCAGCAGGCTCAATATCGGCTCCACCAGCGAGGTCACCGGCCTGGCGGGAATTCGCGCAGACGCCGGAGCCGTACGACCGGAAACGGCGATCTGGCCGAGCTCGCAAAGCTGCGCCACCTCCTCGGGCAAGCTACGGCACTTCTCGGCAAGCTCGCGGACGAGTTGGAGCCGCAGCGCGTTGGCCTGCATTTGCTTCAGCAGCGGTTTCGCGGCGTGGAGCATGTTGGCGCGGCCTTCGGCAGTGGCAAGGTCCACGCGGCCGGCCAGTTCCTCGAGCAGGTACCGCGACAGGGGCCGCGCGCCATCCAGCTGCCGCTCGAATTCCGTTTTTCCGTGCTTTCGTACGAAAGTATCGGGATCCTCGCCCTCGGGCAGGAAGAGGAACTTCACCTGCTTGCCGTCCTGCAGCTGCGCGAGGGCGTTTTCCAGCGCCCGCCACGCCGCGCGCCGCCCCGCGCCGTCGCCGTCGAAGCAAAACACGATCTCGTCGGACTGGCGCAGGAGCTTTTGCACGTGCAGCGGCGTCGTCGCGGTGCCAAGCGTCGCCACAGCGTACTCGATACCGGATTGCGCGAGCGCGACGACGTCCATGTAGCCTTCCACCACCACGACGCGGCCGGCCTCGCGCAGCGCGCGCCGTGCCTGGTACAGGCCGTAGAGCTCCTTACCTTTCTCGAAAAGCGGTGTTTCGGGCGAATTCAGGTACTTGGGCTCGCCCGTCTCCAAGATACGCCCGCCGAAACCGATGACCATGCCGCGCACGTCGACGATCGGGAACATGATGCGGTCGCGGAAAACGTCGTAGCGCCGTCCGTCCTCCTTCGACTTGACCAGGCCGGCGCCAGCGAGCTGCTTGCCGTCGTAATCGGAGAAGACTGCCGCGAGATTCTGCCAGCCGTCCGGGGCATATCCGATGCCGAAGCGCCTGGCGATCTCGCCCGACAATCCGCGCTTCTTGAGATAGTCGATGGCGGCGCTCGAGTCCTTCAACCGGGAACGGTAGTACTGCGCCGCTTTCAGCAGCACGCCGTGCAGATCGTCGCTTTCCTCGCGCCTGCGCTCGCGCGCCTCGGGGCGGTCTTCCGGGACCTTCAGCCCGACGCTTTGCGCCAGTTCCTTGACCGCATCGACGAATCCGAGGCCGCCGTACTCGATCAGAAAGCCGATCGCCGTGCCGTGCGCGCCGCAGCCGAAGCAGTGATAGAACTGCTTCGTCTGGCTGACCGTGAACGACGGAGTCTTCTCGCTGTGAAACGGGCAGCAGGCGACGTAGTTCGCGCCCGCCCGCTTCAGCTTCACGTGGCGATCCACCACGTCGACGATATCGACGCGGCCAAGCAATTCCTGAACGAAGGATTGCGGGATCATCTACAGGGAACGGCGCGACCCGTGACCAGTCGCGCTCCGCACATCCAGCAGTATAGCTCCGGCGCGGCCCAAGAAAAACAGGAAAATACGCCGCCGCAGCCGAGTCTAGCTACCCGACAGCTTCGACTTGACCAACGCCGACACCTTTCCCATATCGAAGCGGCGCACCCCGGACTCGGTGCCGCGTAGCGGGGGTGCGGGCAGGGGTGCGGTCGTGCCGCCACGCACCGTCAGGTACCAGACAGTCTGGCTTTGACCAACGCCGACACCTTTCCCATGTCGGCGCGACCCGCCAGTGTCGCTTTCAGCGCGCCCATCACCTTGCCCATGTCGGAGGGCGCCTTCGCGCCCGTAGCCGCTACCGCCTCCACGATGGCTGCCCTGATTTCAACCTCGGACAGCGCCTGGGGCATGTAGATCTGCAGGACCTCGAGCTCGAAGCGCTCGTTCTCGACGAGATCCTGTCGTCCGCCCTTCTCGAACTGGGCCATGGCCTCACGCCGCTGCTTGATGAGCTTCTCGACGATCGCCACGACATCACCATCGGTCAGATCCACGCGGTCGTCGACCTCGCGTTGCTTCAACGCCGCGAGCAGGAGTCGCAGCGCGTCCCGCCGCCGCGCGTCGCCCCCGCGCATGGCCGTCTTGAGATCGTCGTTGATGCGTGATTTGAGGGACACGTGAGGGGGTCAGGGTGAGGCGGAAAAACAAAAGGCGCGAGGGTATCCCCCTCACGCCTTACGCCTGACGCCTGACGGCTGTCAGAACATCCGCGGCGGCAGTACCTGGGAGCGCAAGCGCTTGTGGTGGCGCTTTATCGCGGCAGCGAGCTTGCGCTTGCGCGCGGTGGTCGGCTTCTCGTAGTACTCGCGCGCGCGGAGCTCGGTCAGCAGACCGGTTTTCTCGACGGTGCGCTTGAAGCGCCGCAAAGCGGCTTCGAATGGCTCGTTTTCCTTGACCCGGACAGTCGGCATGGTGATCCTGTAGTCTGAGAAGCAGGGCATTATATCAACGCGGAGCAGGGTTTCCAAGGCACAATACCCGCCACTTCCATGCCCACCAGCCGCCGCGCCTTGATTTGCCTGCTCGCTGCCGCGGCAGCGGGGTTCGCCGGGCTTGCCCGCACGCAAGACTACCCCGCAAGACCGGTTCGCCTCATAGTGCCCTTCCCGCCCGGAGCCGGCGTCGATGTCGTCGCGCGGCTCGTTGCCCCATCGCTGTCGGAGCGGCTCCATCAGAACGTGGTGATCGACAACCGCTCGGGTGCGGGCGGGGCCATTGGCGCCGGGCTCGCCGCAAAAGCCCCGGCAGACGGCTACACGCTCTTTATGGCCACCCCCGGTCAGGTTTTCAGCATGAACCTCTACCGCAAGCTGCCGTACGACCTGGTGCGCGACTTCGCTCCGCTCACGCTCGTCGCCGTCGCGCCCAATCTGCTGGTCGTGAACGCGGCGGTTCCCGCCGCCACGGTCAAGGAATTCATCGCGCTGGCGAAAGCCCGGCCGCGCCAGCTCAATTTC
This sequence comes from Burkholderiales bacterium, assembly GCA_035649495.1. Taxonomy (GTDB): domain Bacteria; phylum Pseudomonadota; class Gammaproteobacteria; order Burkholderiales; family SG8-41; genus SG8-41. Next base: position 6,226 of record DASRJL010000198.1, on the reverse strand, counting down.
GCCTCAGCGGGCACCGGGACGGCGAGCCACCTGGCGGGCGAGCTCTTCAAATTCCTGGCGGGCGTCGAGCTGGCGCACGTTCCCTACAAGGGCGCAGCCGGCGCTATTACCGCCCTCCTGGGCAGCGAGATCCAGGCCGCCTTTTTCAGCATCCCTTCGACACTGCCTCACATGAAATCCGGCAGGTTGCGAGCGCTCGGAATCGGCAGCGCGAACCGTTCCGATCTTCTGCCGGGCGTGCCGACCATCGCGGAAAGCGGCGTGGCCGATTACGACGCCAGCACGTGGTACGGAGCCCTGGCGCCCGCGCGCACACCGCGGGCGATCCTGGAGACGTTGCATCGCGGGATCGTGCACGTCCTGGAGGCGCCCGAATTGCGCGAGCGCCTGCTCGCGCAGGGCGCGGAGCCGCGCCCGACGACACAACGCGCGTTCGCGGCCCATCTGCAGACCGAAATCGACAAGTACGCCCGGCTTGCCATTGCCATGGGTGTCCAGCCCGAATAATCGACGATGCTGATACTCGGCATAGAAACCTCCTGCGACGAAACCGGCGTCGCGCTCTACGACGGGCAAAACGGGCTCATCGGTCATACGCTCTACTCGCAGGCCGCGCTGCACGCCGAGTATGGGGGCGTGGTGCCGGAACTGGCCTCCCGCGACCATATCCGGCGCCTGTTGCCCCTGACGCGCGCGCTCATCGAGCAAGCCGGCCGCACCATGGAGGCGCTGACCGCCGTTGCGTATACCGAAGGCCCGGGTCTCGCCGGTGCGCTGCTCGTCGGCGCGTCCGTGGCCCATGGCATGGCCTATGCTCTTGGCGTGCCTGCGCTGGGCGTGCACCACCTCGAGGCGCATCTGCTGTCCCCCCTGCTGTCCCGCCCCGCGCCCGCGTTTCCGTTCGTCGCCCTGCTGGTTTCGGGAGGGCACACGCAGCTGATGCGCGTGGCCGGCGTGGGCGATTACGAGTTGTTGGGGGAAACGCTGGACGACGCTGCGGGAGAGGCCTTCGACAAGAGCGCGAAGCTGCTGGGCCTGGGATACCCCGGAGGTCCGGCACTGGCAAGGCTCGCGACCCTCGGGCAGTCCGGCCGCTACCGGCTGCCCCGCCCCATGGCAAATTCCGGCGATCTCGATTTCAGCTTCAGCGGGTTGAAGACCGCGGTGCTCCTGGCAATCCGCGCGGGGCCGCTCACCGACGCACGGCGTGCCGACCTCGCGGCCGAGACGCAAGCGGCGATCGTCGACGTGCTCGTAACCAAGGCGCTCGCCGCCATCCGGCACACGGGACTCGCGCAACTCGTGGTTGCGGGTGGTGTGGGCGCCAACCTTGTCCTGCGCGCGCGGCTGGGCGAGGAAGCGCGTCGGCTGGGCATCGCTGTGTTCTACCCCGAGCTGGAGTTCTGCACCGACAACGGCGCGATGATTGCATTTGCAGGCGCCATGCGGCTGCAACAGGATTCAGGATTCGGGATTCGGGATCCGGCTGAAACCGGCTTCACGGTCCGGCCGCGCTGGAACCTGGATTCAGCCTGAATCCTGGCCGGCTCCAGAAGCCGGCCGGCCAAGCCTCCCCTCCGTCCCCGCCAGGAGATTGCGGATGTTGGTCCGGTGCCGCCAGGCGAGCAGCAGCGCAACGATCGTGAGCGCGATCGCCGGCTCGATGGCGAGGCGATTCATGCCGTGGAGGAAGAACGAGAAGAACGGAACGAACGCCGCCGCGACCAGCGCCGCGAGCGATGAGATGCGGAAAAAGAAAACGATGATTATCCACGTGGCGATCGCGCCGGCGGCGATGTACAGATCGGTCGCGAGCAGCACGCCTGCCGCCGTCGCCACGCCTTTTCCGCCCTTCAACCGCAGGAAAACCGAGTACATGTGACCCAGCGTAACCGCGACGGCTGTTACCGCGACGGCCATGTCGGTGTTGTCCGGGCTTAGATGCCGTGCGGCGAGCACGGCCAGCCAGCCCTTCGCTGCATCGCCCGCGAGCGTCAGCGCCGCGGCGACCTTTCTGCCCGTGCGCAGCACGTTGGTCGCGCCGGGATTGCCCGAGCCGTAGCTGCGCGGATCGGGAAGGCCGAACAGGCGGCTCACAATGACCGCAAACGGGATCGAGCCGATCAGGTACGCGACGAGAGCGAGCGCAACCAGCGTCATGGGAATTCACTTAGAATGCACGCATTCTACGCCACTGGTCACCGGTCACCGGCCACCGGCCACCCGCTCCGAATGGACACGATCTTCATCTCCGATCTGCGCCTCGACATCCTCCTCGGTGTCTACAACTGGGAGCGCCAGGTGCCCCAGACCGTGCAGTTCGACCTGGAAATCGGGATTCCCGAGACCGGCCGTCCGCGCACCGACCGGATAGGCGAAACGATAGACTACAGCAAGGTCGTGGCCCGGATCGGGTCTTCCCTGGAAAGCAATCACTTCCTGCTGGTGGAACGGCTCGCCGAGCACGTCGCCCACATCGTCATGAGCGAGTTCAGTTCGCCGTGGGTAAAGGTAAGCGTGACCAAGCTCGCAGCATTGAAGGGCGTGAAGCGGCTGGGGGTCACCATCGAGCGGGGAAAGAAGACGTGATCCGAGACTAGGGACTAGAGACTCGGGACCACGGACTCGCCTTCAGTCTCCAGTCTCCGGTCTCCAGTCCCTGGTTCCTAGCCCTTCTCCGACTTGTCCTTGTCTTTCTGCGGCCGATCGGGGCCGCCCTTCTCCTGGGACGAGTGCTCGCGGCGCTGTTGCCGCGCCTGCTGCTGGGCGTGCTGCTGGGCTTTTTGCTGTGCCTGCTGCTCGGCCCGTTGTTGCGATTGCTGCTCCCGCGCCTGCGCTTGGGCTTGTTGCTGAGCACGCTGCGCTTGCTGCTGCTGGCGGGCTTGCTCCCGAGCCTGGTGCTGCGCCTGTTGCTGCGCCTGCTGCTGGGCACGCTGCTGCTGGGCTTGCTCCCGAGCCTGTTGCTGCGCCTGCTGCTGGGCACGCTGCTGAGCCTGCTCCTGAGCCCGTTGTTGCGCTTGCTCCTGGCGCTGCGCCTGCCGGTCGTCCTGCTGTTGCGCTCGTTGCCGCTCACCCGGTTGACGCGTCTCCGCCTGGCGCCGGGCCTGCTGCGCCTGCTGCTCCTGCACCTGCTGCTGGCGCTGCCGTTCCTGCTGCGCCTGCTGCTGACGCTGTTCCTGTTGCTGTTCCCGAGCCCGTTGCGCCTGCGCCTGCTGGTCACGCGCCTGCTGTTCCCGGGCGCGCTGCTGTTCCTGCTGCTGGGCACGCTGGGTGTCAGGCGCCTGTGACCGTCCGGAACGGTTGTCGGGTTGCGGTGCGACCTGCGCCTGCGGGGAGCGGGCGGCTTCGTCGGACTTCTGCTCGCGCCGTTCCGCACGCTCGGCCTGCCCGCGCTGCGCATCGGCTTGCGGCGCTACCTGACGCATCTCGCGATCGAACGTCGGCCGCTTCGCCATGTCGGCTGGCGGCGCGGGTACGCGGCGTTCAGCCTGCGGGGCGGGTTGCGGCTGGGGCGCTGCCTTATCCCTGGCCTCGACTGCGGGTGCCTTGCCCTGTGCTTGCGGTGCGGCCTTGTCCTGAACGCGCTCGCCGGCTTTCGCCTGCGGCTGCGCAGCCGATGATGCCGTCGCCTGGGCTGGCTGCAACTCCACGCGCTGCTGGCGATCGATCACGCGCACGCGTGGGCGATCGTCGCTGTCCCGGGACGCAACGCGCGCTTCGTCACGACCCTTGCCCTTGCGTCCGGCGCGCTCCACGTCACGCGCTGGTGCCGGCGGCGTGTTGACGGCAACGGTCTCGCGGCTCCTGACCTCCGACGGAGGCCGCGGCCCGGATTGGGCCATGGCAAGGCTCGTTCTCTCGGGCGTCGCCACCGGTGCGCCCCTGGTCACCGGCGCCGCGGCGATCGTGCGCTGAGACACCTTGATTGCAGCCGGCTGCACCGGCTTTGCCGCGACGAAATTTTCACGCGAGACGACCGTCACCGCCGATGGCGCGCTGCGATTCACGAGCCGGACGTTGGTAACGTTGGTGATGTTCGTCACGTTGGTCACGTTAGTGACGTTCACGTTGCGCACGTGGGCATTGCTTGCGCGATACCACGGGCGGTACGGCTCGCGCCAGCCCAGCGGCACCCAGGCGACGGCGGGCGCGGAGCCCACCGCGACGGACACCGAGAAATTCGATCCCCCGATGAAGGCCACCAGCGCCGGCGCGTAGACCGGGCGCGCGACGATGCGCCCCGGCGCCCACGCCCAGTGGTTGTCGAACCACACCCAGCGACCATAGTGGGAAGGCGCGAAACCCCACGGCGCGTCGTCCACCCATGTCCAGCCCCAGGGCGCGACCCAGACCCAATGGCCATAGCGGTACGGGGCCCACCCGGCGGGCACCGCCCGCGGCTGCCAGACCGTGCCGTACTGAGGCACGGTGCGCCACGTACCGTACTCGTCGAGATCCTCGTAACCCGTCATTTCGACGGGCACGTAGCGGGTAGACGCGACATGGTCTTCGCGCCGATCGCGCGTCCCCGCCCAGCGATCGAATTCATCGGGCGCCGGCGCGATGGCGAGATCCGGGCGGGAACCCCCGATCATCGCCTGCTGGCCATCGTTCACCAGGAAGCTGCCGTTCGGGGCGAACACTTCCGCCTGCCCGCCCCCGCGCACCGTGACCGACGTCGCCGATCCCCTGGGATCGACGTTCACGCGGTACGAGCCGGGCCGCGTGAGGACCACCGCCCCGCCGGGGGTGGCGATTTCGACCGGTTGGTCGCCCCGGCGCACGCGTACGTTGGCGCTGCCCTGCGCGAGACGCAGCTGCAGCCCGCGGTCGTCCAGCTTGAGGACGTCCAGGCTGGTTTGCTCATCCATGCGGACCGCGAGCGAGCCCACATGCATCTCCGCACGGCCGCCCGCGTCCACCCACAGCCGGTCACCGGTCGTAATCGGACGGTTCAAGCTCGCCGCTCCCCAGTCCTCGGGCGCCTGCGCCGGCGCGAAGGACACGGCTCCCGCGACGTAGTTGAGTCTTCCGATCACGGCAGGCGGATCGGCCTCGGCGGCCGGCGCCGCAGCGGTGACCAGTGAAAACGCCAGCGCCGCGAGTACTTTCAGTAGCTTCATTGGCAATCCCCCGTGAGGGTGTGGATGATTCTTCGACTGCGATCATCCGCCGGAGGTTTTACGGCCAGCAGCGTTTTTACAAACTGTTACTGTCGCTAGTTGGCAACGCGGTCGCGGCCGACGACCGGTCATACCTCACGTCGGCCGCCTCTGACAGCAAATCGGATATCCCACCGACATCCTGTCGGCCGCCCCGCGCGTCACCGGGATTACCGCTGCGACTGTGCCCCTCAACCTCGGGGATGGTGCTTCGCGTGCAGCTGCTTCAACCGCTCCCGCGCGACGTGGGTATAGATCTGGGTAGTGGAGATGTCCGAATGGCCCAGCAGCAGCTGCACGACGCGCAGGTCCGCGCCGTGATTCAGGAGGTGCGTCGCGAACGCGTGGCGCAGCGTGTGGGGGGAGATCGCCTTCCTCAACCCGGCCGTGAGCGCGTGGCGGCGCAGCAATTGCCAGAACATCTGGCGGGTCATGGCCCGCCCGCGGGACGTGACGAAGAGGTCGTCGCCGGTTTTTCCACCCAGGAGCGCCGGGCGCGCCTCCGCCAGATAGCGCCGGATCCAGGCAAGCGCCTCCTCGCCCAGGGGCACGAGCCGCTCCTTCGAGCCTTTGCCGACAACGCGCACCACGCCCATGTCGTGGCTCACCTGGCCGAGCTTCAGGGAAACGAGCTCCGAGACGCGCAGGCCGCTCGCGTACAAGGTCTCGATCATCGCCTTGTCGCGCAGCCCGAGCGCCGCGTCGATCCGCGGGGCGGCCAGGAGACTCTCCACGTCTTCCTCGGTCAGGGTTTTCGGCAGCGCGCGGGGGAGCTTCGGCGAGTCGATGTTCAAGGTCGGATCCGCGGCGATCCGGCCCTGGCGCAGGCAGTAGCGGTAGTAGCGCTTCAACGCGGAAAGCAGGCGCGCCACGCTCGAGGCGCGTGCTTTTCTGCCAAACAGATAACCGAGGTAGTCCTGCAGGTCAGCGTTGGCGGCCGCGGAGAGCGGCTTGCCGTGCTGCTTTTCCAGCCATGCGGCGAACTGGGCGAGATCACGGCGGTAGCTGTCGAGCGTGTTGCGCGCGAGCCCGTCTTCCAGCCAGAGGGCGTCGCAGAATTCGTC
>DASRJL010000197.1:0-15595 GCA_035649495.1 Burkholderiales bacterium | reverse complement strand
CTCGATGACAAGCCGCTCCTTTCCGTCGGCTTCCTTGACTATCCGCGGGGCGCGGTCGCGGAACCGCGGCTCCATGTAGTTATCCCAAAGATCGAGCGGCTCGAGGATATGACCATCGGCATCGACTACGTTGTAGGCGCGGGTCATCGGCGGTTCCTCCGGTGCGGGATGCGGATGCGGCATCCTAGCGCAGCGGCGTCACCTACGCGAGCCTGAATGTCGAGATGCCGAACAGCTGGCCGGGTCCTGTCGGCATGTCCGGCCTCTGGATCCGAGTCTCTGCACTTATTGATCATAGATTTGGCCATCTTCGTTTTCTAGAGACCGCCCACTACCAGAGAATCGTCCCATTCATCCGGCCATTCCGCCACCCGGCCGCTGTTCGGGCTGCGCTGCGGACGCGATCGCCGCACTCTTGTAAGTGGGCCATCCACCCCGCCCCCGCCTCCCTCCTCTCCCGTTGGGAGCACGTGGTTTTCCTAGCCGCATCTCTAAGTAAGGACATATCTTCGGATAGCACTCTTTCGACGAGCACCGACCTCAAGAAACTGATGAGCATACGTGTTAACAGTCCGGAGCGGCACGTGGTTGTCTTTGATCAATTCGAGCAGCTACGGCCGTATGAGCGAAGCCATGCTCCCATCTTCGCTCTACTTGAACAGATTGCGAGCAAATCTGCCCCCCTTCCTTTGCGTCCTCCGCGCCCTCAGCGGTGAGGCTTTTCTACTCTGTCTTCAAGCTCAACCCGCCCGACTCCGACCGCACGACAGCAAAGGCGTCCCCATTCTTCGGCCTGACCTTCGCGTCCCGTTGCTTGCCGGGCAAGTCGAAGTCGATCGCGCTCGATCTGCAATTCTGGTGCGTGCGTGTCTGCTGCGGGGTGAGAGAGAACGTCTTGTCGTCGACGCGGTAGCGGATCGAAGCGTTCGAGCGGTTGGCGACCGAGAATCTGATCGCCTGCGACGCCGGGCGGCCGAACACCTGCACCGCGTGGTAGTGGCCCGGCTTGCCGCTGGCGACCGCCACCGCGGTTTCCGTTACGTCGGGTTCCAGCATATTCCTGCGGTGTCCGGGCGAGTTCTTCCAGCCCTCGACGAATCCCTGCGCGAGCTCGCGCGTGGCAAATCCGTTGGAGCTGTAGCGGTACGCGATATTCTCCGACGTGATGCAGTAGTCGTAGCCGTGCTTTTTTACCCGCGCCGCCGGATTGCTGCCGTCGGCCTCGTGACTGAATTTGCCGGTCTTCGCCAGGTAGCCCGCGAAATGGCGGGCGGCCGCCAGGAGCCGTTCGTTGACGACGACCTCCTGCCTCCCCTCCTGCGCCCGGAACTCGTTGGTCAGCCGGAAGGCGAGGCCTGCAACCTGCTCGGGGTCGGGCGATCCCTGCTGGGCGAATACCGGCCCGCCGGCGAGGACCAGCGACAGCCTCAGCAAGAGGAACAGTCGGTTTCCGGGGTACGCGCTCTTCAATTCTTTGCCACAGAGGATTCTTTTCAATACCCATTGAGGGGTACACAGAGTTTCACAGAGAGACCGATGGAAGGCGCTTTAATTCCCCAGGTGCTCTCCGGACCACCCCGGCGGACTCCGTGCGCCACCCCTCCTATGTGAAGGAGGGGAAAAGTCTCTCTGCTTTTGTCCGTGTGATTCCGTGGCCAAATCGCTACGGAACGATCCGCCCGCGGGACTCGCCGAAGCCTATGGTGGCGAAGCCGTCGCGGCGCGCGGTGGCGCGAAGGATCAACTCGTCGCCATCCTCGATGAACGTCCTCGTTTCCCCGGAAGGCAGCTCGATGCGCCGGTTGCCGTCGTCGGAGAGTTCTCCCATGCTGCCGTAGCCGGAGGGGTCGGGAGCGGAAATCGTTCCGCTGCCGAAGAGATCGCCCGGCTGCAGGTTGCAGCCGCTGCAGGTATGGTGCGCGACCATCTGCGCAAGCGTCCAGTAGAGGTGACTCAGGTTGCTGAGCGAAATCCTGTGAGGCGCCATCCCCTTCGCCCGCATGGCCTCGGTCAGCATCAACGCCTCGATTTCCACGTTGAAAGCGCCATCCTTCTGGTCCGCCTCGTCCCACAGATACGCGAGCGGCCGGGGATCTCCGGAGGGCCGCGGCGGCTGCGCCTGGCGAAACGGCGCCAGCGCCTCCATCGTGACGACCCACGGCGAGATGGTCGTGCCGAAGTTCTTGGCGAGAAACGGACCGAGCGGCGCTGACTCCCATCTCTGGATATCGCGCGCCGACCAGTCGTTCAGCATGCACAAGCCTACGACGTGCTCGCCGGCCTGTGCGATCGGGATGGCCTCTCCCAGCTTGTTGCCGGGCCCGATCCAGACACCCAGCTCCAGCTCGAAATCCAGCCTCAGAGACGGACCGAACTCCGGCGTTTCCTTTCCCGGCGCCACGCGCTGGCCCCTGGGCCGCCTGAGCGCGGTGCCGGACGCGACTACCGACGAAGCCCGGCCGTGATACGCCACTGGGACGTGCTTGTAGTTGATCAGGAGCGGGGGCTGCCGCCCGGCGCGCACTCCGCCGTTGTACGCGTGATGGATGCCGGCGAAGAAATCGGTGAAGTCCCCGACCGCCGCCGGCACGTGCAGCGTGCAGTCCGCGGTCTTGTGCAGGATTTTCGAAGCGAGCTTCTCCACTCTCGAGCGCTCGGCGCCGTCGGCCGCAAGCAGCGCCGATACCCGTTTGCGCACTGCCGTGCGCGGCCCCCGGCCCAGCGCCATCAACGGGTTGAGCGTTGCCCCGATGGCCGCGGTCGCGGCGCTCTCGGCCTGCCCCGAGAACAGCCCCGCCCCGAGCGCCTCCTGCAGATCGAGGATCGAATCTCCGATCGCGATCCCGCCGCGCGGCGCATCCCCCTTCGGGCTGAAGACGCCGAACGGCAGGTTCTGGATCGGAAATTCCGGGTGATCGTTCGCGGTGGACACCCAGCTCCTGCGCCGGGCGTCGTGCGTTTCATCGAGCAGGATTGCAGTCATGGGCTCCCCTTGTTCTCCGTGCCCGCCGAGCCGATGGACAGATCGGCAAGCCCGGACCGGATCATGAACCAGAACAGGATCACGCCGGGCAGGGCGACGAGCGTGGTCAGCAGGTAGAAGTTAACATAGCCGATCGCATCGATCAGCGCACCGGCGGTCGCGCCCGTGAGGAAGCGGCCCGCGATGCTCGCCAGCGCCGAGAGCAGCGCATACTGGGTCGCGGTAAAGCGCAGATTGCACAGCGCGGAGAGGTAGGCGACCACCGTGACACCGCCGATACCGCTGGCGAGATTCTCGAAACCGACCGCGGCGGCCATGCCGATATTGGTATGCCCCGCCGCCGCCAGAACGGCGAAGCTCAGGTTCGACACCGCCATCAGGACGAGGCTCAACAGCACGGAGCGCTTCATGCCCAGCCGGGCGTACAGGATTCCGCCGATGAAGATGCCGATCAGCAGGGCGGCAAGACCGACCCCGACGTCGTAGAAGGCCACCTCGTCGTTGCTGAAGCCCAGGTCCTTGAACAGCAGTCGCAGCGTCAGGTTGGCGAGCGTGTCGCCGATCTTGTGGATCAGCACGAACAGCAGCACGACGATCGCCCCCTCCCGCCTGACGAACTCGGTCAGCGGGCTGAAATAGGCGACGACGGCCCCGACGAGCCCGCGCGGCCTGGCGGGCTCGAGGTGCCGCTCCGGCTCGCCCATGATTACGCCGACCAGCATCGCCGGCAGCGCGAAAGCGGCGCAGGCGACATAGGCGGCGGTCCAGCCCACGCGAGCAGCGAGGATCAAGGCCAGGGCGCCGGCCGCCGCGGAGCCGATCCGCCAGCCGTATTGGGACATGCCGGATCCGACGCCGAGCTGGCGCGGCGCGAGCAGCTCGATGCGATAGGCGTCGATGATGATGTCGAACGTGGCGCCGGCCACGCCCATGGCGATCGCCGCGATCGCGACGACGTAGAGAGATTTGTCGGGGTCGGCGATGCCCAGGAAAGCGACGGCGCCCATCACCAGGACGCCGACGAGCCACAGCCAGCTCCGCCGCTGCCCGAACCTGCCGATCAGCGGCAGCCGCACGTTGTCGACGATCGGGGCCCAGAGAAACTTGAAGTTGTAGGCGAGGAACGTCAGCGCGAATGCGGTCACCGCGCTCTTGGTGACGCCGTGCTGCGCAAGGCGCGTGATGAGCGTCGCGCCGATCATCGCGAAGGTAAAGCCGGAGGAGATGCCGAGGAACAGGGCGGCGAGCGGAGCGGGCTCCAGGTACGGGGCGATGCTCGCCCGCAGTGTTGAGTGCTTAGTGTTTAGTGTTGAGTTTGCCATTCCACCAAGCACTCATCATTCAAAACTCAACACTCAACACTATATCGAGTAGTCATAGTTGATCGTCAGGGGCGCGTGGTCCGAAAACCGCTCCTTCTTGTAGATCGCGACGCGCCGCGCCCGCGCGGCGATCTTCGGCGTCCCGATCTGGTAGTCGATGCGCCATCCGACGTTCTTCGCCCAGGCCTGGCCGCGGTTCGACCACCACGTGTACTGCTCCGCGCGCGTATCGATGGTGCGGAAGATATCCACCCACGCCAGGTCGTCGAACACGCGTGTCAGCCATTCCCGTTCCTCCGGGAGGAAACCGGAATTCTTGCGGTTGCCGCGCCAGTTCTTGAGGTCGATCTCCCTGTGCGCGATATTCCAGTCGCCGCACATGATGATCTCGCGGCCTTCGCCCGCCAGCCTGCCGAGGTGGCTGAAGAAATACTCCATGAACTTGAACTTGACCGCTTGGCGATGCTCGCCCGCCGAGCCCGAGGGCAGGTAAACCGAAATCAGGGTGAGCGGCCCGAAATCGGCGCGGAGATACCGGCCCTCGTGGTCTATGTCCCGGTTGCCGAGTCCTTCCTCGATCCGGTCGGGCTCGCGCCGGGAATACAGCCCGACGCCGCTGTAGCCCTTTTTCACGGCGCAGTGGAAATACCCCTTGTAGCCTTTCGGCTCGCGCATTTCCGGCGTGAGATCGCCCGGCTGCGCCTTCAGCTCCTGCACGCACACGACGTCGGCGCGCTGGCGGGGCAGCCACTTGAAAAAACCCTTGCGGGCCGCGGAGCGGATGCCGTTCAGGTTCAGGGTTATAATCTTCATCACAGCATTCCGCGTGAGGCGCAGGCGCCTATTCGACCGGACGCTCCGCCGACGCGCCGGTCAATGCGCCGAGATAGCGCGGGATCCAACAAGACATGGCGTCCGATTTCAGGCAGGACTTCATCCGCTTCGCGATCGCCACGAACGTTCTGCGCTTCGGCGAATTCAAGACCAAGGCCGGACGGCTGTCTCCGTATTTTTTCGACGCGGGGCTGTTCCACGATGGCGCGTCGCTGAAACGGCTGTCGCAATTCTACGCGAAAGCGATACTCGCCAGCGGCATCGCCTTCGACTCCCTCTTCGGCCCGGCATACAAGGGCATACCGCTCGTCGCCGCGGTCTCGATCGCGCTTGCCGACGCCGGCCACGTCACCAGCTACAGCTACAACCGCAAGGAGGCCAAGGATCACGGGGAAGGCGGCACCATCGTCGGCGCGCGGCTCGCCGGGCGCGTCCTGATCGTGGACGACGTCATATCCGCCGGCACCTCGGTGCGCGAGTCTGTCAACCTGATCAGGGGGTCAAACGCTATACCCTGTGCCGTGGTGATCGCCCTGGACCGCATGGAGCGCGGCTCAGGCGCGTACTCGGCCGTACAGGAAGTCCAACGCAGCTATAATATTCCGGTGATCAGCATCGCGACGCTCGGCGACCTGGTGGACTGTCTGGAAGCGGATCCGGGAGGGATGCCCTATCTCGAGGCGATCAGGAAGTATCGCGAACAGTATGGAGTCGGTTCCGATGATTAGTCGTTCCCGCTCGTTTGTGGCCGTCGCACTTGCCATCGCCGTCGCGGGGGCCGTTTGCGTGTACCCGGCGGACGCGGCCGCACAGGAAAAGAAGGGAAGAATCATCTGCTGGAAGGACAAGAGCGGGAAGGTGGTGGGGTGCGGCGACAAGGTCCCGCTGGAGTACCAGGACAGCGCGACGCGGGAGATGGACCGCACCGGGGTGACGCGCGGCACGACCGAGTCCGCCGAAGAGGCGGCCAAGCGGCGGTTGCAGGACCAGGAAGCTGCCAAGACCAAGGCGGAGGAGAGCAAGCGGCTGGCCGAGCAGAAGCGGCAGGATTCGGCGCTCCTCAATACCTACACCAGCGAGAAGGAAATCGACCAGAAGCGCGACCGCGACCTGCAGCAGGCGGACATCCAGATGACCCAGATGAAGACCTCGCTCAAGAACTCGACCGACCGCTACAACGAGGTCAAGACGCGCAACGACACGGCGGAGAAGGACAAGAAAGGCGCGTCTGACGCGCTCAAGGAGGAGCTCTCCAAGGCCGCGAGCGACAGGCAACGGTTCGAGCAGATGGTCACGGCGAAAGAGAAAGAGAAGGAAGCGATAGTCCAGCGCTACGCGGAGCAGAAAAAGCGCTACCTCGAGCTGAGAGGGGAAGCGGTGCCGACAAAGCAGGTGGAGCGCGCGCGCTAGCGCGCTACGCGCGAGAGACTAGTTTTCGCTTCAGGATGTCATTCACCTGCTGCGGATTCGCCTTCCCCTTCGTCGCCTTCATCACCTGCCCGACGAGCGAGTTGAACGCCTTGTCCTTCCCGGCGCGGTAGTCCTCGACCTGCTTCGCGTTCGCGGCGATCACCTGGTCGCAGATCTTCTCCAGCTCGCCGCTATCCGAGATCTGCTTGAGGCCGCGCTTCTCGATGATCGCGTCGGCGTCACCTTCGCCGGCCCACATGGCGTCGAACACCTCACGGGCCATCTTGCTGGAAAGTGTGCCGTCGGCAATACGCCTATCCAGGGACGCCAGCTGCTCCGGCGATACCCGGCTCTGCGGGATTTCCAGATTCTCTTCGTTTAAACGGGCGCTTAGCGGTCCGGCAATCCAGTTTGTCAGATCGGGGAGTCTGGCGTCGCTTCCCCGAGCCCGGGCGGTGTGGTCCATAAAATCCGCGACTTCCCGGCTGGAGGTAATGAGCACCGCTTGGGCGGGGGACAAGCCTGACGCCATGTAGGCTTTACGCCTTGCGTCAGGCAGCTCCGGCATCGAGGTTCTGATCTCGTCGATCCACGTTTCAGACACGGCCAGTGGCAACAAGTCCGGATCGGGAAAATACCGATAATCGTGGGCGTCTTCCTTCGTACGCATCATTCGCGTCTCGCCGCGGTCCGGATCGAACAGCACCGTCGCCTGCTCGATCTTCCCGCCCCCTTCCAGCGTCTCGATCTGCCACGCCGCCTCGTACTTGATCGCCTGCTCGAGGAAGCGGAAGGAGTTCAGGTTCTTGATCTCCCGCCGCGTGCCGAGCTTGTCCGAGCCCGCCGGCCGCACGGAGACGTTGGCGTCGCAGCGGAACGAGCCCTCCTGCATGTTGCCGTCGCAGATGCCGATCCAGCGCACCAGCGAGTGGAGCGCCTTCGCGTACGCCACCGCTTCCTCCGCGCTCCTCATGTCGGGCTCGGAAACGATCTCCAGGAGCGGCGTGCCGGCGCGGTTCAGGTCGATGCCGCTGAAATCGTGGAAGCCTTCGTGAACGGACTTTCCCGCGTCCTCCTCCAGGTGGGCGCGGGTCAACCGTATCTTCTTCTCCTTGCCGTCCACGAGTATCGCCATCGCGCCGCCTTTGACGATGGGCATCTCGTACTGGCTGATCTGGTAGGCCTTGGGAAGATCCGGGTAGAAATAATTCTTGCGGGCGAATATCGAGCGGCGGCTGACGTTCTCCGCGCTCCCGCCGTTCACCGCGAGGCCGAATCGTATCGCGCACTCGACGGCGCGCCCGTTCAATACCGGCAGCACGCCCGGCAACGCGATGTCCACGGCGCACGCCTGCGAATTGGGCGGGGCCCCGAACGCCGTCGACGCGCCGGAGAACATCTTCGACTGCGTCGAGAGCTGGGCGTGGGTTTCAAGCCCTATGACTATTTCCCATTTCATGGACGAATCAATCTCAGATTTCTATCCCCGAAGGGGCGCGGGTGTGCCAGTCGGTCACCTGCTGGTACTGGTGAGCGACGTTCAGCATTCGCGCTTCCGCGAAGTAATTGCCGACGATCTGCAGTCCCACGGGGAGCCCCTTCGAGTCGAACCCGCACGGCACCGACATTCCCGGCAATCCGGCCAGGTTCGCAGGTGTGGTGAAGATGTCGTTCAGGTACATCAGCACCGGGTCGTTCATCTTCTCCCCGAGCTTGAAGGCGGTGGTCGGGCTGGTGGGCCCCATGATGACGTCGCAGCGCTTGAACGCTTCCGCGAAATCCCGCGCGATGAGCCGCCGGATCTTCTGCGCCTGTATGTAATAGGCGTCGTAGTAGCCGTGCGAGAGTACGTAGGTGCCGATCAGGATGCGGCGCTTGACCTCTTCCCCGAAGCCCTGCGCCCGGGTCTTCTTGTACATGTCCATGAGGTCGCCGTACTCGGGAGCGCGGTAGCCGTAGCGCACGCCGTCGTAGCGCGCCAGGTTGCTGGACGCTTCGGCCGGCGCCAGCACGTAATAGACCGGCACCGACAGCTTCATGTTGGGAAGCGCGACCTCCACGGGCTCGCAGCCGAGCCGCTTCAGTTCCGCGATGGCAGCCTCTACCGCCTGGATGACTTCCGGCGCCGCGCCCCCGCCAAAGAACTCCTTTGGCAGACCGACCTTAAGGCCCGCGAGGGGCTTTCCGAGGTCGCGGGTGTAGTCTTCCCGCTCCCGCTCGAGCGACGTCGAGTCGCGCGCATCGAAGCCCGCCATCACGTTCAGGAGCAGCGCGAGGTCCTCCGCCGTGCGCGCCATCGGCCCTCCCTGGTCCAGGCTCGAGGCGAAGGCGATCAAGCCGTAGCGGGAAACGACGCCGTAGGTGGGCTTCAACCCGCAAATGCCCGAGAGCGCAGCGGGCTGGCGTATCGATCCCCCCGTATCGGTGCCGGTCGCAGCCGGGGCGAGCCGCGCCGCGACCGCCGCCGCCGAGCCGCCCGAGCTTCCGCCGGGCACGGTCGCGACGTCCCAGGGATTCCTGACGGGCCCGAACCAGGAGGTCTCGCAGGACGAACCCATTGCGAATTCATCCATGTTGGTCTTGCCCAGGTTGACGGCGCCGGCCGCGTTCAACTGCTCGACCACGTGGGCGTCGTACGGGGAGCGGAAGTTCGACAACATCTTCGAGCCGCAGGTGGTGAGCCAGCCCCGCGCGCAGAAAATATCCTTCTGGGCAACAGGGATACCGGTAAGCGACTGTCCCCGTCCTGCCGCGAGCATCCCGTCCGCGCTCCTGGCCTGGGCGAGGCTCGCCTCTTCGTCGAGGCCGATATAGCAGCGGTACGTGTCGTTTAACGTACTGATCCGTTTCAGGAAATGTCGCGTCAGCTCGACGCTCGAATAGCGCCGTGCCGCGAGGCCGGCGGAGAGCTCTTTGACGGTGGCGTTGTGCACGGCGTAGGAACCGGAGACTAGGGACCAGGGACTAGAGACTTGAAACCAAAGACGGGTCCAGTCTCTCGTCTCTTATTCGATGACCTTGGGTACCAGATACAAATCCCCTTCTACCTGCGGGGCGATTTCCTGAAATTCGGAACGCTGGTCGTGCTCCGTGACCTTATCCCCGCGCAGCCGTTGCACGAGGTCGAGCGCGTGGGACATCGGCTCGATGCCGCGCGTGTCCACGGCCTGCATCTCCTCGATGAGTCCGAAGACGCCGGTCAGCCGATCGAGCACTGCCTGCGCCTCGCTCTCGTCCACCGCCAGCCGCGCCAGGTGCGCGACGCGCTTCACGTCATCGAGAGTCAAAGCCATACGGAAAAGAAGCCGGTCCGCCTTAAAAATCGAAGCTGCATAGGGTATCATAAGCCCCTGACGCGAAGCACCAATTCCCCGACGAAGAAAGGCTTATGCTCGGTTTCCTCAGCAGCTACTTCAACGACGACCTGGCGATAGACCTGGGCACCGCGAATACGCTGATCTACATGCGCGGCAAGGGTGTCGTGCTCGACGAGCCGTCGGTGGTGGCGATCCGGCAGGAGGGCGGACCGAACGGCAAGAAGGTGATCCAGGAGGTGGGCATCGCGGCGAAGCAGATGCTCGGGCGCACCCCGGGCAACATCACCGCGATCCGGCCGATGAAGGACGGCGTCATCGCCGATTTCACCGTGACGGAGCAGATGCTGAAGCACTTCATCAAGAAAGTGCACAACTCGCGCATCTTCAAGCCGAGCCCGCGCATGATCATCTGCGTGCCGTGCGGCTCCACGCAGGTCGAGCGGCGTGCGATCCGCGAATCGGCGCTCGGCGCGGGCGCGAGCAGCGTGTTCCTGATCGAGGAGCCGATGGCGGCGGCGATCGGCGCGGACCTGCCCGTGGGCGAGGCTACCGGCTCGATGGTCGTGGACATCGGCGGCGGCACGACCGAAGTGGGCGTGATCTCGCTCGGCGGCCTGGTATACAAGGGCTCGGTGCGCATCGGCGGGGACAAGTTCGACGAAGCGATCATCAACTATATCCGCCGCAACTACGGGATGCTGATCGGCGAGACCACCGCGGAGCTGATCAAGAAGGAGATCGGGTCGGCCTTCCCCGGCTCGGAAGTGCGCGAGAAGGAGGTCAAGGGCCGCAATCTCGCCGAGGGCATACCGCGCAGCTTCACGATCTCCTCGAACGAGATCCTCGAGGCGCTCACCGAGCCGTTGAACCAGATCGTCTCCGCCGTGAAGTCCGCTCTCGAGCAGACCCCGCCGGAGCTCGCCGCGGATATCGCGGAAAAGGGCATGGTGCTGACCGGCGGCGGCGCGCTTCTGCGCGACATAGACCGCCTGCTGATGGAGGAGACCGGACTGCCCGTGATCATCGCCGAGGCCCCGCTCACCTCCGTCGTGCGCGGGTCGGGCATGGCGCTCGAGAAGATCGAGCGGCTGGGCAGCATCTTCACCAACGACTAAGCGTTGGAGTTTTGAGTTTTTAGTGTTGAGTGTTGAGTCCACATAGACCGGCGCCCGCAGCGTAACTCAGCACTCAAAACTCAACACTCAAAACTGCTCCGATGGAGCATACGCCCCCTCCATTTTTCAAAACCGGCCCTACCCCGCTTGCCCGCCTGCTGATTTTTTCCTCGCTCTCCATCACCCTCCTCGTCGCCGATACGCTGTTCGGCTATCTCACTCCGGTTCGCCAGGTCGCAGCCGCCGCCGTCTATCCGCTGCAGCGCATCGCGCTCGCGCCCGGCGCCATAGCGGAGAGGATAGGCGAGTTTTTCGTCACGCAATCCTCGCTGCGTAGCGAAAACGACCGGCTCGCCGCGGAACGGCTGTCGAGCGCGGCGCAACTGCAGCAGCTGCAGGCCCTGCAGCTGGAGAACGCCCAGCTCCGCGAGCTGATCGAGGCCCGCAAGCGTCTCGACGTCAAGGTGCTCGCCGCCGAGGTCCTGTACGCCGCGCGCGATCCGTTCAGCCGCAAGATCATCGTCGACAAGGGGCTGCAAAGCGGCGTGCAGGCCGGCCAGGCGGTGCTGGACGACCGCGGCGTCGTCGGCCAGGTGACGCGCGTCTACCCGTGGCTCGCCGAGCTGACCCTCATCACGGACAAGGGCCATTTCGTGCCGGTCCAGAACCAGAGAAACGGCCTGCGCGCGGTGCTGTCGGGCACCGGCAGCGAGGGCACGCTCGAGCTGCGTTTCATACCGCTCAACGCGGACTTCCAGAACGGCGACCGGCTCGCGACCTCGGGTATAGACGGCGTCTACCCGCCGGGGCTGCCCGTCGCGGAAGTGGCCAACGTGGAACGCAACGCCGCCTCGCTTTTCGCGAGGATCACCTGCAAGCCGCTCGCCGGCGTCGCGAACCGCACCCAGCTCCTGATCGTCATCGGCCGTCCGGAGCTCCCGCCGCGGCCGGTCGAGGAGCAGAAGTCGCCCCGGCCGAAGAGAGCAAGGAAGGGCTGATGGCCGAGACGCGCATCACCCCCCACGAGATCCTGTTGCCGGTCAAGGCCGGCTTCATCGCGGCGACGCTCGTCGCGGCGCTGCTCTTGAACCTCCTGCCATGGTCCGGCCACGCGCTGTGGATCAAGCCCGATTTCGTGGCGCTCGTGGTGCTCTACTGGTGCATAGAGACGCCGCGCAGGATCGGTTTTCTCGCAGCGTGGCTCCTCGGCCTCACCATGGACGTCGCCGACGGCACGCTGTTCGGCCAGCACGCGCTCGCCTACACCATTCTCGCCTACGCCGGCATCGTGCTGCACCGGCGCGTGCGGATGTTCGCCGTGACCTCGCAGATGCTGCACGTCGTCACCCTGCTCCTCATGAACGACGTCATCGTGATCACGGTGCGCGCGCTCGCCGGGGCCGAGTTCCCCGGCTTCCAGTACTTCATCGGCAGCTTCGTCGGCGGCGCCCTGTGGCCGTTCATGGTCGCGTTGTTCCGCCTCCCGCAGCGCCCGCAGCCCGACCCGGACCATGCCTGAGCTTTCCATCAATCCCGGCGTCGAGATCCGGAACGCGCAGCTCGAGCTGCATCACTTCCGCGTGCGCCTGGCGGTTGCGTTCGTGCTGGTGCTCGCGATGTTCGCGGTGCTGGCGGTGCGCTTCTTCTATCTCCAGGTCGTGCGGCACGGAGAGCTGCACACGCTCGCCGAGGCGAACCGCATCTCCATCGTGCCGGTGGTGCCCAACCGCGGCATCATCGTCGACCGCAACGGGACGGTCCTTGCCCACAACTATTCCGCCTACACGCTCGAGATACAGCCGGGCAAGGTTGCCGACCTGGAGCGCACGATCGACGAGCTGGCCGGCGTGGTGGAGATCGGCGCGCGCGACCGGCGGCGGTTCAAGCGGCTCATGGAGGAAAGCAAGGGCATAGGAAGCCTCCCGATCCGCACGCGGCTCTCGGACGAGGAAATCGCGCGCTTCGCGGCCAACCGCTACCGCTTCCCGGGCGTCGAGATCAACGCGCGGCTGTTCCGCCAGTACCCGCAGGGAGAGCTCTTCTCCCACGTGGTCGGTCACATCGGCCGCATCAACCAGAAGGAGCTCGACCAGCTGGAGGCCGAGGATCGCGTGGCCAACTACCGCGGCACCGACTACATCGGGAAGACCGGGCTCGAGCAGAGCTACGAGCTGGCCCTGCACGGCACGACGGGCGTCGAGGAGGTCGAGGTCGATTCGGGGGGGCGCGCCGTGCGCACGCTCTCGCGCACGCCGCCCGTGTCGGGAAACAATCTCGTGCTGAAGCTCGACGCACGGCTCCAGGAGATCGCCTACAACGCCTTCGGCAAATACCGCGGCGCGCTGGTCGCCATCGAGCCGGCGACGGGGGGCGTGCTGGCATTCGTGAGCAAGCCGGGCTTCGACCCCAATCTCTTCGTGGACGGCATAGACCCCACCAACTGGAGCGAGCTGAATAATTCGCCGGACCGGCCGATGGTGAACCGCGCGCTGGCCGGGACCTATCCACCGGGATCCACCTTCAAGCCTTTCATGGCGCTCGCCGCGTTGACCGCCGGGAAGCGCACTCCGCAGCAGACGATCAGCGACCCCGGGTTCTTCAACTTCGGCGGGCACGTCTTCCGCGACGACAAGGTCGGCGGCCACGGCGTGGTGGACATGTACAGGTCGATCGTGGTCTCGTGCGACACCTACTACTACGTGCTCGCGAACGACCTGGGAATAGATGGCATCTCGCGCTTCATGGGCCTGCTGGGTCTGGGCAGCGTCACGGGCCTGGACGTCAAGGGCGAAGCGGCCGGCGTGCTGCCATCGCAGGCATGGAAGCGCCAGCGGTTCAAGCGCCCCGAGCAGCAGAAGTGGTACGCCGGCGAGACGATCAGCATCGGGATCGGGCAGGGCTACAACTCGTACACCCCGGTGCAGCTCGCGGCCGCGATCGCGACCATCGCCAACGACGGCGTGATGTTCCGGCCGCACATCGTGAACTACGTCGAGGACATCCGCACCCGCGAGCGCTCCCCCGTGGAGCCCAACCCGCTGCGCACGCTGCCGACCAAGCCCGAGCATATCGCGGTGATCAAGCAAGCCCTGATCGGCGTCAACAAGGAGGGCACGGGGGCGCGCGCCTTCGCGGGTGCGGGCTACGTGAGCGCGGGCAAGACCGGCACGGCGCAGGTGGTCGCCTTGAAGGCGGGGGAAAAGTACGTCGAGAGCCGGGTGCAGGAGCGCCACCGCGACCATGCCCTGTTCATCGCCTACGCGCCGGCGGACGCGCCGAAGATCGCCCTCGCCGTGATCGTCGAGAATTCCGGGTTCGGCGCGCGCTACGCCGCGCCGATCGCGCGCGCGGTGCTCGACTACTACCTGCTGGGCAAGGTGCCCGCTCCTCCGAAGCCGGAAAAGGAAGAGGCGGATGACCTTCGCGATTAGGCGGATCCATGAATCCGGCGATTAGGCGCTTCCAATGAATCCGGCGATCAGACGCCTTGGCGGCCACCTCACGCAGCACGTCGACGGCATGCTGCTCGGCGCCGTGCTAGCCCTGATGGCCGTCGGGATCACCGTGCTGTTCAGCGCCTCCAACGCGAGCGTCGCGCGCGTGTCCACGCAGCTCATGAACATCCTGATAGCGCTCGCCACCATGTGGGTGTTCGCGAACATACCGCCCCAGCACCTCCGACGGCTGGCGCTGCCGTTGTACATCTTGGGCGTGCTGCTGCTCGTGGGCGTCGCGCTCTTCGGCGAGATCGCGAACGGCGCCCGGCGCTGGCTGCACGTCGGGATCACGCGCATCCAGCCCTCCGAGCTGATGAAGATCGCCGTGCCGCTGGCGATGGCGTGGTATTTCGACCGCTACGAGGCGACGTTGCGGCTCGGCAATTACTTTGTGGCCGCCATGATGCTGCTGATCCCGGTCGGGTTGATCGTGCGCCAGCCTGATCTCGGCACCTCGCTCCTGATCTCGGCATCCGGCTTCTTCGTGCTGTTCCTCGCCGGCCTCTCCTGGCGCATCATCGGAGGCCTGGCACTCGCCGGCATCGCGTCGCTGCCGCTCGCGTGGTCGTTGCTGCACGACTATCAACGGCGGCGCCTGCTCACGCTGCTCGATCCGTCGCAGGATCCGCTCGGCGCGGGCTATCACACCATACAGTCCACCATCGCCGTGGGATCCGGCGGCGTGCTCGGGAAAGGATGGCTGAACGGCACGCAGACTCACCTCGATTTCATACCGGAGCGTACGACCGATTTCATCTTCGCCGTGTACTCCGAGGAGTTCGGGCTGTTCGGCAACGTCGTACTGCTGCTGCTCTTCCTGTTGGTCATCGCCCGCGGCATGGTGATCACCGCCAACGCGCCCACCCTCTTCGCGCGGCTGCTCGCCGGCGCAATCACCCTCACCTTCTTCACCTACGCCTTCGTCAATATGGGCATGGTGAGCGGCATACTCCCGGTCGTGGGAGTGCCCCTGCCCCTCATCAGCTACGGCGGAACCTCGCTCGTGTCGATCTGCCTGGGGATGGGGATACTGATGGGCATAGCCACCCACAAGAAGCTCGTACAGACATGACTTCAAGGATGAACGTGGAACGTGGAAGGATGACCTGCTTTTTGC
>DASRJL010000196.1:0-30313 GCA_035649495.1 Burkholderiales bacterium | reverse complement strand
CGGACCTGCGCGCCTCGGCGAGTCTCGTGCTCGCGGGACTGGTTGCGCGCGGCACGACCACCGTGGACCGGGTGTACCACCTCGACCGGGGCTACGAGCGGATCGAGGAGAAGCTCTCGCGGCTGGGCGCGCGGATCCGCCGCTCGCGTTGATCGGCGTTCAGCGGCGGTTAATTCCTGTCTTCTTGGTGTTCTGGGCGTCTTGGCGGTAAGATGTTGTTTTTCTTGAGTTCCCCGTGATCACCATCGCCCTGTCCAGGGGTCGCATCTACGACGAGACCGCCCCGCTCCTGAAGAGCGCGGGCATCATCGCGCGCGGCGATCCGGAGACCTCCAGGAAGTTGATCCTCGGGACCAACCGCCGCGACGTGCGGCTCGTCATCGTGCGCGCGACCGACGTGCCGACCTACGTTCAGTACGGCGCCGCCGACCTCGGTGTCGCGGGCAAGGACGTCCTCGACGAGCACGGCGGGCAGGGCCTCTACCAGCCGCTCGATCTCGGGATCGCGCGCTGCCGGATGATGGTCGCCGTCCGTGCGGGATTCGATTACCGGAGCGCCGTCAAGCAGGGTGCGCGGCTGAAAGTGGCAACCAAGTACGTCCAGACAGCGCGCGAGCATTTCGCCGCGAAAGGCGTGCACGTCGATCTCATCAAGCTCTACGGGTCGATGGAGCTCGCGCCGCTCACCGGGCTGGCCGATGCGATCGTCGACCTGGTGAGCAGCGGCAACACGCTGCGCGCCAACAATCTCCGGCCCGTGGAAGAGATCGCGCCGATCAGTGCCCGTCTGATAGTGAACCAGGCCGGGCTCAAGGTGAAGCGCGCCGAGATCCAGCCGCTCCTCAACGCTTTCGCGGCCGCCGTCCGATGATCGCGATCCGGCGCCTCGATACCGCCCGGCCCGATTTCGACGCCCGGCTCGCCGAACTGCTCGCGTTCGAAACCGCGCAGGATCCGCAGGTCGACGCGGCGGTGACGAAAATCATCGCGGACGTGAGGGCGCGCGGCGATGCGGCGCTCCTCGAGTACGAGCGGCGTTTCGACCGGCTGGAAGCGCCGTCGGCGGCGGCGCTGGAGATTCCGCGCGGCGAGCGCGAAGCGGCTCTCGCGCGCATAGCTCCCGAGCGCCGCGAGGCGCTCGAAGCCGCGGCGGCACGCGTGCGCTCCTTCCACGAACGGCAGCGGGCCTCCTCGTGGAGCTATGTCGATGCCGACGGCACGGAGCTCGGCCAGCGCGTGACCGCCATCGATCGCGTCGGCATCTACGTCCCCGGTGGAAAGGCTGCCTATCCTTCGTCGGTCATCATGAACGCCGTTCCGGCCAGGGTAGCGGGCGTGCGCGAGGTCATCATGGCGGTGCCCACGCCCGGCGGCGAGAGAAACGAGCTGGTGCTCGCCGCGGCGGCGATCTGCGAAGTCGACCGGGTTTTCACCGTCGGCGGCGCCCAGGCGATAGCCGCGCTTGCCTTCGGCACGGCGACGATACCGGCGGTGGACAAGATCGTCGGCCCGGGCAACGCGTACGTCGCAGCCGCCAAGCGGCAGGTGTTCGGGGTGGTCGGCATCGACATGATCGCGGGGCCGTCGGAGATCGTCGTGGTGTGCGACGGCGGTACCGAGCCGGACTGGGTTGCAATGGATCTCTTCTCGCAGGCGGAGCACGACGAGATCGCGCAGGCGATACTCATCGCGCCCGATGCCGCGTTCCTGGACGCGGTCGCCGCCAGCATGGAGCGGCAGCTCGCGGAGATGCCGCGCCGGGCGGTCATCGCTGCGTCCCTTGCGGCGCGCGGCGCGCTGATCAAGGCGCGCGACCTCGACGACGCCTGCCGGCTCGTCAATCGCATCGCGCCGGAGCACCTGGAGCTCTCGGTGGCGGATGCCGCGGAACTCCTCCCGAAGATCGAGAACGCCGGCGCGATTTTTCTCGGACGCTACGCGTCGGAGGCGCTGGGCGACTACTGCGCCGGCCCCAATCACGTGCTGCCGACCTCGCGCACTGCGCGCTTTGCCTCGCCGCTCGGCGTCTACGACTTCCAGAAGCGCTCGAGCGTGATACGCGTGTCGCAGGAGGGTGCCCGCCGGCTGGGGGCGGTCGCCGTGGAGCTGGCGCGCGGGGAGGGGCTGCAGGCGCATGCCAGGTCGGCGGAATACCGGATGAAGTAGGGCACCCGGACAGACATGCCGAAAAAACCGGAACAAATCATCCGCAGCGAGATCCTCGCGCTGAAGGGCTACCATGTCCCCGACAGCTCGGGGATGGTGAAGCTCGACGCGATGGAGAACCCCTACCGGCTCCCCGGTGCGCTCCGTGCCAGCATTGCCCGGATTGCCGAAGGGGCGGCGATCAACCGCTATCCCGATTCGTCGGGGGCCGAGGTGAAGGCCCGGATGCGCGCGGCCTTCGACGTTCCCGCCGGCATGGATCTCCTGCTGGGCAACGGCTCCGACGAGCTGATCCAGGTGCTCGCCCTCGCCGTCGCGCGCCCGGGGGCGGTCGTTCTGGGGGTGGAGCCCTCATTCGTGATGTTCCGGATGATCTCGACGTTCGCCGGGGCGCGCTACGTCGGCGTGGACTTGCGCGAGGATTTTCAGCTCGACGGCGAGCGCGTGCTGGCCGCGATCGAGGAGCATCAGCCCGCGCTCGTTTTCATCGCCTATCCCAACAATCCCACCGGGAATCTTTTCGACGAGGCGCTCGTTACGCGCGTCATCGAGGCGGCGCCCGGTATCGTCGTGCTGGACGAGGCCTACCACGCCTTTGCGGGAAAGAGCTTCATCGGAGCGCTGCCGCGCCATCCCAATCTGCTCGTCATGCGGACCGTGTCCAAGCTGGGTCTCGCCGGATTGAGGCTGGGCGCGCTGATCGGACCCGCGGCGTGGCTCGGGGAGCTCGCCAAGGTATGTTTACCGTATAATGTCAATACGCTCACGCAACTCGTGGCCTGCGAGGTCCTGCAGCACGGTGACGTGTTGACAGATCAGGCCTCAGCTATCAAGCTTGAGCGTGGACGGCTGGCCCGCGAGCTGGGGCGGCTGCCCGGGGTAACAGCGTATCCGAGCGACGCCAATTTCGTCTTGTTCAGAACCACCAGCAACGCGGAGCGCGTTTTCGACGGACTGAAAAAGCGCGGAGTGCTCATCAAGAGTCTCCACGGATCTCATCGCCTGCTCGACAGCTGCCTGCGGGTCACCGTCGGCACGCCGGATGAGAACACCGCATTCCTAGCCGCACTGGCCCAGACCATCCCCGCCTCACCGTCCCGCCCGATATAGCCTCTCGCGCCTCCCCCCGGCATGCGTAAAGCCGAAGTCACCCGCAATACCAAGGAGACGCAGATCAGCGTCAAGCTCGATCTCGACGGGACGGGCAGGTCGACGATAGCGACGGGCGTGCCGTTTCTCGATCACATGCTGGAGCAGGTCGCACGGCACGGCGCCTTCGACATCGAGGCCATCGCGAAAGGCGACCTGCACATCGATGGTCACCACACCGTGGAAGACGTGGGTATTACCCTGGGGCAGGCGTTCGCGAAGGCGATCGGCGACAAGAAGGGCGTGCGCCGCTACGGGCACGCCTACGTGCCGCTCGACGAGGCGCTGTCGCGCGCCGTCGTGGACCTGTCCGGCCGGCCCGGCCTCGAATTCCATATCGAGTTCGTGCGCGCCCGCATCGGCGAGTTCGACGTCGACCTGGTGCACGAGTTCTTCCAGGGCTTCGTCAATCACGCGCAGATCACGCTGCACGTGGACAACCTGAAGGGCGTGAACGCCCACCACCAGGCGGAGACCGCGTTCAAGGCGTTCGGCCGCGCGCTGCGCATGGCGGTGGAGGCCGACCCGCGCGTGACGGACGTGCCCTCTACCAAGGGCACCCTGTGAGTGTATGACCGACGTTGCCGTCGTCGACTACGGAATGGGAAACCTGCGCTCGGTGGCGAAAGCGATCGAGCACGTTGCGCCGCGCCTTGCGGTGGCGATAACGAGCGATCCGGGCGAGATACTCGGCGCTGCTCGCGTCGTTTTCCCCGGGCAGGGCGCCATGCCGGATTGCATGCGCGAGATGGACAGCCGCGGCTTGCGCGCGGCGGTCGTTGCGGCTGCGCTGGAGAAGCCGTTCCTCGGGATCTGTATCGGCCTGCAGATGCTGTTCGAGAGGAGCGAAGAGGGCGATACCCCGGGCCTGGGACTCTTGCCGGGCAGGGTCCGGCGCTTCCCGGCCGAGAGGATGGCCGGCCTGGATGGCGGCAGGCTCAAGGTGCCTCACATGGGCTGGAACGAGGTTGAGCAGGTCGGAGACCATCCGCTGTGGCAGGGCATACCGCAGGGGGGCCGGTTCTACTTCGTGCACAGTTATTACGTCGAGCCGGGCGCCCGCGGCGCTGTGGCCGGAGTGAGCACTTACGGCGTGCAATTCAGCAGCGCCGTGGCGTGCGAAAACGTATTCGCCGTGCAGTTCCATCCCGAGAAGAGCCAGGCTGCAGGGCTGCGCCTGCTTTCCAACTTCATCTCCTGGCAGCCCGCTCTCAATCGCGCACCGCGCACGGTTGCGGCGGCCTAGGACTTCACCGGAAGTCATCGCGACCCACTTCCTTTCGCAACACCGCCCGCAGGCAAACGACACAACCATGCTGATCATCCCGGCCATCGACTTGAAGGACGGCAAGTGCGTGCGCTTGAAGCAAGGCGCCATGGATAAGTCGACCGTGTTCTCTGACGACCCCGGCGCCATGGCCGGGAACTGGGTGAAACAGGGGGCGCGGCGATTGCACGTGATCGATTTGAACGGCGCCGCGGCCGGCCGGCCCAGGAACGAGAAGGCAATACGCGCCATCACGGAAGCGGTGGGCGGCCGGATACCCATACAGCTTGGCGGCGGCCTGCGCGATCTCGATACCATCGAGCAATTCCTCGACAACGGCGTGACCTACGTCATCATCGGCACGGCCGCGGTCAAGAACCCCGGTTTTCTGCACGAGGCGTGCGCCGCCTTCCCCGGTCACGTGCTGGTGTCGCTCGATGCCAAGGACGGCAAGATCGCGGTGGACGGATGGTCCAAGATGACCGGCCATGAGGTGCTCGACCTGGGCAGGAAGTTCCAGGACTACGGCGTGGAGGCGATCATTTACACCGATATCGGCCGCGACGGTATGTTGACCGGGGTCAATATCGAGGCGACCGTCGCGCTCGCTCACGAGCTGGCGGTGCCGGTGATCGCGAGCGGCGGCTTGAACAGCCTGGATGACATCCGGGCGCTGTGCGGCGTCGCGCACGAAGGCATCTCCGGCGCAATCACGGGCCGCGCGGTCTACGAGGGCAGGTTCGACTTCGCTGAGGCGCAGAAGCTGGCAGACGAGCTGTCCAAGAGCGGTGAAGCGTAAGAAGTCAGGGGTGAAGCGGGCCGGATAAGGTTCGACTTTCCTACGGCCTGACGCTTGACGCCTGACCGGTGACGATTCCAGTGAGCCTCGCGAAACGCGTTATCCCCTGCCTCGACGTGGCCGCCGGGCGCGTGGTCAAGGGCGTGAATTTTGTCGGGCTGCGCGATGCGGGCGATCCCGTGGAGATCGCGCGGCGCTACGACGAACAGGGCGCCGACGAGCTCGCTTTCCTGGACATCACCGCGAGCAGCGACGGGCGCGATCTCATCGTGGGCGTCGTGGAGGCCGTCGCGGCCGAGGTCTTCATCCCGCTCACGGTGGGCGGAGGCGTGCGCGCCGTTGATGACGTGCGGCGGCTGTTGAACGCGGGCGCCGACAAGGTCAGTATCAACACCGCCGCTGTCGAGCGGCCCCGGCTCGTCGCCGAGGCGGCGGCCCGTTACGGATCGCAGTGCATCGTGGTGGCGATAGACGCCAGGCGGGCGCCGGGACCGGGCGCGCCCCGCTGGGAGGTATACACGCACGGTGGGCGCAGGGCGAGCGGCCGGGACGCGCTCGAATGGGGCCGCGAGATGGAGCGCTCCGGCGCCGGCGAGATCCTGCTGACCAGCATGGATCGCGACGGAACGCGCGCCGGCTTCGATCTCGATCTGACCCGCGCGTTCTCCGACGCGCTCTCCATCCCCGTGATCGCGAGCGGTGGGGTGGGATCGCTCGATCACTTGGCCGAGGGGATACTGCAGGGACGCGCCGATGCGGTGCTGGCCGCGAGCGTGTTTCACTACGGTGAATACACGGTGCGTCAGGCGAAGGAGCACATGGCGGCGCAGGGGATCGAGGTGCGGCTGTGAAGCGCGAGCAGAGAGGCGCGAGGAGAGAGGTGTAGAATCGTACAGTCGGTGCGTTGCTGCGCTGTGACGCCCTTCTCCTTTCTTCTATCTCATCTCCGACGCGATGGACGACAGCTGGCTCAACACCGTGAACTGGACGCAGGACGGCCTCGTGCCCGCGGTGGCGCAGGAGGCGGCCGGCGGCAGAGTGCTTACCGTCGCGTGGATGAACCGCGAGGCGCTCAACAAGACGGTTGAGACCGGCGAGGCGCATTACTGGTCGCGCTCGCGCAAGAAGCTGTGGCGCAAGGGCGAGGAGTCCGGGCACGTGCAGAAGGTGCGGTCGATCCGGCTCGATTGCGACGAGGACGTGCTGCTGCTGGAAATCGAGCAGGCGGGCGGCATAGCGTGCCACACCGGGCGCCACTCGTGCTTTTACCGGACGCTCGACGGCGATAAGTGGGTCGTCGTCGATCCCGTCCTCAAGGATCCGGCCGAAATCTACAAGGGTGGTGGTCGATGACCGACCCGGACATATTGCTGCGTATCGGGCGGGTGATAGCCGAGCGGCGCAACGCCGATCCCGCGAGCTCCTACGTGGCGGGCCTGTTCGCGAAGGGTGGCGACGCCATCATGAAGAAGGTGGCCGAGGAAGCGGCGGAGACCCTGCTGGCGGCAAAGGACGGTGATAAACTGCATGTCGTGCGTGAAACCGCCGATCTCTGGTTTCACAGTCTGGTGTTGCTCGCATGGTACGGACTCGGTCCCGACGACGTGCTCGCCGAATTGCAGCGGCGCGAAGGCGTCTCGGGAATCGACGAAAAGAACTCCCGCGCGAAATGACGCCGCTGTGAACGCCATGACCGGGCGATTCGAGGAGGTATGACATGGGCTCTCTTAGCATCTGGCACTGGCTGATCGTGCTGCTGGTGGTGGTGCTGGTCTTCGGCACCAAGAAGCTGCGCAACATGGGCACCGACCTGGGCAGCGCGGTGAAGGGCTTCAAGGACGGCATGAAGTCCGAGGAGGACAAGACCGCGCAGGCGAAGCCGGAAATCCCGCCCAGCACCGGCCAGACAATCGAAGGCGAGGCGAAGAAGGAAGCGCCGAAGGTCTAGCTTGTTCGACATTGGATTCTCCGAGCTCCTGGTCATCGCGGTCGTCGCCCTGATCGTGATCGGACCGGAGCGGCTGCCCAAGGTGGCGCGCACGCTCGGGCACCTGTTCGGGCGCATGCAGCGTTACGTGAACGACGTCAAGGCCGACATCTCGCGCGAGATGGAGCTGGACGAGCTGCGCAAGCTCCAGTCGAACGTCGAGGACGCCGCGCGCGCTATTCAGGGCTCGGTGGAGAAAGAGGTAAACGAGACGCGGAGCGAGCTCGACAAGCTGGCCGAGGCGGCAAATCCGAATCCGGCGCCCGACTATCCGGAGCTCCCGGCCGCCGCTCCCGCGCCGGCGGAGGCTGCGCAGGGAACGGCCGCCGAGCCGGCCGCGCAGCAGCTCGATCTCGCGCTCGAAGGAAGCGCCCTGCCGCCGGGGCAGAAGCAGACGTAGCATCGCGCCCGCTGGTTTCAGGGTCACGCCGTTCCGGCTATGAGCGAAGATACTTTTATTTCCCACTTGGTCGAGCTGCGCGACCGTCTGCTGCGCTCACTCGTGGCGATCGGCGTGGTGATGGCTGTGCTCGCAATCTGGCCCGGCATCGGCGCGATCTACGATCTGCTCGCCCGCCCCATGATGCAGGCGCTGCCGGAGGGCACGAAGATGATCGCGACCGGGGTCGTGTCGCCGATACTCGTTCCGCTGAAGGTGACGCTGCTCGCCGCGTTCCTCGTGGCGCTGCCGTACGTGCTGTACCAGGCGTGGGCCTTCGTCGCGCCCGGCCTCTACTCGCACGAAAAACGCATCGCGCTGCCGATCGTCGTGAGCAGCACCGCTCTCTTCCTGCTGGGCGTGGCCTACTGCTACTTCGTGGTATTCGGGATGGTCTTCCAGGCGATACAGAGCTACGCACCGAGCGCGATCTCGCCAGCCCCGGACATCGAGGCGTACCTCAATTTCGTGATGACCATGTTTCTCGCGTTCGGGATCACGTTCGAGATCCCGCTCGCCCAGATCGTGCTCGTGCGCGCCGGGGTGGTGACTCCGGAAAAGCTGAAGGAAGTGCGCCCCTACGTGGTCGTCGGCGCTTTCGTCATCGCGGCTGTCGTGACCCCGCCCGACGTGCTTTCGCAACTATTGCTGGCGATACCGATGTGCGTGCTCTACGAGGTGGGCCTGATCGCCACGCGCTACGTGGGAAAACCGGCCCGCGCGAAGCAGAACGGTGACGGGTTGCCCGCGGTCCCGGCCGACAAGGAGTGACGACGCTGTCGCTGGTGACGACGCTACGCTAGTGACGACACTGTGTTAGTGACGACGTCACCGCGAAGCTCATCGCGCGTCACTCTCTTTTCGTGACCCTTGGCCTGCGCCCGATGGTCACGGTGAGGTCGGTGTCCGCGTTCTCGCGCTGCAGCCTGAGCTTCGCCTGCTCTCCGGGCTTCAGCACCGCGACGAGGTTGAGCACGGCGCCCCAATCACCCACCGCAGCGCCGTTCACCCCGACGAGCACGTCACCCGGCTTGACGCCCGCCTGATCGGCAGGCCCGTCCCGCACCACCTGCGTGATGAGCGCGCCCCGGTTCGCCTTGATCTGCAAAGTCTCGGCAAGTTCCCGCGTGATGTCGCGTCCTCCCACCCCTATCCAGCCCCGGGTGACCGCTCCATCCCGGATGATCTGCTCCATGACCTGGCGGGCGATGGAAACGGGTATGGCGAACCCGATTCCCATCGATTCCCCGCGCGGCGATTGCGAATAGATCGCGGTATTGATGCCGATGAGGTTGCCGCTCGTGTCGACCAGCGCGCCGCCCGAATTGCCGGGCTGTATCGTGGCGTCGGTCTGGATGAAGCTCTCGAAGGTCGTGATACCCAGCTGCGTGCGCCCGAGTGCGCTCACGATGCCCAGGGTGACGGTCTGGCCGACGCCGAACGGATTGCCGATGGCGAGCACGACATCGCCGACGCGGACCTCCGCGTTGCCGAAGGTGATCGCCGGCAGCCGCGGCAGGTCGATCTTGAGAACGGCCAGGTCGGTGTCCGGGTCCGTACCTACCACGCGCGCCGGCACTTTTCTCGCGTCGGCGAGAGCGACTTCGATCTGGTCCACGGATTCGACGACGTGGTGATTGGTGAGAATGTACCCCTTGTCGCTCACGATGACGCCCGAGCCCAATCCTTCTCGGCGCTGCACGCCGGGATCGCCTTGCTCGCCGAAGAAGTAGCGGAACACCGGATCGTCCATCAGGGGCTGCCGCGGGCGCTTCACTTCCTGGCTGGTATAGATGTTAACGACCGCCGGCATCGCCTTGCGCACTGCGCTGCTGAACGAGGTTACCGCGGCCGGTCCCGGTTCCTCGCGCTGCGGCTCCTTGACCGCCGCCGCCACGCCCTGCGGCGCACTGGCGAGCAGGTCGGGTCGCAAAGTGGAAATTACGAACAGCACCGCGAGGCATACGGTCGCGGTCTGGCAAAACGTGAGCCAGAGCTTGCGCATGGAGCTATGAGGTCCGCCGGCAGGCCGCAAAGCTGGGGCTCATTCCGCAAGCAATTCAGCCTCTTGTGAGACCGATTGCCGGTGCCGCCAGCCCGGAGCCGAGTTATGGGTGTCCCTGATCCCGTGATATTACACGCAGATCGCGCGAGCCGTAGCTGCGGCAGCGCCCCAACGAGATAAATGCATGATCTGCTGCCCTTTTTTCAGGTTTTGCTCAACATTCGCGCAGTGTTTGTGTAAAATGCCCCCTTTCCAGCGGCCCAGGAATATTTACATGCCCGACAAGGAGTTGGACGAAGGCAAACGGCGCTTGTTGATCGCCGCCACGGGTGTCGCGGGAGGAATCGCGTCCGTGGCAACCGCAGTGCCGTTCGTCGCCAGCATGCTGCCATCCGAGCGCGCGAAAGCGGCAGGCGCGCCGGTCGAAGCCGATATCGGCGCGCTCGGCCCGGGCGAAAAGCTCACGGTGGAATGGCGCGGGCAGCCGGTGTGGATCGTGCGCCGCACGAAGGAAATGCTCGACTCGATCAAGTCGAGCGACGACAAGGTTGCCGATCCGAAGAGCGCGCGCAAGCCCGGCGAGCTGACCCCTGAATACGCGCGCAACGAGTTCCGCTCCCGCTCGGACAAATCCGAGATCCTCGTCGTCGTGGGTATCTGTTCCCACCTCGGCTGCTCGCCGCAGGACAAGTTCAAAACCGGCCCGGAGGCGTTCGAAGCCGACTGGAAAGGCGGCTTCTACTGCCCGTGCCACGGCTCGCTCTTCGACCTGGCGGGGCGGGTCTACAAGAACAAGCCCGCGCCCGACAACCTCAAGGTGCCGCCGTACAAGTACCTGAGCGATACGAAAATCCTGATCGGCGACGACAGCAAGGGAGCCTAGAACAACATGGCGGCAGCAGAAAAACAGCCGGTTACGATCACCTGGGCCGGGCCGCTGAACACCCCGATGAGCGGGCTGCTCACCTGGGTCGATCAGCGGTTCCCCATGATGTCGCTGTGGAAGGACCACCTGGCGGAGTACTACGCGCCGAAGAACTTCAATTTCTGGTACTACTTCGGCTCGCTCGCGATCTTCGTGCTGGTGCTGCAGATCGCCACCGGCATCTTCCTCGTCATGCACTACAAGCCCGACGCGGCGCTCGCTTTCGCCTCCGTCGAGTACATCATGCGCGACGTGCCCCTGGGCTGGCTGATGCGCTACATGCATTCGACGGGAGCCTCCTTTTTCTTCATCGTCGTCTACCTCCACATGTTCCGGGGGCTGATGTACGGCTCGTACCGCAAGCCGCGCGAGCTCGTCTGGATCTTCGGCATGATCATCTATCTCTCCCTGATGGCGGAGGCGTTCTTCGGCTACCTGCTGCCGTGGGGCCAGATGTCCTACTGGGGCGCGCAGGTGATCGTCAACCTGTTCGACGCGATACCGGTGATCGGCCCCGAGTTGTCCCAGTGGATACGCGGCGACTACGTGGTGTCGGATGCGACGCTGAACCGCTTCTTCTCGTTCCACGTCATCGCGATACCGCTGGTGCTGCTGGGGCTGGTGGCGGCGCACATCATGGCGCTGCACGAGGTGGGCTCGAACAATCCCGACGGGGTGGAAATCAAGAAGCACAAGGACCCGAAGACCGGACACCCGGTGGACGGAATACCGTTTCACCCCTACTACACGGTCAAGGACACGCTGGGCGTGGTGGCGTTTCTCATCCTGTTCTGCCTGATCCTGTTCTTCATGCCCGAATTCGGCGGATATTTCCTGGAGTACAACAACTTCATCCCCGCCGATTCGCTGAAGACGCCCCCGCACATCGCGCCCGTGTGGTATTTCACGCCGTACTATTCGATTCTGCGCGCCTGTACCGAGGATTTCATGATCTTCCTCGCGCTCGGCATCGCGGCGTACGTCGTGCTGATCTGGCGGTCGAGGGCGACGTTCGGATTCAAATTCGCGGCCACACTCATAGGCGCGGTGCTCATTTTCTTCATGAAGGGGCCGGACAAGGTCGTGCTCGATCCCAAGGTCTGGGGCGTGGTCCTGATGGGCTGCGCGACGCTGATCTTTTTCCTGCTGCCCTGGCTCGACCAGAGCCCGGTGAAGTCGATACGCTACAAGGGACCGCTCACGAAGAGCGCGATGGCGCTCTTCGTCGTCGTCTTCTTCATACTCGGCTACCTCGGCACGCTGTCGGTCACCGAGGGACGAACCATCATCGGGCAGATCTGCACGTTCCTGTACTTCGCGTTTTTCCTCCTCATGCCGTGGTATACCAGGATGGAGAAGACGAAGCCGGAGCCCGACCGGGTCGTCTGGAAGGCGCACTGATGAGCTACGCGAAGCGGTGCCTGCTGCTCCTAGCGCTGGCCGTGCCGGCGCTCGCCTCATTTTCGTCGTGGGCGTCGGAAAGCGTCAGGCTCGACCGCGTCCCGGCCGACGTGAAGCCCAACGATCCGGTCTCGCTGCAGCGCGGCGCGCACGTCTACGTCAATTACTGCCTCGGCTGCCACGGCCTCGCCTACATGCGCTTCAACCGCCTGAGGGATCTGGGCCTCTCCGAGCAGCAGATCCGGGACAACCTGATGCCCACCGAAGCAAAGGTCGGCGATCTCATGAAGATCGCGATGGACGCGAAGAACGCCAAGGACTGGTTCGGGGCGCCGCCGCCGGATCTTTCCGTGATCGCGCGCTCCCGCGCCTCGGGCGACGGCAGCGGGGCGGACTGGCTCTACTCCTATCTGCGCGGCTTCTATCGCGATCCCTCGCGCCCCACGGGATGGAACAACACGGTTTTCGCGAACGTCGGCATGCCGCACGTTCTGTACCAGCTGCAGGGCGTGCAGGTCCTCAAGGCCGAAACGGTGGAGCGCCGTTTCGGGCCGAAGGAAGAGGAGGTGGACCGGCGCGAGGTGGTGAGACTCGTGCTGGAGAAGCCGGGAACGATGGCGCCGGCCGAGTACGACCGCATGATCGCGGACCTCGTCAACTTCCTGGTCTACGTGGGAGAGCCTTCGCGCGGAACCCGCGAGACGCTCGGCATCTACGTGCTCATGTTCCTGGGCGTGCTCTTCGTGCTCGCCTATCTGCTCAAGAAGGAATTCTGGAAGGACGTTCACTGATCGGTGACCAGTGACCCGTGACCGGTGACCTGTGGCCGGCTCACACCCGCCACTTCATCGCCAGTCACGAGACATGCCAGTCACGAGCCACCAGTAACCAGTTACCAGTCACTGATCTTATGATGACCTTGTATTCGGGCACGACCTGCCCATTCAGCCAGCGCTGCCGCATCGTGCTCTACGAGAAGGGCATGGATTTTCAGATCGTGGATGTCGATCTGTTCAACAAGCCGGAAGACCTGGCGGTGATGAACCCCTACAACAAGGTCCCCGTGCTCGTCGAAAGAGACCTGATTCTCTACGAATCGAACATCATCAACGAGTACATCGACGACCGCTTCCCGCACCCGCAGCTCATGCCGGCCGACCCGGTGATGCGCGCGCGGGCGCGGCTTTTCCTGTTCCGCTTCGAGCAGGAGATGTTCACCCACATCGAGTCCATAGAGAAGGGCACGCAGAAGCAGGCGGAAAAGGGCCGCTCCATCATCCGCGACAACCTGACCCAGATCGCGCCGGTGTTCGCCAAGCAGAAGCACATGCTCGGGGAGGAGTTCACGATGCTGGACGTCGCGATCGCGCCCCTCCTGTGGCGGCTCGACCACTACGGCATCCAGCTGCCCAAGCAGAGCGCCCCCCTCATGAAGTACGCCGAGCGTCTGTTCAGCCGGCCCGCCTTCATCGACGCGCTGACGGCCTCCGAAAAGGTCATGAGGAAATAGGCGCCGTGGCCGAGAGACCTACCAAGCCCTACCTCATCCGCGCCATCCACGAGTGGTGCACGGACAGCAACATGACCCCGTACCTCGCGGTGCGGGTGGACGCGAACACCAAGGTACCGGCGGAGCACGTGAAGAACGGGGAAATCGTCCTGAACGTGAGCCACGACGCGACGCACCGTCTCACCATAGGCAACGAGCTCATCCAGTTCGCGGCGCGCTTCAACGGCGTGTCGCGCGAATGCTCGATCCCGCT
Source organism: Burkholderiales bacterium (assembly GCA_035649495.1). GTDB lineage: Bacteria > Pseudomonadota > Gammaproteobacteria > Burkholderiales > SG8-41 > SG8-41. Next base: position 16,412 of record DASRJL010000196.1, on the reverse strand, counting down.
CGAAGCCGTGACCGGCATCTTCGCCAAGGAAAACGGCCAGGGACTTGTTTTTCCGCCCGAGCCGATCACCGACGCCGCCGCCAATCCCCCTTCCACGGAACCCGGCCCGCCTTCAGCCCCTACCAACGGGGGCAAGCCCAGGCTGCAGGTCATTAAGTGACCAGTGACCAGTGACCGGGCAGTAGCCGGGCGCTGATTGCCCGGAGTTCCAAACTCTTTTTCCGCGCCGGCGCTGCCGGCGTTTTGACACCCTGAGAGGCCGGGTGCAGAATGCGTGCGCGCCATCGCACGTACAACGAACGGCGGCAACCGCCGTGGCACGGTGGCTACAGCTCAGCATTTTCGCAAGGAGGCCATTCATGCTTACCGACAAGGAACTCGAGCAGGTGCTGCCGGCGGAGAGTTCGTCATTTCCGTCACCGATTCCCACGCAATGCGTGTCGAGCGACGAGTACATGCCGTGCCCGCAGACCGAGCAGCAGCGCGAATTCGAGGCGCGGTTGAAGCAGTACGGCGACGAGCTCGCCCGCAAGCAGGGCATGACCCGGCGCCGGTTCTTCCAGTCCGCGGCCGGCATGGCGGCGGCCTTCGTCGCGATGAACGAGACTTACGGCCCGCTCTACGTCGTGTCCCGCGCCGAAGCCCAGACTCCCGACATGGCGAACGAGCGCGCCAAGGCGCTGAAGAGCCAGTTCATCATGGACATGCACACCCACTTCCTGCGCGAGGGCACGCCGGTCACGGCGTTTATTTCCCAGCGCGCGACGGTCGGCAAGCTCGGCTGGAACCCGGGCGTCGGCGAGAAGGAGCAGACGATACAGGACCTCATGTTCCCGAACTACTTCAAGGAGGTCTTCCTCGACAGCGACACCAAGGTCGCGTGCATCAGCGGCTCGTACTCGGTGGACGAGAAGTTCTCGTTCCTGACGAACGACATGAAGTACGCGGCGCGCGAGAAGGTCAACAAGGAGTCGGGCACGAAGCGCATGTTCTCGCACGCCATCTTCACGCCCGGGCGCGACGGCTGGCTCGACAAGGTGGAGGAAGAGGAAGCCAGGCTCAAGCCCGACTCGTGGAAGGGCTACACGATAGGGGACAACACCAACAAGCACCTGTCGAAGTGGCCGTGGCGGCTGGATGACGAGAAAATCACCTATCCCTTCTATGAGAAGCTGGTCAAATGGAGCAAGGCGAGTCCGACCAAGGTCAACGTCTGCATCCACAAGGGCCTCTTTCCGCCCTCGGTCGAGAAGGAATTCCCGCATCTGCTCGCGTATTCGGACGTGCGCGACGTGGCCAAGGCCGCGAAGGACTGGCCGCAGTTGAATTTCATCATCTACCACTCGGGCTGGCGCTGGACCGGTCCCGACGCGCCGAAATCGGCGTGGGAGCATTTCGAGAAGACCGGCCGCATCGAGTGGATCACCGATCTGTCGGAGATTCCCGGGAAGTACGGCGTGGAGAACGTCTACGGCGATCTCGGGCAGCTCTTTGCCTGGACTACGACCGCCAACCCGCGGCTGGGCGCGGCCGTGATGGGCCAGCTCGTAGGTGGCCTGGGCGCCGACCACGTCGTATGGGGGACCGATGCCGTGTGGACCGGCGCACCTCAATGGCAGATTGAGGCGCTGCGCCGGCTCGAGATTCCCGAGGACATGCAAAAGAAATACGGTTACAAGCCGCTCGGCCCGGCCGATGGTCCGGTGAAAACCGCCATCTTCGGCGGCAACAACGCCCGCCTCTATCGGGTTACGCCGAAGCAACAGGCCGAGATCGTGGGCGACCGCGTCGCGCAGATCAAGGAAACCTACGAGAAGTACGGCGAAGGCCGCAGCAACCTGCGCTACGGCTATATTGCCAAGCCGGCTGCCTAGGGCTTTAACGCTCCCAGGAATCGGCGGCAGCGATGCCGCCGTTTTTTTGACTGGGGCGTGCGTTTCGTGGGCGATCCAGGGCGGAGGGATAGTGGAATACCGGCAGGGATGAACTTGTTTACGCTCGCTGGAAAGCGTCTGCCGGGAGGGCGACAAGGCCGTTCTCGACTGGAAAGCCGAGGAGCGCTACGCCAGGTGGGCGTATTGCGAACAGGGTCCGCGCCGGGAGGCGCAGGGCATTCCCACCCGCTGCCAATAGCGGCCAGGCGGCGAAAAGGCCGACCCTGCACGATCCCGTCGAGATGCGCCAGACTCGAATTACTTCTGAGTCTGGACAACCTTTCCGTCCATGACGCCGTAGACGTGTTCCGACACCTTGCCTTTGTCGGCTTGCAGCATGACGAACACCGGCTTGTGGTTGCGCACCGCCGGCGTGATCGAGAACACCGTGCCGGGATGTTCCTTCTGTGCCCGGCCGACGATGTCGGCGAGCGCCGACGGCGAGAGCGACATCAGCGCCAGGTGTTCCGACGATCGCGCAACATGCGGGATGTCCTTGAATACCTCCGTCTTCGGCCCCCACTTGTCCCCCTCGGGGCTGCCGCTCAACTCCTTGAGAACGTTGTGTTCCGCGTCCACGGCCAGCCCCTTCTCGGCCGTGTAAACCGAAAGGGAGAGCTTGCCCTGATCGTCGAACTCGAACTTCGCGGATATCGGGACTTCCGGGGACTTCGTCGCCTGCCGCAGCCCGTCGACCATGGAAATCCTGGCCTGGGGAAGCGCCTTGATCAATGCGGCCTGATCCTTGCCCGCATCCGCTGCCAGCGCCGCTTGTCCACCTGACGCCGTCAACAGCGACAATGCAGCCGAAATGATCACCAGCCGGGACTTCAGAACGCAGGACAGATTCATCGGGGCCTCCTGAAAGGAACATCCCCCCTTTCGTTTCGACAGCCCGCGCACCGTACGTTCGAAAACGGAATCTGAACGCGTTTTCCGCGACGCCCGTGAAAGTTTCGTGTAAGGAAACGATGCGGAGCGAGCGACCTTGAAGAGGGGATTCGCGAACTTCATTAACCCGCATACGTCCTCGTATGCTAGGTCAGGCCCTGGCCGTTTGCCGTTAGCTTCCCAGAATCCACTCGACGACCGTTACGACATGTTTCATCTCTGGGCGCCTTCTCAGCTCTTCACCAGAGGATAGACAAGCAAACCAAGCACGGCGGCCGCGGCCACCACCGGCGGCTCGGTCAGCTTCTTGAATCTGAGGAGCAGGATCACCGTGACGACAGCAAAGAGCAGCGTCGGCAGATCGATGATCGCGCGCTTTCCGAGCACGACCACGGCCCCCGCGATGGTGCCTATTGCGGCGGCGGTAACGCCGTCCACGAACGCGACGATACCCGGGTGCTTGCCGTGCCTCCTGAAATAAGGAGCGGGAATGATCGTGAAGAAATAGCACGGCAGGAACGTGGCGAGCGAGGCGACTACCGCGCCGGGAAATCCCGCGACGAGATAGCCGATGAAGCCCACCGTGATGACCACCGGCCCGGGCGTGATCATCGCCACCGCGACCGCATCGACGAACTGCCTTTCGTTCAGCCACTGGTACTCGTTGACCACGCCGCCGTACAGGAATGGGACGATTGCCAGTCCGCTGCCGAATACGAACGCGCCGGCCTCGGCAAAGAAGACGCCTATCTTCGCCAGCACCGGCCAGTCCACTGCTGCCGCCGCAGCCGCAGCGACGGACGCGGGCACCAGCAACGCTGCGGCGGCCACGCTGTTGACCCGATTCGCGCCAGACCATTTCTTCGGCGGCGCCTTGACGAGCCAGACCAGCACGCCCGCCGCCAGGAAGAGGAGCACCCACTCCGATTCCGTGAGGATCGTCACCGCCGCGCTGACGGCGAAGATGGCCCACAAGAGCCGGTCCTTGCCGATGCTTCTGGTGGTGAGCTTGTACGCGCTGATCGCGATGATGCCGATGACGCACGAGCCGACACCGTAGAAGACCGCCTGCATCCACGTGATCCCGCCGTACTCGATGTAGGCTGCCCCTATCCCTACGACCATGAGAAAGGACGGAACGACGAACGCGATTCCCGCGAGCGTGGCGCCGAGGTTGCCGTAGTGGACGTAGCCCAGGTAGATCATCAACTGCGCGGCGAGCGGTCCGGGCATCAGCTGCGAGAGCGTCAGGCCTTCCTTGTAATCCTGCTCCGTGATCCACTTGCGCGCCTCGACCAGATCGCGGTGCATGTAGCCCACCAGCGCCACGGGGCCGCCGAAGCCGATGGTTCCCAGCTTGAGCGCGTAGAGAACGAGCTGGGTCAGCGTATATGTCGGACCCGGCGCGGGGTCGGTCGATTCGGACATGTTCTCGTCTCCAGGATCAGCCGCGGAGAGCGGCAGCGGCGCGTTGGGCAGCAACGTAACGCCGGTTCACTTCCTCCCACTGCACGTTCTGCATGAACGCCTCGACGTATTTCGCGGCGGCAGCGCCGTAATCCATGTGGAACGCGTGCTCGTACATGTCGAGCACCAGGAGCGGCGAGCCGGTCGGCGCGTTGTGCATATGATCCCACGCCCAGTAGTTGTGCAGCTCGCCGGTGTGCAGGTTGTAGCTCAGCATCGCCCAGCCCGAGCCGCCGGCAAGCGACATGGCGGTGCGGTTGAACTCCGCCGCCCACGCGTCGTAGCCGCCGAACCACTGCTTGATTGCGTCGAGGACGGCGCCCGCCACCTTGCCCTCGCCGCCGAGGTTGTCGAAATAGTGCTCGTGGAGAACCATCGAGCCCGTGCGGTTGAGCTCCTCGCGCTTGATGGGTCCGTAGATGAACGGTGGCAGGTCCTTGTCCTTCATCATGGCGTCCAGCCGCTGCTCGATCCCGTTCAGGGCGCGCACCGCGCCGCCGTAATTGTTCTCCCAGTGCGAACGGATGAGTTTTTCCGACAGCCCCTTCAGCTTCGACGGGTCGAAACCGAGTGGTTTTGGTTGATGCTGGCCGCGAAAAGCCGGAGCCAGAGATTTATCCTGTGCTTCCACATTGCCTCCTGTTGCTGCTGCAAGAGAGAGTCCGGCCATGCCGGCCGTAAGCATCTTCAAGGTATCGCGGCGGGACAGATCGTCCATGAGAGATCTCCTTAGTTCCGGTCCAGGCGGTATGCGGCGCGCGCCGTACGCCGGTCACGCGTGGCGGAGCTGCCGCGGATGGTCGATCGAAGGTAGAAAGATGAACGGGCGCGTCCGTATCTCCTGCTCCGGCAAAGCCGAACAGAAGCAGAACTTGGACGCCGGGCGTCTTGAATGGAAACGGGGAGTCTGCAGTCCCCCGCTGGAACCCATGTTCGTTCGCGCGCATGGCCTTGTCAAGGGGAGGCCGCCCCGTTCAATGCCGATGCGTGTGATGCGCGTCGGGATAGTGCGGATGCGAGTGCGTCATGGCCTCGTGCCGGTGCCGGTGGCTGTGCCGCGTGTCCGGGGCGACCGGCTCGTCGTGGGCGTGCTGGTGGTGCTCGTCGTGCCCGTGCTCGTGCTCGTGCTCGATATCCGCGTGCGTATGCGCGTGCGTATGTCGCTCCGACAGATGCAACCAGACGCCGGCGCCCATCAGCAGCCCTGCCAGCACGAGCGCAATATTCACGGGCTCGCCCACGAACGCTACGGCGACCAGCGCACCCACGAAGGGAGCGGTCGAGAAGTAGGCGCCGGTGCGCGCCGTTCCCAGGTGTCGCAACCCGACCACGAACAGCACCAGGCTGATTCCGTAGCTCAGGAAACCGAGCGCCGCGCCTGCGAGCGCGACCCCGGGCGGCGGCAGCGCTGCCCCCATTGCAGCGGCGAGCGCCACGTTGGTCACGCCGGCCGCGAGCCCCTTGACCATGGCAATGAAGGTCGCATCGGCCAGCGAGACCTGGCGGGTGAGGTTGTTGTCCAGTCCCCACGCGAGGCACGCGCCGACGATGGCGAGCGCCGGCAAAACAGCGGTTCCGGGCTCCCCGGCAAGACCGTCGTGCGGCCAGGCGAGAACCAGCGCGCCTGCGACGATGCACGCCATGCCGAGCGCAATGCGGCGGTCGAAGTTCTCGCGGAACACGAACCAGGCGATGAGCGCGGTGAAAACGCCCTCGGCGTTCAACAGGAGCGACGCCGTCGAGGCGGGACTGCGGGAGAGTCCCCACATCAGCAAGACAGGAGCGGCTATTCCGCCCGCTGCGATCGCCCCGGCCAGCCAGCCGATATCGCGCGCGGCAAGCTTGACCGGACGACGGGCCCGCCGGGTCCAACGAAGTGCCGCGAGCCCGATGCCCGAGCCCAGATAGAGTATGCCCGCGAGCAGCCAGGGACTCATCGAGTCGAGCAGCAGCTTGGCAAAGGGGGTGCCCGCCCCGAACAGGAGGGCCGCCCCCAACGCCGCCACGATTCCGCGATGCCGCCAGTTGCTCATGCACCCGGCTCCTGCGCGTTAGACCGTAACTATGACGCTGGTTGCGAGAAAGCGTCCTCAAAGTGCAACTGGCGAGCGCCAGTCCCATCCGGCGGCCTCGAGCTCCAGCAGGGCGGCGAAGCGCCCTCCGCGTGCAACGAGATCCGCCGGCGCGCCGTCCTCGATGATACGGCCGTGGTCGATGACGACCACCCGGTCCGCCTCCCTCGCTGTCGCCAGTCTGTGCGCGACGGTCAGGACCGCCGTGCCCCGGGAGAGGACGGTCGAGCGCAGCGCATCGCGCAGCGCTGCTTCCGTGGCGCCGTCCACGAAAGACGTCGCCTCGTCGAACAGCAGGACCGGGGGCCGCGAGACCAGGGCGCGGGTGAGCGTCAGGAGCTGCTCCTGGCCGGCGGACAATTGCACGCCCACGCCACGACCGGAGCCCCTCAACACCGTCTGGTAGCCGTTCGGGAGAGCGCGGATGAACGCGTCGGCGCCGCTGATCTTCGCGGCCTCGATCACGGCCGCCTCCGGCACCGTCGCATCCTTGAGCGCGAGATTCGCGAGGACCGTGCCGTGGAACAATTGCGACGCCTGCGGCACGATGCCGAAGACCCGGCGTTTCTCTTCGTCCGATAACGCGCTGGGATCGCGTCCTGCAACGCGCACCGTGCCTCGCACCGGCTGGTACAGACCGGCGAGGAGGTGCACGATGCTGGTCTTTCCCGCTCCCGTGCGCCCCACGAGCGCGACGTGTTCCCCGGGAGCAACGTGCAGGGTTACGCCGCGCAGCACCGTTGTTTCGGGTACGTAGCCGAAGACGACGTCTTCGCATGCCAGACCGTCTCGCCGCCCGCTGTGCGGGCTGGGCGGCGGGCCCTCGGCGGCGGGCAGGCCCAGCACTTCGAAAATGCGCTCCGCCCCCGACAGGGCGCCCTGTATCGTCTGCCACTCGTCGCCCAGCGCGGTCACCGGCGTGAAAAAGCGCTGCAGGAGGAGCGCGAACGCGGTCAGAGTGCCGATCGATATGTCGAGCGCGCCAAAGCCATCGCGCGTGCCCGCCCACAGCAGGAAGGCGATGGCGCTGTAGGTCATCAGTGCGGTCATCGGCGGATAGAAGGAAGAATAAGCCGTGGCGCGGTTCGAGGCTTCCAGCACTCGCTGCAGCACCCCCCTGAAGCGGTCGACGAAGCCTGCCTCGCGCTTGAATGCCTGGATCACCTCGACGCCGCGCAGCGTTTCCTGGAGGTGGGTGTTCATCTCACTCACGGCCCGCCGGTTGGCGCGCTCCGCGCTGCGTATGCGCACCTGGAAGAAGCGCGTCACCACGACGAGCGGCGGCAGCACGATCGCTGCTGCCAGCGACAACATCGGGCTCAGGATCACCATCGCCGCAGCGATCGTGACCAGGCGAACGAGATTCGCCACCAGCGTGGCAACGCCGCTGGTGAATACCGTATCCAGGGTGTCCACGTCCGCCGTGCAGCGGCTGATGGCGTCACCGACGGGAGTCCGGTCGAAGTAGCCCGCCGGCAGGCGCTGCAGATGCGCAAACAGCCGCACGCGCAGATCGCTCAAGACGCCCTGTGCCACGGTCGCCGCCAGGTAGCCGTAGACGAACGCGAGGGATTGCCCGAGCGCGGTCGCGCCCAGGTACAGGAGCCCCAGCACGAGCAGGCCCTCGCTCCTTCCCACTGCCAGGTGGTCGTCGACGATCGAGCGGATGATGAGCGGCGGCACGAGCTCGAAGAGCGCGCCGCCCAGCACGAGCAGCGTGATGACCGTGAGCGTGCGCTGCCAGGGTCGCACGAGGCGGGCGAGTTGCCTGCCGGGACCCTGGCGTGGAGGGGAAACACCGAGCGCGGCTACGTTCATGCCGCACGCTCCGCCAGTGCGAGATCGCTGCGCATCTGCGCCCGGTAGATGCGCGAGTACAGGCCGCTTCTCGCCAGCAGCTCGGCGTGGGTCCCTTCCTCCTCGATGCGCCCGTTTTCGAGCACGACGACCCGGTCGGCCTGGGGGAAAGCCGCGAGGCGTTGGGAGCAAAGGAGTATCGTTGCGCGCCTGCTCTCCGGCTGCTGCGGTCCAAAGGCCTCGCGGAGCGCCGTGACGATCCGCGCCTCCGTCTCGACGTCGACCGCCGAGAAAGGGTCGTCCAGTACCAGCAATCCGGGAAAGTCGGGAGCGTAGGCCGCGATCGCCCGCGCCAGCCCGAGGCGCTGTCGCTGGCCACCGGAAATGCGCACGCCAAGCTCGCCGATCTGCGTGTCCGCGCCGAGGGGAAACCCGGCAATGTCCGCGTCGATGGCCGCGAGCCGCACCGCCCACGCGGCAAGCTCCGGATGACCGGATGCTTCAGCCATGAGCACGTTTTCGCGGACCGATCCGGAGAAGAGTTGCGCGTCCTGGGGCAGGTAGCCGGCGCTGCCGGCGCCGCAGTCCAGCGTCGAGCCGTTCGATGCCGACAGCCGCAGCGTGCCCGACTCGATGGGATAAATGCCCAGCAGGGCACGCGCCAGCGTGCTCTTGCCGGATCCCACCGCACCGGTCACAGCCACGATGCTGCCCGGTGCGACCTCGAGCGTGAAGTCGACGAGCGCCGGCCGCGTCGCACCTGGGTAGGTAAAGCCGACCTTCCGCAGCGAGACGCCGATCGGACCGGGTGGGCGGCGCATCGAAATCCGTTCCTGGCGCCCGGAGCCGGCAACGTGGCCCGCCTTGAAGGAGGACAAGGGAGGCTCGCCCGCCATGGCAAGAGCCGGCGCCAGCATGGGCTCGAGCCGCGCGTACGCTGCGCCGCCGCTCTGGATCGAGTTGACCATCTGCGGGATGCGGAAGCCGCGCTCAACGAAGCGGATGTACAACGCGAGGTATCCGACGAAGGCGCCTACGCTCATCGCGCCGTCGATCACGCGCTCGCCGCCCTGCCAGATGACGAACAGCACGCCGGACATCATCAGCGTGCCGTAGAGCGGCGGCAGACCGAGGCGGAGGCGGGTTGCGCTCAGATTGCGTTCCGCGAACGTCCGGGAGAACGTCTCCACCTCAGCCGTCGCGGCCGGGGCGCGGCCGAAGAAGCGCAGCACGCGGAATCCGGCGAGCAGCTCCTGAACGCTCGCGGTCAGCGCGGCGTTCGCCTCTCTTGCGCCGGCCGTTCGCGCCGCCACCCAGCGGCCGGATGCGTGGGCGATCAGCATCGCGACCGGAACGGGAGCCAGCGCGAGGAGCGACAGATGCGCGTCGATGACGAGCATCGCAACGACGAACGAGAGCGAGAAGAGGACGGTATCCCATGTCTCGATGGTGAACTCCCGCACCCCGACGCCGAGCACTTCGACGTCGCCGACGATGCGCGCCATCTGGTCGCCGATAGAGGACCTGTGCAGGTCAGCCAGGGGTCGCGAGAGGGTCCCGCGCAACGCATCGGCGCGCAGGTTGGCGCGGATGCGCGCGTTGGCGGTCATCAGCCACCAGCGCTTCAGCACGCGCGGCCCTTCCGTGAGAAGCGTCCCGGCTACCAGCAGCAGGGCGGCGAGCGTCACGTCGGCCGGCGTCGCCTCGCCCCGCTCCAGCGCGAGCGCCTTGTCGATCGCCGCGCCCAGCAGGATGGCCGGAAGGACCACGGCCGTATTCATCACGATGCCTGCGAGCGAGCCGAGAATAAGCTCGCCCGCCGTCTGCCGGAAGTAGGGTCGCAGGTTCCAGAGATAATTCACGGTGCCACGATTCTATCTCTTGAAGGACGGCCCGGGCCGGTCACTGAACCGAGGAGCCGGCGCGGTATGCTGTCGTGACCAGAGCCAGGCCCGAGACGAGCAGCACGTAGAGAACGACCTTACGAAAGGCGGCCTCGTCGAGCCGCCCGTAGAGCCTCCAGCCGAGCCAGGTGCCGGCAAGCAGCGCCGGCAGGCCGATCGCAAACAGCCAGCCGATATCGGCGCTGAGGATGCCCCCGGCGCCGTACCATGCCATGATCATCAGGAAGGTTGCGACCGCGGCGGGCTGAAAGACGGCGCGCTGCTCGTCCTTGGTCCATCCGCGCATGCTGCACCAGATCGCAGGCAAGGTACCGCCGAGACCGGTCGACGCGCCCAGGACGCCGTTGGCTACTGCGACGGCGCCGTCGGGAAGGGGGCCTGCCTGCCTGAATTGGGGCAACCGCGGGCCCACGAGGTTGTAGACGCTGAACGCGACGAGAAGCACGCCGATCGCGATTCGAATGGAAGTCGGCGATGCCCAGTTCAGAACGAAAATACCCGCGGGAATGCCCGCAGCCGTACCTACGACGAACGGTAGTACCCGCCAGACATTCACGGACCGCCGGAGCTTCCAGACCGCATAGCTTTGCACCAGCAGCGCATAGGAGGCGATCAAAGCCGCCGCCTGCAGGGGCGTAAGGGCGTGCAGCCATATCGCCGCAGCGACCATGCCGAAGGCGAAGCCGGCGAGCGCGGTGACAAAGGCCGCCACGAATACGCCCGCCAGGAAGATTGCGAGCTGCAACGTTGCAAGGTCGTCCATGCGCTCTCCGTGCGGGACTTTTCGTCGATACCAAGCTCAGCGGTACGTCACCGGATTCCAGGTGCCGCGTTCTATCCTGTCGCCGCCCGCGCCCTGGCGATCTCTTCGGCCGTGTAGCGGTAGGCGCGTGCCACCCGGTTGTGTTGCGCTTTGGGCGGTCCGGTGAAGTACGGGTTGACGTACTCCCAGACCACGTCGCCTCCGGACGTCACCTCGAAGAACCGCCCGAAGGAACCCTCGTTGATGAGGGTGTTGCCGTTCGGCAGGCGCTGGGCATTCGAGATCCTCGGGCTGTAGAAATTCCAGGCCGGGTTGTCCTCGTATTTCCATACGATCTTTTGCGTCGCCGGGTCGATCTCGAGCACGCGCGAGTAGGGGAACGTATGGTCCAGCCGGTGCGGCCCGTTGTCGAAGAGCAGGAGGTTCCCGTTCGGAAGCAGGTGCGGCGCATGCTGGCCCGAGAGCGGGGGCGCACCGAGCTTCCAGTAGATCGCTCCGCTCTGACGTTCGATCATGACCACGGTCGAGTTATTGCGGAAGCTGAGCAGGATGTTTCCATCGGGCATTTCGGAGATTCCGTTGCCGAGGGGCCACGCGTCGCGATTGTCCTGAACCGCCGTGATGCCGTCGGCAACGGGATCGAGTTGCTCCCAGCTTCGCCACACCCACACAACCTTGCCGCCAAGCGTCATCTCGACGAGATAGTCGCCGTCCATCCTGCCGTTCTCCTGCTCGGTGCCGGCGCGCCCGCCCCGAACGCGGGAAACGATCTCCGGCGCCAGCGCCTTTGCGCAGATGAGGAGCACGTTGCCGTTGCGGAGCCGTACGCCGTCGTGATGGTGGTCGGGATGCTTGAGCTCCCATAGCACACGGCCCTTCCAGTCGACCTCCATCACGACTCCGCCGATGTAGGTTGCGGTGGTGGGTTTGGGAACGTTTCCGTTGTAGAAAAGAGTGCCCCGGTCCGTCAGGTATGCGGTCAGGCCCGCCGCGTACGGCATCTCCCAGGTGTGGACGGCGTTGCCCTCCATGTCGATGAGGTAAACCGTCTTGTTGTCGGGCTTGCCGTCGGGCGCGAAGAGCGTGAAGCCGTGAAAGGCCCGCGCCCGGTCGTAGCCGCGGAGGCCGACGCCGCGGCGTCTTATCGTGTTCTGCTCGAGTTGCCCGGGTGCTTCGGTTCTTTGTGCGGTCGTGTTCATGATCGAGGGCTCCTTCAGAATTGCCTGGAAGAGTGGATACACACTCCTCGCAAGAGGCAGGAGCAGCGCTTGGGACAAAAGTCCTTACCGGGTGTCTGCATCGGACCCGGCCAGGCGCCCCGGCCGCCAGCTGCGGCCGCACAGCGCCTGCGTTCCTTTCGGTCGTCTGCAACGATCAGCCGTGCGGCTTCATCGCCTCTCCGATCGCCTTCCAGGCGGAATGCCCGCCTTGCATGAACTTCGCATCGAAGCCGAGATCCCGCAGCTTGATGGCGGTCTTGCATCCGACGTGGAAGCCGTAGGCGCAGTACACGACCACGGGGTCCGACTTCGACAGCTCGCCAACCCATTCCTGCACGCGCTCCGGATCGCGCCACGTGGCGCCTTGCATGACTTCGTGTGTCCAGGAAACGGAAGCCCGCGGACGGGCATCGACGACCTGGACCGGCTTGCCGGTATCCAGCATGGACTTCACCTCCTCGACCCCGACCGAGGGCACGTCGCCGAATTCCGGCTGCTCCAGCGGCCGCAAGCCGCCGACCTTCGCCGCGTCCCCGTACCGCGTGTAAAGTGCCTTCCAGTCGACGTTGCGCATGAAGATGTCGACGTACGCCTTCGCGTTGGCGCCGTAATCCAGGTGATAGGCGTGCTCGTACATGTCGAGCGCCAGGATCGGAATGCCTCCCGCCACGGCCTGGCTGTGCTCGGTCGCGTACTGGTTGACGAGCCGCCGGTTGCGCGGCAGGTAGACGAGCACGACCCAGCCGGAGCCGCCGGCGAGAGCGTTGCCCATCGCGACGAACTGGTCTTTCCACCGGAGCGCTGAACCGAAGTCCCGCGCCAGCACGGCCGACATCGCTTCGGTGGGCTGGCCGTCGCCGCCCATGCTCGCGAAGTAGAGCTCGTGCAGCTGCATGGAATTGAGGGCGGCCAGCTCGTCGCGCTTCAGGCCGCCGATGACGTGGGCGGGCGTGTTCGCCCAATCGAGGTTTTCGAGCTGCTCGGTGATCGCGTTGAGACGCCGGAGCGCGCCGCCGTAGTTGTTCTCGTAGTGGCTTTCGATGAGCTTGACGGACAAGTAGCTCAAGGTCCAGGGGCGGCAGTGAATGGGTGTGAGCTGGTAACGCACGTGAGCCTCCATGAAGTCAGGCATTGAATGAAAAGCGGATTGAATTTCCTGTCGTTTTGATCACAAGTCGCTCAAGGACCGTCGCAAATCCCTGGTCGCTTCGTCCTCACGGTCCGGGAAAAATGCTACGAGGATGGCGGAGGCGGCAACCGTGACGGCTTTCCACGTCCGCATGAAGTCATCGCTCACCGGCGCGTCGGCGGTGTAGCCCGCCAGCGCGGCGGCGCGTTCGACGGGCCAGCGCCAGCGCCACACATCCAAAGCAGGATGACTGATGTAAGCGTCGCCAAAATCAATCAGGCCCTGGAAACGCCCGGTGCTCCGGTCAACAAAGGTGTGAGGCGGACCGGGGTTGGAGTGCAAAGCCAGGAACTCCTGCGTTTCAGGCAGGGCCGCCAACGTGCGTTCTCGCACCGTTTCAAATGGAATCTCCAGCGGCCACGCCCGCCCCTTCTCTTCAAGTCGCCTGGCGACTACGTCGAAATATTCGGACAGGCGCCTTTTGAAGTCGGCCGGGGTGCGGTCGGTAGGGAAGTGAGCGCTGTCGTGAAATGGCTGCTGCGGGATGGCATGGAGGCGGCGCAGCAACCGCCCCACGCTGAAGATGACGTCGTGCCGCACGTCGGGCGTAAGGGTGGCGTCGGCGTAGGCCACCCCCGGCATCCGGGTCTGGATGTTGTACTCCAATAAATTGGTCTCGCGGTTGTAGCCCAAGACGCGCGGCACGGGCAGGTCGGGCGCGGCCGCCGCCAGCTGGTTGAGAAAAAACACTTCGCGGGCCAGGCTGGTGCCGACGCGCACTTGTTGTGGCCGCTGTACCTTGAGCACGAGGACCTCATCTACGATGTAGGTCCGCGCCTCGCCGCCCGATTCATCGACGCCCGTCATGGCTTTTGCCGTTGGCACGAAACGGCGCACGCAGCGCAGTACCTCGGCCTCCGGTAGAGCCGGGTCGGGCGCATCGGGCTGCAGATAGTACTCTTTGAGCATGCTCATGCAGATATCCTTTCCATTGGCGGATGCGGCGGCGTGCTTACGCTTCGATCTCCGGCGATTCCTCCGGGATGGGTTTGATCGCGCCTCCAAGCGCCTTCCAGGCCGAATGGCCACCCAACATGTACTTCGCGTCGAAGCCGGCCTCCCGCAGCACGATCGCGGTCTTGCAGCCGACATGGAAGCCGTATACGCAGAACACCACCACCGGGTCGGACTTCGACAGCTCGCCGGACCATTCCTGCACGAGGTCCGGGTCGCGCCAAGTCGCACCGTCCATGATGTCCTGCTGCCGCGACATGGTGTGCCGCGGGCGAGCGTCGATAATCTGTACCGGCTTGCCGGCCTCGAGCATCGCCTTCACTTCCTCTACGCTGACGCCGGGCAAGTCGCCGAATTCCTCCTGCACCAGCGGCCGCGGCGGCTCGACTTTGGCTGCATCCTCGTGGCGGCCTTCTGCCGCCTTCCAGTCAATGTTTTTTATGAACGCATTGATGTAGGCGCGCGCGTTCGCGCCAAAGTCGATGTGGTACGCGTGCTCGTACATATCGAGCGCCAGGACGGGAATGCCGCCCGCGATAGACGGCGTGTGCTCTGACGCATACTGATTGATCAACCGTCGGGCGCGCGGAACGTAGACGAGCAGCACCCACCCGGCGCCCCCTGCAAGCGCGTTGCCCATGGCGGCGAACTCGTCACGCCAGCGCTCGAACGAGCCGAAGTCGCGCGTCAGGGCCTCGGCGAGCACCCCCGCCGGCCGGGGGATATTGCGGCCCTTGGCGACCGGGGCTACGCCCAGGCTCGCGAAATACAGCTCGTGCAGCAGCGTGGAATTGAGCGCGATCACTTCCTCGCGCTTCAGGCCGTTGATCACGTAGCCCGGCGTCTTCGCGAAGTCGACGGACTCCAGCTTCTCCGTGATGGCGTTCAAGCGCCGCAGCGCTCCGCCATAGTTGTTTTCATAGTGGCTTTCGAGGAGTCGCGTCGATAACCCGTTCAGAAGCCAGGGACGGCAATATATGGGTGTGAGCTGGTAACGCATGAGTTCTCCGTGAAAAATCAGGCATTGAGCGAAAAGCGGGTACCCTCGCCATCCGCGAGCGCCCGCCGGTAGACGGCGACCGCCGCTGCGACGTCCTGCAGCGCCGTGCCGCTCGAATCGAAGACGATGATTTCCTCGTCGCTCGCGCGCCCGGGCTTGCGGCCCGCGATGATCTCGCCGAGCTCGGCGTGCACGTCCTCACGCGACATGACCTTGGCGTCGACCGCGTGGTGCAGATCGCCGATGGCGCAGCACTGGTCGGTCAAGTCGGTGACGAGCTTGCCATGCGCGAGCAGTAACGGATCGAGCTCCTGCTTGTTTTCGTTGTCGGCGCCCACGCCGGCGACGAACGTTCCCGGACGGACCATCCCGCGCTCGATGAAATAACGGCGCGCCGTCGTGCACGTGATGACGATGTCGCTCGCGGCAACCGCCTGGGCGAGATCCGCAACCGGCTCCATGGGCAGCCCGATCTCGGTTCCGAGCGCCGCCGCGAAGGACTGCGCCTTTCCCCGGTCCTGATCGTAGAAGTAGACGCGCCTGGGGCTGCGCACCCGGAGCAAGGCGCGCAACTGTGCGGGGGCCTGTCCGCCGCAGCCGCAGATCAACGCCGTATGGCAGTTCTCCCGCGCCAGATACCGAGCCGCCACGGCGGTCGCCGCTGCCGTGCGCAGCGCGGTGATCGCCATTGAATCCATCACCGCCAATGGCGCACCGGTGATGGCCTCGCACAGCACGACGACGCCCTGTATCGTCGGCAGCCCGTGCCGTGCGCCGTTCTGCGGGAAGTTCGCGTTGGTCTTGGCCGCGAAGTAGGGCTGATCCAGAGTGAGAAGAGCCGCCTTTATGTGGAAGCTTCCCTCCTCCGCGTGAAAGCCGAGTATTCCCGGCGGTGGAGCCTTGCCCAGCGCATGCTGGCGGAATGCGCCCTCGACGGCTGCCATGCATTCATCGGGCGTGAGCAACCGCTCGACGTCGCTGCGGGACAGGAGGAGGGTGCCAGCGCCATGCGCGCCTGCGCGCGGCGCGCCGGGTAGAACACGGGTGCTCGAAGCGAGATCACGTTTCATATGGCATCCTTTTTTTTCGGGCGCTTACGCGTGCGGCTTCACCGGGCCACCCATCGCCCTCCATGCCGAGTGACCGCCCTTCACGAATTTCGCGTCGAACCCGGCATCGCGCAGGGTGACGGCGGTATTGCATCCGACGTGGAATCCGTAG
>DASRJL010000195.1:0-13988 GCA_035649495.1 Burkholderiales bacterium | reverse complement strand
CCCGGACACCGTGCCGGCGACCACGTCGATACTCGTGCCGCCGGGAGACGTCGCGGCGCTGCGGGAAGCGCTGCGTCAGGTGTTCGTCGACGGGCGCCTGCGCTCCCGTCTCGCCGCGGGAGCGGCACTTGCCGCCATGGCGCTGCCCGACTGGCCCACGGCGGCGCGCAGGTGCGCTGCCGCCCTGGACCGCCTCGCCGCATAGACGGACCTGCATTCATCATCCGGTCTCCGGCCGGCACCTTGACGATCGGGCGCCGGCTGCCGCATCCTCTACCGGCTCGTCAACAAAGGGGGGAGATCATAATGAACCGACTGTTTGCAGGCGTCATGGGATTGCTTGTCGTGCTGGCCGTTTCGGGCTGCGGGCATTACCTTCCACAGCAGGGCTGGGTCACGCTGATCGACGGCAATTCCGGCATGGAGAACTGGGACATCACCGGCGGCGGCAACTGGCGAGCCGCCGATGGCGCCATCCAGGCGGACAAGAGCACCACCAAGGGCGCGAGCATCCTGGTGTCGAAGAAAACCTTCAAGGACTTCGAGCTCTATGTCGAGTTCTGGGCTTCCGACGACACCAACAGCGGCGTCTACGTACGGGCGCCCGATCCCAAGAACGTCAATACCGCGTCGGGTGCCTATGAAGTGCAGATCTGGGACAAGAACCCGAATCCCGCGTACAGCACGGGCAGTCTCGTGAACGTTGCGGCGGTGCAGCCCATATACAAGGCAGGCGGCCGGTGGAACACCTTCGAGATCTACGCCAAGGGCCCCCAGCTTACCGTCAAGATGAACGGCGTGGTCACCGTCAGCGCCCAGGACAGCAAGTCCCTGGAAGGAAGGATCGGGATTCAGTTCAACCAGGGACCGATCAAAGTTCGCAAGCTGCTGGTCAAGGAGCTATAGCCCCCTGCGGAACCTCGCATAGGTGCTTGACCTCGCGATAACGATGACGAGGTTCCGCTGAAATCGGGGGGAGCACGAGGGGGGCAACGCACCCCTTGTTCATAGCTTGCTACCCTACCCGCTTCAGATAGCTCTGAAACACGCCGGCATGCACGAAGGCGGGGTCGGCGTTGTTGGGCCATAGGTCCTCGGCGCGGAAGCGCACGTCGTAGGTCGGCTCGTCCACCGCCTCCACGCCGTGCGCGTGGGCATCGGGAAACGGGTAGGCCGGAGTCTCCCTCACGACCACGCCGATCTTGCCGCGGATGTAGCCGGGCATGCGGATGTGGCCCGGGACAAACTCCTCCTTCACCCGCACGCGGTCGCCGGGACGGAAGCGCTCGCGCTCGGGCGCGTTCCCCCGGCCCGGCGCGCTCGGCCGCGAGAGCGGGAACGCCCCTTGCGCCAGGCGCTCCAGCTCCTGCTGCGTGACTACCCCCTTCTCGACGCAGAGCGTGGCAAGGCCGGTCAGGGAGCGCTCGTAATAGCTGGCCGAGACATAATGAACCGGCTCCATGCGCTCGATCGCATGGCGGTACTCGTCCATGTTGATGATGCCGCGCTTCACCGCCAGGCCCGTCATGGCATTGACGCGCTTCTCCCAGGGGGCGTGGTAGGTCTGCGCCTTGGGCGAATAGCGGATTCTTCCGAAGCCCTGCTTGCCGCCGAGATCGTGCATGCCATCCATAATGCCTCCGTGACCAGTGACCGGTCACCAACGCTGCTAAAGCCGTGAAACGCCGATCATCGAATCCTTGGTGACGATGCCCGCGAGCTTCTCTTCGGGCCAGCCGACGGTCTCGGGCGGCTGTAGCGGGAGCACCATGTAGCGCGTGTCCGCGGTCGTATCCCACACCCGCACTTCCATCTGCGGCGGGAGATCGAGGCCCATCTCGCGCAGCACCGTCCGGGACTCGCGCACCACCCGGGCCCGGTACTCGAAATCCTTGTACCAGTCCGGCGGCATCCCGATGATGCTGAAAGCGGTGCAGGAACATTGCGTGCAGACGATTACGTTGTGCACCGCCGGCGTGTTCTCCAGGACCACCAGATGCCGGTGGTGGACGGGCATGGTCAGTCCCAGCTCGGCGACGGCGTTCTTGCCGTTCTCCAGCAGGCGCCGCCGGAAGGCGGGATCGGTCCAGGCCTTTGCCACGACCCGCGCGCCGTTTTGCGGCACCCATTCCTGCTCGACGGTGCGCGAAAAGTCGTCGATGTGCGCGGCGGGCTTCATTCCCTGCGCATCCAGCGCAGCTTCGAGCGCGGCCGCGCGCTTCTCGACTGCGGCGGGTGTCTTGTGTTCGTGATGTGTGTCGGCCATGTCGTCACTCCTTCCTGGAACCTGTCTCAAAACAATTCAGCCACAGAGGTCACTGAGAACACAGAAAACAAAGCGCGTCTCATACCGATGTATCGCCATCGGCCTCTGTGTTCTCTGTAGTAAATCGAGGTCTACAGCCACCCCAGAATAAGATCAGCTATGAAGACTTGAGAACACAGAGGGGAAATGGTTTCATCCTCTGTGACCTCTGTGTTCTCTGTGGCAAAAATCCGGTTTAGGCTACCTCTAGACCGCGAGCCTGAGGATTTCCTCGAGATCGCCCGCGCCCCGCACCGGGCGTGGATTGGTCGATATCGGCCCGGTGCCGTCGTACTGCCGCGCCAGCTCCGGGATCCTGTCCGCGCCTATCCCGACGTCGGTGAGCCGGGTGGGCAGACCCAGCGACTTGACGAAATCCCGCATCACGTCGCAGGCTCGCGCGCCGGGTCGGCCCAGCTTCTCGGCCACGGCCTTCTGGCGCTCGGCATTGACGGGCTCGTTCCATTGCAGCGCAGCAGCGAGCGAGATGCACGAGGTGATACCGTGCGGCACGCCCGCATAGCCGCCGAGTATGTAGCCGATGCCGTGGCTCGCACCGTTCGGAACGAGCGCGGCCGGAGCGATCATCGTCAGCCACGCCCCCAGCTGGCAATTGAGACGCGGCTCGAGGTCTTCGGGACGCGCCTTTACCGCTGGCATGCTGGCGGCGAGCATCCCCATCGCCTGCAGGGCCAGTCCCTCGGCTACCGGATGCGGCTGGATAGAGCACCAGCGCTCGACCGCGTGATCCATGGCCCGCATGCCGGTCGAGAGAAACAGCTCCATCGGCGTCTCCAGCGTCGCCGCAGGGTCGAGTATCACGGTTCTGGGAACCATCCAGGGATGGCGGAAATGCATCTTGACCTTGCGCTGGACGTCGGTGATTCCCGCGCCCGCGGTGAACTCGGCGGCGGACAGCGTCGTCGTTACCGCCGTCATGCGTATCCGGTCGCCGTCGAGCGGTGACAGGGGCGCCGTGCCACGCTTCACCGCGAGCGCGGACAGCGCGTCGACATCGCGCACGCCCCGCCACAGCGCGATCTGCATGGTCTTGGTGGCGTCGACCACCGAGCCGCCGCCGACCGCCAGCAGGTGGTCCGCGTCGGTCTCGCGCGCGATCGCGGCGCCGGCGATCACCGCTTCGCGCGGCGAGTGAGCGCTGATCGCGGAGAACTTGCCCACGCAGCGATCGCCCAGCGCCGAGCTGACCTCGCGAACCAGGCGTCCCTCCGCCAGCGATCGCGTGGTGAGCAGCAGCACGCGCCTTGCACGGATGCGCTCGATCTCCTCCCGTACAGCCTCCGCGGCCGGCTTGCCGTGGATGACGCGCTCCTGCGCCGTCAA
This sequence comes from Burkholderiales bacterium, assembly GCA_035649495.1. Taxonomy (GTDB): domain Bacteria; phylum Pseudomonadota; class Gammaproteobacteria; order Burkholderiales; family SG8-41; genus SG8-41. The sequence goes on along the minus strand of DASRJL010000195.1, from coordinate 10,339 downwards.
TTCAAAGGTACAGGTCAACATTTCACACCCGTCAGGGGTCAGGGGTCAGGCGTGACTAACCACGTCTGCCCAGCGGGCCGCGCAGCAGCTGTCCGGGTAGGGCGCCGGTGTGCTTGCCGTTGCGCAGCAGGACCTCGCCGTTGACCACCGTCGCCGCGACGCCGCGCGTGCGCTGCACGAGCCGGCGCGCGCCCGCTGGCAGATCGTCCACCACTTCCGGCATCTCGGCCATGATGGTGTCGGGATCGAACACCACCAGGTCGGCAGCCATGCCCTCGCGGATCAGGCCGCGGTCGTGGAAACCCCAGAGGGTCGCCGGCACCTGGGTCAGCATGTGCACGGCCCGCTCCAGCGTAAACGCCTGCTTCGTGCGCACCCAGTGGTACAACAGGTGCGTCTGGAGCGAGGAATCCATGAGCTGCGAGACGTGCGCGCCCGAGTCCGAGAACGTCGTGACCGTGCGTGGATGGCGCATGATCTCGAGCGCAATGTCCTGGTCCTCGTTGGCGACCGGCATGAGGAAGAAAAGGTCGAAGTTTTTTTCCAGCGCAAGCTCGATCATGCACTCGGCCGGATGCTGGTTGCGGCTGCGCGCGACCTCGGCCACCGAGCGGTGCGGCCCCTCCACGGTGTCGAACACGTAGAGCCAGTTGTAGTCGGCTTGCCGCGCCTCGGTGCCGAGCGCCCGGCGCTCGTCGCGCGCCTCCGACGCCTCGACGAGCTTGGGACGGAGGCTCGGATCGCTCAACTTCTGCCGCTGCTCCGCGAGCGGGAGCTTCCGTATTTCCTTCCACAGCGGCAGCCGGTCGAACGGCATCTGGGTCCTGAAGGAGAGGAGCGCGGAGAGCGACCGGCTATGGGCCTGCGCGAACATGCGTCCGCCCGCGGCCGCGGTCTCGTCGAGGAGATCGAGGTACTTCTTCCAGGTCCCGGGCGAGTCGCGCCGGCTGAAAACGCCGAAGGTGACCGGCCGTCCGGACTCGACGGCGAGATCGCGCAGGCGGGTGTGCCACTCGCGCACGCCCGGATCGCCCGCTTTGCGGTCCACGCCTTCGCCGGCGATCTCGAAGAGACCGGCGTTCAGCTCGCCCATCGCGCCCACGAGACGGCGCACTTCGCTCCACTCGGCCTTGCGGCTCGCCACCGGGCGGCCGTCGGGCGTCTCGTGGCTCGGCGAGCGCGAGGTGGTGAAGCCCATGGCGCCCGCGCGTATCGCGTCGCGCACGTGGTGCTCCATCGCCTTCAAATCGTCCTCGGTCGCGGGCCCGTCGAAAGCGCGCTCGCCCATCACGAACGTGCGGATCGCGGAATGCCCGACGTAGCCCGCGTAGTTGATGCCCTTGGGCAGCGCATCGATCGTTTCCAGGAACTCGGGATAAGTCGTCCATGCCCACTTGATGCCGGCTTCCATCGCCGCGGCGGAAATATCCTCGGCGCGCTGCAGGTTGCGGACTACGAGGTGCTTGTCCTTCTCGGCGCACGGTGCCAGCGTGAACCCGCAGTTGCCCATCACGACCGTGGTGATCCCGTGGTAGCAGGACGACGTGGCGATCGGGTCCCAGAACACCTGCGCGTCCATGTGGGTATGACCGTCCACGAACCCGGGGGAGACGATCTGGCCCTCGGCATCTATCGTCTCGCGCGCGCTTTCGCGGATGCGGCCTATCGTCGCAATCCTGCCGCCGCGCACGCCGACGTCCGCCCGGAACCGGGGCATGCCGGAACCGTCGATCACCGTGCCGTTCTTGACTACGAGGTCGTAGGACATATCGCTGGTGTCTCCATGTACGTGAATGAGGGGATCGTCCCCTCATGCTCCCCTACATCAGGGCCCGTATCCTTCATTCCTGATACGGGTTCTTCACGAAAGCTCCTGGGGAATCCTGCACTCGCACCCGCATTCGCGCAAGTGCCGCGCGCATCCGGCGCGACGATCCTTGCACGATCCGGACTCTACTGCTGCCTGGCGGCGTAGCGGATGTAGCCGGGGGAGACGTTGGCGGCGGGAGGTGTTTCCGGCAGGACGTAGACGACCATGCGGTTTTCGGCGAGAAGTGTTTCGACGCTTTCGTCCCCCGTCACCGGGCGGAGCGCCTGCAGTTCGCCCCGGCTGTCGAACACGTAGAGTTGCTCGTAGGCCTTGTCGACCACCACGAACGGCAGTCCCCCGTTGTCGCCGGAAGAGGCGACGCGTTCCGCGATCAGGCCCGGTGCCGTTGCAACCCCGCCCGACTCGACCACCTCGCTACCGCGGGACCATGCGGCAGACCCCGGCTTCGCATCATCGGATCCCGGCCCCACCGCAATCGGAATCACGACGATCGCGCCGGCAACCAGAGAGCGAATGATGAGTGACGCGGACATGGTTATGGGACGCCTTCGAGGTCCATGATCGGCCGCTTCGGTCTCGCCCGTCTGTCGGTGTGCCGCTGACACCCGCGCTATACTCGGGCCGTGGCACTCGCGCCGCTCGACAACAATATATCGAGGAAACCATGGAGAAACTTGCTATCAGGGTCTGCGGCGCACTGCTCGCCTGCGCCGCCGGCGCAACGTACGCGCAAGCGCCCGCCTACCCCACCAAGACCATACGGATGGTGATCGCGCTCGCTCCCGGCGGCGGCGTAGACACGACCGGCCGCTTCATCGCGCAGAAGCTCTCGCAGGCTTGGGGGCAGTCTGTAATCGCGGACAACCGTCCCGGCGCGGGCGGGGCAATCGCGGCGGAGATCGTCGCCAAGGCGCCACCCGATGGCTACACCCTCCTCATGACCTCGGCGGGACTCAGCGTCATACCGGGCATCATGAAGCTCTCCTACGACCCGACGAAGGATCTCCTGCCCGTCACGCTCGCCGTCATTTCGCCCGGCGTCATGGTCGTGCACCCGTCGGTGCCGGCGAAGAACGTCAAGGAATTGATCACCTTTGCGAAGGCGCGCCCGAACGAGCTGTTCTACTCGTCATCCGGCCAGGGATCGGCGCAACACCTCACCATGGCCATGTTCTGCCAGATGACCGGGCTCAAGATGACGCACGTTCCCTACAAGGGTACGGCGCCCAGCATTACCGACGTCGTGGCCGGACGGATCGCGGTCACGGTGGCGAGCGTCATCTCGACGCGGCCGATGTTCACGAGCGGCAAGCTGCGCGCCCTCGCCGTTGTCGGAGCGAAGCGCACGCCCGCCTTGCCGGAATATCCAACGGTCGCGGAGTCCGGCGTGCCGGGTTTCGGCGTGGACAACTGGTACGCCTTGTTCGCGCCCGCCGGCACCGACAAGGCCATCGCGCTCAAGCTGCAGGAGGCGATCGCCCGCTCTCTCCTCGAACCGGACACGCGCAAGCTCCTGCTCGGTCAGGGACTCGACGCGGTCGGCAACACGCCCGACGAGTTCGCGAAGATGTATGCCGGCGAAGTCGCGCGCTGGGCGAAGGTCGTGAAAGCGATCGACCTGCAGCCGAACTAGGGACCAGAGACTGGGGACTAGAGACTGGAAAGCATTGTGCACCGGGCGCAAGGCACGATCACGTACCGAGGAGAGCACTAATCCGGCTTTATCCTCGAGTCCTTGATCACCTTCGCCCATCTCGGGATCTCGGATTTGATGAACGCAGCGAACTCGTCGGGCGAGTTGCCGATTCCTTCCATACCAAGATCGGCGAGTTTCGCGCGCAGGTCGGGTAGCGTGAGCGCCTTGACGGTTTCGACATGCAGCTTGCCAACGATCGTCGCAGGTGTCCTTGCCGGCGCGAGCAACCCGAACCACCCCGTATACTCAAAGCCCGGAAAGCCCGATTCGACGATGGTCGGCAAATCCGGGACCGCCGAGGAGCGCCTCAACGAGGTCACCGCGAGCGCGCGCAGCTTCCCTTCGCGCACCACGGGCAACACGACCACTATGGGGCTGAACATCATCGTGACGCGCCCGCCCAGCAGGTCTGGGATAGCCAAGACCACGCCTTTGTAGGGGATGTGCCGGATGTCGAGCCCTGCTACGGACTTGAACAACTCAGCGGCTATGTGTTGGCCACTACCGCTGCCGCTGGAGGCGAACGTGAGCCCGCCGGGCTGCGCTTTGGCCAAGGCAACCAACTCCTTGACGCTCTTCGCGGGCATGGCGTTGTGCACGACCAGTATGGATGGCTGCACAGTAATCTGCGACACCGGTGCGAAATCTTTCACCGGGTCATACGCCAGCTTGTACAGGCTGGGATTGATGACGAGCTGCCCCCCGGCCAGGACTCCCAGCGTATAGCCATCCGGCGCTGCTTTCGCGACGCGGTCCGCTCCGATATTGCCGGCGGCGCCAGTAGCGTTGTCGATCAACACCGGCTTTCCCCACGCTTCGGAGAGTTTTTGGCCGAGCAGGCGCGCGACGGTGTCCGGCTGACCGCCGGGCGGGAAACCAACGACCACGCGGATCTGCTTTTCGGGGTAAGTCGTTTGCGCAGCCGGACTCTCCACAATCAGCAGCGCCAAGAGACCACATAAGAGACCCGATATCTGTGTCATTCTTTCCTTCCCATGTCGCTCGTCTATAGGAAATTTCAAAACGTTTTCGCCGCGGAAACAACCTTAGAGACGGAGCAATCACCCGCCTTGCGAGCCGGCATGATGCGGGCGCCGCGCACGAGATCGATCAGATCCAGAGGAGCAGGCGGTACCATATCGCCGCGCCACGCCACGTGCTGGTCGGGACGCACGAGAACGAGATTGCGCGCATAGAGGTCCCGCGCTTCGGGCACGTCCACGTCCAGGACGGCGAGCGGCACGCTGCGTCGTGCGGCTGCCTCTACCGCCGCCGAGACGTTCACGGTCGGATCGATGCGGATGAGGGTGTAGCCCGAACCGAGCGCGTCGTAGAGCGAGCGGTGATCACCGAGCCACAGATGGGGTGCACGACAGCCGGGAACCGACGACGGCGTGAAATCGGCCATCGTGTAGACGGGCTGCGGCTCGCCGTCGTAGGCGATGATCGGCGAGTCCTCATAGAAGTAGCCGAAATTGAGGCCGCCGCAGCAAGCTAGTTGGACATCGAGGTCGTAAGCCTCCTTGCTGATGCGGGCGCGCATGGCTTCACCGACGCTCCCGGGCCATTCGATCTCGGTGGGTATCGCACGCCGCTGATTGATCATCGTCAATGCCATGTCCATGACGAAGCGCGACACCTGCTCGGTGATTGGCTGGCGCTCCGCCTCGTAAGCGTCGAGAATCGCGGGCGACGCCCAGCGCTTGAGCGTAGCTGCGAGCAGCCAGGATAGATTCGCAGCATCGGCTATTCCCGCGTTCATGCCGTAGCCGGCCTGGGGGGTCCACAGGTGCGCCGCATCTCCGCAGATGAAGACGCGCCGGTCCCGAAAGCGGTCGGCGACGAGACGACGACCGGTCCAGTCCTCCTTTGAGATCACCTCGTAGCGGAAGTCCGGTCCGACGCCAAGAATCGCGCGGATCGCCCAGTCGCGATCGATCGAATCGAACTCGGGTTCGCCGCCGTAAAGGAGATTGTGGATGAGCCAGGTCTCGCGCCCGTCGATGGCGATTGTGTTTGCGCAGCGGCGCGGATTGAGCGAGCGGTACGTACAAGCGCGTTTTCCGGGAAGCAAACTCATGAGTTCAGGCGCACGGATGTAGGTCGATTGCACACGCTGGACTTCCGGCGTGCCAGTGAACCTGGCGCCAATCGCCTTGCGGATGATCGACTTGCCACCGTCGCAGCCCACAAGATAGGAGCAGGCGATCGATATCCGCTGGCCGCTGTCGAGATCGCAGGCAACGGCGGTGACGCCGCGCTCGTCCTGGGTGAAAGTCTCGACTGCGGTGCGGTTGAGAATGCGGATGCACGGTTGGGATGCAGCGTGCGCGAACAGCACCGGCTCGAGATAGATCTGATTGATCCGGTGCGACGGTTCCGGCGTTGGCCACTGGGTGTCCGGCCCCTCGGCTGCGGTGTATCGCTCGGCTCGCGACGGGATAGTGACGCGTGAAAGCTCGATTCCGGTCACCGTGGTACAGGAGACCACGTCGTTCGGATAGTCCGCTGGAAGCCCGGCATCGCGCACCTTCCTCGCAACGCCGAGGCGGCGGAAGATTTCCATGGAGCGAGCCGAGACATGATTGGACTTGACGCTCGGGGGCTCGCCGGCGTGACGAAGCTCGACCAGGGTGACCTCCACGCCACGCCAAGCGAGGTCCATGGCGAGCGTCAGGCCGACCGGCCCCGCGCCGACGATCAGGACCCCGGTCTCGATCGCGCGATTCATCCTGTCCTGGCCGCTCTCTGGTTTGCCATGCATCGCGATGCTGACAGTCTTGCTAGATGCACACAATTGTCCGAGAATTATGCTCCCATCAATATGGTTGATCGAATGGATCTGCGTGACATCGAATATTTCGCGGTGATTGCGGAACATGGGCATCTCGGGCGCGCGGCAGAAGCGTTGGGGTTAGGTCAGCCCGCATTGAGCATGAGCCTGCGCCGGCTGGAGGACTCAGCTAAGGCAAAGCTCGTGAAACGGACGCCTAGAGGAGTGGAGCTGACAGTCGTCGGCACCGCCTTGTTATCGCACGTGCAGCGGCTGCGGCTCGCCCGAGATGATCTGAAGCGCGAGGTGAGCGCGCTGGGTCAAGGGCTTGCAGGCCACGTACGCATCTGCGTCATCCCGGGACTTGACGAAGAGATCGTCGGCGCAGCCCAAAGTGCTCTTCTTGAGGCAGCGCCCGAAGTCACACTGCGAATCGCGGTGCTGGAGCCCGGGACTTTGTTGCCGGCGCTGAGTAACGGCGAGTTCGATCTCGCGGTGACCATGATTCCCCCCGCGATACCGGATGATCTGGGCCACGAGCATTTACTCGATGACGAGTTCGTCGTGTGTGCGTCTACCAAGCACCGTTTGGCCCGTCGCAAGCGGCTGACGCTCCGCGATCTCGTACAGGAAAGATGGGTCACCAACCTGGACGGCAGCGCTGCGTGGTGGAAGGCGGTGCTTGCAGCATTTGAGCAGCAAGGTCTGCCGCCGCCCCGGGTCGCGATCGAAACTTCCTCACGTCTCCAGCGATATCATGCTGTGGCCTCCACCTCGCTGCTCGGATTGACCTCGTCCCTGATGATGCGAAAGACGGCACAGCGTTTCCCGCTTCTGCGCTTGCCGGTGACGGAGCTCAAGTGGAAACGGCGCAACGGCGTGTTCTATCGTCGCGGCGGCTACCTGCCTCCCGCTGCAGCGCGGCTGATTGAAATACTGAAATCGACGGCCAGCCAGGTCGCGCTGGACAAGCGGTGATCAGTCAACCGGAGTCCGAGGCGCTCGGCTCGTATTCCGGAACCCCACAGCGCCGTACTCGGTCCGCTGCAAGGGGGCCGCGAGCGCCGAAGTCGAGGCTGCGATTTCCGGCATGCACAACCGGAAATCGATCAGGTGTCTCCAAATCGTAGCCGCTGAAGGGCGGACCGGGCTGCAAAGCACGAAGCACGACCGACTGTCGTCAGTGGTCCCTGCGCCAGCCGTCACTTGAGGACCAGCCAGTTCCGCGCCTCGGCGGCGTTGGCGCGATCGAAATAGCGGACCACCGCTTTCGTGAACGGCTTGAAGACCGTCGCCATGACCTGCTGCCATTCCTCGTCCCCGACCATCGCAATCCGCTCGAAATCGTCGAAGTGTTTGACGTCCAACTTGAAGTCCTCCCACGCCGCGCCGGCATCCCAGCCGTGGAAGTCGACCATATCAAACAGCAAGCGGATCTTTTCGTGCTTCCCGGCGAGGCGCTCGAACTCGGGCACCCATCGCTCGTAATCCGCCTTTACCAGTTTCCCGCTGACGCGAACAACGATAATCTTCCCGCCGTTTTCTTCATTGAGTTGTATGGGCATTCTGGATTCCTTTGTTTCATGAAGTTCTGCGCAGGCCTCAAGAACCGCTTCACCGACCCGGCGTCAGGCTTGGGGAAAGCCTGCCTGCGTCTGCTGGTGGACGAGATCAAGCTCGACGGGAACGAGCTGGTCGTCCGCGGCAGCCATCGGCGGCTGGCGGACGCCATCGGCTTTATGGAAAAAAGAAAGCTGGGCGAAGTGCCCAGCTTCGCCAATGAGTGGCGCGCCAGACCTTCTAGGGGTGGCCTTATGCAGCCCCATTTTATTTTACGGCGATTGTTCCGGACACTACCGATGTCGCAAACATCGACTTCGCAACCAACCGCAAATGCTCGACGAAGAGCTGAACTACCGGACTGACGCTTCGATTCTTCAGCGTGATGATCGCAATTGACCGCGGTTTGACGCCCAAATCGACCGGCAACGCTTTGAGCGACCACTGCTTTGCGTTGTATCGCAGCACGGAATCGGGAAGCACATCAAGGAAGCGTCCGGTTGCGAGGAGATGGTTGCGCAGCAGGATAGAACCAGCGCTCACCCTTTCCTTGGGAACCTCCAATCCGTGCGCATTGAATGCCTCGATAAGCAGATCCCGGACTACCTGAGTTGAAGGGAAGATCCAGGGCTCATCCACCAATTCCGAGAGGGCTACCTTACGTCGGCGTGCCCAGCGGCTCCGCGTCCCCACAACCACGAAATGCCGATCGTGGAAGAGAATTTCGATATCAAAGCCTTCTTCCCTGAGAGGTTCGTGCATTCTTGCCAGCACAAGGTCGACATTGCGCTCTCGCAGTTCTCGAAATTCCAGCGATGCCGTGTTGGCCTGTACCACACGCACACAGATCCTGGGATACCGACGCGATAGTCTGGCGATGGCCGCCGGCAACAACCCGGCGGCGAACAACTCCGAAGATGCGACCCGAACTTCCCCCACCGTGGGGTTCGCCAGGAACTCGATGTCTCTCATTCCCTGCCACAGTTCATCGAACACCACATGGCCGCGCTTTAGCAGCGTGTGCGCATAGATCGTGGGCTCGATGCCCCGCGAGCCGCGATCGAGGAGACGGACTTGAACGGCGTCCTCCAGATTAGCGACCGCCACAGACACGGCGGGTTGAGACATAGCGAGATGCGCCGCCGCCTTTGCCATGCTCCCGAAGTGGACAACGGCGGACAAGATATGCAGATCACGCAACTTCAGGCGCCGGCCGATGCGATTTGCCCATTCTCGAGTGGGTAGCGTCATAACTTTTATCTATAGGTCTATCGTGATTTCGAGCTTCTCATTATAGCTGAGTGATACTATCGTCCCGGTGCGCACAGTGCGTGGCTTGGAACCACCCGGAGCTTCAAAGGAGAACGCAATGCGAATCTGGCTGACGACTCCAATTCTGGCACTGCTGCTCGCTGCGGGCGGCGTAGATGCCCAGCAGAACTACCCGACAAAGCCGATTCGGCTGATCGTGCCGTTCCCGCCCGGCGGGCCCTCCGACGTTGTCGCGCGCATGCTCGCGCAAAAACTCACCGAGACCTTCAGGAAAACGGTCGTGGTGGATAACCGCGCCGGCGGGGGCGGCACCATAGGTACCGAAACTGCAGTGAGGGCGGACCCCGACGGCTACACCATGATCATCGTGTCGGCCGCTTACACGGCAAACGCGGCGCTCTACCGGCTGTCGTACGACCCGGTGAATGACGTGGCGCCGATCGCGCTGATCGGTGAGGCGGGCAACCTGGTGGTGCTTCAACCGTCGGTTCCCATCAAGAGCATCAAGGAACTGATTGCGTATGACAAAGCGAATTCCGGCAAACTGAACTACGGCTCAGGCGGCACTGGCGGTGATACTCACCTCGCGCCCGAACTATTCAACCAGATGGCTGGCACCAGAATGACGCACGTTCCGTACAAGGGCACTGGTCCTGCACTGAGCGAACTGCTCGGCGGGCAGATTCACCTCATGTTCGGCAACATGTCGGTGATGGTTCCGCACGTTAAATCGAACCGCTTACGCGCCATCGCGGTGACTACCGCCAGGCGCTCGAACGTCCTGCCCGATATCCCGACCGTGGCCGACTCCCTCCCGGGTTATGAAGCGGTGACCTGGGCCGCTGTCCTGGGACCGAAGACGCTGCCCAAGGGCATCGTCGCTCGCTGGAGCAGTGAGATCGAGCGCATCGTGCAATTACCAGACGTGAAGGAGCGCTTGGTGGCCAATGGCATGGAGACCGTCGGGGGCTCGCCGGAGCGCGTCCGAAAGGTCCTCGAGCGCGACGTTGCGAAGTGGCAGAAAGTGGTCGCACTCGCCGGCATCAAACCGGGGGGCTGATTTTCCTCGGTTCCATGGAGCGCTACGTTAAAGAGACCGCCTCGCACCAGTGCCCAGATGCATCCCACCGGGCGCGCCCGGCGGGATTCGAACTTGCGCCGTGATTCCTGGCTTCCTAGCCAGCCACGGTCTCGCGCGGCCGCATGC
>DASRJL010000194.1:0-14201 GCA_035649495.1 Burkholderiales bacterium | reverse complement strand
TTCTGTCAAGCCGCTGGAGAATGTTTTCTGGAAACCGCCGAAAGCCGGCATGGGCGCACCGGGCGCTTCCACCTTGACGACGTAGTGGAGTCGGCACCCGCGGCAGGAGGAAAACAATATCCCGTTACCGCAATGCCCATGACACAGTTAGACTGGATAGAGCACTTTGGTGCGGACGCGTGGAAGATGTTGTCTACTGCCAAGGGAAAATACGATCCGAAGAATGTTCTGACACCGGGTCCAGGCATCTTCAGCTCGGCAAACGAATAAACACGATGTTAGGCGTCACAACAACCCCCAGCGGTGACAGGTCATGCACCTTGTTGCAGACATTCCGTCAGAGCCTCGCCTCGCATGGCTATGTCGAGGGCCGTGACGTCATCATCGAAACGCGCTGGGCGGGAGGGCGGATCGACCAGCTTCCCGCCTTGGCAGCCGAAATGGTCGGTCTACGGGTGGACATCATTGTCGGGGTCGGTGCGGTAGTAGCTCGGGCTGCGAAGAGTGTGACGACGACAATCGGTTCACCTCGAATGGCGCCGGCCAGTGCACCGCCCGATATCGATGCTCCGGGCGCCCAATGGTACAAAGTAGATGGGTCGAACGGCCGCAAATTCCTCACAGCCATCTTGCGACCTCAGGGTACTGGGCCGTTCCCCGTGGTTGTGGTGTTGCATAGCGCAGCCGGCCTAACCAACAGCCATCTATCGCTTGCTGAGGACCTGGCCCGCGCTGGCTTTCTTGTCGTAATCGGGTGCTGGCACGCCGGTAACCGACCGACACCGGGGAATGCCGCCTGCTCGGAAGCGATCCCGCAGGCTGAGTGGGTCGCCGATCCGGCCGCCAATTCGGGAAAGGAACTCATTGCGATAGCCAAGACCCTGCCTAATGCAAAGGCTGACCGTGTTGGGTTGTACGGGATCTCTTGCGGCGGGTATGCAGCCTTGTGGGCTGCGTCCACCGGGGCTGGCGTGCAGGCAGTGGTGGCTGACGCGCCGGCGCACCGCCCAGCCATCACGCCCGCCCCGGCCAGTTCGCAGGACGTCGTGGCCCGGTTGGATGCGCAGCTCCTGATCTTGCATGGACCTGCGGATAAGGCGATTCCCGTGGAGCAGTCGCGGGAGTATGAACGGGCGGCTCGTGCCCTCGGCAAGTCAATCGCCGTGGTGTATTTAGAGGGGGTCGGTCACGAGCCCAGCAGCCTGCTGCCCGAATCGCAAATCGAGGCGCGTCAGCGTGCCATCGCGTTTCTTCGGGAAAAACTGTAGCGGTCTTGGCTGACGGAGGGTCGCTCAGGACTGCTCGTGGACAATGCGTGCCCAACCAGTCGTTGCAGCGGACCGCCTTCGGCGGCCGCTGAACTCCGATGTTCGGTGGCACGATGACAACATTAGGGTGGCTGCTTTCGACGCACTTGAGACATCGCGCGTTGGCATCTAACGTGCTGCAGATATACTTGCGCCAGCTGCGGGACTTCCAAAGTCAATAGAGGTGTCCTATGCGTCGATCAATTGTTATTGGCCTGCTCGCCGCCATCTTGATTCCAGCCGCCGTTTCTGCACAGAACTGCGAACCGGGTTCAGTTGCTGTGCAAATTTTGGGTTCTGGTGGACCGCGAATTAATCCCTTCCGCTCTTCAACGAGTTATCTGCTTTGGGTCGGCGATCAGGCCAGAGTCCTCGTCGACATGGGTGGCGGCGCCTTGGGCCGCTTTGGGCAGGCTCAAGCGAAGGTAAGCGACTTGTCGTTGCTCGCAGTGAGTCATCTTCACCCCGACCACATCTCTGATCTGCCTGCGTTTCTCTGGTTGAGTCATGAAATCAGAAAGGAACCATTGCGCATAGTCGGCCCATCCGGAAACGACGCCGCCCCCGATTTCGCGACGTTCCTCGCGCGTCTGTTCGACGAGAAGAATGGCGCGTTCCCGGTGCTCGGCGCCACACTCGGAGGCATGCGGCGCGACATGCGAAGCGGGCCGCCCTCTGCAGGGGGCAGTGTCCCTCTCGATGTCGGCGTCATCGACGTGACGAAGGCAGAACCATCCACGGTCTTTGACCGTGACGGACTTACTGTGACGGCGCTCGGAATCCCGCACGGCAATATGCCGACCCTTGCCTACCGCGTGAAGGTCCGGAATATGTCGATCGTCTTCAGCTCAGATCAGACGGGAACCGACCCGAAGTTCGTCGATTTCGCAAAAGGAGCGAACATTCTGATCATGCATCTGGCTCATGGGGCAGGCGTCAGGAACAACCCGCTGCATGCGGGACCGGATGTTGTCGGCCGCGTCGCGCAAGAGGCGAAGGTTGGACGGCTTATCGTCAGCCATATCGGCATCTTCGATCTCGATGCCGCATTGGCAGATCTCAAGAAGAGCTACAGTGGTCCATTGACGATCGGTGCTGATCTGCAGTGCACGCCAGTGAAATGAATGGCAAATCTTGCACGCTCACATCTTCCGCTTGTGGCTGAGACCAGCCACACCTGACGGCGCTCTTCGGACGCATGTGCCACCGAACAACGGCGTGCGGAGCGACGCGCCGCAGGCGGCGCGCGCCTGAAGCCGGACGTTGAGCGTCCGCTTCAGAGATGATCGACCGGCAGGTGTGGGTCGGTACCTGCAGTTCGCGGTTTCCCGATTGTTGCCGTTCACTTTCTGGGAAAGCGGACGTTCGACGCGATGAGGTAGCTTGTGGTCATTGACGTGTTACTTGCCAGGTCCTGAAGCGCCACGCATGCCGTTGGACTTTTGCACCGCTGGGACTCAGGCGGCCTTTCGTGATCGCCTTTCGGACGGCGTTGCACTGAGACACACGCTTTTGCTTGCTTGTTATCGGGTCGCTGCTTTCGCTTGTCACCCTCGAGAAGATAGTAGCTTCACTCGTTGGCCGCTCGCCTGAACGGGACGACGTTGAAGATCTCGCCCTTCTCAAGGGCGGCTATCTTGTTGCTCCACAGGTCGAGAGCTCGACGCCGTTCGGGAAGGTAGTCATGCTTGTCGTACACCGCCACCAGGCCGCCCAGCGAATGGTTCAGGCAACGCTCCGCGATGAGAACATCCACTCCGAGCGCGCCAAGATGGCTGCGCGCCGTGGAGCGAAGGTCATGGGGGGTAAAGCGGCGGCTACGGTCGCCTAGTTTATCGTGCAGGCGGTTGAAGGCAGCGTTCACGCTCGTAGCTTCCATCGGCGCATCTCCTGACCGCCCACGATGGCGTTGCCGGAGCGGTAGTACGAATCCGGAGTCGAAGGCGAGGCGCCGCAATTCGACGAACCACCCTGCGACTTCTTCCGTGAGTGGAATGACGAAATTTCTCTTGTTCTTGGCATGCTCCGGAGGAATTGTCCATTCACGACGCTCGAAGTTCACGTGTATCCATTCGGCGCGCGTCAGCTCACCGATACGCGTGCAGGTTGCCAGGAGGATCTTTGCGGTTAGCTCGTTTTGCCTGCCGATCGCCGGTAGCGCAGCAAGCATGGCAACCAGTTCCGCATCGGTAAGCATGATCCGAGCCCTCCGACTGGGCGGCGCACCGATGATGGCTTTCGCCTTGATATGAGCGCACGGATCGGCTTCCAGTACGTGGCGCGCCACGCCGTGAGCGAAGACTTCGCGCAGCGCGATCAGGACCAGGCGAGCAACGTGCAGGGATTTTTCACCGCTTCGCTCGACGATCTCCACGATCTCACCGGGAGACACCTCGCGCGCAGAGAGATGGCCTATACGTCCGTGGACGTAATCGCGCAACTGCTGCCGGCGTCCCGCGATCGTTAGCGCGGCGAGATGTTCGCCTGCTCTTTCCAGGTAGTCATCGGCCAAGCGCTTGAACGTCCACTCGCGCGCTGTCTCGAGCTTGGCGAGCTGCTTCTTCCTCGCGACGTCTATTCCCTGCTGCACTTCCACTCGCCTCTCCGCAGCGAGCTTGCGGGCCGCCGCCAACGTCATGTCGGGATATCGCCCAAGCGTGAGCTCGCGTTGTTTGCCGCCAAAACGGTAACGGAGCACCCAACTTGCGGTGCCACCGGATGACAGCGTGAATGTCAGTCCGTCACCGTCCGATATTGCCAACGGCTTACCCGCGTTCACCCAGTTGCGGACCTGTAAGTCGCGTATCGTCGCCATCGCTGCCCTTTCTGGTTCGGTGAGTAGCTAGATCCGCTCTAGCTACTCACCCACCCTCTAGCTACTCATCTAGCTACTCACGACCGAACTGATGCCGGTCGCTGATACGGGGCAGTATAAGACAAAACGTATTTACAGGACAGGGACTTATCTAGAAAGACTGGACGTTGCTCGACACCCCGGGACACCCCTAGAGGTTGCAGAACGTCAGCTCGAACTCCACGTCCGTGTCCGATGCCTTGGGCCGGTGCATGCCTTCCTGGGTCGTGAAGCGGATGTTGAGCGCATGCTTGTTCGCGCTGATCTCGGGCACGCATTGGTACTGGCGATTCAGGCGTATGCGCAGCATCTGCGCCATGCGCCCGGCCATCATCTGCTGGTAGACGCCCTGGTAGGCCACCTGCGCGGACGTCTTGCCGGACTCGCGTAAGAGCCGCAGCACGATCGCGATGCCGTCCCGGATCGGCAGGAACGGCGCGAGCCACGCCTGCAGGTCCTGGCGGTGCAGCTCCGGCGCCTGCTGCAGCCAGTAGTGGTACGAAGGCAGGTCGAACTCACACGCGCCGCCGGGAATGTTGGTGCGCTGGCGTATGCTCATCAGCCACTCGTTCTCGCGCAGCTCCTGGCCGACCTTGCCCGAGGCCTGAAACAACCGCGACGAGGCCTGGTCGATCTGCCACAGCACGTTGTCGAGCGCTTCCTCCGACACCTCGGGACTCTCGCGCAAGGCCTCGAGGGCCTGTTTCTGGCGCTCCAGCTCCTGCAGGAGATCCGATTTCAGGTCGGCGCGGCCGGAGACCTCGAGAATCTCGAAGATCGACAGGAGCGCGATGTGGTGCTCCTGCGGATCGTTCTTGTGGAGGAAATAGTCCACGCGCTCGAAGAGATCTTCGAGCCGCAGGAGCGTGCGCACGCGCTCGCTCAAGGGATATTCGTAGCTGATCACGTCGTCACGTCGCCAATTGCGAGCGGCTCGCAATCGCCGCTAAGTATTCAACAAAACGCACCAAAAATAAAGCCTTATCGGGGGCGGTATCGAGCGCGCTCGCTCGCTACCGCCCTATGAACTACGCTCGCGTGCCAGGTTGAGGTACTTCGCATGAAGCACCGAGACCTGCCGGCGCAGGTCCTCCACGCTGCCGGCGTTCGACAGCACGTCATCGGCGCGCGCGAGCCGCTCCGCGCGCGGCAACTGCGCCGCCATGATCGCGCGCGCGGCGTCCGCGGTGACGCCGCTGCGCTGCGCGACCCGCCGCAGCTGCTCCTCCTCGGCGCAGTCCACGACCAGTACCCGGTCGGTGAGCTCGGCATAGGCGCCGGTCTCCAGGAGAAGGGGTACGACGACGATGACGTACGGCCGATCGGAACCGGCGATGCGCGTGCGGGATTCGGCGCGGATCACGGGATGCAGGATCTCCTCCAGTTTTCTCCTGGCGGCGGGATCGCCGAAAACGAGAGCGCGCATCTTCGCCCGGTCGAGGGCGCCGTTCGCGGCGATGTAGTCCGCTCCGAACGCCTCGCGCACGGCGGGGATGGCCGCACCGCCGGGCGCGGTCAACTCGCGCGAGATTCCGTCCGTATCGACGATGCCTGCTCCCAGCTCCGCGAACATGTCGGTGGCGGTCGATTTGCCGGAGCCCACGCCGCCGGTGAGGCCGACTACGAACATGAGGATTCAGAGTTCGTCATGGGTCATGCGTGCGAAAAACCGTCAGGGGTCAGGCGTCAGGGGTCAGGCGTGCCACCGCGCAGCTCGTCACCGCGAAGCTCGGCCTCCGACAGATCATCGTAAATTCCAATTTCATAGGTGTCGGCCTCTGCGCGTCACCGGCCGTCGCATCCCCGGAAACCGGGGCCCCTGCTCCGCGCCTCGACGCGCTGTCAGAACAAGTCCCGGAACATCATCTTCAACTCGAACGCCAGCGCCTCGAAGTGCAGCGCCGAGTTGATCTCCTTGCCCCAGAACAACAGCACCACGCCCGCCACGGCGAGGTACGGCCCGAAGCGCAGCTTGGCCTGCATGCCCTGGCCGGTGGCGACCATGATGGCGACGCCGGCGACCGAGCCGACGAAGGACGAGATCAGCACGACGCCGGGCAGGGACTGCCAGCCCAGCCATGCGCCGATCGCCGCGAGCAGCTTGAAATCGCCGTGTCCCATGGCCTCGAGGTTGCGGAGCAGCCCCCAGCCCTTGGCGATGATCCACAGGAAGCCATAGCCCGCGACCGCACCCACTACCGACGAGGAGAGATCGACGCCGAGCATCTGCCCCATGCTGGCGAGGATGCCGAGCCAGAGCAGCGGCTGCGTGAGGTCGTCCGGGAGGTAGCCCGTTTCCTGGTCGATGAACGCGAGCGCGACCATGAGCCACACGAAGACGAGCGCGGAGAGCGCGGCCCACGTTACTCCGAAGCGCCAGACCGCGTACCCGGCGAGGGCCCCGGACAGCGCCTCTACGAACGGGTAGCGGGGCGAGATCGGGGCCTTGCATCCCGAGCACTTGCCGCCCAGCACCAGGTAGCTCACGACCGGGATGTTCTCCAGCGCCGTGATGCGATGTCCGCAGGCCGGGCAGGCCGAGCGCGGGACGGCGAGGTTGAATTTTTCGGCGGCGGGCGGAAGCGCGCCCGTCAGCTCCGCGCAATCGGTGCGCCATTGCCGCTCCAGCATGCGGGGCAGCCGATGGATGACGACGTTGAGGAAACTGCCGACTACGAGCCCGATGACTACGGCGCCTGCGACGAACAGCCAGGGTGCGGCCTTGAAGACCTCGAGAACCGTCATCTCCGCGTCAGGCGCCAGGCGTCAGGCGGAGATCGCAAATCCGGATGCGGGGTGGCTTACACGTCGCCACCCCTGACCCCTGACCCGTGACCCCTGACGGCTTTTTCAGACCGCCTGGCCCATCTTGAAGATCGGGAGATACATGGCGATCACCAGGCCGCCGATCAGCGTGCCCAGCACGACCATGATCATGGGCTCCATCAGGCTCGAGAGCGCCGCCACCGCGTCGTCCACCTCGGCTTCGTAGAAGTCGGCCACCTTGCCCAGCATCGCGTCGAGAGAGCCGGACTCCTCGCCGATGGACACCATCTGCAGCACCATGTTCGGGAAGACCTCGGTGCCCTGCATTGAGGACATCAGGCTCGAGCCCGTGGCGACCTCGCTCTGGATCTTCTTGGTGGCGACGTAGTACTCGTAGTTCCCCGCGGCGCCGGCGACGGATTCCAGCGCCTCTACGAGCGGCACGCCGGCGGCGAACATGGTCGAAAGCGTGCGCGTCCAGCGGGCGATCGAGGATATGCGCACCAGATGCCCGAAAACCGGCAGGCGCAGCATGAGCTTGTCCATGAAGATCTGCACCTTCACGGAGCGCTTCCACATGTACATGAAGCCGTAGACCGCGCCGAAGATGCTGCCGAAGATCGCGTACCAGTACTCCACGAAGAAGTCCGAGATCGCCATGACGACGAGCGTCGGGCCCGGCAGGTCGGCGCCGAAGCTCGAGAACACCTGCTTGAACGCCGGGATCACGAAGATCATGATGACGGCGGTGATCACGAACGCGACGACAAGAATCGCGATCGGGTAGAACAGCGCGGACTTGATCTTGCTCTTGATGGCGAGGGTTTTTTCCTTGTACGTCGCCAGGCGGTCGAGCAGGCTGTCCAGTATCCCGGCCTGCTCGCCCGCGCCGATCAGGTTGCAGAAGAGAGCGTCGAAGTAGAGCGGATGCTTCTCGAAGGCCTGCTTCAGGCTCGACCCGGTTTCCACTTCGGTCTTGATGTCGAGCAGGAGCTTCGCCACGGATGCGTTGCTGTGGCCCTTGCCCACGATGTCGAACGCCTGCAGGAGGGGCACCCCCGCCTTCATCATCGTCGCGAGCTGCCGCGTGAAGAGCGTGATGTCCTTCTCGGTGATGGAGCTGCCGCGGCCCATCCGCTGCTTCTTGACCTCGACGACCTTGATGCCCTGGCGGCGCAGGGTCGCGTTGACCTGCGCTTCGCCGGTCGCGCTCATCTCTCCGCGGACGGTCTTGTTCGACCTGTCCGTTCCGATCCACGTGAATCGGAATTCCTTGACGTCCGGTTTCTTTACTGCCGCAGCAGCTGTTGCCATCGCTATCCCCCGAATGCCTTGTCCGACCGGTCAACTCTGCCCTTGGGACAGGTTGCCATCGGTGAGGTGAGAATGCCCTACCAAAATGCCGTACTGAACCAATAGGTTAGGCGTACTTGTTGAGACGGAATGATGCGCCTAGCCCGGGCCTTTGTAAAGGGGAGGAATCCTCACTCCGGCGTGACGATCCGGGGCGGATAGAGGCGCACCGCCTTCACCACGCGGTCGTGCGTTTGCACGATGTCCATCCGGCCGTCGGCGATCTGCACGCTCGTGTTGGGCTCCGGGATGTCCTGCAGGTATTCCAGGATGAGACCGTTCAGGGTTTTCGGGCCGTCGAGGGGGAAGTTGTAGCCCAGCTTGCGGTTCAGCTCGCGCAGCAGCGTCCCGCCCTCCACGAGGTAGCTGCCGTCGGGCTGCGTGACGTAGCCCCCGGCCTTCAGCGGGGAGTGGGTGGCGAATTCTCCGATGATCTCCTCGAGGATGTCCTCGAGCGTCACCAGTCCCATCAGCTCCCCGTATTCGTCCACGACGAGACTCACGCGGTCCTGCTGTTCCTGGAAGCCCTGCAGCTGTGAAAAGAGCGGCGTGGAGCCGGGAACGAACTCCGGCGTGCGGACGAGCTCCGTGAGCCGCTCACGGGTGAGTTCCTCGTTCTGCACCAGGTTCAGGATGTCGCGCACGCGCAACGTGCCGACCACCTCTTCGAGGCTTCCCCGGTAGACCAGCACCCGCCGGTGATGGGCGGTCGCCACCTGCTGCCGGATCCGCTCGAGCGGCGCGTCGAGATCGAAACCCTCGATCTGGTTGCGCGGCACCATCACGTCGTGCACCGTGATCGCCTCGAGGTCGAACAGGTTCATCAGGATGGAGACGTGCTTCTTGGGCATGAAATTGGAGGACTCGAGGACGACGGTCCGGATCTCCTCGACCGAAAGCGGTTGCGCCCCGGACTCCTGCGTCTCCACCCGCAGAAGCTTCAGCAGCGGCTTCAATATGGCGTTGGTGGAGGCCGACAGCAGGTGCACGAACGGCGCGGAGATCGTGGCGAGCCAGCGCATGGGCCACGCGACCAGCCGCGCGATGCTCTCGGCCTTGTACTGCCCGAGACGCTTGGGCACGATCTCACCGACGACGATCGACACGTAGGTCACGCAGAGCACCACCGAGATGGTCGACACGATGCCGCTCGCCTTCGGGTCGAGGCCCAGCCCCTGGAGCCAGCGCCCGAACGGCTCCGCGAGCAGCGCTTCCCCGACGATCCCGTTCAGGAGCCCGATGGAGGTGATGCCGATCTGTATGGTCGACAGGAAGCGCGTCGGGTTCTCGGCGAGCTTCACGGCCCCGGCGGCGAGGCTGTCTCCCTGCTTCGCGAGCGTCGCGAGCCGCGGCCTGCGCGCGGTCAGCAGCGCCACTTCCGACATCGCGAAGGCGCCGTTCAGGAGGATCAGGGATGCCAGTATGGCTAGCTCCATGGTGTTACCTCAGCTTCGCGGTGATGAGCTCCGCGGTGACGAGTTTCACAGTGACGAGCTTCGCAGTGATGAGCCCGCATGACACGCACGACCAGCGACGGGTTCTTGAGTCGCCTGACCGCTGACGCCTGACCCCTGACGGTTTCTCGCCCGCATGACCTATGACGCATGACCCATGACCCATCGCTCAGCTTCTGCCGAGAATGACCTCGAGGACGAACTTGCTCCCGATATACGCGAGCACGAGCATGAGAAACCCGGCGAGCGTCCAGCGCACCGCGACGCGCCCGCGCCAGCCGTAGAGATGCCTGCCGGAGAGGAGGGCGGCGAAGACGATCCAGGACAGCACGCCGAACACGGTCTTGTGATTGAACCTTGCCGCTTTTCCGAAAAGCTCCTCGGAGTAGATCACGCCGCTCGCGATGGTGAGCGTCAGCAGGATGAAGCCGGCCCAGATGATCTGGAACAGCAGCTTCTCCATGGTGAGAAGCGGCGGCAGGTTGCGCAGCCGGTGGGGCAGCACGCCTTCGTGCAGCCGGCGCTCGATCAGCGTCATGAGCAGCACGTGCAGCGAGGCGATGGTGAGGAGACTGTAGGCGGCCATGGCGACGAGCAGGTGCGCCTTGAACGCCGCGAGCTCGGTATTCGGGAGCGGCTTGACCGACGGGAACACCGCGGGCAGGAGCGCGGCCACCGCCGCCACCGGCAGCACGAGCGCTTGCAGGCCGTCGAGGCGATAGAAGAAATTGCCCAGCCAGTAGATCAGCACCGTGAGCCACAGGATGGCCGAGACGGCGTTGCCGACGCCGAGGTGCAGCCCGTCGGGCGCGAACGCGGCGCGTCCGAGGAGGGCGGCGTGCACCACGAGCGGAAGCAGCACGAGGTAATGCTCGATCCACCTGGCATCGTCGCCCGGGGCTGCATTGTTCGCGGCGGCGGGCGCCCAGCGGGTCCGCCAGAAGTAGAAGGCGAGTGCGCCGTAAAGAAGCGCGCTCGCGAGATAGGGTAGACTTTCGACCATACTCGAAGCGCGCAGTGTACTCCACCCGGCCTGACCCGAGCTCCGCCCCATGTTCGACAGCCTGACCAGCCGCTTCTCCCGCGTCATCAAGAACTTGCGCGGCGAGGCCCGGCTCACCGAAGCCAACATACAGGAAGCCATGCGCGAGGTGCGCATGGCGCTGCTGGAAGCGGACGTCGCGCTTCCCGTGGTCAGGGATTTCGTCGCGCGCGTGCGCGAGAGCGCGCTGGGCCAGGACGTCGCGGGCAGCCTCACGCCGGGGCAGGCTGCCGTGGGCGTGGTCTACAACGAGCTCGTCAGGCTGATGGGCGAGAAGAACGATGCGCTGAACCTCGCCGTTCAGCCGCCGGCCGTCATCCTTCTCGCGGGGCTCCAGGGCTCGGGCAAGACCACCACCGCCGGCAAGCTCGCGCGCTGGTTGAAGCTCGAGCACAGGAAGAAAGTGCTCCTCGCGAGCTGCGACGTCTACCGTCCGGCGGCGATCGAGCAACTCGCGACGCTGGCGAAGCAGACGGAGGCCGAGTTCTTCCCCTCCGCGGTCGGCGAGAAGCCGGTCGATATCGCGCGCCGCGCGCTCGAGCACGCGCGCACGCACTACGCCGACGTGCTGATCGTGGACAGCGCGGGGCGGCTCGGCATCGACGAGGAGATGATGCGCGAGATCGGCGAGCTGCACGCGGCGGTGAAGCCGGTGGAGACGCTGTTCGTCGTCGACTCGATGCAGGGGCAGGACGCGGTGAATACCGCGAAAGCCTTCGGCGATGCGCTGCCGTTGACCGGCGTCATCCTCACCAAGCTCGACGGCGATGCGCGCGGCGGCGCGGCGCTGTCGGTGCGCTCGATCACGGGCAAGCCGATCAAGTTCGCCGGCACCGGCGAGAAGCTGACCGGCCTCGAGCCGTTCCATCCCGACCGCATGGCCTCCCGCATACTCGGCATGGGCGACATCCTGTCGCTCGTCGAGGAGGCGCACAAGCAGGTCGACCTCGAAGAGGCGAAGCGCGTCGCGGAGAAGCTCAAGAAGGGCAAGAACTTCGACCTCGAGGATTTCAAGCAGCAGATCCAGCAGATGAAGAAGATGGGCGGTATCGCCTCGCTCGTGGACAAGTTGCCCGCGCAGCTCGTCGGCCAGCTCTCGCCTGCGCAGCTCCAGGACGACACGCAGTTCCGCCGCATCGAGGGCATCATCAACTCGATGACGGGACGGGAGCGCACCCATCCCGACATCATCAAGGCCTCGCGCAAGCGCCGCATCGCGACCGGCGCCGGCGTCACCGTGCAGGAGGTGAATCGCCTCCTCAGCCAGTTCGAGCAGATGCAGAAGATGATGAAGATGATGAAGGGCGGCAACCTCCAGCGCATGATGCGGGGGATGAAAGGGATGTTTCCCGGCATGCGCTAGCGCCCGAAAACACGTCAGGCGTCAGGCGTCATGGGTCATGCGTCCCGAAGGCCGTAAGGCGGTGGACATGAGCCGGCCCCTTGACCCATAACGGTTGTTAACGAGCATGACCCACTACGCTTGACCCATGATGGCTTGTTAACACGCATGACCGCTGACCCATGACCCATGACGGGTTCTGGTACCCATGACGCATGACGGATTTTCACACGCCTGACCCATGACCCCTGACCCCTGACGGAGTTGAGATGAACGCAACCGAAAAACGCAACAAACTGCGGGCCGTCCTCGCCGGGCCGAGCCTGGTTTCGCCGGCGACGGTGTTCGACGCCCTGTCGGCGCGCGTCGCGGAATCCGTGGGCTACGAGTTCGGCATACTTTCCGGCTCGGTGTGCGCGGCGACGGTGCTGGCGGCGCCCGACCTCGCGGTGCAGACGCTCACCGAGTTCGCCGACCAGGTCCGCCGCATCACGCGCGTCAGCAATATCGCCGTGTTCACCGACGCGGACCAGGGCTACGGCAATGCGTTGAACGTCAGGCGCACGGTCGAGGAGCTCGAGCACGCGGGGCTCGCCGGGCTCGCCATCGAGGACCTGGTGATGCCCTCGCGTTTCGGCGCCGAGGCGGACGAGCTCATCTCCGTCGCCGAAGCCCAGGGCAAGCTCCGTGCCGCGCTCGACGCGCGCCAGGATCCGTCGCTCGTGATCGTGGGGCGCACGGCTGCGCTCAAGATAGAACCCATCGAGAAGGTGGTTGCTCGCGTCCGTGCCTTCGCGGACGCCGGTGTCGACGGGATTTTCCTGAGCGGCCTGGAGAAGCTGTCGGACCTCGACGCGATCCGGACGGCGATAAAGATCCCGATCACCGTCGGCAGCGCGCCCTTGAAGCGCGAGGACCTCGCCGCGCGCGGCGTGCGCTTCTGCCTGCAGGGTCACGGCGTCATCCCCGCCGTGGTCAAGGCGATGCGCGAGGTCTATACCCACCTGCACGGCGGCGGCGCGCCTGCCGACCTCAAATCGAAAGCCGCTCCCCCGGAAGAAATGGAGCGCCTGCTGGGGAAAGAGCGATACCAGCAGTGGCGGCGGGAGTACCTCCTCTAGCGTCCAGGGTCAGGCGTCAGGGGTCAGGCGGGCGAGAAGCCGTCAGGGGTCAGGGGTCAGGCGTCAGGGGTCATGCGTGCCACCGCGCAGCTCATCACCGCGAAGCTCGTCACCGCGGCGCTCGTCACTGCAGCGCTCGTCACCGCGCAGCTCGCGCACGCCGCCGAACCGCTTCCCGAGCTGACCGGCCTGCTCGTCGACCAAGCCGGCGCGCTCTCCGAGGCCGAGCAGGCGGCGCTGGCGGCGCGCCTGCGCGCCATACAAGCCTCCGGGCGGGCGCAGGTCGCGATACTCGTTTCCGGCGGCACGGGCGGCGAGCCGCTCGCCGACTATGCCTTCAAGGTAGCGGAGAAGTGGCAGCTCGGCCGCGCCGGCAAGGACGACGGCCTGCTCATCCTGGTGGTTCCGTCCGCCAACGCGGCGCGGATCGAAGTGGGATACGGGCTGGAAGGAGCCATACCCGATGCGCGCGCCTCCCAGTGGCTGGACGACCTGCTGCCCTCGATCAGGAACAGGGAGCTTTCCGCGGGTCTCGAGCGGTTGCTGGACCAGGTCGAGGCTGCACTGCCGGCTGCCGCGGCCAAATCCGATACGGGCGAGACCAACTATCTTTTTCCCGATCACCCGGAGTGGCGGGTGCCGTTCCTGCTGGTGGTGTTCTCGCCGTTCGCGCTCTTTCCGCTGTTCTTCGGCCGCTGGGGCTGCGTGGCGAGCGGTCCCCTGTTTGCGATATTCGCGGGCGGCGCCGCGTGGGCATTGTGGGACTCGCAGACGGCGGCGATGATAGCGGCCGGGATCGCCCTTCCTTTCCCCTTTCTCTGGGCGCTCAACTGGACCGATGATCGGGATCTCGCATCCTGGCTCCGTCCGGCGAAGGCGGTCGGCAACGCGGCCGCCGTCGTCCTGTTCTTCTCGATCATCACGCTCTTCGTGGGCGCGGGACTGTCCGGCATGGAACCGGG
>DASRJL010000193.1:0-10664 GCA_035649495.1 Burkholderiales bacterium | reverse complement strand
GCCGCACCGCGGCGGACTACGCGCGCGCCCGCGGCCATGTCGCGCTCGCGGAGCTGCTGGCGCGCGCGGAGCGTGGAGCGCCGCCGCTGACCCAGGCCGACGTCGGGCTGCTGGCGAGCGTCTGGGGCTCCGATATCGCGCAGCGGGTCGCGCGGAGCGTGCGTGGCGGCGAGACGGCGCCGGAGGCCAATGGAGCGCCAGAAGCCGTGCGGGAAACTGGAGCGCCGGGAGCCGGGCGGCAAACTGGATCGCCGGACGCCACACGTGAACCTCCCGCTTCTGCGGCCGCCAGGAAGGACGCGCCGGCGGCCGAAGGGCGGGCGCCCCGTGCGCGCAATTCACGGGGCGGAGGGGCGCCTGGGAACGCAGCACCGGCGCCGCAACCGGCGGCACGGGAGAAGGAGATCGATCTGGGCGCGTTCGTCGGGCAGAGCGCCGCCAAGGCCGGCATCACGCAGGTCATCGCGCTTGCCAGGGTGAACGCGGAACGCCGCGCCCGCGGGCTGCCCGAGCACGAGGTGACCCTGCACGCGGTGTTTGCCGGGAGCCCCGGCACCGGCAAGACGACGTTCGCGCGCTATTACGCTCAGGAGATCCGCAAGCTCGGCATCCTGAGCAAGGGACACCTGGTGGAAGTGTCGCGCCAGGAGCTCGTCGCGGAGTATGCCGGGCAGACCGCGGTCAAGACCGGGCAGGTCGTAGAGCGCGCGAAGGGCGGCGTGCTGTTCATCGACGAAGCGTACAGCCTGAAGCACGGCAAGGACGACGCGTTCGGGCAGGAGGCGATCGATGCCCTCCTCAAGATGATGGAGGACCTGCGCGAAGACCTGATCGTGATACTCGCCGGCTACACCGACGAAATGCGGGATTTCCTCCACCTGAACCCGGGACTGAGGAGCCGCGTTCCAAATCACCTTCATTTCGAGGACTTTACCCAGGCGGAGCTGGGCACCATCTTCGACGGGATGTGCCGGAAATCAGGCATGGCCGTCACGACCGGGGACCGCGAGCTGGCGATCGCCGAGATCATGAAAAGGCGCAAGGGGCGGCATTTCGGCAACGCGCGCGAGGTGCGCAATCTCTTCGAGCGGGCCCTTGCCCAGCAGAGCGCGAGACTGAGCCTGCGCGACCTGAGGGCGATGAGCGGAGAGGAGCTGAACACCTTCGTGACCGCCGACCTCACCGAGGCGTCCGACGATTACACCGGTACGCCCCAAGGCAGCGGGCCGGTGCAAGTGGAGAAATCCGCGATGGAGCGCCTGAACGCCCTGCACGGGCTGGCGGGCGTGAAGCGCGCGATCGGCGAGATCGCCGATTTCTATCGAATCCGCAAGCTGCGGGGCGAAGGCGCCGCAGGAATGGACGTGGGCCTGCACATGGCGTTCGTCGGCAATAGCGGTACGGGCAAGACCACCGTCGCGCGGCTGCTGGGCGCCATCTACCGCGAACTCGGCATCCTGCCGACCGGCCACCTGATCGAAGCCGAGCGCAGTGCGCTTGTCGGCGAGTACCTCGGGCAGACGGCGATCAAGACCCGGGAGCGGATCGAGGCGGCGCTGGGCGGCGTGCTGTTCGTGGATGAGGCGTACGCGCTGTCACAGGACATCAGGTCCGGCGATTCCTATGGCCAGGAAGCCATCAACACGCTCGTGAAGCTGATGGACGATCACCGCGGCGCCCTGGCCGCCGTGCTGGCCGGGTACCCGGAACCCATGGAGGCGTTCCTCGACACGAATCCCGGCCTGCGCTCGCGCATCTCGCGCACCCTCGTATTCGAGGACTATACGGACGAGGAGCTGGCGAGGATCGCGCAGGATTTCGCGGCGCAGAACGGCTACCGCATCGACGAGGACGCCGTGAAGAAGCTGCCCGCGCTCGTCGGTGAGCTGCGGGCGCGGGAAGGGCGCAGCTTCGGCAATGCGCGCAGCGTCAGGGGCCTGCTCGAAAGCGCCTACAAGGCGCAGGCGGGCCGGCTCATGCGCACCGGCAAGCCCGAGACGCTGGACAAGGCGGAGCTGTCGCGCCTTACCGTTGAAGACCTGAAGATCTGAACCGCCAGGCCGCCAAGCCATCGCGCGAATTCCAAAGGGCGTGATTCGTGATTGGTGATTAGTGATTGGTCCCAGCGAACACCAATCACGCTTTATCTCGAAGCGCCAATCGCCAATCACGCAGTTTACTGCGTCAGTAGCCCCGCCGCGGATCAACCCGGTTCCTGAGCGGTTTCCCGTCCAGAAACCGGGCGAGATTGGCGAACCACAGGTCGAGCGTGATGTCGTTGTAGTGCTCGCTGTCGTCGCACGAGACGTGCGGCGTGATGATGAGGTTGGGCGTCGTCCACAGCGGGGAGGCGGCCGGCAGCGGCTCCGGCTCCACCACGTCGAGCATGGCGCCCGCCAGCTCGCCGCGGGCGAGCTTGTCGGCCAGCGCTGCGTTGTCCAGCACCTCCGCGCGGGCGATGTTGATGACGCACGCGCGCGGACTCATCCGGTCCATGCGCGGGCGGTCGAGCAGGTGGTGCGTCTGCGGTGTGAGCGGCACCGCCAGGACGACGTAATCGGCCCCGGGCAGGAGCCGGTCGAGGCGGGAGAGGGTGTGCACGGCGTCGGCTTCCCGTATCTTCCGGCCGGACCGGCTCACGCCGATCACTTTCAGGTCGAGTTGCTTCGCCGCGCGCGCCGCCCCCTGTCCGAGGTCTCCCAGGCCGACGATGAGCGCCGTCCTTCCCGCGATATTGGGCGAGAAAACCTGCTGCCAGCGCCGTGCGTGCTGGTTGGCGATGATGTCCGGCATGCGCGTGTTCAACATCGTGTAGGCCATGCGCATGTACTGCTCGACCTTCACTCCGTGCGCGCCGCGGTTGTTGGTGAACGCAACACCGGCCGGCAGCCAATCGAGCGGAAGGAGAGCGTCGACGCCGGCTGACGTGTGATGCACCCACCTGAGCGCCGGAGCGCGCTCCGCGAGCCGTTCGCGCTGCGCCGGAACGCCGATCACCACTGCCGCTGTCCGGAGCGCGCCAGCCGGATTCTCCTCGTCCCATCCGGTGCTTGCATCGAGCTTGCGCGCGAGCGCACGGTGCCGGTCGCAAGCCGCCTGCCACTGCTCCGGCGTGATCTGGTAGAGCGCGTCTCGTGCTCGGGAGTTCTGGATGTGAACGCGCAGCTTGGGGGTCATCCTTCCACGTTCATCCCTCATCCTTCGTGCGCGGCGGCCTGGCCGCGAACGCGGAGCCGCGCAGGCACATGCGTCCCCGCGGGTCCTGCCACAGCTTCTGCTCCGCGTAGAGCCTGCCGGTCGCGCGGGCGATAGCCTGGAAGTCGTATTCGCCGAAATGCCCGGCGATGTCCTGGTAGTACTTCGGCTCCTTCTCGATGAACTCGGAGATCTGCCGCGCGAGATTCGCGATGAGCTCGTCGTCGTGCCCTGCCGTGCGCGGCGCGGCATCGGACTTGCCCTCGAGATAGTCTCCCAGCTTTGCGCGGTCGGCATAGGCATAGGCGATGCGCTCGAAGCGCTCGTGCGGTATGCCTTCGCCTATCGTGGCGTCGATGCCGACCTTGGCGCCGGTCGGCACGACCCCCGGCGGCGTCACCGCCAGGCTGGGGTCGAGCGGCTTCGCGCGCGCGCCCGGAATGACGATGACGTCCCGGTCGCCCTGCACGCGGGTGGCGATCGCCCACTCGACGTCGGTCGCGTTGAAGACGTCGATATCCTCGTCCACGACCACGACGTGCTTCAGGTCCATCACCGACAGCGCGGCGAGCAGCGCGTTCTTGCCCTCGCCGGCCTGCTTGCGGATGGAGATGATCGCGTGCCAGAACGCGCACGCGCCGAGGGTCACGTTGATGTCCTTCACCTGCACGCCCGCGGTCCTCAGCGCGCGCCGGATCGCGGCGTAGCGCGTGGGCGCCGCGAGCCAGGTGTTCTCCCACGGCATGTGCAGCGCGTAGTAGATGGCGTCGCGGCGCATCGTGACCGCCTTGACCCGTACTACGGGGTTCCAGTGCAGGCCCCCCATCAGCCGCGTGAACTCGCCGAAGCGGCCCTCGGGCAGCGTCCAGCCGGTAGGCAATATCTCCCCTTCGAGCACGATTTCCGCATCCGCCAGGCACGGCAGATCCATCGTCTCGCATTGCGCCAGCTCGACCGCCGCGCCGCGTATGCCGCCGGCCACCGCCATCTCGTCCACCCCCAGCGGCGCGCGGAACCCCGAGCCCATGATCTCGAACGGATGCGTCCCGATGGAGATCGAGATCGGGCACGGCCGGCCGGCCTCGTAGGCGCGCTGGGCGAAGAGGCGCATGTTGTTGGGGGTGACGATGTCGATGCCGGTTAAGTTCTTCTCCTTCACCATGAAGCGATAGATGCCGGAATTGATGCCGTACTCCGGATCGCGGGCGATGGTGACGCCCGCCGTGATCATCGGGCCGCCGTCGTAAACGGAAGACATCGGAACCGGCAGCCTGAAAAGATCCACGTCGTCGCCCGTCTGGATCACCTGCTTGTGGGCTGCGGTCTCCACGTATTTCGGCGGCACCGGGCGGTCTATGCCGCGCTGGAGCTTTTCCTCGATCTCGCCGTAGGTTGCGCAACCCATGGACAGGATCGCCCGCTCGCGGGTGCGTATGAGCCCGGACACGACCGGCATGTCGTAGCCGATGACGTCGTGGAAGTGCAGCGCCGTTTCGGCCTGGTCCACCAGCGTCGCGATGTGGCGGATGTCCACTGGCTGCCGGATGTCGATCAGCTCCCCGGCGGCGCGCAGGCGCTCGAGGAAGCCGCGGAAGGTTTCGTTTCTGACGTCGAGCTGTTCTATCTTCATGTAAACCGTCTCACAGGAGGAACGGAGATAACGGAGGAGTGCTCTCTTCAAGTCTCTGTTGCCTCTGTTACCTCCTGTTCAGAGTTGCAATCCTACGTTGACGGAGGCTCTTTCATGCCCTGCCAGCGCTTGATGCGGTTGTGCTCGACCCCGAAGAGGTCGAGCACGCGTCCGACGGTGTGATTGACGAGATCGTCCACCGTCTTCGCGTGGCTGTAGAAGGCGGGCACCGGCGGGAAGACGACGCCGCCCATCTCGGTCACCTGCACCATGTTGCGCAGGTGCGCGAGGTTGAGCGGCGCCTCGCGCACGATCAGCACCAGCCGCCGCCGCTCCTTGAGTATCACGTCCGCCGCGCGCGAGATGAGGTTGTCGGAGAAGCCCAGAGCCACGGCGGCGAGCGTCTTCATCGAGCACGGCGCGACGACCATGCCGTGCGTGACGAACGAGCCGCTCGAAATCGCCGCGCCGACGTCGCGCACGTTGTGCACCACGTCGGCGAGCTTCGCCAGATCCTTGCGCGTCATCTTGTGATCGTACCAGGCGTTCAACGCCCCGGCGTCGGACACGACGAGATGCGTTTCCCATCCTCCGAGCGAGCGCAGCGTCTCCAGTATGCGCACGCCGTAGATCGAGCCCGTGGCGCCGGTCATGGCGACGATGAGGCGCTTTTTCTGCGAGCGTTTCGGGGAGGGCATGCGTCTATGCTAACGCTAAATGCGTGATTAGTGATTGGTGATTAGTGATTGGTCCCTGCTTGTGCAGAGCCTTGCTGTGCCGACACCAATCACGCTTTATCTCGAAGCGCCAATCACCAATCACCCGGTCAAGGCCGCGGCGCGGCCGTGAAGTACGTGCCCCGCCCACTCGCCACCAGCTGCCCTTCCTGGTCGTAGAGCGACGCCTCCGCCGTCGAATACTGACTGCCCAGCCGCACGACGCGCGCTTTCGCCGTCAGGTCGCCCGGCATCGCGGCCTTGTGAAAATCCACCCTCAGATCTATGGTCGGCACCGGCCGGCCGAGCTTTGCGGCGATCGCATAGTCGGCGGCCACGTCGATGATCGCGGACAGTATGCCGCCGTGCGTGTAGCGGCGGTCGGGATTGACCACCCATTCCTCGCGCCAGGCGGCGTTCATCTCCAGGCCCGCGTCGTCGACCTTCGTCACTGTGAAGTTGAGCCAGCGGTTGAAAGGTCCGCGGGTGATGAGCTTCTGCAATTCTTCGGTCGTCAGAGTTTCTTCGCTCATTCAGCGTCGGTCTCCGCAATCTTGATGGTATCCGGCAGGTCTCGTTCTTTGATCGGACGCTAACAGAGACCTCATGCGAAAAGCAAGGCCGTGGCCGGTGTGCTCGCCGGGTGTGCCGGTCGGTGATACTTCACGACATGTCTTCCCCCTTTCTCCGTGCCGTCGCCTTCAGAATCTCCACAAACCGCCGTCCGGCAGGTGAGAGATAGCCAGCCTTCCGATAAATCACGCCGCTGCGGCGCCGATGGCTAAGACCCTTCACGCGCAGCTCCGCGTAACGGTATTGCGGTGAGGAGCGCACGACGGGCCTCGAGCTGAATCCGAGCAGATTGGAGGACGCGATGATGTAGTGCCTGATCTGTAGCGATCCGGTATCAATCCGTATCCGCGGGGCGGGTAGACCGTGTTCCTGGAATTTGGCCGCCAGAGCCTGCGCCGCGTCCACGGTGACTGCAGCTACCGCCCAGTCTTCCTGTGCGATATCGGCAAGGGTAACCTGCTTTTTCTTCGCCAGCCGGTGGTGGACCGAGCAATAAATGATGAACTCGTCTTCGCACAAATATTCCTGGACGAGGCCCTCGGGTGCGGTCGAAGGCAGATAGGTGACGGCCAGATCCAGTTCTCCGGTGCGCAGGGCCTCGACGAACGCTCCCCGGTCTCCCACCGTCACCTTCAGCGTGACACGCGGGGCTTCCTGCAACAAGGCGTGGCATGCGCCAGGTAGCATGTGTACGGAAAGTCCTGGACCGGTACCGATTCGAAGATGCCCCGCCCGGCCCTGGCTCAGGTCTGCCGCCTCGCGCAGCACGTCGTCCCGGGCAAGCCGCAGTATGCGGACCTGAGCGAGCAGGGCCGACCCAGTGACGGTCAACTCGACACCCTTCGGCGTGCGGTCGAAGAGCTTTGCCTGCATTGAGGTCTCGAGCCGTTTCAAGCTGACGCTGAGCGCGGGCGGGCTTAATCCCAGCGCTTCGGCGGCACGTCCCACGTGCCCGTGCTTGGCCAGGACCGCGAAATACTCGATGTCGCGAAACTCCATAAACTCCATGCTCTTAAAGGAAATATAACGAGACCTTATTTTCGGATAATTGTGTCTAACGCCCGGCGATGTCAACATGCCTGCGCATTCCCAGTGCGGACATCAACGAAGCGAAAGAGCCCACATGAAAGCGAAGCCGCATGCCTGGCTGCTTGCCGTCGCCGTCACGTCGACCGCGGTCTTTCCTGCGCAGGGTCAATTTCCAGCGCGGCCGATACGTATCATCGTGCCTACTTCGCCGGGCGCGACGGCGGACACTATCTCGCGCCTGATTGCGCCGTCGCTGTCCGCGCGCCTCGGCCAGCAGGTATTGGTTGAGAACCGAGCAGGCGCGGCCACTATCATCGGAACGGAAGCTGTCGCCAGATCCGCACCCGACGGCTACACGCTGCTCATGACCCCCCCTTCGCTGGTGCTCAATCCTTTCATATACAAGAAGATTTCCTATGATCCGCTGCGCGACTTTGCGCCCATCACTCAGCCCTACAGCCAGCCCAATGTTCTCGTGGCGCACCCGACGTTGCCGGCGAGGTCGATCAAGGCGTTGATCGCGCTGGCGAAAGGGCGGCCGGGAGAACTGGCTTTCGCATCCGGCGGCACCGGCAGCATGCCTCACCTTTCGATGGAGTTGTTTGTCATGATGAGCCGCACGAGCATGCTGCACGTGCCTTACAAGGGGGCGGGGCCGGCCATCATCGATCTTCTGGCCGGTCGCGCAGCGGTGATGAATCTGGGTTTCATTGCGGTAAGTCCTTACCTTCGCGACGGACGTCTGCGTGCGCTGGGGGTGACGAGCGTGAGGCGCGCTGCTGTGATGCCCGAAGTGCCCACGATAGCCGAGGCAGGCTTGCCTGGATACGAGGTGGTGAACTGGAACGGACTGCTCGCCCCAGCTGGCACGCCGAAGGAGGTGATTGCGCGACTGCACCGGGATGTGACCGCGGTTCTGCGCGCGCCCGCGGTCAGCGAGCGCATCGCCAGCGACGGCGCCGAGGTCGTTGCTGGCACGCCGGACGCGCTTGCGGTCTATATCCGGTCGGAAATGACCAAATGGGCAAGAGTCGTGAAGAGTGCCGGCATTCAGCAGGAATGATCGGCACGGCATTACAACCGAACCCGGACCGAACCCAGGTGCCCATGGGTAGTCGATCGCGTGGTGCTACAATCGATTCTGGTTAACCAGAAGTGGGGAACGCGCTGAACCTGCTTCAGCGCCGCGGCAGTATTTCTGAGAAGGCTGCACGACCGCGGCTGACTTGCTCGGTGAGCTTGTGGCTACGGTCCATCAGAATCGTTCGACGATAACGCAACTGCTGGCGCTCGCGAGAACGCATCGGTTGTCGACGTACGATGCGTGCTACCTGGACCTCGCCGCGGAATCGCGCCTCCCGCTCGCGTGCCGCGACGGTCCGCTTCAACGCGCCCTTGCGGGCACCCGTGTTCGCCTTGCCCAATGAAAATCGTCGCCATACACGAAACCATCGTTCCCATCAGCTCGGCGATCCGCAACGCCTATATCGATTTCAGCAAGATGACCTCGAGCGTCGTGGCGGTCGTGACCGACGTCGTGCGCGCCGGGCGCCCGGTCGTCGGCTACGGCTTCAACTCCAACGGCCGCTACGCGCAAAGCGGGCTTCTCAAGGAGCGCTTCATCCCGCGCCTGCTCGCCGCCGACCCTCAATCGCTGGCCGACGATGCCCGGGACAACCTCGATCCCCACAAGGCGTGGGCGTGCATGATGGCGAACGAGAAGCCGGGCGGGCACGGCGAGCGCTCGGTCGCGGTGGGGGTGCTCGACATGGCGCTCTGGGATGCGGTGGCCAAGATCGAGGAAAAGCCGCTCTACCGGCTGCTCGCCGAGCGCTACAACGCTGGCCGGGCCGACGCCCGGGTCTTCATCTATGCGGCCGGGGGCTATTACTACCCCGGAAAGGACACGCAGGCCCTGCAGGACGAGATGAAGCGCTATCTCGACATGGGCTACTCGGTGGTGAAGATGAAGATCGGCGGGGAATCGCTCGCCGACGATATCCGGCGCATCGAGGCGGTCATCAAGGTCGTGGGCTCGGGGGAGAAGGTGGCGGTGGACGCGAACGGGCGCTTCGATCTCAAGACGGCGGTCGAATACGCGCGGGCGCTGGCGCCGTATCGTCTCTTTTGGTACGAGGAAGCGGGAGATCCGCTCGACTTCGACCTCCAGGCCGGGCTGGCGAAGGAATACGATCACCCGATGGCGACGGGGGAAAATCTCTTCTCGATGCAGGATGCGCGCAACCTCATACGCTACGGCGGGATGCGGCGCGACCGCGATTGGCTGCAGTTCGACTGCGCGCTTTCGTACGGGCTGGTCGAGTACCTCCGCACGCTGGCCATGCTGCGGGATCACTATTGGTCGGCGCGCCGCTGCATCCCGCACGGCGGGCACCAGATGTCGCTCAATATCGCCGCGGGGCTCGGGCTGGGCGGCAACGAGTCCTATCCCGGCGTGTTCCAGCCCTTCGGCGGCTTTGCCGACGGCGTGCCGGTGGAAGACAGCTACGTGCGCATGCCCGAAGTGCCGGGCATCGGATTCGAGGCGAAGAGCGATCTCTGGAAGGTGATGTCGAGCATCACTGTGTGATGCAGCTGCGGTAGCGCACCGAGAAGCGCCCATCGCGATGAACGGTCAGAACAACAACCCATCCAGTCGCGTCGCAGTGGTCGTGGTTCACGGCATTGCCGACCAGCGTCCCGGCCAGACGGTGCGCGAACTCGCAAGGTTGCTGTGCCACGGAGGCGAAGGCGAGCCGCGCTACGTCAACGGCGAGTTGCACGAAGTGCTGGTGCCTGTCGAAAAGCTCGAACCCGGACCGGCCGCCGATGCTGCCTCGGACACGGAGGCTAAGGAACCGGTGCGCCGCAGTCCCGGGATGCCCAGCGGCTTTTATCAGGTGCAGCAGCAGGCGAACCCGCGACCCACGCGGGCGGTAGCCACTCCGGCGGAGGAGAAGGACGCGCCTGCGGCCCCTGACCTTGGCGTGGCGATGAACGACTTCCTCCTGGGCCGCTTGCAGATGGCGCAAGGCGACGCCCTGTATGAATCGACGCGCGTGTCGCTGCGACGGCGTGCCGATGGCCGCCCGATCGATGTCTACGAGATGTATTGGGCCGACCTGTCGCGTCTGGGCGAAGGCGGAATTCGGACGCTGACGTCGCTCTACCAGCTCTTCTTTCACCTCAACACGCTGGGCGCCGACATCGTCGACCAGGTGTCGCTCTGCGCGCGCGGCGGCGCCGGCTGGCGCCTGCTTCAGCGCATGCATGCCTGGCTGGCCTGGCTGATGAAAGTGCCGATGGCGCTCCTGCAGCTGTGCATGTTGATACTCGTGCTGTTTGGCATCGCGAGCCTGGCGGGTGGACCGGAAGCGCAGGGGCAACTACTGGCCGCCCTGTTCGCGGCCGTCGGCGTCGTACTGGCGGCGTTCGCCGTGATGGGCTGGCTGCGAGCCCGAACGGCCGCCGCGCGTTCCGCGCTGGTTCTCGTATTTTCCCTGCTGGCGATGGCGAGCCTG
>DASRJL010000192.1:0-31478 GCA_035649495.1 Burkholderiales bacterium | reverse complement strand
AAGGTCGGCTTCATTCCGATCACCTGCGGCACGCCGATCATCATGGCGGAGCCGATGGGCTTCTATAAGCGCCACGGCCTCAACGTCGAGGTGATCAAGACC
This sequence comes from Burkholderiales bacterium, assembly GCA_035649495.1. Classification (GTDB taxonomy): domain Bacteria; phylum Pseudomonadota; class Gammaproteobacteria; order Burkholderiales; family SG8-41; genus SG8-41. The sequence goes on along the minus strand of DASRJL010000192.1, from coordinate 31,376 downwards.
GCGGGTTGGGCGGTCATCCGCGACAAGACCATCAACAAGGAATACGACGCCGCCCATATGCTCTCGCCGATGCCGATTGCGATCACGCTCGGCGCCGGGTCGAATGCAATCCCCTACACCGTGCCGGCGATCGAGAACATCAACGGCCAGGCCATCACCTTGGCCATCAAGCACAAGGACAAGCGCAACCCGAAGGACTGGAAGGGCTTCCGCTTCGCCGTGCCGTTCGACTACTCGATGCACAACTACCTCCTGCGCTACTACGTGGCCGAGCACGGCCTCGACCCCGACAAGGACATACAGATTCGCTCGGTGCCGCCCCCCGAGATGGTGGCGAACCTGCGCGCCGACAACATCGACGGGTTTCTCGCGCCCGATCCCGTCAACCAGCGCGCGGTCTACGACGGGGTGGGTTTCATACACACGCTCACGAAGGACATCTGGGATGGCCACCCGTGCTGCGCGTTCGCGGCGAGCAAGGAGTTCGTCACCCAGTATCCGAATACCTACCGGACGCTCCTGAAGGCGATCATGGAGGCGACGGCGTTTGCCACGAAGCCCGAGAACCGCAAGCAGATCGCGGAGGCGATCGCGCCGGCGAATTACCTGAACCAGCCCGTCACCGTCGTCGAGCAGGTGCTGACCGGCACGTTCGCCGACGGGCTGGGCAACGTGCGCAAGGAGCCCAAGCGGATCGATTTCGATCCCTTCCCCTGGCACTCGTTCGCGATCTGGATCCTGACCCAGATGAAGCGCTGGGGCCAATTGAAGGGCGACGTGGACTACGCAAAGGTGGCGCGTGAGGTGTTTCTCGCCACCGACGCGGCGCGCCTCATGAAGGAAGTCGGTATGACGGCTCCGGCAGTGACCAGCAAGAAGTTCGCGGTCATGGGTAAGGAGTTCGACCCTGCGAAGCCGGAAGACTATCTGGCCGGCTTTGCCATAAAGAGGACGGCATAGCCATGGAACCGTCAGCCGTCAGCGTTCGGCTACTGCCAACTGCCAACTGGCGGCTTGCAGCCCCGGGAGCGTGAGCGATGAAGGGGCTGCAGTTATGGGGTGCGCCGCTGCTGTCAGTGGCGATCCTGCTCGTATTCCTCGCGGTATGGCACGCGGCGACGCGGCAGGAGTCGGGCGCGCAGGTCGTGGATGCCGAATACGCGAAGCTCGTAGGAGCCGAGGCTGCTACCGGGAAGAAATCAGCGTTCCCGGCGCCGGCCGACGTTGGACGCAAGCTCTGGGAGCACGTCACCGATCCGTTCTACGACAAGGGCCCCAACGACAAGGGCATAGGCATACAGCTCGCGTTCTCCATCGCACGCGTGCTGTCGGGTTTCCTGCTCGCGGCGCTGGTGGCGATCCCGGTCGGCTTCCTGATCGGGATGTCGCCGCTCGTCTACCGCGCGTTCGACCCGTTCATCCAGGTGCTGAAGCCGATCTCGCCCCTGGCGTGGATGCCGCTCGCGCTCTTCACCCTGAAGGACAGCGGCGTCTCGTCCATTTTCGTGATCTTCATCTGCTCGATGTGGCCGATGCTGATCAACACGGCCTTCGGGGTCGCCTCGGTGCGGCGCGAATGGTTGAACGTGGCCAAGACGCTGGAAGTGGGTCACGTGCGCAAGGCGTTCCGGGTGATATTGCCCGCCGCGGCGCCGACGATCATGACCGGCATGCGCATTTCCATCGGCATCGCGTGGCTGGTGATCGTCGCGGCAGAGATGCTCGTGGGCGGCACCGGTATCGGCTATTTCGTGTGGAACGAGTGGAACAACCTGTCGATCGCCAACATCATCAGCGGCATCCTGGCGATCGGACTGGTCGGCATGGTGCTCGACCAGGCGCTCGCGCGCTTGACGAAGCTGGTTACGTTTCCCGAGTAAGCCGTGAGCGATCCCCTCATTAGAGTCGAAGCCATCGCCAAGCGCTTCACCGGGCGCGACGGCGCGGACACGACGGTATTCGAGGACATTCACTTCGGCGTGGAGCAGGGCGAGTTCGTCTGCTTGATCGGGCATTCGGGTTGCGGGAAGACCACCATACTCAACATCCTCGCCGGCCTGGAGCCTGCGTCCGACGGCTACGTGTTCGTCGGCGGCCGCGAGATCCGCGGTCCCAGCCTCGATCGCGCCGTGATCTTTCAGAGCCACGCGCTGATGCCGTGGCTTACCGTGCTGGGAAACATCGCGTTCGCCGTCACCTCCCGCTGGCCGGAGTGGGACAAGGCCCGCGTCCGCGCGCACTGCCAGAAGTACATAGACCTCGTGCACCTTACCGGCGCAGAGAAGAAGCGGCCGGCCGAGCTGTCGGGCGGCATGAAGCAGCGCGTGGGAATCGCCCGCGCCCTCGCGATCCAGCCGAAGATGCTGTTGATGGACGAGCCGTTCTCCGCGCTCGACGCGTTGACGCGCGGGATGCTGCAGGAGGAAGCGCTCCGGATCTGCGCCGAGACCCACCAGACCGTCTTCATGATCACGCACGACGTGGATGAAGCCATCCTCCTCGCCGATAAGATCATCCTCATGACCAACGGCCCCAGGGCAAGAATCGCGGAGATAGTGGCCAACACGCTGCCGCGCAGCCGCTCGCACGACACCGTTCACAAGGAGCCGCACTACTACCCCATCCGTAACCACCTCGTCGACTTCCTGGTGACCCGCTCGAAGCAGTTCGAGAGCTCGTTGTCCGCCGACTACGATCCCCGGCACCCGCCGCTCGTTGCGCCGGGGCTGACCGAGGCTGCGCCCGGGACGACGGCCGCGCCAGGGCGACCGGTGGAGAAGGCGGTCGTCGTCAGTTTGAGGCACTAGTTTTTTGCCACAGAGAGCACAGATCTCCGTGTCCTCTGTGGCTGCATTTGACCAAAGGAGAGAACCATGAAGAAATCAGACGCACCCGAAGCCCTGCTCGCCGCGGCGGGCGCAATGAAGCCCATGACGCGTACCGACGTCACCGAGCTCGTGGTGATGGCGCGCCTCAAGAAGGGGCTTACCTGGACGAAGATCGCCAAGGCGGTCGGCCAGAGCAAGGAATGGACCACGGCCGCGCTGCTCGGGCAGATGCAGATGACGAAGGAGCAGGCGGAGACGGCGGGAAAGCTCCTCGGACTGCCGGCGGACGCCGTCCTGCTGCTTCAGCAGGTGCCGTACAAGGGATCGCTGCCCACGGCCGTGCCTACCGATCCCCTGATCTACCGCTTCTACGAGCTCGTGAATGTGTACGGCACGACCTTCAAGGAGCTGATCCACGAAGAATTCGGCGACGGCATCATGAGCGCCATCGACTTCAAGATGGATCTGACCCGCGAACCCGATCCGAAGGGCGATCGCGTGAAGATCGTGATGAGCGGGAAGTACCTGCAATACAAGACCTACTAAGGCGCTTCCGGGCTCCCGAGCCTTGCGCCGCGGCGGCGCAAGGCTTGACGAGCGCCTCCGGCCGCCGTCACCATGATCCCGCCCCACCGGGAGGGGGGCTCTCATGATCTCGACACAGCGCACTTTGATCGTCGCTGCAATCGTTGCCGCCCTGGCCGGCGGCGCCGTGATCGCGCAGCAGAGAGCAGCACCGAGAGGCAACCACGACTGGGCGCCCAAGGCGGCGGCCGGCAAGCATCACACGCTCGCCGCGACGCTCGAGACCGTGCAGTGGGGATGGCTCGACCCCAGGGAGCAGCCCAAGCTCACCATCAATTCCGGCGACACGGTCTCGATCGAGACCATGATGCACGCTCACGACCAGATACGTCCCGGCGTCGACATGAACAGGATCGTCGCGCTGAGGCTGGCGAATCCCGGCGGCGGGCCGCATTCCATGACGGGGCCCATCTACGTGAACGGCGCGGAGCCCGGCGACGTGCTCGAAATCCGGATCCTGCGGATCGAGCCGAAGCCGTTCGGGGTCAACTTCAACCTGCCCGGCAAGGAATTTCCCACGATCGGCGCGCTCGCTTCCGAGATGCCGGACGGGTTCCTGCGCTTCTTCTTCCTCGACCTGCAGCGCCGCGTCGCCGAATTCAAGCCCGGGATCACGCTGGACCTACAGCCCTTCCCCGGCACGCTCGCCGTCGGCATCGATCCGAACGATCCGTCGCCGCGCAAGGGCGGCGTGAAAGACCCCATGGCGCCGGTATCCACGCTGCGCCCGTGGAAGAACGGCTCGAACATGGACATCAACGAGCTGCAGGAAGGCTCGACGATCTTCATCCCGGTGTTTCTCAAGGGCGGGCTCATCTGGACCGGCGACTCGCACTGCCGCCAGGGCAACGGCGAGGTCAGCCTGACAGCGCTCGAATGCGCGTACAAGGAAATCCGGCTGCAGCCGATCGTGCGCAAGGACATGAAGATCGAGTGGCCGTTCATCGAGACGCGCACGCACTGGATCACGACCGGCTTCAACGAGGATCTCAACGTGGCGATGACGAGTGCCACGCGCGAGGCGGTCAACTGGCTTGCGAGCCAGAAGATGGTGCCGATGGACCGCTACGAGGCGTATAGCCTGGTGTCGATGGCAGGCGACTGCCGCGTGTCGCAGGTGGTCGACGTGCGCAAGGGCGTGCATTGCATGATCCCGAAGTCGATCTTCACCAAACGTTCTTGAAGCGGTGCTCCGGGCGCTCTTCCTGGCGCTCGCCCTCGCGGCGGCGCCGGGACAGGTCCTTTCACAGCCGAAGCTGCGCGTTGTCGCGACCTCGGCAGACCTGAAGTCGCTTGCCGAGGCGGTGGGCGGCGCGCGTATCGAAGTCGAGAACCTCGCCGCGCCCGAGCAGGATCCCCACGCAGTCGAAGTGAAGCCGGCGCAGGTCGCGCGCTTGCGCGGCGCCGCACTCCTGATACGCGTCGGCCTGGACCACGAGCCCTGGTTGTCGAAGCTCAAGCTGCCCCCGGGCGTTGTCGTCCTGAACGCTTCGCAGAACGTGCGCCTCATCCAGACGCAGACGCCCCGGCTCCGCGTCGAGCGCCGCGCACACGTCCACGCGTACGGCAACACGCATTACTGCCTCGACCCGGCGAACGCCGTTTCCATCACCGCTGCCGTACGCGATGCCCTCACGAAGTTGAGCCCGCAGGATGCGCGATTTTTCGAAGCGAACCGGGATGCCTTTGTCGATGCGCTGACAAGGAAGATCGAGGACTGGAAGAAAGCCCTCGCGCCTTTCCGCGGCGCGAAAATGGTGGTCGTCCACGACAGCTGGTCGTATTTCGCGGAAGCATTCGGCCTGCAGGTCGTCGCGGCCGCCGAGCCGCACCCGGGCGTGCCGCCTTCCCCCGCCGAGCTCGCCGCGCTCTTCCAGCGCATGCGCGAGGCCGGCGTGAAGGTCGTCATCTCCGACCCGCATTCCAATCCGTCCCTGGTGCGTCAGATCGCCGCCAGAACCCGCGCGCATCCGGTGACGCTCTCTTCTTCGGGCCACGACTACATCCGTCTGTTCGACGATAACGTGTCGAGGCTCATCGCCGCGCTGAAGCAGGCCGGGCCGTGACGGAGTTGCTGCTCTGGCCCTTTGTCGCGGGGCTCGTGCTAACGGCAGTTCACGCCTGGTTCGGACTGCACGTGCTCGCGCGCGGCGTGGTGTTCGTGGATCTGTCGCTCGCACAGGTGGCTGCGCTCGGGCTTACCGTCGCCATCCTCGCCGGTCACGGCGTGCAAAGCGAAGCCGGATACTGGTATGCCCTCGCGTTCGCGCTCGGCGGTGCGGTCCTCTTTGCGCTCGTGCGTGCGTTCGAGCGCAGCATCCAGCAGGAAGCGGTCATCGGGATCGTCTACGCGGTCTCGGCCTCGCTGGGCGTGCTCGTGCTCGACCGCGCTCCCCAGGGCGCCGAGCACGTCAAGCAGCTCCTGATCGGATCCATCCTCACGGTTACCCCCGAGGAAGTGGCGTTGCTCGGGGCGCTGTACGCCTGCATCGGTCTCGTGCATGCCGCGTTTCGCCGCGGGCTTGTCGAGGTGTCCTTCGATCCGCAGCAGGCCGCAGCGCGCGGCCGCCGGGTATTCGTGTGGGATATGGTCTTCTACGGCTCCTTCGCCCTCGTCGTCACCTCATCCGTGCGCATCGCAGGCGTGCTATTGGTCTTCGCCTATCTCATCGTCCCGGCTGCCCTCGCCGGTCTTTTCACGTCCGGCCTGGGCCGACGCTTGCTCCTGGCGTGGACGCTCGGCGCCTCGCTCACAGCCGCCGGTCTCTACGCATCGTGGGAATGGGACCTGCCGACCGGTCCGGCGATCGTCAGCGCCTTCGGAGCCGCGACGGCGCTGGTCGGCCTGGGTTTTGCGCTCAGGCGGCTTTCTGTCCGCGCGCTCGGCAAGGTGATGCTCGCGGCAACGGCCCTGGCAGGGCTCCTCCTCGTTGCGTTTCCGAGAATGGACCAGCCCTGGCTCGATGCATTGGAAAGCATCGCGCCGCCCGTGCAGACCGTGTTTCTGACAGAGCACGAACGCGCAACGCGCGCCGACATGCTCGAATCGATCGGTCGCGCGGCGGCAGAGCTTGCGCGACTGCGCGAGCTGGAGCAGGACGTGCGCTGGGGTAGAAGGGAGATGGACGCGGAAAAAGCCGAGCGCATGCGCCAGTACATCGCCGGCCGCAGCGAAATCTCCGCGGGCGAGCAGCTCGTGCTGCGCAGTCTCCGCGACAAGGCGAGAGGGCGACAGCGGCTGATGCTCGGGCTGCCGCTCCTCCTCGTCGGGGCCGCGGGTTTTTATCTTGTATCGGTGAAGGGAGCGCCAGGGGCGAGGCGTCAGGGGTAGCAGCGCGTTCAGCGCTTTGTCATGCGCGGGTCTGCGCTACACTTCGCCCATGATCCATCCGTCCCGGGGCACGCGCGGCATGGCGGTGGCGCCGCACGCGCTTGCCTCGCAGTCCGCGCTCGCGGTGCTGCGCGAAGGCGGCAACGCGCTGGAGGCGATGGTCGCCGCCGCGGCCACTATCCCGGTCGTCTACCCGCACATGAATTCGATCGGCGGCGACTCGTTCTGGCTCGTGCACGTGCCGGGCCGGGCGCTGCGCGGCATCGACGCCTGCGGCGCTGCCGCCCGGGCGGCTTCCATCGAATGGTATGCGGCGCGCGGCGCAACTGCGGCCATCCCGCATCGGGGCGGGTTCGCCGCGAACACGGTCGCCGGAACGATATCGGGATGGGATGCCGCGCTGAAGCTCTCGAAGACGTGGGGCGGACGCCTGCCGTTGAAGCGCCTCGTCGCCGATGCGGTCCATTACGCGGAGAAAGGTATCGTCGTTACCGCGAGCCAGCACGCAGCGACCGCCGCAAAGCGCGCCGAGCTGGAGACGCAGCCCGGCTTCGGCGAAGCTTTCCTCGCCGGCGGCGCGGTGCCGGCGCCCGGGAGCGTCCTCAAGCAGCCGCGCCTCGCCGTCGCGCTGGCAGGCCTTGCCCGCTCCGGGCTATCCGATTTCTACCGGGGACGTCTCGCGCGATCGATGGCGCGCGATCTTGGCGCCGCCGGCAGTCCCGTCATGCTCGACGATTTCAAGCGCCATCGCGCGCGGCTGGTGACGCCGCTCGCACTGGAGCACACGGCAGGCACCGTCTACAACATTCCGCCGCCGACCCAGGGCGTCGTCTCGCTGCTGATAGTCGGGATCCTCGACCGGCTTCGCATCGGCGGCCTGGATCATCTGGGCGCGGACTACGTGCATCTCGCGGTCGAAGCCACCAGGCAGGCCTTCGGTATACGGGACGGTTATGTCACCGATCCGGCGTACATGACGGTCAAAGGACAGGAGTTGCTGGCGCCGCGCCGCATCGACGACCTTGCCGCGCGCGTGGACCGGGTGCGCGCGGGGGCGGCCGCCCGCACGCGCGGACCTTCGGACACGATATGGATGGGCGTCGTGGACGGGGAGGGACGCGCTGTCAGCATGATCCAGAGCGTGTACCACGAGTACGGCTCGGGCGTCGTGCTGGAGGAGACAGGCATCACGTGGCAGAACCGCGGCGCGAGCTTTTCACTCGATCCGGCGGCGTTGAACAGCCTCAAGCCCGGGCGGAAGCCCTTTCACACGTTGAATCCCGCGCTCGCCCGCCTCAAGGACGGGCGGGTGATGCTCTACGGCACGATGGGCGGGGACGCCCAGCCTCAGGCGCAGGCGGCGGTGTTCACGCGCGTCGCCACGTTCGGGATGGATCCGCAATCAGCCGTCTCAGCGCCGCGCTGGGTCTACGGGCGCACCTGGGGGCAGCAGAGCAGCACGCTGAAGCTGGAATCGCGCTTCGGTCAGGAGGTGTTCGCGGAGCTCGCGCGCCGCGGGCATGAGATCGAGCGGTTGAAGGACTACGACGAGACGGCGGGGCACGCCCACGCGATCATCCTGCGGCCAGATGGGGTGATGGAAGGCGGGGCGGATCCTCGTAGCGACGGGGCGGTCGCTGCATATTGAGCGTCCCTAGCGGTGAAGCTGTTCAAACGTGTCAGGAGTCACGGGTCACGGGCAGGGGTCACTTCTTGAGTTCCGGACGTTCACGCATCCAGCTCGAACTCCCCGTTGATTTCGACCGCGATACCGCGCGGCAGCGCTGCGAGCCCCACCGCGGTGCGGGCGTGCCTGCCGGACTCGGGGCCCCATAGCTCGAAAAAGAGATCCGAGGCGCCGTCGATCACCTGCGGCTGCTGGGCGAAATCCGGCGTGCAGTTGCACATCCCGAACAGGCGCAGGACGCGCTTCACGCGATCGAGATCGCCGCAGTGCGCCTTGATCGTCGAGAGCATGGTGAGCGCTACCGCGCGCGCGGTGGCGTAGCCTTCTTCGAGTGTGATATCGACGCCGAACTTGCCGGTTCGGCGCACATTGGGAAGCCCGGGCAGTTCCAGCCCGTGGCCCGACAGCAGGAGCAGCGTTCCGATCTGGGTGCAGCCCGTGCGGTTGTTCTTCGGAAACACGACAGGAGGCGGCAGCTCGTAGCCCATCTGCTTCAGGCGCGTCTCTATCGATCCCATGATTGCGCTCCGTGATTCAAAGAGTGGTTCAATGTGCCGATCGCTTACTGGGGTTTGATACCGATGGCGTCGCCGAGCTTGCGCGTGCGGGCGATGTAATCGCGCGCAAAGGCCTCGAATTTCGCTGGGGGCATCGAGACCGGCTCCGCGCCGAGCACGAACAAGCGCTCCTGGACTTCCGGCAGGGCGAGGATACGCGCCATTTCCCTGGCTACGCGTTCCCGGATGGAAAGCGGGGTGCCTGCGGGAGCGAACACGCCGAACCAGTCGTCGCCCTCGTACCCGGGCAACCCGGCCTGGGCGAGGCTCGGTATGCCCGGCAGGAAGCGGGCGCCCGCCGGCGAGGTCGAGGCCAGGATCTGCAGCTTGCCCGCTCGCGCGAGCGGGATCGCATTGGGGCCCGGCGCGAACGCATAGAGGACCCTGCCGGTCATCGCATCAGTGACTGCTTCCGGCGTGCCGCGCTGTGGGGAGTGGTCGGCCTTGATGCCCGCGAGGTGCGCCACGGCGGCCGCGTGCAGGTGCGCGGTGCTGCCGACGCCGGCCGACGTGTAGAAGATCCCGGCGGGTTGCCGTTTCGCATAGGCGATCATTTCCTTGAGCGAGCCGAAACCGTGCGAAGTGGACACCACGAGGAAGCTGGGAGACTTCGCCATCTGTCCCACCCCGGAGAAGTCGCGCGTCGCATCGTAGGGCAGGCTGCGGTCGATCGCGGCGCGCACGGCGAACGCGCTTGCCACCGCGAGGAAGGTACGGCCGTCCGGCTTTTGCGTGGCGACGTACTGCGAGCCGACGACGCCACCGGCGCCGACGCGGTTATCGACCAGCGCCGTGATCTTCCAGTTGTCGGACAAGTGCTTCGCGACGATGCGCATGATGACGTCCGTGCCGCCACCCGCGGTGAACGGCACGACGAAGCGAATCTGCTGTGGTGGATAGCCCGCATCGGGCGCTTGCGCGCTGGCGGGGGCGGATGCAGCGGCCGCGGTGAGGACCAGCACCACTGTGGCGAGGGTGCTGCGGAGCGGGCCAACGATCGACAGGGAACGTACGTCGAGCGTCTGGGTGAAGCTGCCTGTCGTGATGTACCGCGGCACGCATGACCCATGACCCCTGACCCATGACGGTATTTTCACGATCCTTCCTTTCACGGCACGTATACCCACAGATCGAGCATCACGACCGCGCCCGGGACGGCGAGCGCGGGCACCTCGATCGCCGAAAAGGGCAGGTGCCGGCCGGGCAGATGCCTGTCCCACACTTGCCACGCGGCGTGGAAGTCGGCGAGGTCCGTGTGAAACTGCTGTGCGCGCACGACGTTGGCGAGCGTGGTGCCGGCTTTGCGGCAGATGCGCTGCGCCCGGGCGAGCATGACCTCCATCTGCAACTGCACGGCGCTGCCGAAATAAGGCCGTGCTGGATCGATGCGTGCCGCGGGCGCGAGCGTTCCATCCGCATCTACTGCCATCAGCCCCGAAAGGAACAACAGGTCGCCGGCCCGGATCGCCTGCACCTGGCCGGCATAGGCCGTCGGCACGCCCGCATCTATCGGTTCCCTTCGCGTGCGGCCGCGGCGGCGCATGCTGATGGTGTTGATTTCGATGCGTCCCTCTTCGCAGATGAAACCCGGCGTGGCGGTCGTGATGATCGTCGTCGCAGGTGGCGTGTGTCCGAAATGCTTCGCCCAGACTTCGTTGAAGGCCGGCGCATCGCCGATGTCGCGGAGGTAAATCTGCGCCTTCACCACCTCGGCGAGCGTGTTGCCGACGGTCGCGAGCGCCGGCTTCAACTTCCGCTCGATAATGAACTCGGTTTCCAGCTTGATCGGCGTCCCTTTCCACAGATGCCCGGTGGGCATGCGCGCCGTGGGGTCGATCGGTCCTGCTGCGGTATCGAGGGCTTCCGCCGTCTGGCCGGCCACGAACACATAGTCGCCGCAGGTGAGCACCGGGCTGTAGCCCGAGCTCGCGTGCACCGGCAGGTTCGGCGGGCGATGCTGGACTACCTCGAAGCCGCGCGCCGCCACCACTGCGATCAGCTGGACCTCCATGTCCTGCCCGCGAAGCAGGAACCGCTGATGCAGGTTCGAGGTGCTGGGCGGAACATGGCCCGCAAAGAACTCGCGTCGCACTTCGTGATATGCGGGGACGACCTGGCTTCCCGTGTAATACTGGTCGAGTCGAACGACGTGCGTGCGGTCGGTTCCACCAGCCCTCAGCACCTTCCCGAAATTCGCGAAGATGCGCCGCGCTTCCTTCTTGTGCTTCGGCAATCCGTGCAGCGGCGCGTCCGCGCCCACCACGTCGGGTGCCATGCCACCCGCGAAATCGTCGGTGCCTTTGTGTCCCGATGCGAATACCCAGCGCCCAGCGCGGACACCGGGTGCGTATCGGACGCCACCGGGCTCTATGGTGACGGGCAGCAGTGGAACGACGGCGGAGGAATTATGCGCGGATGTCTTGCGGAGGCGCATCGGCAGAATCTCGCGCGTAACACGAGTCCCGTGTCGCGGGTCACTTTTTTGCAGTGTATTGGTGCCCGGCCATGATCGCCTTGACCTCTTTCAGTCCCCGGACCTTGAGCAGCCTGCCGACTCGTTCATCTTCCTCGGCGGCCAGGGCCTTGGCGTTCTTCACCACCTCTTCCAGCCGGTCGGCGGGGAATTTCACCGCGCCGTTTTCGTCCATGTGGATGATCTCTCCCGGCGCCACGTCCATGCCGGCGATGCTCACCGGAACCTGGACGGCGTGCACGGCCTGGGGACCGTGCCCCGCGCAGATGCCGCGGGTCAGGTACTGGAAATTCATGGGCCGGATCTCGTGTATGTCGCGCGAGGGACCGTTCGATACTGCGCCGATCGCGCCGCACGCGCGCATCGAGGAAGTCATGTTACCGCCCGACAGGCCGATCTTGTCGGCGATGTCGCCCGGAAACTTCTGCTGAAAGCAGAATATGGAGGGCTTCCCGAGCTTGTCCATCGCTTCCAGGACGTCCATCAGCGACAGCTTCTTGAAGGCGGGATCGGGCACACCGTAAGTGCAGGTCACGGCGTAACCCGCGATCGGGCCCAGCGCCGGATACCAGCACGAGAGTGTGTTGTTCGTGTACCAGTTTTCGGTCAGCGGATTGTAGATTTCCAGGCACAGCGGCCGCCCCGGATAGGTCGCGACCACGTTGGTGATGGTCGGCGTATCGATCTTCTTCAGCTCTTCCAGCAGTTCCAGGTCGGTCATTTCATCACCTCGATATCGTCCTTGTAGATGTCGTAGGCCTTGCTGTATTCCATGACGCGCGCCACGTCGGCTATGAATTTCTCGTCGTAGCCGGCGCGCTTCAGCAGATAGAACCCCATTTCCATCCCGGAGCAGATCCCGCCGGCGCTGATGATGCGCCCCGCATCCACGACGCGCGCGCGGGAGATGCGGCACTTCGGCGCGATCTCGGCGAGGCGGTCGATCGGGACCTTGCCCATGTTGGAGGCCTCGAGCCGGTCGGGCTCCTTGCGGTTGGTGGCCGCGAGCCCGTCGAGGAGCCCCATCTTGCCGTAGATCCACGAGCCGGTGCACACGCTCGTCAGCAGGCACGACGCAGGCAGGCTGCGGATGAAATCGTGGAGCCGGCGGTTATGCAGCTCCTGGCGCGTGCCGAAGCCGCCCGGGATCAGGAACGCGTCCATCGCGGGCTGTTCGTTGAAGCTGTAGTTGGGCAGGACCGTGAACCCGGCCTGCGCCTGCACCGGCCGCAGGCTGTCCGCGATCAGGAAGGCTTCGAGTTCCGGGTTGAAGCGCCGCGCCACGGAAAACACGCCGTGCGGCGCGGCGAAATCGACGATTTCGACGTCCTTGAAGACATAGATGCCCATACGGAATGACATGTTTTCCCGGAATGCGTGGGTGATGAGTGACGGGTGACGCGCGATCGTCGAGCCTTCGGCTCAGATCAGCTCGGCCACCGCCTTGCCCAGGTCCCCGGTGCCGGCCTTGCCGCCGAGATCGGGCGTCTTGGGTCCTTCCTGCAGCACGTTCTCGATCGCCTTCAACACCGCCGCGCCTGCCTCCGGGCAGCCGAGGTGATCGAGCATCATGGCCCCTGCCCAGATCTGCCCGATCGGGTTCGCGATCTTCCGGCCGTAGATGTCGGGCGCCGAGCCGTGCACGGGCTCGAAGAGCGATGGAAACTTCTTCTCGGGATTCATGTTGGCCGAGGGCGCGATGCCTATGGTGCCCGTCGCCGCCGGCCCGAGATCGGACAGGATATCGCCGAAGAGATTGGAGCCGACCACGACGTCGAACCGGTCGGGATTCATGATGAAGTGCGCGCACAGAATGTCGATGTGGTACCAGTCGGTCTTCACCTGCGGATAGCTCGCCGCCATCTCCTTCACGCGCTCGTCCCAGTACGGCATCGAGATCGAGATGCCGTTCGACTTGGTGGCGGAGGTGAGATGCTTCTTGGGGCGCGTCATCGCCAGCTCGTACGCGTACTTCAATATGCGGTCCACGCCCTGGCGCGAGAATACGGCCTGCTGCGTCACGAACTCGCGCTCGGTGCCGGCGTACATGCGGCCGCCGACCGAGGAGTACTCGCCTTCGCTGTTCTCGCGCACGACCCAGAAATCGATATCGCCCACCTTGCGGCCCGCGAGCGGACACTTCATGCCGGGCATGAGGCGCACCGGCCGCAGATTCACGTACTGGTCGTAGCCGCGGCGGAACGGGATGAGGAGGCCCCACAGCGAAACGTGGTCGGGCACCGTGGCCGGCCAGCCCGCCGCGCCGAAAAAGACCGCGTCGTGCTTGCGGAGCCGGTCGAGCGCGTCCTCGGGCATCATGCGCCCGTGCTTCGCGTAGTAGTCGCAGCTCCAGTCGAACTCGTCGAATTTCCACTCGATGCCGAACCTGCGCCCGGCCGCTTCCAGCGCCCGCAGGCCCTCGGGCATCACTTCCTTGCCGATGCCGTCTCCGGGGATGACGGCGATGCGAAATTGCTTCATAGAGGTTCAGAGCCAGGACGATGAGGGATGGAACGCCACAGGCGTCCCGCCGGGAATTCTACGCTACCGAAGGACAAAAAAAGAGCAGCCAGCGGCTGCTCTTTTCCTTGCAATCGAGGGCGGTTTACGCCGGGGTCTTCTCCGCGGGCTTGGCCTCGGCCCCCTTGTTGCGGGCGTATTTCTGGCGAAAGCGCTCGACGCGTCCGGCCGTGTCCACGATCTTCTGTTTGCCGGTGTAGAAAGGATGGCATTGCGAGCACACTTCCACGTGCAGGTCGTCGCGCGACAGCGTGGAGCGCGTGTCCCACGTGTTGCCGCAACTGCAGGTAACGGTGACGGTACGGTAGTCGGGGTGGATCTTCGGTTTCATGTGGCCTCCGTGCCCATGGTTTCCGAGAAAGGGGCGCATTATCCACAAATTGGCCGCTTCCGGCAAGTGCAGCCAATTTGTGGGGAGGATGAAGAATGAAGGATGAGGGATGACCCGCTAACCTGAGAACCAGGTCATCCTTCCACGTTCCACGTTCATCCTTTGCGAGCGTTGCGCGCTAGCGCAGCAACGGGCGCTGTCCCGGCGCCCAGTTTTCCATCATCCCGCAGCAGCGCAGGATGTCTCTTTTCCCCGTGTCGGGCGGGACCCGCTCGAAATGCGAGATCCCGTCGAGCACGTTGAGCGATACGAAGTACAGCTCGCCTGCTTTCGTATCCAGCGCGATCCGCCCGGAGTCGCGCCCTTCCCCGTGCAGCACGCGCTTTCCAGGACGCGCGTCCACACGGACGAAGGTGCTCGGGAGCGTAGCGCCGATTAGACGACCGTCCATCCACAGCACCGAATCGTTCAGATCGGGGCGATGGCCGAGCTCCGGGCGATAGACATAGATCGCGGCCGAATTGGGGTGCGTATGGAATTGCTTGGCGTCCGCGTTGCGCGCCTCCGACGCTTCCGGCACGGACGTACAGGCGCCTATGCCAAGCGCCACCGCCCCGGCACAAGCCCACTCAGCCAGGAGGCGGCGCCAACCGGACACGTCAGGGAACCAGAACGCTGCGCGAGATTACCGCGCGGGCCTGCTGCTCTTCGACCGGCTTGTAATACGTGCTTGCGTACTGCTGGAACGGCTTCGTCCATTGCTGCACGTAGTAAACCCGGTCGGGCTGCGTTTGCAACGTGATCCTGCCGACGTCCGCGAACATCCCGGCGATGTGATGCTCGCCGGCCGGCACTTCCCAGCGATAGTACGTGCCCTCGTAAGTGGTGATGCTCATGCGCCCGTCGAGACTGATCGTGGCGGGGACAGTGTTGTGGTCAGGCTTGTCGCGCACGATGTAGATCACGGACATGCCCGGGGCGGTTTCGAACCGTCTGGCCTGGAGATCCGCGGGTGTCGGAGGCAGCTGCTGGCAACCCGCAAGCGCCAGCAACACGATGAAGAGGATACGCCGCATGGCATCTACTCCCGTCAGAAGGAACCCTAGATTGGACCCGCCCCGGCCGGTCGGGTTCTATCCGGCACGGCGGGCAGGGCGGTGCGAGGCTTTTAGCCAGGAACCCCGGAGACTAGAACAGCCACGGGGTGCATCTTATTCCCGGGACGTACTACCCGCGCCTCATGGAATCAAAGAAATCCGAGTTGCCTTTCGTCCCCCGGATCTTGTCGAGGAGGAATTCCGTGGCTTCCAGCTCGTCCATCGGGTAGAGGAGCTTCCTCAGCACCCAGATCTTCTGCAGCACGTCCTGCTTGATCAGCAACTCCTCGCGGCGGGTGCCGGACTTGTTGACGTTGATCGCCGGGAAGATGCGCTTCTCGTACATCCGCCGGTCGAGGTGGATTTCCATGTTGCCGGTGCCCTTGAACTCCTCGTAGATGACGTCGTCCATGCGGCTGCCGGTGTCGATCAGCGCCGTGGCGAGTATCGTGAGCGAGCCGCCCTCCTCGACGTTGCGCGCGGCGCCGAAGAAGCGCTTGGGCCGCTGCAGCGCGTTCGCGTCCACGCCGCCCGTCAGCACCTTGCCCGACGCCGGCACGACCGTGTTGTAGGCGCGCGCGAGGCGGGTGATCGAGTCGAGCAGGATTACCACATCCTTCTTGTGTTCGACGAGGCGCTTCGCCTTCTCGATCACCATCTCCGCGACCTGCACGTGGCGCGAAGCCGGCTCGTCGAACGTGGAGGAGACGACCTCGCCCTTCACCGAGCGGATCATCTCGGTCACCTCCTCGGGACGCTCGTCGATGAGGAGCACTAGGAGCACCACGGCCGGGTGGTTGGACGTGATGGCGTGCGCGAGCTGCTGCATCAGCACGGTTTTTCCGGCCTTGGGCGGCGAGACGATGAGCCCGCGCTGGCCCTTGCCGATGGGCGCGATGATGTCGATGATGCGCGCCGTGATGTTCTCCTCCGCCTTGATTTCCCGCTCGAGCTTGAGGAGCTCGGTCGGGTGGTAAGGCGTGAGATTCTCGAACATTATCTTGTGTTTCGAGTTCTCCGGCGGCTCCTCGTTGACCTTGTCCACCTTGACGAGCGCGAAGTAGCGCTCGCCGTCCTTCGGCGTGCGGATCTCGCCCTCGATCGAATCGCCGGTGTGGAGATTGAACCGGCGGATCTGCGACGGGCTCACGTAAATGTCGTCGGTGCCCGCGAGGTACGAGGTGTCGGGCGAGCGCAGGAAGCCGAAGCCGTCGGGCAGCACCTCGAGCGTGCCGCCGCCGTAAATGCTCTCTCCCTTTCTCGCCTGGTTCTTCAGCAGCGCGAAGATGAGCTCCTGCTTGCGCATGCGGTTCGCTCCGTCCACCTCGTTCTTGGTGGACATGTCGAGCAGCTCGGAAACGTGGAGGTTCTTGAGATCGGATAAATGCATATACCGCGACTCTCTGTCGGAAGGGACGGGGGAGGAGGGAGGGACGGCGTCGCCGGCATCCGGGATGCCCGCGCTCTGCTGCAGGTCCGGGGGGCGCTCGTCCTGCGGGCGGTGCTCGCCCTGGTGACGCCTGCGGGAAAAGTGTGGAGATCTAGATATGACTGTCAATGAATGCGGTGAGTTGTGATTTGGAAAGCGCTCCAACCTTGGTCGCCTCTACGGCGCCGTTCTTGAAGAGCATCAGCGTGGGTATGCCACGGATGCCGTACTTGGGCGGGGTGGACTGGTTCTCGTCGATATTGAGTTTCGCGACCTTGAGCCTGCCGGAATATTCCTTCGCCACCTCATCCAGGATGGGGGCGATCATCTTGCATGGGCCGCACCACTCCGCCCAGTAATCGACCAGCACGGGGGTCGATGATTGCAGAACCTCCGGATCGAACGTCGCATCGGTCACGTATTGGATGTGCTGACTCATGGAACCTGCTTTCGGGAAGCACCAGGAAAGCGCCACGGGAGGTGTGGCGGGAGACTGTTCACGACTATGCTAACCAAATTTCCCCTGCTTTGCAAAGGGGCATTCTCACCCGTTGGACGGCTGACACATTTGCTAAAATATGGGCGCACCCTGGAAATTGCTATAGCGGCGGCGTCAACCGGAAAATCTCGAAGGAATACTATGACTTACGTTGTGACCGAGTCGTGCATCAAGTGCAAGTATACCGATTGCGTGGACGTCTGTCCGGTGGACTGCTTTCGGGAAGGTCCCAACATGCTCGTCATCGACCCGGACGAATGCATAGACTGCACTTTGTGCGTTGCGGAATGCCCCGTCGAGGCGATTTTCGCGGAAGACGACGTGCCGGACAGCCAGCGCAAGTGGACCGCCTTGAACGCCGAGCTCGCCAAGGCGTGGAAGCCGATCATCGAGAAGATACCGGCCCCAGCGGACGCTGACGAGTGGGCTAAGGTAAAAGAGAAGGATCACCTTCTTGAGAAATAGCTGTGGACATCGAGTCCGCGTCGGGGCGCGCTGCGGGGTGCCGCTGCGACTCGGTGTGCGCAGCAGAGCGAGTGGCCCCGGCAAGTGGAGGCATATGCGACGCAGCGGCTCTGCGCCCCGTCCCGCACCACCATGCCGGAGACCGAGGCCGGGGCGCGTCCCCACAAACCGGGGCCCCTGCTCAGCCCTTGCGCGCCACGCCTCCGAATGGGCTAAAGTAAAAGAGAAGGACCATCTCCTCGAGAAGTAGTATTGGCGGTACCGCCTTCCCGCGGCGGGACAGGTAGCCTCGCATGCCCGCCGCAGCCTCGCTGTTTCTCCAACGCACCGTCCTGCCGCCGGCGGGCTTCGTCGACGCCGCTGCGGCCGCCATCGTCGCGGCGGAGAAAGCGCGAGTCCCCGACCTCACCCACGCCCTGGTGCTCGTGCCGGAACTCCACGCTGCGGCCGACGTCGCGCGCGCGCTGCGCCGGGCCGCGGGCGTGCCGGCGCTGTTGCTTCCCCGCATCACGACGCTGGGGCTCTGGGCGGCTGAGGTGCCGCTCGCCCAGGCCGTCGTATCGCGGGTTGCGCGCGAGGCGTTGCTCTACCGCGAGCTCGCCGATCGCACGTGGCTTCAACCCGGGGACCTGTGGGCCATTGCAGGTGAACTGGCGGGACTGTTCGGCGAGCTGACGAGGCAGAATCTTTCCCTCCCCCGGACCCTGGCGGAATTCAACCGGCAACTTGCCCGCGCTTACGGGGCCAAATCCGGCTCGTCGCTCGGTTTCGAAGCGAGGCTCGTCCACGAGCTGTGGAACGTGCTCTCGCGGGCCAGGGATGAAGTGGACACGGAGGCTGCCTACCAGCTGCGCCTCGCGCGCCGGGCAGGCGACGCTGCTGCGCCCCTCTATACCCTGGGGCTCGGGAATCTATCGGCATCGGAAGAGCGCTTTCTCGAGCGTTACGCGGAGCGGGCCGCGGTCTGCGTATTCACGATGGATGGCCATGCCGCGTCCGACGCCGTGACGCGGACGCTTTGCGCAGCCTGGGCGCGTGGTCCCCAGCGGGCGGGTTTGCGCGACCGCGCGCATGCTCTGAAAGCGGACCTGCCCGGCAGTCCCCTTTCCGGAAAGCTCCGCATTGTCGGCGTGGGGAACGCGGAGCAGGAAGCGCAGGCGGTGGACGTCACCGTGCGCCAATGGCTGCTCGACGGAAGGCGGCGCATAGCCATCGTCGTCCACGACCGCGTCGTGGCGCGCCGCGCGCGGGCGCTCCTCGAGCGGGCGCAGGTTCTCGTGAAGGACGAAGCGGGCTGGGCGTTCTCCACGACGAGCGCGGCCACGGCGATCGGACGCTGGCTCGACGTCGCGGGCGGCGACTGCTATCACCGCGACCTGCTCGATTTCCTGAAATCCCCCTTCGCGTTCCACGACTGGCCGCGCGAGCAGCGGCGGCAGGCGGTGCTGCGGCTGGAGCGCTACGTGCGGGAAGAGAGTGTAATCTCGGGGTTGGGGAATTTCATCGGGCTCGCCGAGAGCAGGAACGATGCGGAGCTGCGGCAATTGCTCGCGCGTCTCAGGACGGGCGAAGCCGCTCTCGGGCGCGGCAGCCGCACCATTCCGCGCTGGCTCGCGTCGCTCGTCGCGAGCCTTCGGGAGATTGGCGTGGCCGACGGACTTGCCGCCGATGCGGCCGGGGAGCAGCTGCTCGACCTCTTCGACTGTCTCACGCGGGATCTCGAAGGCGATCCCCTGCGCGTGGAGTTCGGAGAATGGCGGCGCTGGCTCGCCCGCCAGCTCGAGGCCGCCACGTTTCGCGACCGCGCGCTCGAGAGCCCGGTGGTGTTCACGACGCTGGACGCGACGCAGCTCCGCTCCTTCGATGCGGTCCTGATACTCGGCGCGGACGCCGCGCACCTGCCGGGTCCGGACCCCGTTTCTCCATTTTTCAACCAGGGCGTGCGCGCCGAGCTGGGCCTTTCCACATGGGCCGAGCGCGTGCACGAGATCGAGGATCAGCTTGGCGCGCTCATTGCCTCGACGGACACCACCGTCGTCACCTGGCAGAGCATGCTCGGTGGAGACGAGAACCTGCTCGCGCCGGCTTTCGAGCGGCTGGATGCACTGCATCGCCTCGCCTGGACCTCCGGATTGGAGGATTCCACGCTCGCGTCGCGGCTGCCGCTCGCCGAAGTGCGCAATGCGGGCGCACAGACCGAGGTGGCCCCGACCACGCGCCCGGCGCCCGTCCTGCCTTCACGGCTGGTTCAGCCGGGGATATCGGCGACCGGCTACAACTCTCTCGTGGCCTGTCCCTATCAGTATTTCGCGCGCTATCCACTCGGGCTCGCGGAGCTGGACGACGTGCAGGAGGCACTGGAAAAGCGGGACTACGGCAGCATAGTGCACGGCGTGCTGACGGAGTTCCACGGCCTCTACCCGAGAGTCTCGACCCTCGAGCCGGCCGCAGCGGAGAGCGAGCTCGTTCGGCTCTCCGAGGCGGCGTTCGCCGACGTCGTCAAGCGCAACTACTTCGCGCGTGCCTGGCTCGAGCGCTGGAAGGGGCTCGTTCCGGTCTATATCCAATGGCAGCGGCGATGGGAGGGCGAGGGCTGGTCCTGGAAGGCGGGCGAAGTAAAGCGCGCCCTCGAGCTGACGACTCCGCAGGGACGCAGATTGACCCTCCATGGCCGCCTCGACCGCATCGACGTCAAGTCCGGGGACGAGTCACGAGTCACGAATCACGAGACGGCCTCCGATAGAGCGACGAATTTTCCATTGCCATTGCGTCGGCCGTTCCGCGCGTCGCCGGGGGTCGCATCCCCGGAAACCGGGGCCCCTGCTCAGCCCCTCGACGCGCCACACCTTCTCGCCGTGATCGACTACAAGACGCGCTCCGTCAAAGCCCTCGAGGAGTCGCTGAAGCTTCCCGGCGAAGACGTGCAGCTTGCCGTCTACACGCTTCTTGCAGGCGACCCTGTCGCCCGGGCGCTCTTCCTCTCGGTCGATCGCCGCGAGGTCGAGGCGATCGAGATGGATGAGGGCGTCGGGGAAATGGCGGGCGCGACGCGAGCGAGGCTCCTCACCATGTTCGATGCGCTGGCGGAAGGCGCACGGCTCAGGGCGCAGGGCGTGGAGGCTGCGTGCGAGTACTGCGACGTACGCGGACTGTGCCGCAAGGGCTACTGGCATGAATGAAGACGACCGTCAGCATGCGCTGATCCGGCAGGCGCTCGGCCCCGGCGCAAGCGTGGTCATCGAGGCCTGCGCCGGCAGCGGCAAGACGTGGATGCTGGTGTCGCGCATCATCCGCCTGCTGCTGACGGGCGTTGCTCCTTCGCAGATACTCGCCATCACGTTCACGCGGAAGGCCGCGCAGGAGATGGCCGCGCGGCTTCGCGACTGGCTGCGCGAGCTGGCGATGGCTGATGACGAGAAGGTCCGCGAGTTCCTGCGCGAGCGCGCCGTGCCCCCGGGCGAGATCGACGGGCTTCTACCGAAGGCACGGCTCCTCTACGAGGAATTCCTCACGGCACAGCCGTCGATCACCATCGCGACGTTTCACAGCTGGTACCTCCAGCTTCTGAGGCGTGCTCCGCTCGACGCCGGGGTGCCGGGCGAGTTCAATCTCGTCGAGCAGACTTCGGCGCTGGTGGACGAGGCATGGGAGCTTTTCGCAAGCAGCATCCAGCGCGACCCGGTGCGTGCCGCGGCGCTCGACAACCTGTTCCGCGGCTGGGGCGACTTCAATACGCGCCGCTCGCTCACGAGCTTCCTCCATCGCCGCGCCGACTGGTGGGCGTACACCCGCGGGCAGGACGATCCGGCCGCCTGCGCGCTGGCGCGAATACGGGAAGAGATGCAGGTCGCGCCGGACGCCGACGTGATCGGCGAACTCTTTTCCGACGACGCGTTCCGGCGCGACCTCGCCGAGTACACAGGGCTTCTGGCGCGCAACACCCCGGGGGACAAGGAAGCGGCGCGCATCCTCGCCCTCGATGAAGCCGGGAATCGACGCTTCGAGGTCCTTCGGAGGGTCGTGCTGAAGGAAGACAGCACGGCCAGAATGCGCGGGTCGAATGCGGCACAGATCAGGCGTCTCGGCGCGGCGGGAGATGTGCGGTTCGTCGAGCTGCACACGCGGCTCGGGGCGCAGGTTCAGGAAGCCTGCAGCCGGCTCGCCGAGCAGGCGTCCTATCGTTTCAACGAAGCCGCGCTGCCCTGTGGCGTGGCGTTGCTGGCGGCGTACCAGCGCGTCAAGGCCGAGCGCCAGGTGATCGACTATGCTGACGTCGAATGGGAAGCGTGGCGGCTCGTGTCCGTGAGCGATCACGCGGCCTACATGCAGTACAAGCTCGACACGCGCTACCGCCACATCCTGCTCGACGAGTTCCAGGACACCAATCCGCTGCAGTGGCTGACGCTGAAGAGCTGGCTGGAGGCGGCCGCCGCCGCAGACCTGCGGCCGACGGTGTTCATGGTGGGTGATCCCAAGCAGTCGATCTACCGTTTTCGGGGTGCCGAAGCGCGCCTTTTCACGCGCGCGGCGGCATATCTAAACGAGGGCTATGGTGCGCGCAGGCTGCCGCAGGACGAGACGCGGCGCTGCCCCCGCCCGGTCGTCGAAGTCGTCAATCGGCTCTTCCGGGAAGAGCTCGCCTTCGCTGGGTTCGACGACCACGCGGCGCACTATGCCGCCAAGCCCGGTCGCGTCGAAATCCTTCCTCTCGTGCGGGGGCCGGACGCGGCTGCCGGAGAGGGAAATGAAGGCGAGGCGTTGCGCAACCCGCTGGAAAGGCCGCTGACGGACGTCGAAGACCGCAGGCGCGAGGACGAGGCCGAGTTGCTCGTCAAGGGACTGGAGGCGATCGTCGGCAGGTGGCGCATCGCCACGGATCCGCGAGGCGACGAGACTCGCGCCGCAGAATATCGCGACATCATGGTCCTGGTGCGCCGGCGTACCCATCTCGCCATCTACGAGAAGGCGCTGGGGCATGCCTCGATTCCGTTCGTCACCTCGCGCCAGGGCGGGCTTCTCGACACGCTTGAAGCGCAGGACTTCGTCGCCCTGCTCGAGTTCCTCGTGTCGCCGTTCGCCGACCTCAAGCTCGCGCATGTACTGCGCTCACCCGTGTTCGCCGCCACTGACGACGATCTCATGACTCTCGCCGCTACCGAGGGGAAGACGTGGTGGGAGCGCCTGCAGCGTGTCGCCGGCAGTGGAGCGAGCCCAGCGCTCGACCGCGCGCATTCCCTGCTTGCGCGCTGGCTCGCGCGCACCGACTCCGCGCCGGTGCACGACCAGCTCGACCGGATCTATTTCGAGGCCGACGTGCTGGCGCGCTACCGGCAGGCGGTGCCTCGCGCGATGCGCGATGCCGTGCATGCCAATCTGCAGGCATTCATGCAGCGCGCGCTCGACAGCGATTCGGGCCGCTATCCGAGCCTGCCGCGATTCCTGCACGAGTTGACGGACCTGCGCGAGGCACCGGTCCAGGAAGCCCCGGACGAAGGCATCGTGGGAGATGCGGGCAACGCGGTGCGCATCTACACCGTACATGGCGCGAAGGGACTGGAAGCGCCGGTCGTCTGGCTGCTCGACGCCGCAGCCGGCGTCGATCCGGCCCCTGCCTACTACCCGCTCGTCGACTGGTCGCCCGAGGAGGAGATGCCGCGGCGGTTTTCCCTGTGCTCCGTAAAGAGCGAGCAGAGCGTGGCGCAAAGAGCCGTCGTCGACGAGGAGAAGGCACTCGCGGAGCGGGAGAATCTCAACCTGCTGTACGTGGGCATGACACGCGCGCAGCAGGCGCTCATCGTGAGCGGAGCGGAAGGCCGCGGCAGGGAGGGCTCGTGGTACGAGAAGGTGCGCGCGGCGGTCCTCGCCGTCTCCGGAGCAGCAGACGATCCGGACGCACGGCTCGTCTACGGCAGCGATCTCGCGCAATCTCCGGTTGCGCCGCCGTCCGTTACGGCGGGCGGGGACAAGGTTGCCGCGCCTGCCGTCGATTCCCGTCTCACGGCGCCGCTGCCGACGGGCGAGCGCCGGACGGTCCTGGGCGGGCGTGGCCTTGCGTACGGCACGCATTTTCACCTACTCATGGAGCGGCTCACCGGCACCGATCGGGCCGACCGGGAAGCCGTCCGGGCTCAACTCGCGCTGACCGAGCGGGATTTCGCGCCGATGTGGGACCAGGCGCAGGGTCTGCTCGCGGCTCCGCGGCTTTCGCGCTTTTTCGATTCCCGGCAATTCAGGCGCGCGTTGAACGAAGTTGCCTACACCGCGGAAGCAGGCGAACTGCGCCGCATCGACCGCCTCGTCGAGTTCGAGAACGAAGTGTGGGTGCTCGACTACAAGACGGGCGAAAGCCCCGATGATGGCGTTCTGGCGGATCAGTACCGAGCCCAGCTCGGAGAATACTGCGCATCCGTCCGGGCCATCTATCCGGGCAAGGCGGTGCGCGGGCTGCTCGTATTCAGCGGGGGAGAGGTGATGGAAACATGAGCCGCGATCGATTCGACTATCCCTGGCGACGACGCTGGCGGGCGGCTGGTATCATCCCCCCAGCCTGGGAGGATACGTCCATGCTCCACGTTCTCGTTTGCGTCATCCTGGCCATGGCCTTGGCAGCGTGCCAATCCGCGCCGGTTGATCCGGCGCAGGTGCGGGCGAACATGCTGAACGACCTCGGCATCGACCCGGCGACGGTCGTCCACCAGGACCACGCGCGCTATGCGATCGGCTCCGGCACCGTGAGGCCTGTCGCTTTCAATTCGGGGCTGTACGTCCAGACGGCGACCGAGCTGCACCTGCTCCGGAACAAAGACGGGGGCAAGGCGCTCGAGCGGGATCTTTCGTTTCCCCTGGCGAAGCTGCAATACGCAACGCTCGAGACCTGGAGCTTTACCCATCTCAAGCAGCTTCAGCTGGGATCGCCTTCCGGCATGATCGTGGTCAACTTCCACGAGACCCCGGATGCAATGGCCGGCGATGGCGACAAAGCCGATTCCGCGTACGCCGCCCTGCAGAAATCGAACGTGCGCTCCGGCCCGCCGTCCGGTCGCGTATGGCCGGAACAGGCTGTAAAGCCCTATTCCGAGGTCTATCCCGTCACGGTCAAGTAGGGCATGCCGGCCGCGGAAGCCTACGCGTTATGCAGCCTGACCGTGGACTTCCGCATCGGGGAAGCGGTGAATAACGTGCTGATGGTCTACGGCGTTATTCCGAAGAAGTTGTTCAAGAACTGACCCGTGACCGGTGACTGGCTTACAGGGTTCCAGTCGCGCTAACCCCTCGCCCCTGTCTCCAGCACCGCCTCGCGCATCTCCGGCACGAAGAACCGGTAGCCGTTGCGGCCGGCCTTTTTCGCGTGGTACATCGCCGTGTCGGCTTTTACCATCAACGTGCTCACATCCTTGCCATCGGCAGGATAGACGCTGATGCCGATGCTGCACGAGATTTCCACGTCGTGGCCGACGACGAGGAAGGGCCGCGACAAATCTTCCAGGATCTTGGCCCCGACCATGGCTGCGTTTCTCGCATCGCCGGACTCGCCCAGCACGATGACGAACTCGTCTCCGCCGGTGCGCGCGACGGTATCCGACCTGCGGACGCTGGCGGTCATCCGCTGCGCCACGGCCCTTAACAGCTCGTCGCCGACGTAATGGCCGTAGGTATCGTTTACCGGCTTGAACCAGTCGAGATCGACGAACATCACCGAAAACGGCATGCCGGTGCGATCGGCGCGCGAGACGGCCTGCGTCAGTCGGTCCTCGAGCAGCATGCGGTTCGGCAGTCCCGTGAGGCTGTCGTGAAGCGCGATGGTGCGCAGCTGCTCGTTGGCTGCCTGCAGTGAACCGGCGAGCTTCGCGGTGTGGGCGGCGAAGTAAGCGTCGAGCGCCGACAGCGCGAGGGTGACCGCCAGCGCGCCGATAGTGGCGATGGCTATGATCAGCGCGAGGGTGGCGTTGCCCATGCCCCCGGTCGAATCGGCGGCGAGGCACACGCTTCCCGGCGCGAATTCGGCGGCCGCCATGCCGGTGTAATGCATGCCGGTGATGGCGAGCCCCATGACCCCCGCGCTGGCGAGCCGCGCCAGGACGGCGAGCCCGGAGCGCTTGTGGCGCAGGTGAAACGCCATCCAGAGCGCGGCCAGCGAAGCCACTATCGCGATAGCAACCGAGGCGACGAAGAGCGGCGCGTGGTACTCGATTGGCGGCGACATCCGCATCGCTTGCATGCCGGTGTAGTGCATCGCGGAGATGCCGACGCCCATGAGCGTCGCGCCCGCGGTCACGTTCGGACCCGTGAGGGCGGGACGGCTGGCCACGAAAAGTCCCGGGCCCGATACCACGATGGCGATGGCCATGGACAGCATGGTGGTCCCGGCGTCGTACGCCATCGGAATGGGCAGGTGAAACGCCAGCATCCCCACGAAATGCATCGACCAGATGCCGATACCCATGGAGACCGCCCCGCCGACCAGCCAGAACCAGGAGCTCCTGCCCTCCGCCTGGCTCACGCGTCCGGCGAGCTCGAGCGCGGTGTAGGAAGCGATGATGGCTATGACGAGCGACAGCGCGACCAGCTTGAGATCGTAGTAACCATCCATCGAGCCGTGCTCCCCTGTGTGATGCGCTGCGGCGGCAATTCGCGACTGTGCGAGCGCCTGCGCGCAATGGCGCCGCGCGTAAGTTTAAAGATCGCAGCGCGGGAGGTCATGTCGCTGAGACACTACACGCTGTCAAAGACGCGGAACGCCGAAGAACATGGGAAGCAACTTCCATGCTCGTGGCAGAACGTCGCGCAGCGTTTTCGGTCTCGATGCCCGGAATCACATTTCGCCGTCCGGGAGCGGCATTAGTTGGCAAAACGCGATAGAAGAGAACTGGCGAAGGCGGAGTGTGAGCTGTGCAGTGACGAGTTCACAGTGATACGAAGCTCGTTACCAGCTCAGCGTCCGTCTTGGGTTTCGGCGCTTTATAGTCACGGTTGCAGCCCTGCGCGGCGAGCGCCACCGCCAGCGCGGCGGCGAGAATCAGGTAACGGGAGCTGCGCATAGACATCCTCCAGGAAGCGCTCCCTCCATTTGGACAGACACCGTTTCTGTGCACTTGTTCCTCACACGACGCACCGCCGCTCGTCGGTTCGCCTTCGAATGTGCACTTTGTCCTCGCGCCTCTCGGGTCGCGCTAAAGAATCGGCTGGCCGTGCCGTAAGACCGTTCGTACACCACACACTCGTCTTCGAGAATCCACACTTATCGCCATGTCCATGTCTCAGCGAACTACTCTCACAGCAGTCAGAGGTGGCCAGATGGCAACAGCCCCCGCAAACGATTCGAGCCCGGTCCCCGGATTGCAGCAGGCGACGGCGACCCAGTTCGCCGGCCTCCTGGATCAGAGCCGTGACCTGATCTGCGAAAGCCTGGATCGGGCCGTCGCGAGGATGCTCGACAAGGCGAAGGCCGCACTGACGGGGCTCGTCGATGAAACGCGGGACATCGTGGAGCGGCGCCTCTACGAGGAGACGCGCGACGTCGCGGTGGCGCAGCGTAAGACGATGGAGAAACAGTTTCAGTCGAGCTATCTCGGCGAGTTCCGGCGGCGCAGCGACCGGGCGAGGAAGATCGGCCAGACCCTGGCCCAATCCGATGACGAGCCGGGCCAGCTCGAGCTGGTCGGCGAGGACGACTTCGACGAGACGCTCAGGTTCAACGCCATGACGGCGAAGCTCTGCGCCTACTGCGACGAGGAACTCGTCGCCCTCGACCAGCGCGTGGGCGTGCTCCTCGGCGACGCCAGCCTGCAGGCGAGCGACAACCCGTTCAGCCCGCAGGTGATCTGCGACGCCTACAAGCAGGCTTGCCGCCAGGTCACCACCAACGCGCGCGTGCGGCGGGTGCTGCTGAAGCTCTTCGACGATCACGTGCTCGACGACATCCGCTCGATGTACAAGGCGGTAAACGGATTGCTGATCCAGAATTCCATCCTGCCCAAGATCCGCTACGGCGTGGCGCGTTCGCGGGACCAGCGCCCGCCCGCTCCCGGCGGCGCGATGGCGGGGGGCCAAGTGCCTTCGTCGGATGTAAACACCCTGACGACGGGAGCCGCGTTCGGAATACCGGGCGCTCCGGCTGCGGGCGGCGGCGCGCAGGACTTTTTTTCCATTTTGCAGAACCTCGTCGCGAGCAGCGTTGCAGCCGCGGGTCCTGCGGGGTTCGCGGGCGGTGGCGGCAGCGGGCCCGGAGGCCTGCCCATGATCGCGCCCGTACTACAGGGCGCGACGCTGCTCGGATCCCTCACGCAGATACAGCGCGGCGACTTCAGCGCAGTGACGGGCGGCAATTTAGCTGCTTTGGCCGGACCGGGAACCGCCGGCGGAGGCGACACCGGCGCAGCTGCCGTAAGCAACCTCGGCGTCGCGGGCACGGCCAACATCCTGCACGAGCTGAAAGCGACCAGCGTGGGCGCCGGTATGGGCGCGATGGACGTTATGACGCTGGACATCGTCGCGATGCTGTTCGACCAGATCTTCGACGATCCCAAGGTCCCGAACGGCGTGAAGGGCCTGATCGGCCGCATGCAGATCCCGATGCTCAAGGTCGCGATTGCCGACAAGTCGTTTTTCTCGACAAAGACGCACCCGGCCCGGCAGCTCCTCGATACGCTGGGCGAGATCGCATCGTGCCTGCCTGCCGACTTCAGCCCCGCCCACGCGCTGTTCCCGCGCCTGGAGGGCATCCTCGAGGAGTTGGTCAGCGGCTACCAGGACAACGTCGAGATCTTCACCAAGGCGCGCGAGCGGCTCGAGGCGCTCCTGGAGGAGGAAGACCAGCGCATCGAGGGCGAAACCCGCGCCGCTGCGAAGCGCGTCGAGGATATGGAAAAGCTGGCGGTCGCCAAGCGCGCCGCCGAGGGCGAAGTCAGGGCCCGCGTCGAGCTGCGCGAGCCGCCCCGGCTCGTCGTCGATTTTCTCGCCAGGCAATGGCTCAAGCTGCTGCTCCTCGTCCACGTCAAGGAGGGCAAGGACAGCCCGGTCTGGAAGCGCGCAGTGGACGCGATGGACCACCTCATCTGGAGCATAGAGCCCAGGCACACGCCTGAAGAGCGGCGGAAGGTCGTCGCGGTGATTCCGGGGCTGGTGAGGCAGCTCGCCGTCGGCATGAAAGCCGCCGGGACCGGCGCCGAAGAGCGCTCGCAGTTCTTCGGCGAGCTGATGAAGCTGCACCGGGCCGCGATCACGGTGCCGGGCGAGAGCAGGCCCGAGTCTGCGCCGGACGCGGTTTCCGGCGATCCTCAAAGCACCGTTCCCGGGCTGTCGGCGGCAGAAATCGCGTCGGCTTCCGGGCCGCTCGACCTGGATTTCTCCGAGCCTGTCACCGTAAAGAACCCCTTCGGCGAGGGTGAAGTAAACGTCACCAGCCTGGATCTCGATTTCACGGACGTCGAAGGCGGGGCCGCTCCGGGCAAGGACGCGGCCATCGACATGAACCCCGTCGAAGCGCTCGCGGTGGGAATGTGGGTCGAGTTCCGCGAGACCAACCGCCCGGCGCCGCGCCGCCCGGGCCGGCTGATCTTCGTCACGCCGCGCAGGACCCGCTACCTCTTCGCGTTCGACCGGGCCCACAAGGACATCATTCCGTGCACGCCCGCCGAGCTCTCCCGCCGCTTCCGCCTCGGCAATGCGCTCATCGTCCAGGAGCCGCACGACGATTCGCTCTTCGATCGCATCATGAAAGGGCTGGTCGGGAAGCTGCGCACCGCGTCGGTGCAAAAGGCGTGATAGAGCCCAAGCGGTAGAAAGCCGCATCCGGACTTCCTCCGCGTCTTTCGCCTTGTTGGGACATTTCGCCCGTTCCGGCCGGGCTCTTGGCCGCGAAGAAAACTGCGGGGCCGTCGATCGCGCAGGCGCCGTGCCTGATGTATCACGCCTTTCCGCAACCGGCATCCGCCGGCAGGCCGCGGAAGGGCGCCCGCATCGCGAGCAGCAGCGCCTTGGTCATGCGCACGCGGTCCACGGGCTCGAGTGCCGGCATCACGGTAGCGACGTGATCGAGGCCCGTGACCTCGACATAGTCCATGCGCGCCAGCACCGCCGAGTCGGGCGGCACCAGGCCGTCGCTACGCATGCCTCGACTCGACATGAGCTGGCGCGGAATCTCCAGGAGGCCGGTTGCCCGCGACTGCGCGCCGTCGAGCGAGCTGGCGAAAGCGACCGCCGGCACCTCGCGCAGGACGGCGGCGATCGCGGCCTCGTGCTCGCGATACCAGGCGCGCGAGCTCTTCGTGGTCAGGCCTTCCGCCGATTCCCTCGAGCCGCCGAAGAACTGCAGGATCGCGATCGCGGTGACGGGATCGAGCAGCGAGCCGTCGAGGAGCCAGTCCGCTACCGGCGAGCCGAGGAAGACGCCCTGCAGCGATATCCAGCCCTTCACTTTCGCCCGCAGCGCCGGCTCGGCCCGCAGCGCCTCGAGCGCGTCGACCGAGCCCTTGCTGTGCGTGATGAGGAGCACGGGTTTCGCCGAGCCGCGGATCGCCGCGGCGACGATCGGCGCGTTGACTGCGACGCTCTGCCTGGACTTGACGGCGACCTTCTCCCGCTCCACGCCGAGCGAGGCCAGCCAGTGCAGCTGGTCGGCGAAATACGCCGGGTCGACGTCGCCGAAATAGCCCGATACGAGGAGCACCTTGTGCCTGCGCAGCAACGCCGCGTGCGCCGCGCCGAAACCACAGTCGCGGCGGTAGGCATCCTGGTAGCCGGGCGTCAGGTCAGCGCCGGCTGCGAGCGGCACGGGGCCCGCCACCAGCATCGCGAGCGCGATTGCCGCGAGCCATCCGCTGCGCTTTCTCCGTTCCATGAACATATGAGTGGCCGGAAGGCCTGGAAGTTTAGGAGGTGATGTCGCGCCGTGCAGGGCGCTATGATCTGCATGAGGAAGCATGACGCCGCTCCTGACTCTGAAGGTACACGAAACGCTGCGCGCCGCCGCGGGGGCCGGGCTGCCTGCGATCGGATGCTCGCTGGACCTGGAGCGCTCGACGACGACGGTGGAGCCAGGCGCGGCGGAATGGACCTGGCAGGGCCGGCGCTTTCCCTACCTGGAAACCTGCAGGGACAGGACGATTTATCACTGGACGGACGGGACCTTTCAGCCCGTCGCGCGGTTCTCGTCATCGCTGATCAAGCTGGTCCCGACGGCGTGGGGGCCGCCGACGTTCGAGATCGACGGCATCAAGATGCTGCCCACGGAGCGCGTTTCTCCCTACGCGGATGCTGAAATCAAGGTCGGCCTGATACAACCGCGCGGCAAGGTGATCCTGGATTGCTGCGGCGGCCTCGGCTATTTCGCCGCATGGTGTCTGCTGGGCCAGGCGAGACAGGTGCTTTCCTACGAGAAGAATCCGGACGTGATCTGGCTGCGCGGCTTGAACCCCTGGTCGCCCGGGACCGGCGGCGGGTTGTCGCTGACCCAGGGCGACATTGCCGAGGAAATCGCCGGCTTGCCGGGCGGGTCGGTCGACGCCATATTGCACGATCCACCGCGCTTCGGCATCGCCGGAGAACTGTATTCGCAGGCGTTTTACAACCAGCTC
>DASRJL010000191.1:0-29022 GCA_035649495.1 Burkholderiales bacterium | reverse complement strand
CGCTCGCCGGCATCTTCTCGGCGCTCCGCGTCACGGGAGGCAAGCTCACGGATCAGAGGCTGCTGTTTCTCGGCGCCGGCGAGGCGGCGACGGGCATCGCCGATCTCGTCGTCTCCGCCATGGAAGCGCAGGGCCTCGACGAGGGCGAGGCGCGCCGCCGCTGCTGGCTCGTCGATTCGCGCGGGCTCGTGGTGAGGAGCCGCGACGATCTCGTCGACCACAAGCTCGCCTACGCGCACGAGCACGCGCCGGTAGTCGACTTCCTTGCCGCGATCAGGGATATCCGGCCGACTGCGTTGATCGGGGTCGCGGCCGTTGGCGGCGCCTTCACGCGCGAGGTGCTCGAGGAAATGGCGCGCCTGAACGAACGGCCGATCGTCTTCGCCCTTTCCAACCCGACGTCGAAGGCCGAGTGCACCGCCGAGGAGGCGTACCGGCATACCCGGGGCAGGGCGCTGTTCGCGTGCGGCAGCCCATTCGATCCGGTTACCGTGCACGGCCAGACCTTCGTTCCGCGCCAGGGCAACAATTCCTATATCTTCCCCGGCGTCGGGCTTGGCGCCATTGCGAGCGGAGCGAAACGCATAACCGACGAGATGTTCATGTCGGCGGCGCACACGCTGGCGCACGACGTTTCGGAAACGGATCTCGCACAAGGCAGCCTCTACCCGGCGCTGCCGCGCATCCGCGAAGTCTCGGCCAATATTGCCACCGCCGTCGCGGATGTCGCGTACCGGCGCGGGCTCGGCTCCGGTCCGGTACCCGGGGATGTCGCCGCGCATATCCGCAGGCGGATGTACGACCCCGGATACGACAGCTACGTCTGATATTTTGGCCACGGAATCACACGGACACACACGGAATGAAAAACACCGCAGGCCCGTCCCGAGGCTGAAACGCTTCCTTCAGCCTGTCAGAATTGTCCGTGTACTTCCGTGTGTTTCCGTGGCTGAATTGAAGTCCTATCGGGTTTTTCGCGTCCCGGCGCGAGAAACTCGATCTTCGCGCGCATCGCGCTCCGCCGCCGCGGCGTCGCGCTCCGCCGCCGGCCCGTAGCCGCCCGCACCCGGCGTGCAGATGCGAAACAGCGCCCCGCGGGCGAGCCGCACGTCGGCTGCGGCAGCAGGAAGCCTGCACTCTTCGGGCGTTCCCGGATTGAGTATGAAGGAGCCCGTTGCGCCCGGACCACCGCCTGCGACGCCGCGGGCCGCGACGTGCTGCCGCTCGGAGGACAGGCTTACCACGATATCGTCGGCCAGCACGCGGTAGTCACGCACTGCGCCCGCGCCACCGCGATAGCGTCCCGCGCCGCCCGAGCCATCCCACAAGGCGTAGCGCTCGACGCGGAAGGGATACGCATGCTCCAGCGCCTCGACCGGCAGGTTCGACGATCCGGACGCGTGCACGCGCACGCCGTCCACGCCGTCGCGGTTCGCGCGCGCGCCCATGCCGCCGGCGAGCGTCTCGTAATTCACGAAATAGGCTCCGGTGCGGGGATCGGTGCCGGACAGCACGTAGAGGTGGTGCGGCCCGCAGCCGGCGAGCGTCTTTTCCGGCAGCGCCCGGGAAAGCGCCCCAGCGATGACGTCGCCCAGCACGCTGGCCGAGATCGAGCGGCAGCCGATCGCCGCGGGCGGCACCGGCCCCACCACGCTGCCCGGCGGGGCGGTCACGTGCAGCGTTCGGTAGTAGCCGGCGTTCGCGGGCACCTCGGGGTCGAGCAGGCTCTTCGCCACGGTGTAGACGGTGGCAAGCAGCGCCCGGTAGGGAATGTTGCGCGCGCATTCCAGCTGGCGCCCCGAGCCCGAAAAATCGAAATCGAGCCGCCCCTTGCCGACGGTGAGCGCGAGCCTGATCGGGCACACTTCCCCTTCGGCGTCGCCGTCGAGAAAGTCCTCGGCGGTGTAGCGGCCCCGGGGCAGCCGGTCGATCGCGGCCCGGAAGCGCTTCTCGGTGAAATCGAGGTAACTCGCGATCGCCGCATCGGCCTCCCTGACGCCGTAGCGCTCGAAAAGCTGCAGCACGCCGCGGGCTCCCACGGTGTTGGCCGCGAACTGCGCGTTCAGGTCGCCCACGCGCTCGTCGGGCGTGCGCGAGTTGAGCAGGATCATTTCGTATACGTCCCGGTTGACCGTGCCCCCGCGCATGATACGCACCGGCGGTATCCGGATGCCTTCCTGGTAGATCGACTTGCACACTGCGGCCTCGGATCCCGGGACCATACCGCCGACGTCGGCGTGGTGCGCGATATTGGCGACGAACGCGGCTATGCGTTTGCCGGCAAAGACCGGCGCGATGATGGTGATGTCCGGCAGGTGCGTACCGCCGCCGTTGTACGGATCGTTGGCGACGAACATGTCGCCGGGCGCAATACCCTCCCTGCCGTAGCGGCGGATGATTTCATCCACCGCGCCGACCATGGAGCCCAGGTGGATAGGCACGCGCTGCGCCAGGGCGATGACCTCGCCCCGCGCGTCGAAGATCGCCGTCGAGCAGTCGGCGCGCTCCTTGATATTGGGGGAGAACGCCGTGCGCGTGAGCGTTGCGCCCATCTCCTCCGCGGTCGCAAGCAGGAAGCGCGCGACGACCTCGGCTCTTATCGGGTCCACGGTATTCGACGATTTACGCGGCATCAAAGACCCCCGTATCGACAGAAAGGATGAAGGAAGAGGGACGAAGGATGACCCAGCTCTTTACTGTTTTTCAACGGGTCATCCTTCCACGTTCCACGTTCATCCTTCCAGGCAAAGCCGTTACCTGGTCGTCCTTCCACGTTCATCCTTCATCCTTCGCTTTCCCAGCTCCATGTGCAAATACCCCAGCTTGTCGCCCCTCAGGGTCGCCCCGGGCGGCACCACGGTCGTCGCGTCCATCTGCTCTACGATTGCGGGACCGGCGATACGGCACCCGGCCGGCAGCCGGTCACGGTCGTATACGGGCGTTACGACGAACCCGGTTTCGGGGAACCAGACTTTGCGGCGATCGAGAAGCGCGTCCTTGACGGCGCCGCGCGCGAGTTCCACGCTTTCCCGCGGGGCCGCGCGCCGTTTCGCGGTGACGACGAGCCGCACGTTGACGATCTCCACCGGCTGGCTACGCATGTCGTAGCCATAGTGGTCCTCGTGGCGGTGGTGGAACGCCTCGACGAGCGCGGCGAGCGTGGAAGCATCCAGGCGCTCGCGCTTCAACTCCATGATCAACTCCGAGTTCTGGCCGCGATAGCGCAGGTCGGCGAACCAGTCGAACTTCGCGCGGCGCTCGCCTTCGCCCGCGAGCCATGCCGCGCCGCGCCGCTTGAGCGCCGCCAGGCCGCTGTTCAACACCGGCAACCCGTCCCGCTCGGCGCGTGTCAGCCGCGTCAGGCTGAAATCGCCGCGCAC
Organism: Burkholderiales bacterium; assembly: GCA_035649495.1. GTDB lineage: Bacteria > Pseudomonadota > Gammaproteobacteria > Burkholderiales > SG8-41 > SG8-41. Next base: position 25,642 of record DASRJL010000191.1, on the reverse strand, counting down.
GTCGGCGTGCAGCAATCCTATCGCCGAGAGGAGTCCCGGACGCGGCGGCACCAGCACGTTGCGCATGCCCATCTGCCGCGCGACATCGGCCGCGTGCAGCGGGCCGGCGCCGCCGAAGGCGACGAGCGCGAAATCCCGCGGGTCTTCCCCCTCCTCGACCGAGATCACGCGCACCGCGCCCATCATATTGGCGTTGATGATCTCGATCACACCGGCGGCGGCCCTGACCGGGTCCACTCCGAGCCGGCCGGCAAGCGCAGCAATCGCCTCCCGCGCCCGGTCCGCGTGCACCGCCATGCGCCCGCCGAGGAGCGACACCGGGTTCAGCCGGCCCAGGACGACGTTCGCGTCGGTCACCGTCGCGGCAGTGCCGCCGCGTCCGTACGCCGCCGGTCCCGGGTACGCGCCTGCGCTTTGGGGGCCGACCTTGAGGAGGCCGCCCGCGTCTATCCAGGCGATGCTGCCGCCCCCCGCGCCTATGGTATGGATGTCGAGCGTCCGCGTGCGCACCGGAAAGCCGCCCATCTGGCGCTCGCTCTTCTGGGCCGGCTCGCCGTCGCGTATCAGGCACACATCGGTGCTCGTGCCGCCCATGTCGAAAGTGACGAGATTGGGAAGACCCAGTTGCCGGCCCAGCCCCGCCGACCCGATCACGCCGCCCGCCGGTCCGGAGAAGAACGTGTTGATCGGAAGTTTCCGCACCGCGCCGGGAGACACCGCGCCGCCGTTCGACTGCATGACGCGCGGCGGCTGCCTGATGCCGAGGCCGGCAACGCCCTGCTCGAAGCTATCGAGATAGCGGTCCATGACCGGCATCAGGCTGGCGTTGACCGCCGTAGTGGCGAAGCGCTCGAACTCGCGGAACTCCGCCAGCACCTCGTGCGATGCGCAGACGTAGACGCCGGGCCAGCGTTTCCTCACGAGCGCGGCGGCTCTTTCCTCGTGCCCGGGATTGGCATAGGCGTGCATGAAACAGATCGCCACCGCCTCCACCGCCGCGCCCTTGAGCGTGTCGATCGCATTCGACACCTGCGCTTCCTCGAGCGGGACGACTATAGCGCCATTGGCTCCGATGCGCTCCGCGACCTCGATGCGGCAATCCCGCGACGCGGGCGGCATGGGCTTGGGGACGTCGAGATTGAAATAGTGCGGGCGGCGCTGGCGCGCGAGCTCCAGGACGTCGCGAAAGCCCGCTGTCGTGATGAGGGCCGTGCGCGCCCACTTGCCCTCCAGCACCGAGTTGGTCGCGAGCGTCGTGCCGAGGACAAGGAACGTCACGTCGCCGCGCTTCAACCCGTTCTGGTCGAGCAGCTCGGCGATGCCGTCCAGGATGCCTTGCGCGGGATCGGCGGTGAGCGTCGGGACCTTGTGGTAGCGATAGCGGCCGCGCCCGGCGTCGACCGCAACGAGGTCGGTGAACGTGCCGCCGGTGTCGATGCCGACGAGTACGCCGCGCACTCTTTTATTCATCCTTAGTTGGGCGTGAGCCCAACCTTCTGCGCCACCGGTCCCCATTTCTTTCGCTCGCCGTCGAGAAACGCCGCGAACGCTTCCGGCGAGCCGCCGTTGGGGATGGTTCCGAGCGCCAGCATCTTCTCCTTCATATCGGGCAGCGCGATGATGCGGTTGATCTCGGCGTTGAGCTTCATCAGCACCGGCCGCGGGATTTTTGCGGGTGCGAAGATGCCGTACCACTCGTAGGTGTCGTAGCCGGGGAGTCCCGACTCGGCGAACGTGGGGGTGTCGGGCAGGCCGGGCGAGCGCTTTGCTGCCGTGGTGGCGATGGCCTTCAGGCGGCCGGCCTTGAGATGCGCCATCACCGTCGGAGGCCCGAGGATGACGAACTGGATGTGGTTGCCGAGCAGGTCGGCGATGGCCGGGGCGCCGCCCTTGTACGGCACGTGGGTGATCTTGATGCCCGCCATGACGTTCAGCAACTCCATCGACAGGTGGCCCGACGTCATGGCGCCGGGTGAGCCGAAATTGAGCTGCCCGGGCTTCGCCTTCGCGAGCGCGATGACTTCCTTCAGGTTGCTTGCAGGCAGGCTCGCGTTCGCGACCATCACGCCCGGCACGAATACCACCTGTGTGACCGGCTGGAAGTCCTTTACCGAGTCGTAGGGCAGGTTCTTCATCACGAACGGGTTCACCACGTGCGGGGAGAGCAGGATGCCGATGGTGTAGCCGTCCGGATTGGCCTTGGCGACGATCTCGGTGCCGACCACGAACGCGCCGCCGGAGCGGTTGTCCACGATCACCTGCTGGCCCCACGACTCGGCCATCCTGCCCCCGATCATGCGCGACAGGATGTCGGTGGTCGCGCCGGGCGGCACCGGCACGATCCAGCGGATCGGACGGGTCGGGTATTCCTGAGCAGGCGCGGGCTGCGGGGCGAGCCAGCAGGCGGCGAACACTGCTGCAACCACGCCACGAAGACGACCTTCACCTGTCAAGTTCATCCTTCCTCCTTCATCCTTCGCTGGTTGGTCAGAACCAGCTCGCCTTGTCCACCACGTTGCGCAGCGGCTCGCCCTTCAGGAAACGCCGGCAGTTGTCGAGGATGATGTCGTAGCGACGATCGTCGAGATACAGGCCGTGGCCGGCAGTGTGCGGCGTGATGATCACGCCGGGCATGGTCCAGAGCGGATGGTCGGACGGCAGGGGCTCCTGCTCGAAAACGTCAAGCGCCGCGCCGGCGATCTCGCCCGCGTCGAGGGCTGCGACGAGGTCGTCGAGCCGAGTCGTCTTTCCACGCCCGATGTTGATGAAGTAGGCCGACCGCTTCATGCGCTGGAAGCGCGCCCGGTTCATAAAGCCCTCCGTGGCGGGTGTGTGCGGAACGGTCAGGATCACGAAATCGGCGCGCGGCAACTGGTCGTCGAGCCGGTCGGGGTGGTGCAGCTCCTTCACGCCCGGGGGCCTGTCCTCGCGGCGTCCGTCGACCCCGATCACGGTGATGCCGAAGGCCGCTGCGAGCCGCGCCGCCTCCGCGCCGATGCCTCCCACGCCCACGATGAGGGCAGTCGTCTCGGGCAGGTGGATGACGTCACCGGTCTCCCGCGCCGCCGGGCGCCACTCGCGCCGGAGCTGCTGGGGATAGTAACGGTGCAGCCCGCGGGCGAACGCCAGGACAAACGCCATGATGTGCGCGCCGATGTGATCGTTGAAGATCTCGCGGAAATTGGTGATGACGACCGGGTGGGCGATCAACTCGGGGTAGTAGTACCCCGCGGGGGGTGCGGCGTTGGGCGCCTGCAACCAGCGCAGCCGGCCGGCCTTGCGCAGCAGCTCGGGAGGTAGCGTCCCGAACGCCGCTTCGGCCTGGGCGATGGCGCCCTCCGCCTGGCGCTCGTCTTCGGCCACGATGATGGAAAGCCCGGGGACAGACGTGGCAAGGCGGGCAGCCCAGCCCCGCGTGACGGCTGTTTGCGGCGGCAACATCAGGAATTGTGGTGGCATGGGTTCGCGGGTGCCTGGAGAAGAACCGCGAATTTAAGCACAAAAAAGGCGGCCGGAGCCGCCTTTCAGGTAACCGGGCGGCGCTGCCGCCCGGCCGATGCGTTACTGTTACTTCTTCTCGTCGGCCTTCTTCTCGTCGGACTTCTTCTCGTCGGACTTCTTCTTGGTCTTGCTCTTCTTGGCCTTCTTGGGCTCGTCGGTGGCCTTCTTTTCGGTCTTAGCCTTCTTTTCCGTCTTGGGCTTGTCAGCCTTCGGGGACGGCGTCGCCGGGGTCGCCGGGGTAGCCTTGGGCGCGTCGGTCTTGGGCGCGTCGCCCTTGGGGGCGGGCGCCTGGGCGAAAGCACCGGTGGTGGTAACCGCGAACACCGCGGCGATCAGGGTCGTCAGCAGCTTGCTCATGTATTCACTCCTTGCCTGAGGGGTTATGTGTTTTGGTCCGCCTTGGCAAGGCGGATACGCCTAGAAACGCATCACTTCCGAATCGGTTGACTTGGGGATGTGTCCGGAGCGGAACCGCAGGTGACCGTCATTCACAGGCAGTGCCGCGTGTCCGCCTTTCCCAGAAAACCCTTAAAGAACATTAGCTAACGGATACATACCCACCAGGCGGGCACCGGACAACCGGGACCGCACCCCCGGTTGCAGGAATATGACAAGCGAGAAATACCTTTCACCGGCCCCGCTGGGTGCGTGAGCCGGCAAGACAGTCCTCGTCAATGGGGGCTCGAGCCACAGGAGGCGCACCACGCCCCATACCGCCCGTTTGACATCGGCTCTTTGCACCAGCCCGGATTGTCGAGCAGAATACCTGCCATCATCACCGCCAGCCGAGTTAGGAGACCACCATATGAACCGCCCTGTTGAACACACCATCGAGCAATTCGCTGCCGCCTGCCACGATATCCTGAAGGCTGAGAACAACCCCGCCGGCCGCAGCAAGGTGTGCGCCCTGCTGCAGGAGTACCTCAAGGACAAGCAGTTCGTCTCGACCTACGTTACGGACGAGACCCCGGAGCGCAAGGTCCTCTACGAGGATCCGGAGCTGGGTTTCTGCGTACTCGCACACCACTATCAAGGTGCGAAGAACAGCGCCCCCCATGACCACGGGCCGTACTGGGCGATCTACGGCCAGGCGGAGGGCGAGACCGAGATGAACGACTATGCGATGGTGGAGGCCGCCGGGCCCGAGAAGACGGGCAAGGCACGCGTGACCCGCACCTACAAGCTCACCCCGGGCGTCGCCCACGTCTACAACGAGGGCGATCTCCACTCCCCGAAGCGGGTAAGCTCGACCAAGCTGATCCGCATCGAAGGCAAGAACATGGAGAAGGTGAAGCGCTACAAGTTTGAGATGGTGTGACGCCGTGACGAGCTAACGCAGTGACGAGCGCCGCGCTGCTAACGTGGTGACGAGGTCCCCGGTGATGAGCTGCGCGGTTTTCGTGTTAGTCACTGCAGAGCTCGTCACCAACGTAGTGTCGTCACCGCGAAGCTCGTCACCAGCGCAGCATCGTCACCCTTTTCTGACATAGCGCTTGAGCACGATCCGCAGCCGGTCGCGCAGATGCGGGCGGATCCGCTCCGTCCACGGCGTATCGACGGCCTTCTTCCACGCTCCGGAGACCTGGACTTCCGTCGAAGCAAGGTGGTAGAGCGCGAGGTAGCGGTGGTTGCCTTCGCTCGCCCCGTTGACGATCCTGAAGCGCCGCGCTGCGAGACAGCCCGGCACTGCGGCGAGGGCCGGCACGTGTTCCTGGTTGTACCAGTCGTTGAAGTCCTTTTCCGCCCCGAGCGCAGGATTCGCCGCGAAGAACAGCATCGCGTTCGCTCCCGACTTCGGGGCGGCCAGGTCGCCCGGCAGCGTCTGCTCGGCCTCGAAGCGGCAGATGCGGGCGCACTTGCCGGTGACGCGCTTCGACCACGGCGACAGGTTCGCGCCCGCGATGGCGCGGTACGCCGGCGTCTGCAGCACGGCGAGCGTCTCCAGGTCGTAGGTGGCAATCGAGATCTTCGGGTCGTCGGCGCCTATCCAGCGCTCGCAATTGATGAAGCCCGGCGTGCGCGCCCGCTCGGGAACGTGCTCGGTGTCGTACCAGTCATTGAACTCGTCCTCGGATACTGCAGAGAAATTGAAGCCTGCGACCAGCAATCCCATCGGCGTTGCCATCAGGTCTCCTTATTCAGCTATCAGCTACCAGCTATGAGCTACCAGCCGTGCGGTTCGTGCTCCCGTTTCAAGCTGGCGGCTGGCAGCTGGCGGCCGTTTTCTCCTAGGGAATGACGCGCTGTGCGCGATACCCTTCGAACAGGCGCGCGAACATTTCCTGCGTGTCGACGCGTTCGCGGAATCCGGAACTGCGTGCCTTCTCCATCGAAGACATTATGTCCCATTCCGGAGCGAACACGTAATTCCCGTAGCGCCACAGAACGATTTGATCGAGCGCCTTCGGCTCGAGATCGTGCTTCGCCACGATCGCGTCCCACACCGGTCCCTTGTCCGCCATGTATTGCGCAAGACTGATCCCGCGCGGCGGCGCCGCTTCGAGTCCGAGCATCGCGGCGAGCCGCGGCCACAGCTCGCTCCATCGCAGGTAGTCGCCGTTGACGACGTTGAACGCCTGGTTGGCGCATTGCGGCGCCGTCGCCATCCATTCGATCCCCTGCGTGAGGAGCCGAAGATCGGTAAATTGCGTCACCGCTTCGTAGCTCTTCACGGTGCCCGGGTAGAAGAGCGGCTCTCGCAGCTCGCGCTGTATCGCCGCCAGCACCGCCACCACCAGGACGAGCGAGCGTGGATTGTCCATCTCCGTGTAGCAGAAGGCGTGGGGGCGGACGATGGACCAGCGCCAGCGCGCGGTGGCGGCGCGACCGGTGATGAAGTCCTGCTGCGCGAAATAGAACGTGCCGCCTTTCCCGCGCGGACCCTCCTCCACCGCCGGAACGGGACACGGACCCAGATGGTGGCCGTAGTACTTCGTTCCGTGCACGACGTTGACGTGGGCGAGCCGCGGGGCATGCGGCTCGAGCGCGTCGATGAGATTGCGCAGCATCGCCGCGTTCAGGGACTCCGACTCGGGCACGCCTTCGGGATGGTCCGCGCGCGCGCAGTAGAAAACGTGCGTAACGTCGGACAGCACGGCAGCCTTGCCGCGCGCATCGTGGGCGTCCGCGAGATCCACGGCGACCTGGCGGATAGCGGATCCGCCGGCTGGTTTCCTGCTCAGTGCGACGACCTCCCACCCGTGGCCGGCGAGATGGCCGACGAGATGCCGCCCGATCAGGCCGTTCGCCCCGGCAACGAGCGCTACCCTATCGCCGCTCATCCCGACCGTCCGCTGTCATCACCTGGTTTCCAACGGTGCTGGCATTCCCGGAAGCGCGGTTCACTCGTACCCTGAGACCATCTGCTCCGTCACCGGCCGATAGACGGCAAGGTCGCGCGACCGCAGCTTCTCCGCCGCCGCCGCGTCGAGGACGGCTATGCCGCGCAGCGGTGTCGAGTGGTCTATGCCAACGCACCTCAACCACGTCAGCTTGAGGTCGCCCAGGGCCGCGTCCTCCTGCTCGCGGTCGGCCACGATGAGCCGCTGGCTCGCGGCAACGGACGGCGCCTGGTCGAGACCTGCGAACAGGTTGCGGTGATAGTGGCGCCGGTCGATGAACTCCGACCACTCGCCCATCCCGCGCACGCTGAGGTAGTGGGGATCGGTAAAGACCTCGGGCCCCGGCACCGTGTACATCGCGAGCGACGGCGAATAGCCGGGCGAGTCGGTGACAAAGCGTTGCGCGCTGGAAACGGCGGGCACGCTCAGCATGATATGCAGGTGTTCCTGGTACCACGCGTCCCACTCTCCGGAGCGCGCGGGATCGGTAAGGCCGCTTTGGGAGATGAAGATCACGATTGATTCCTAAGTAGTGATGGGTGATGGTGATGAATACTGGTGATGGGAACTGGTGATGGGGCCAGGTGTTCATCACCATTTCTCATCACTATCTGTCATCACTGTTTTCCATCACCATTTCTCGCTACGCCGAAGGCGGCATTGCGCCCCGCAATGCGTCCCGAGATGAAGGCCCAGCCGAGGTGGTGGCCGTGCCCTTCGAGGAGCAGTCCGCCCTGGCCCGTGGAGCCCGCGGCGTAGAGTCCGGGAATCACGGCGCCGTCTTCGCGCGTGACCTCCAGCCGCTCGGTGACCTTGAGCCCGCCGTCGGTGAATATGACGTAGCTCTTCACCGGTCCCAGCGCGTAGTACGGCGCAGCGGCTATCGCCGGCCGCGCGCCACGCTCCCCGCCGTTGTACTCCGACAACGTGCGCGCGAGCGCGTCGGCAGGCACGTCCATGCTGCGCGCGAGGCCTTCCACCGTCGCGGCCTCGTGGTAGATATCCGCCCGGTTTCGGCGGTAGTCCGCGAGATAGGCATAGGCGATGCCGGGCGCGGTCGAGATGTAGTGAGGCCACGCCGTGAAGCGTTGCGCGAGCGTGTGATCGAATACGATCCAGGTCTTCTTGTCCCGCTGGTCCGGCACCGCGTGCGCCGGGTTCGCCAGCTCGTCCGCGTAGCGCCGGCCGTCGCGATTGACAAGGATCGCGCCATGCTTGAACAACGCCATCGAAACGCCGAGCGCCGTGGTCAGGAAGCTCATCGCAAACGGGCGCAGCACGGCATCCGGCAGGTGGTCCATGGACCAGCGCATGCCGCGCGCCAGCCAGCGCCACGGCGGAAGCTTCAGCATGAGGCGATCGTGCGGCGGGGGCACGAAGCGCATGATGGGCCCGCGCACGATGTCGCCGTTCACGACCGTCGCCCCCGCTTCCAGGGCGATGCGGTGCCCGTCCCCCGTCGCGGTGACGTTGACGGCCTCGAGCTCCGCGACCGTCTCGCCCGCGAGGCGCAGTTTCAGGTCGCGGCCCGCACTGTAGTCGCCCGAGCCCAGCACCACTCCCCCGCGTGCGCGATACTCGGCGACGTGGGCGCCCGTGCGGGCGCGCACGCCGAGCACGCGTCCGTTCTCGACGATCAGCTTCTCGGCGCACGTGTCGAGCCGGATATCCACCCCCAGCTTGCGGCAATGACGTCCCACGTGATATGGAAAGGCGCGCGAATTGGGCAGCACGAGGTGCATCCGGTCGACGCGGTGCGGCGGCTCCGGCATCGGGCCCGCAAACACGAGGCCGAGACCGCGCAGCCACTCGAACATGTCGGTCGTGCTCTCGACGAGGATACGCCGCAGCTTGAGATTGTCGCGCGGCGCGTACTTGCCGGCCAGCAGCTCGAGGTCCTCGAAGTGGGCCTGCGGGGTGTCCTGTATGCCGCACCGCTGCTGATGAGGGGAATTCGTGATCGACATGGAGCCGACGGACCACGCCGTGCTGCCGCCGAGCTTCGGGTTCTTCTCCAGGAGCACGACGCTGCGGCCCAGCCGCGCGGCCTCCGCCGCCGCCGCGAGCCCGGCGCCGCCGCCGCCGACAACCACGACGTCGAACGTCTCGCTTTTCATTTTGTCGGCGATCATCGCATCAGGAAGCCGGCGGAAGCGCCTGCCGACAAAAGGATATCAACGGCAAACTTTGAAGGGCCTCGTAAGTTATGAGACCCGCGCGACTGTCTAAGCCGTCCGGAGTTCTTTCTTCCGGGTCTCCATAACTCCGGGCTCCGACAGTTTGCGCAGCAGGCTCCCGCAGTCGGTGATACGTGGATCCACGCCCATCGCCTGGTACGCCGCCCACGCGCTCGCCTGGACCGCCGAGTACACCGGCTTGCCGAGGTCGCGCTCCAGGTTGTCGAGCACTTCCATCGCGCGCAGTTGCGTGCACGCGACGAACACCGCCTCCGACTTCGGCGTGGTGATGTCCCTCACCTTGCGATAGATTTCGCCCGGCTCGATCTTCGCGTGATCGAACATGTCGAGCATGTCGAAGGTCCCGAGGGTCGCCACTTCGACGCCGAACGTCCGCAGGAACTGCTTCAAGCGCTCGTTGGTGACCTCCACGTAAGGCGTCACCACGTCAACCTTCTTGTATCCGCCCGCCACGAGGCAGTCGGCCATGGCGCCCGCGGTGGTGACCGTCGGCGCCTTCGCAATCCCGGTCAGCTGCTCGCAGATCCTCTTGTTCCACTCCGGCCCCTCGAAGAAGCTGCCGCTGGTGCAGCCGTAGACGACCACGTCGGGCTCCACCATCGCCACCTCGGCCGCGGCATGCTTGCTCGCGCTTTCCATGCCGCGCAGCTCCTCCGGTGTGCCGTGGCGTCCGCCGGCGATCCGCGCGGTGTGGACCGACACGCCGGCCGGCGCGATGCGCCAGAACTCGGTCTCCATCGTCGTGTTGATCGAAGGAACCAGCAACCCCATCCGTCCGCGCCATCCGTACATATGTCGCTCCTATCTGGAGTGCCGCAACCTCGCCCCTTGCAGCACGATCACTTCATCATTGAGCAGGGGGAACGGGCCCCTTCCTCGAAAGCATCGGAGCCTTCCCGTTCCCCCCGCACCCCCCGGTCGCACGTTGAATCATTCGCGCGAGAGACCGGTATCGCCCCATAGCCTACGCCACCGCCGCGAGGCGGTCCTCCGCCAGCGTCCGCAGCAGCCGCCCGTAACCCGCGATCTCGCCGCGATAACCCACCATCCGCAGCGCGTCCCACACGCTCACCTGCGTCGTGGACAGAACGGGTTTCCCCAGCTCCCGCTCCAGCTTCTCGATGCTGTCCATGCTGCGCCAGTTCGTGCAGGCGAGCACGATCGCGTCCGCGTCCGGCGCGGTGGCGGCGGCGGCGCGCGCCAGGTCGTAGGAGCTCTCCGGGCCGAGACGCCCTACCGCCAGATTGTCGACCATCTGCAGCCCGCGGGCCGCGGCGACTTTGAGCCCGTTCGCCTCCAGAAAGCCCTGGGCAATGGCATTGACCTTGTCGGTATAAGCGGAGCCCAGCACGATGCGCTTCGCGTCGAGAAAGCGCAGCGCACGCAGCAGCGCCGTCGAAGTGGTGGTGGCGGGCTTGCCGCTCGCGTGCTCGATGCGCTCGATCATTTCCCGGTCGTAGCCGGCGCCCTTGAGAAAGCTCGGGGCGGTCGCGCCGAGCACGATGACGTCCACATCGGCGGTCGCGAGCAGCCGCGCCTGGGATTCCAGGTCCTGCACGATCCTGAGTATCGCCTCGGGGGTGATATCGGTCAGGAACATCCGCGCCGTGTGCAGCGTAACGCCGGCCGGCAGCGCGCGGTAGAACTCGGGCTCCACCGTTGTGTTCGACGACGGCACGAGCAGCCCGATGCGATGCGATTTGTCGGTCACGGCTTTCCTTCCATTCCTGTAGTATAAGAGTCCGCTGTTTTGCGCGTCAAAGTTTCTGCGATGACCTACGACACCATACTTTACGAAGAAGACGGCGCCATCGGCTGGCTGACGTTGAATCGCCCGGACGACGGCAACATGTTCACGCCGGTGATGTGCCACGAGATCCGCGACTGCGTGAACGACGTCCGGCGCGAGACGCGCACGCGGGTGCTGGTGATCACCGGCGCGGGCGACCGGTTCTTCTGCATCGGCGGGCGCAAGGAGGGCATGGAGGACAGCAACCTCTACGCCGGCATGCTGCCGACGCTGGAGATCTACGAGAGTATCGAGCGGCTGCAGAAACCGGTTATCGCATCCGTCAACGGCTACGCCGTGGGCGGCGGACAGGTGCTGCAGGTCATGTGCGATCTCACCATCGCCAAGGAAAGCGCGGTCTTCCGCCAGGTGGGTCCCATGATGGGCAGCTTCGACGCCGGCTACGGCACGTGGTACCTGGAAGACCTGGTCGGCAAGAAGAAAGCGAAGGAAATGTGGTTTCTCAATCCGCGGCTGACGGCGCGCGAGGCGCTTGCGATCGGCCTCATCAACAAGGTCGTGCCCGACGACAGGCTGCGGGAAGAGACGCGCGCCATGGCGCTGGAAATAGCGGAGCGCGGCGCGTTCGCGATCGCGGCGCTGAAGGCGGCCTTCACGGCGCGGCACGGCGGCGTGTCGGGGCTCGCGCGCATTTCGCACGACATGCTGCTGCGCCTCTACCTGGACACGGACGAATCGCACGAGCTGGGCGAATCGTTCAGGGGCAAGCGCAAGCCGGATGCCGACAAGTTCGGACATTGAGCACCATACTGACACTTCACGACCCACAGACCGCGCGCCGCTACTACGAAACCGGCGTGTGGCGTGAGGACACGCTGTACACCCTCCTGCGCGAACATGCGCGCGCGCGGCCCCAGGCGCACGCGCTGCGCGACAACCGCCTCCGGCTCACGTGGTCGCAGCTTCTCGGGTGGGTGGATGTCCTCGCCGCGGACCTGCACCGGGCGGGCCTGAAGCGCGGCCAGCGGGTATCGGTCTGGCTGCCCAACCGCGTCGAGGCCGTGGTCGTCTTCCTGGCGTGCTCGCGCAACGGCTACGTGTGCAATCCCTCCCTGCATCAGAACTACACCGTCGGCGAGGTGGCGCAGCTGCTCGAGCGCATACAGAGCGCGGTTCTCTTCGCGCAGCCCGATTACGGGTCCGACGGCGCGCGCGGCGACATCGTTTCCGCCGCGCAAGCCCTCCCTTCGGTGAAGCGTGTTTATTCCTTGTCTGCTCCGGGGTCGGATCCCGGCGCACAGGGCTCGGCCGCGTTATTTCCGGCCCCGGGAGCCGCAGCAGATCCGCAGGCGCAGGTCGATTCCAATCCCGACAAGATCGTCTACCTCGCGTTCACGTCGGGCACGACCGGCCTGCCGAAGGGCGTCCTGCATTCCGACAATACGCTGCTCGCGAACGGCCGCGCCATGGTGCGCGACTGGGGGCACGACGAGCGCACCGTCCTCTACAGCCACAGCCCGCTCTCTCACCACATCGCGACGGTGGCGATAGAGCAGATTCTCGTTGCGGGCTGCGAGCTGGTGGTGAACGACCCGCCCGCCGGCATGCGGCCGCTCGACTGGATACTGGAAACCGGTGCGACCTACGTGATGGGCGTCCCGACCCATGCGATCGACATCCTGGCGGACCTGAAGCGGCGCGGCCTGAAGCAGCTCGGCCGGGTGAACCTCTTCTACATGGCCGGGTCGGTCATTCCGCCGGAGACGGCCCGCGCCTTCCTCGATCTCGGCGTCAAGCCGCAGAACATTTACGGCATGACCGAGAACGGCTCCCACCAGTACACGATGCCGGACGACAGCGTCGAGGCCATCACGGGCACCTGCGGCAAAGCGTGCCACGGCTACGAGACGAGGCTCTGGGACCAGGACAACCCCGATATCGAGGCGGCGCCGGGAACGATCGGCGAGATCGGCACGCGAGGAGCGCTGCTCACGCTCGGCTACTTCGACAACCAGCCGGCGACCGAGAATTCCTTCAACGCCGCGGGCTGGTTCATGAGCGGCGACCTCGGCCAGTTCGACGCCGGCGGCAATCTGCAGATCGTCGGCCGGAAAAAGGACCTCGTGATCCGCGGCGGACACAACATCCATCCGGCGCGCATCGAGAACCTCGCAATCTCCCATCCGGCCGTGCTCAAGGCCGCCGCGTTCGCCGTGCCCGACCCGCGGCTGGGAGAGCGGGTGTGCCTTGCGGTGATCCCGCGCGACGGCACCCGCGTCTCCGGCGACGAGTTGCTGCGGCACCTCGACGGCGCGGGCCTGTCGAAGTACGACATGCCCGAATATTTCATCGCGCTGGACGCGTTTCCCCTGACCGCGAGCGGCAAGATACTGAAGCGCGAGCTGGTCGAATGGGCGAAGAGCGGACGCATAGCCCCGGTGCCGGTCCGTTGGACCGCCGCCGGGGAAAGGCGTGATTAGTGAATGGTGAATGGTGATTGGACCCAAACCCACCTTCACCGACTTCTGCGTCTCATGCCGGACACCAATCACTAATCACCAATCTCCAATCACGAATTTGAACAGCGTATGGCCATCGAACTGACGCGCATCGAGGAGTTCGCCGTCCTCACGTTGAACCGGCCGGAGGCGCTGAACGCTCTTTCGTTCGCGCTCATCGAGGAGCTGGGGCGGGCTCTCGAGCAGGTGCACGGAAGCGATGCGCGGGCGCTTCTCGTCACCGGCGCGGGGCCGAGGGCGTTTTGCGCCGGCGCCGACATCAAGGAGCTGACCGGGCGCTCGCTCATGGCGCAGAAGCACGGCGGCGAGGCCGGCCAGTACATATTCTCGAAGCTCGATCGCCTGCCCATGCCTTCCGTCGCGGTCGTCAACGGCTATGCTTTCGGCGGCGGCCTCGAGCTGGCTCTGGCCTGCACGTTCCGCCTCGTCACGGCGAACGCCAGGATGGGGCTGCCGGAAATCAAGCTCGGCCTGATACCCGGATACGGCGGCACCCAGCGCCTGCCGCGCGTGATCGGCCAAGCCCGTGCCCTGGAGCTGATCATGACGGGACGCGCGGTGGAAGCCGAGGAAGCGGTCCGGATCGGTCTGGCGAACCGGTTGATCGACGGCGACCCGGTGCAGGCGGGATTCGCGTTCGCGCGCGAATTCTCGGGATACAGCCTCCCGGTCCTGGGCTTCGCGCGCGAAGCGGTGACGCGCGCGCTCGACACGCCGCTGCACGAGGGATTGAAAGTCGAGGCCGACCTGTCCACCCTGGCCTTCCGCACCGAGGACGCCGAGGAAGGCATGGCCGCCTTCATCGAGAAGCGCAAGCCGAAGTTCAGGGACCGTTGAGCGTGGCGGGCAAGGTCATCGCGGTAACGGGCGCGAGCCGCGGCATCGGCGCTGACATCGCGCTCGAGCTCGCCCGGCGCGGCCACGTCGTCGGCTGCCTGGCGCGCTCCGGCAAGGGCCCGGACATGAGCGGAAAGGCGCCGGCCGCGGGCCGCTTCATCGAAATCGTCTGCGACGTCACCCGCGAAGCCTCGGTCAGGGACGCTCTTGCCAGGCTCGCCGACACCGCGGGGACGCTGAACGGCCTCGTCAACAACGCGGGCATACTCCGCGACGGCGCGAGCCACGAGCTGCCGACCGCGACGTACGAGGAAGTCATGGCGACCAATGCGACCTCGGCGTTCGTATGCTCGCGCGAAGCGTATCCGCATCTCGTCCGCGCCGGGGGCGGCATCATCGTCAACATCGGGTCCTTTTTCGACAAGATAGGCGTGAAGCGGTATCTCGCCTACTGCGCGTCGAAGGCCGCGATCGGCGCCATCACGCGCTGCCTCGCCGTCGAGTGGGGGGCCAAAGGAATACGCGTGATCGACGTCGCGCCGGGGTATATCGAAACCGACATGAATCGCGAGGCGTTCGCGGGGCCGCTGCGCGACTATCTCGCGAAACGGATTCCGGGCCGCAGGCACGGCACCGCCGAAGACGTCGCGCGGCTCGTGGCGGCGATCTACGGCGAGGACATCCCGTTCCTGACCGGCGAGACGATTTACATCGACGGCGGGCAAGGCATCGCACACTGACATGAACGTTCTTGAACGATTGGACCAGGGCATCAAGCTCGCGCCGGAGGAGTCGCAGCTCGTCGAAAGCGTGCGTGCGCTCGCACGAAACGAGATCGCGCCGCGCGCCGAGGGCTACGACCGGACCGGCGAATTCCCGTGGGACAACATCCGTGCGTTGAACCGCCTCGGAGTGAACGGGATGTTCGTTCCCGAGCAGTACGGCGGCGCGCAGATGTCCTATACCGCGTACCTCGAGTGCCTGCGCGAAATCAGCAAGGCGTGCGCTTCGACCGGCGGCATCTGGGCGACCAATTTCCACTTCACCAAGCCGCTCATCGACTTCGGCACCGAGGAGCAGAAGCGGCGCCTGCTGCCGGTGATGCTGGCGGGCGGGCTGGGTTCCCTCACGATCACCGAGCCGGGAGCGGGGTCCGATGCGACCGCGATGAAGACCACGTTCCGGCCCGAGGGCGACCGCATCGTCGTGACCGGCGAGAAATGCTTCATCACCAACGGCGCGCATGCCGACCTGTACCTTCTTTTCGGAAAGTGGCATGGCATCGAGGACGGCCGGAAGAGCATCTCGGTGCTGGTGCTGGAGAAAGGCACGCCCGGACTCAAGGTAGTGCGGGAAGAGGACAAGATGGGACTGCGCGCGTCGAGCACCGCCGCGCTCGCGCTAGACGGCTGCCGCGTGCCGCGCGCGAACCTGATCGGCGAGCCGGGCGACGGGTTGAAGGTCCTGCTCGCATCGCTCAACCGCTCGCGGCCCAGCATCGCCGCCCACGCCCTCGGCATCGCCCGCGCCGCGTTCGAGGACGCCGTCGCCTACATCAACGAGCGCCGGCAGTCCGGGCGCCGCATCATAGAATTCCAGGGCGTGCAGTTTCTGCTGGCGGACCTGGCCGCGGAGCTGGCGCTGACCGAATCGTGGCTGTGGCACGTCGCGCGGCTGGTGGACGGCGGCGCCGTCGATTTCGGCATCGAGGCTTCCATGCTGAAGCTCCGCGCTTCCGATGTCGCGATGCGGATCACCACCGAGGCGGTCCAGCTCTTCGGCGGCTACGGCTACTGCAAGGGCTATCGCATCGAGCGCCTGATGCGCGACGCCAAGATCACGCAGATCTGGGAAGGCACGAACCAGATTCACCGGCAGCTGATTGGCCGGAGTTTTGTGAAGAAGTAGAGAACATTGTCCACGGAATCACACGGAAGGGCACGGACGTTTAAGAGCAAACAAGATTCTAATAGCGTCAACACAAGGCCACTTTTTACTTTCCGCGTGTTTCCGTGTGTTTCCGTGGCTAAGTAGGTCTCGCACTTATAATCAACGAGGAGAAGAGATAACAATGAGTTCGCTGCTGCCCCGCCTGTTCCTTGCCGCGTGCGGCGTGCTGCTGGCTGCATCGGCCGGCGCGCAGAGCTTTCCCACGCGCACCATACGCATCATCGTGCCCTACGCGCCCGGCGGCTCGACGGACGTCGTATTCCGCATCCTCGCGCCGCGGCTCTCGGAGGACCTGGGGCAGCAGGTCGTGGTGGACAACCGCCCCGGAGGCTCATCGACGATAGGGCTCGATCTCGCGGCCAAGTCGCCGCCCGACGGGCACACCTGGGGCGCCAACAACATCACTTACGGCGCGAATCCGAGTCTCATCAGGAAGATGCCGTTCGATTCGGAAAAAGACCTCCTGCCGGTAAGCCAGGTAACCGTCGTCAACCTGGTGGTGGCGCTGCATCCTTCGGTTCCGGCGCGTTCGATCAGGGAACTCATCGCGCTCGCAAAAGCGCGACCCGGGCAACTCAATTTCGCCTCCGCCGGCAACGCCAGCGCCAACCATCTCGCGACCGCCAAGTTCATGAACCGGACGGGAACGAGCATGGTGCACGTCCCCTACAAGGGCGGCGGCCCGGCGGTAATCTCACTCGTGCAGGGCGAGACCTCGCTGCTGTTCGCGACGATCCCCTCTTCCATCGATCACATCAAGGGCGGGCGTCTGCGGGCGATAGGCGTGAGCCGCTCGCAACGCAGCTCCGCGCTGCCCGACGTTCCGACGATTGCCGAATCGGGCGTAGCTAACTTCGAGGCGATCGAGTGGAACGGCATCATGCTGCCTGCAGGCACGCCGACGCCTGTCGTCAGACGGGCGCACCAGGCGATCGTCAAGGCGCTGGCGATCCCGGCAGTGAAGGAACGTATCGTCAATGTCGGCGCGGAAGTCATCGGCAGCTCACCGGAAGCTTTCGCGGCGTTCCTGAAAAGCGAGTATTCGAGCTGGGCGAAGGTGATCAAGGAAGTGGGCATAACCGTTGAGTGACCGGTGACCTGTGACCGGTGACCAGTTACGAAAATCGAGGGGCGAAGAAAGAGGACTGAGGAATGAGTGAGGAGAAGTGGCACGACGTATCTATGTCGCAGGCGCATGCGCGATCGGGACACCGTGACAGACCACGAATCTACCGGTCACTGGTCACTAGTCACTGGTCACCCCGGAGGTCTTGATGGCAATCAAGACCGTAGGAGTAGCGGGCAGCGGGACGATGGGAGCCGGCATAGCCATCGTCGCCGCGCGCGCCGGGTTCAGGACGATCGTCTACGACACGAACGCCGACGCGCTCGCCCGCGCGCGCAAGCAGACCGAGGGGTTCTTCGCGAAATCGGTCGAGCGCGGCAAGTTGACCAGCGACCAGGTGGGGAAAATCCTGTCCGATCTGTCGGGGAGCGCCGACATCGGGGCGCTGGCCGCCTGCGACATCGTGATCGAGGCGGTATTCGAGGACCTCAAGGTCAAGCATGCCGTCCTCGGAGAATTGAATCGCGCGTGCCCGCCGCACGCGATCTTCGCGTCCAATACTTCCACGATCTCGATCACCGAGATCGCCGCCGGCTCCGGCCGTCCCGAGCGCTTCGTGGGTATGCACTTCTGCCTGCCCGCGCAACTGATGCGGCTGGTGGAAATGTCGCCGGGATTGCGCACCAGCGAGGAGACTTTCCAGGCCGCATGGGATTTCTGCAAGGCGATGGGGCAGATCCCGGTGAAGACCAGGGACAACCCGGGCTTCATCCTCAATTACTTCCTGATCCCGTTCAACAACGACGCGATCCGCATGGTCGAGGCGGGCGTCGCCGAGCCCGCCGACATAGACCGCGCGATCAAGACCGGCCTCGGCTACGCGATGGGGCCGCTCGAGCTGCTCGATCTCGTGGGCCTCGACACCCACCTTCTCGTCGCCGAGGCGCTGTACGCCTCCACGCACGATCCGCGTGCCGCCGTGCCGGCGCTGGTGAAGCGCATGATCGCAGCGGGGAAACTGGGGCGGAAAACGGGAGAAGGCTTTTACAAGTATCAAGGCAGCGCGATGTTCGGAGCGTGAAATGGATTACCAGATCATTCGAGCCGGAAAGAGCCGCTCGTTCGCTGACGATCACCCGCTG
The DNA here is from genome assembly GCA_035649495.1 of Burkholderiales bacterium. Classification (GTDB taxonomy): domain Bacteria; phylum Pseudomonadota; class Gammaproteobacteria; order Burkholderiales; family SG8-41; genus SG8-41. Next base: position 7,338 of record DASRJL010000191.1, on the reverse strand, counting down.
ATTGCAGGCGGCAAGGATGGCGGACAGGTCGTGGTAGTCGTTGGCGCGGATGCCGGCGCCGCGTTTTCGCGACTGAAGGAAATCGGGGCGAAGACCGCTGTCCTCGTCGAGCTGGGGACGGAATGCCTCGGCGCTCACACCGGCGAGAACCGCGGCGAGGAAGGCTCCAACGTACTGGGCTTTTCGCGTTTCCGGCTCGGCGACGCGCCTGCCTCGGACCTCGTGGAGCTGGTGTGCCAGCCGCGCACGACGCTGGCGGCGATCGATGCCGCGCGGGCGGTTTTCGAGCGGCACGGCCTGAAAGTGGCGCTGTGCGGCGATTTCGCCGGGCGGATACTGGACCGGCTGATTCGGCCCTATTACAACGCGGCCCTGCGGCGGCTCGACGAAGGACTCGCCACCGCGAGCGACATGGACACGACGTTGAAACTCGGGCTGGGCTACCCGGAAGGGCCTATCGAGCTGCTGGAGCGCACCGGGATCGCGCATCACTACGACGTTACACAGGCGCTCTACGAAGCGTACGGCGATCCCGCGTACGCGCCGGCGCGGCGGGCGCGCGTGGCGAAGCAACGGCAGAAGAATTGACCGTGTCGATTCAACGGAGAGCGGCAGCGATCCGAACCGGAGCCCTGCTGCCGGCGATGCTTCTGTCGGTAGCCGCCGTTTCCGCCCATGCCCTCGACCGCATTCACTTCAAGGGCATGTCGGAGAAGGATTTCGAGTACGTGCTGAGCGCATTCCAGCAGGTCAACGTCCATTACCTCGTCACGGAGAATGGGAATTCGATCCTCACCAGCATGACCAAGCCCAATCCCAAGGTGAACGGGCTCACTAATTTCGGTGTTTTCATGTATTTCAATCCCCGGGACGCGGAATCTGCCAGGGCGGCATACGAGAAAACCAATGCAGGAAAGGCCCAGGTGCGCTCCGCGCCCGCGACCAAGATCATTCGGGCGCAGTTCGCTCGAAGAGACGCCGGCCCATCGCAAGGCACGCACGAAGCCGACTTCATCATCTTTCTGAGTCTGGAGCCGAGGATCGACGTCATCGAGCACCTGGTATCGAAGGCAGGTGCGCCCCTGTCGGTGAAGGCAAAGGACGGCAAGGACGTGGTGTTTGCATTCATGGACAGATCGAAAGCCGTCGAGCTCCAGAGCGGGCTGGAGGGAAGAGGCCAGAAGGCCGATCGCGTCGGGCTGGACGAGAAATCATTTCTCGGCTTCATCCTCGCCCAGGCCGGGCAGGGGAAGTTCGTGCTGGTGCAGGGTTTTTGATTCGTTTTGCTCGACGATCCGTGCGCTGGCTGATTACCCGAATCCCGAAACCCGAATCCTGAATCCCGAACCCTGAGGCCACCATGAAAGCCGCACTCATCGTTTTCGACAGAATGACGTACCTCGACTTCGTCGGCTTCTACGACCCGCTGACGCGCCTGAAGTCGATGAACGTCATGCCGGACTTCGAGTGGCGGATACTTTCCAACAGGCCCCAGGTGGCGGACGACCGCGGGCCGGCAGGCATGAAGATGGTCCCGGACGCGGTGCTGGAACCGCTTGGCGGATACGATCTGCTCTACGTTCCGGGCGGCATGGGAACCCGGCCGCTGCAGCACGACGGGGAATTCGTGGACTGGCTGAAGACCGCCGCCCCCGCGAAGCTCAAGGTCAGCGTGTGCACGGGCGCCCTCCTCCTCGGCGCAGCGGGATTTCTCAAGGGCAGGCGGGCGACGACGCATCCGGGGGCGCTGAAAGACCTGGAGCCGTACTGCGACAAGGTCCTGACCGACCGCATCGTCGACGAAGGCAGCGTGATCACGGGCGGCGGGGTTTCAGCTTCGCTCGACCTCGGTCTGCACGTGGTCGAGCGGCTCGCCGGACCTGAAGCACGCTCGCGGATCGCGGCGCAGATGTGCTATCCGTATCGCCCTGCCTGAAAGGCGGTGCGGATACGGCGGTGCGGATACGGCGATGCGGATAGCGGCGGCGCGCATGCGGTGGGTCCGATACGTTCGTGTGAAGAACACTGAACCACTCTACCTGCACCGCCCTACCCGCACCGCTCTACCTGCACCGCTCTACCTGCACCGCTTTATCTGAACCGCTCTACCTGGACCGCCTCGCCCGAAGCGGCGCTCGCCTGGTCGTTCGCTGCGCTAAACTAGTTTCATGCAACCACTCTCAGGTATCCGCGTCCTCGACTTCAGCACCCTCCTTCCCGGTCCGCTCGCAACGCTGCTCCTCGCCGAAGCGGGAGCCGAGGTGATCAAGATCGAGCGCCCCGGCGCCGGCGACGAGATGCGCACCTACGTGCCGAAATTCGGCGGCGACAGCGTCAACTTCGCGATGTTGAACCGCGGCAAGCGCTCCATCGCGATCGATCTCAAGGAGCCGGGCGCGGTCGAGCGCCTCATGCCGCTCGTCGCGAGCGCCGATGTGATCGTCGAGCAGTTCCGTCCGGGCGTGATGGACCGGCTGGGACTGGGCTACGAGGCCGTGTCGCGAGCCAACGCGCGCATCATTTACTGCGCGATTACGGGCTACGGGCAATCCGGTCCGCGCGCGAGCACGGCCGCGCACGATCTCAACTACGCGGCAGATACCGGCATGCTCGCGCTGGCGGCCGGAGTGGACGGCGCGCCGGTGCCGCCCGCGGCGCTCGTCGCGGATATTGGCGGCGGCAGCTATCCGGCAGTGGTAAACATCCTGCTGGCGCTTCGCGAGCGCGATCGCACCGGCCGCGGCTGCAAGTTGGACGTCGCCATGGCCGACAACCTGTTCGCGTTCATGTACTGGGCCATGGGAGACGGCCAGGCGGCAGGCGCGTGGCCGGCGCCGGGCAAGGCGCTCGTCACCGGCGGCAGCCCCCGCTACAACGTCTATCGCACGCGCGACGGCCGCTTCGTCGCCGCCGCGCCGCTGGAAGAGCGGTTCTGGCAGAACTTCTGCGACGTGATAGGACTGCCCGCCGCCGTGCGCGATGACGCGCGCGATCCCCGGGCCACGATCCGGACGGTTGCGGCGCTCGTCCGCGAAAAAACGGCCGAGGAATGGCGTGCCGCTTTCTCAGGCAAGGATTTGTGCTGCAACGTGGTCGCCTCCATACAGGAGGCCCTCGCCGATCCGCACTTCCGCGCACGGGGACTGTTCGAAGGCAAGCTCACGGCGGAAGGAAAGACCATTACGGCCCTGCCGGTGCCGATCGCGCCGGAATTCCGGGCGGGCGGGCCTGCCGGCTACCCGGCGCTGGGCGAAGCAAACTCTCTGCTCGACAAGGGCAAAGACAATTAACCACGGAATGACACGGAAGGGCACGGACGTGTGTTTCCGTGGCCGAGTTCTTGACCTTTGCCTGATAGAGTCATGCGCGCCCTGGTAGTCCGCCAGCACGGGCCCCTCGACAGCCTCAAGGTCGAGACGCTTCCCGATCCGCAGCCCGGCCCGGACGATGTCCTGGTGGACGTGCGCGCCGCGAGCGTGAACTTTCCGGACCTGCTCGTGATCGGCGGCACCTACCAGAATCTCCCGCCAACGCCTTTCGTTCCGGGCAAGGACCTGGCCGGCACCGTCGCCGCCGTCGGGGCAAGCGCTTCGACATTCAAGCCCGGCGACCGCGTGATGGCGCAGATCGAATTCGGCGCGTTCGCGGAACGCGCGATCGTTCCACTCGCGAACTGTTATGCCATGCCCGAGGCCATGAGCTTCGCGGAGGGCGCGGCGATGGGGCTCGTCTATCTCACGGCGCATTTCGCGCTGGTCGAGCGCGGCGGCCTCAAGCCGGGCGAGACGGTACTCGTCACCGGCGCCGCGGGCGGCGTGGGTCTTGCCACGGTGCAGGTGGCGAAGGCGCTGGGAGCCGTCGTGCTCGCAGGCGTGGGGAACGATGAGAAGGCCGTGCTCGCGCGGGCGAGCGGCGCGGATCACGTCGTGCGCACCGATCTTCCCGATTTGCGCGAAAGCCTCCGCAAGCAGGTGTTCGCCGCGGTGGGCACGTCGGGCGTGGACGTCGTCGTCGATGCGGTCGGCGGCGACGTTTTCGACGCCAGCCTGCGCGCGATCGCCTGGTGCGGGCGCGTAGTCACGGTGGGCTATGCTTCGGGCCGGGTGCCGGAGGTCAAGGCGGGGCTGCTGCTCGTCAAGAACATCTCCCTCATCGGGCTCCAGCTGAGCGACTACCGGGACCGGACGCCGGACAGGATGCGCCGGGTCCAGGCCGAGTTGCTCTCCATGTACGAAGCAGGCAAGCTCAAGCCGCACGTGATGCAGGCGTACCCGCTGGAGCGCTTCCACGAAGCGCTCGCGACGGTGGCAGACCGTCGGGTGCTCGGCAAGGTCGTGCTCGACTTCAAGAGTTGAAAAGTCCAATGCGGCCACGGACCCACAGGGAATCACACGGAAAGTTGGCGTCAAGAGCTGAATATCCAATGCAGCCAGCCTGCATGCTGATTCAAATGCGTACATCGCTTGTAGGCGATATCAATGCACCTGTATTCTCGGTTTGAGTCCGTGTGTGTCCGTGTGTGTCCGTGGCTAAAGTTCTTCAACGCGCAACAGGATGACTGACATGAAACAGGAAGCGCCGTCACCGCTGCTCGCCGAAGGCGCCAGCCTGCGGCTGTGCGAAACGGTTGCGCGGCTCACTTACGAGGACCTGCCGCCCGGAGTCGTGCGAGTGCTCAAGTCCTTCGTCATCGACGAGCTGGGCGTAATCGCCGGCGCCGCGCGCGCACCGGGCATCCCCGAGCTGCACCGGCGGCTGACGCGCTGGGAGCGCGACGGCTCGGCGACTGCGCTGATCGGCAGGCACCGGATGTCTCCGCCCAGCGCGGCGCTCGCCAACGGCGCCGCGGGGCACGCGCTCGACTTCGACGACCAGCACGATCCGGCGCGCGTGCACACCAATTGCGTGACGCTGCCCGCGCTGCTCGCGACGGCGGAAGACCGCGGAGGAATCAAGGGTACGGACTTTCTGCTCGCCTACGCGGTGAGCGCGGAGCTGCACGCCCGCTTCGGCCTTGCCTGCTACAACAGCCTCGGCAAAGGCTGGCATCCCACGATGATATTCGGCACGCTCTCCGCGAGCCTCGGCGCAGGGCGGCTGCTGGGACTCGACGCGAAAGGCCTCGCGAACGCGCTCGGCTTCGCCTTCCACCAGGCGAGCGGCTCCGCGCAGAGCATGCGCGACGGCGTGCTCTCCAAGCGCATCGGCGCGGGCTTCGCGGCGCGAGCCGCCGTGCTCGGAGCGTTCCTGGGCGCCGACGGGCTGACCGGCACACGACGCACGCTGGAGGGGAACGCCGGGGTCTTCGCGCTTTACGAGCGGGACGAGGCGCGGCCCGAGGTGCTGTTCGATGGCCTGGGCAGAGACTGGCGCATCCTCGAGTACAGCTTCAAGCCTTTCCCCTGCTGCCGCTGCAACCATACGGCGATCGGTCTCGGCATCGGCTTGCACGGCGCCGGGGTAAAAGCCGGGAACGTGGAAAGCATCGAGATCCGCATGGGGAACGTCAACTGGCTGACCGTCGGAGAGCCCTACGATCCGGGCCGGGATTCCGTGGTCCACGCCCAGTTCAATGCAGCCTACGGCTTCGCGCGGGCCCTCTCGGACGGCAAGGTCGATCTGCGCTCCTACGTGCGGCCGGGGATCACCGACCCTGCAATCGCCGCGCTGACGGCGCGCACCACGGTCGTTTCGGATCCGGCGATAGACGGGACCGCGATCGAGCCGGCGCGGGTGATCGTGCGGCTGAAGGATGGCCGCACCCTGGAACGCGCCTCGGACACGATCAAAGGCAGCCCCCAGGAGCCCCTGACGGACGCGGACCTCCTCGCGAAATTCTACGACTGCCTCGAATTCGGGCTGGGCGCGAGCCGGGCGGACGCTGACCGGCTGGCGGATGTGGTCAACTCACTGGAAAAAAGTTCCGACGTCGCGCGTGACCTCGTAGAGGCATTCCCCGCCCCCGCAAGCTAGAGACTAGAGATTTGAGACTTGAGACCGGAGGGATGTTCCAGTCCCTGGTCCCTGGTCCCTGCGAGCCGGCGCGAGCACGCTCGCTCAGCGCACCAGCGTGCTGTCGTTACGGTCGGCGGTCAGCACCCGTATCGGCTTGCCGGCCGCAAATGCCGCGATGTTTTCTATCGTAGCCGCGTAGGCTGCCTGGAAGAATTCCTGTGTGGCGTACCCGAGGTGCGGCGTCAGCACGACGTTGGGCAGGGTCCTCAGCGGGTGCGCATCGGGCAAGGGCTCCTGGCCGTATACGTCGAGGCCGGCCCCCGCGATGCGACCTTCCCGCAGTGTGGCAACGAGCGCGGCCTCGTCCACGATCGGACCGCGCGCCGTATTGACGAGGATCGCGGTGGGCTTCATCAGGCTCAACTCGCGCGCGCCGACGATGCCGCGCGTGCGCTCGCCAAGGACCAGGTGAACGCTCAGCACATCGCTCGACCGGAACAGCTCGTCCTTTTCCACCCGCCTTGCGCCGAACTGCGCCGCGACTTCCGCCGTGAGATTCTGGCTCCACGCGATGACTTCCATATCGAATGCCTTCGCCACCGGCACCATGTAGCGGCCCTGGCGTCCCAGCCCCAGCAAGCCCAGCGTGCGCCCGGCGAGCGTGATCCCCGCCGTGTGCTGCCAGCCGCCCTTTCTCATCTCGTTCGATTCGAAGGGAATATGGCGGGCCACGGAGAGCATGAGGCCCCACGCCAGCTCGCTCGTCGCCTTCGAGTGGGCGCCGCGCCCGCTATGGGAAACGACGATGCCGCGTTCCGTGGCCGCGGCGACATCCAGCGTGCGGTGATAAAAGCCGGTAATCGCAATCAGCTTCAGGTTGGGCAGCCGCTCGATCAACGCACGGGGCATGGGCGTGCGCTCGCGTATGTGGCAGAGAACGTGAAAGGGTTGCAGCACGCGGGCAGCCTCCTCGGGTACGGCGAGAGGCCTGTCGAATACGGTGATCTCGCAGTCGGGCGGAAGCTTCGACCAGTCTGCGGATTTCTGTGAAAGATGGAGGTAATCGTCGAGGATGGCGATATTCATCAGATTTACCTGCCGGCAGGGCGGCGATAGAGCCGCGATCACTCTATTATCTGCGATTATGGTTTGTTCGTATGCTCTGAGGTAAAGCAGACTAGAGCGTTCTGGGGCGTTCAGGTAGACCGCGTAGTCGGTGGTCAGCACCAGCGTGCTCTCGACGCCGGTGGCAACCACGGTAAACGTGGCGACGATATCGCCCTTGGCGAAAACCTTGAAGGTGAACGGGAAGACGGTGGTGACTCCGTTACCGACGAACGGACCGCTATACGGGTGGTGCTGGAGATCGTCATGCACCGGATT
>DASRJL010000190.1:0-20492 GCA_035649495.1 Burkholderiales bacterium | reverse complement strand
AGGAAGGCGCGGACCACGCGATCGACTACCGTGGCGGTTTCCTGGACCAGGTGAAGGAGCTGACCGGCGGCCGGGGCGTGGATATCGTCTACGATCCCATAGGCGACAAGGTGGGTGACGAGTCGTTGCGCTGCCTCGCCTGGGGCGGGCGGCACCTGATCCTCGGCTTCCTCGGCGGTGGTCCCACCAATATCAAGAGCAACTACCTGCTCATCAAGGGGATCGACGCCGTCGGCGTGCGCATCGGCCTGCTGAACGACGTCAACCCCGCGCTCGCAACCGCCAACATGAAGGCGCTGACGGAGCTGGCGGGACAGGGAAAGCTGAAGCCGCGCATTTCGCACCGGCTTCGTCTCGACCAGGCGGCGGAGGCGATACGCGCGGTGATCGATCGCGAAGTCATCGGCAAGGCGGTGCTGCTCAGTTGAGCCGCGTGATCGGTGAGAAGGATCGCTGTATGCCATTCACCTTCGAATCACTCGGAACGAACGGGAGCCATTCGATAACGGGCCGTTCGTGCTGAGTTTGTCGAAGCACGAACGCAAAACCGGACATCATCGCCTGCCCTTTTGATGGGCCAGCCTGCTGATCTCGTTCCAATCTCCCCGAAGGAGTGCTTCCTTCTTTGCCCGACTCCAACCCTTGAGTCTGCGCTCTGCGGTAAGGGCTTCCTCTCGTGTGCCGCAATCTTGCGAGAACACGAGTGTCACGGGGAGCGCGAGTGGGTGTATCCCGCGATCTCGCCTGAATTATGCTGAGCCATTCGTGCTTCAAGATTGTCGGTATGTCCCGTGTAGTACGAGCGATCGGCGCACTTGAGCATGTACACCCAGAACGACATGTGCTTCTCCCTGCCACCCTTGGTGCTCGCTACCGTTCATCCTTCGACTCACTCAGGACGAACGGAAGAGCTTGCTGTCGCCGGTCACGGGTCACCGGTCACGGGTCACGCAACTCGATCTTTTTGGTCACCGGGCTCACGTAGCCGCCCCACAGCACCATCAACCGGTTGCGGTCGGGATCGCCGCACACCACGATGTTGATCACGTCCGGACTCGGCAGCACGCGCACGAGGTCATCGGGCTTCACCAGATACTCCCGGGGCATCAGCCCGCGCTCCACCATGTCGGGAATCTTGAACGCCTCGGAGTGGCCGTACTCGATCAGAAACTCCAGCTCGCGGTACGGCACGCGCGCGTGCTCGTACACGTAGTCGCGGATCATCTGCTTGGTATAGCCGGCGCCGGCGAGCGCTTTCGCGACCGGGGGCGCGATCAGGAACGTGATCATGTTCCTGAAGCCGTGCGCGCCGCGCTCCACCAGCCTGCCGAGGCAGGGCTTCTTGGTGACTTCGAGGCTCAGGAATTCCAGCGCGGCCTGCGCGGCGGACTTCTCCTCCGTGCCATAGATGGCCGGCGGCCAGCCCCACGTCACAGTGCCGCACGCCGTCACCGTGCTGTCGTTCCTGTCGAAGCCATGCTCGACGTGGTAGGGCTCCCACGGGCATTCCGCTTCGTTCTCCGCCACCACGAAATTCATCGGGTAGCCGAAAGTGCCCATATAGTTGCGGGAGAGCTTGTAGCCCGCGATGTTGCGGATGATGAGTCCCAGCGCGCGCCCGAGCGCGGGATTGGCTCCCTTGTTGACGAGCTGCGCGCCGCTCTCGATGTTGAGCTTCTTCGCCGCCGGTCCGTTCACCAGCAGAAACGGCAGCACGCCCCAGGTGCTGCCGATGTTGTTCAGGTTGTAGGCGTTGTCGGCAATCGCTTCCACCGCCGCGATCACCACCGGCATCTGTTCGGGACGGCATCCCGCCATGACCGCGTTCGCGGCGATGTTCCAGGGCACCGCCGCCAGGTTGGCCTGCGGCAGCACGGCGATTCGCTCGTCCGGTGCGCGCTTCGTGTGCCGGAGGAACGCTTCGACCCGCTCCCGCGTCGGCGGAACGATCGGCAATTCATCGGTCCAGAGCTGGCGCTTGAAGTAGTCGTCGATTTCCTCGTAAGTGCCCTCGAGAACGATTTCGTCCGGACGCCGGACCGCGCCCAGCGCAATGCGATCGTCGCCTGCTCCCGGCGTGGTCAGCTCGGCTACGATCCGGTCGAACAGCACGTTCTCGACGTTCTTCTCCACCAGCGCTTCGGAATGCACGCCCACCGCGCCGGGATACTCGGCGACCCTCAGGCCCGCGATGCCTTCCGCCTTTCCCGCCGCCCTGGCGATATTGGTAAACCCGGTGGTGGTGATCACCACGCTCGGGATCCCCAGCTTCTCCGCTTCCGCCGCCGGCCTCACCGAGGCCGGAGTGCAGGTCCCTCACCCGCCGTTGCCGGTGATGATCGCATCGACCTCCCACTCCTTCGCGAGCGCGGCGATCTCCCTGGCGGTCTTCTTCTGCGACGCCGGATCGCCGCCCACGTAAACGGTCGGGAACCGATCGAACGGGATGACCGTGACGCCCGGAAACCTCTCCTTCAACAACCGGCGGTAGGCCTGGAACATCAGCTCGCCCTTGAAATGGTTGTTGTAGACCTCGCCGATGGTTTTCCCTGCGAGCGTATCGAGGTGGCGGCTCGCGCCCGCTATCTCGCGCAGTTGCAGGCCTTCGGGGCTGATAACACCCATCCTGTCGCTCATCGATGACTCCTTGGTGAGAGGTGCAATGTTACCTCGCACCGGAGCCAACGGCGTGACCCGTGACTCGTGACCCGTGACTCGAGGAGTGGACGCGCAGCGGCCGGGGTGGTCCAATCCTGTCAAATGCCGAAAAGCGGAAACACATGAAAATCGATCTGACCGGACGTCGTGCTCTCGTTGCGGGCGCCAGCCGCGGTATCGGTCTCGCCATTGCGCGAACGTTTGCAGCCGCCGGGGCAGACGTGGCGATCTGTGCCCGGCAAGCCGCGGCGCTGGAATCCGCAGCGGCGTCGCTCAAATCACTCGGACATCGCGTCAGCGCGCGGCCTTGCGACCTCTCCCGCGCGGAAGAAGTGCGGGAATGGGTGGAAGCGGCGGCGCAGGAGCTGGGCGGCGTCGACATCCTGGTCAACAACGCTTCGGCCTTCGGTCGTTCCGACGATGAGGCAGGCTGGACCGCGAGCGTGCAGGTCGACCTGATGGCGCCGGTGCGGGCCTCGCATGCGGCCCTGCCCTGGCTGGAGCGGCAGGGGGGCAGCATCATCCACATCTCGTCGATTTCCGGCCTCGCCGCCAGCGTTCGAACCCCACCCTACGGGGCGGTAAAAGCCGCGATCATGGAGTACACGCAGACCCAGGCGTTGGCCCTGGCCGCGAAGCGCATCCGGGTCAACTGCATCGCCCCCGGCTCGATTTTCTTCAAAGGCGGACTCTGGGAGCGCAACCAGCAACAGAATCCCGCCCTCTACGAGCGGATTCTGGCCAGCATTCCGAGCGGCCGTTATGGCACGCCCGAGGAAATAGCCCACGTCGCGACGTTTCTGGTAAGCGACCAGGCCTCGTGGGTGACGGGACAGACGATTGCCGTGGATGGGGGACAGTCGCTCTGAGCCGGAGAACCCGTCAGGGGTCATGGGTCAGGGGTCAGGCGGGTCCAAGACTGTCAGGGGTCATGCATCAAACCCCTGACGCCTGACGCTTGACGGAACTGTCAATGCGCCGCTGCGCTCCGCGCGAAGCGCGTGTAATTGGGAAGCGCGCCACCGACTGCGCCGCTGTTGAACATGGCGCCGTCGTAGCTGGGTGCGCCGCCTGCCTTGGTTGGAATCGGTACCGCGAGCGCCCATGAACCTATTTCGTATAATACGGGCCCATGGACATTCGACTCGACAAAAGTCACACCGCGCTCCTGATCGCCGATTTCTACGCCGAGCAGATGGGCAAGCTGCCGCACGCCGTCGACCGCAAGTGCCTGGAGAAGACCCTGGCGCTGCGGCAGGCTGCGCGCGCGGCGGGTATACTGGTCTGCTATTCCGCGACCGTGTTCCGGCCGGGTTATGTCGAGGTCAGCGAGCGCAACAAGACCTTCAGCGAGAGGAAGCGCACGGGCGGGCCCGCCGTCGCCGATCCCCTGAAGGTCATCCATCCGCAGATGCAGCCGGCGGAGGGAGAGCCCGTGTGCGGCAAGCACCGCGTGAACGCGATGTTCGGCACCGATCTCGCGATGATACTGGGAGCGCGCAACGTCGATACGCTGATCCTGCTGGGCTTCGCGACCAGCGGCGTCGTGCTTTCGACCACCCGCTACGCCGCCGACGCCGACTACCGGCTTTTCATCGTCGAGGACTGCTGCGCCGACGCGGATCCGGCCGTGCACGACTTCCTGTGCGCGAAGATATTCCCGCGCCAGGCCGACGTCGTCCAGTCCGCCGACGTCATCAGGGCATTGTCAGCGTAGCGACCCGAACCCGTCATGGGTCATGGGTCAGGGGTCATGCGCGTCCAAGACCGCCAGCGTCATGCAAACGCCTGACGCTTGACCCCTGACGCCTGACGGAACTTCAGTGCTGCGACTTCCCGCCGGCGGCCGTCACCGTGATGTGCGACATCGTCGTATCCGCCTTCGCGCCATGCCAGTGGCGCTCGCCGGCCTTGATGTGCACGACGTCGCCGACGGCGATATCGCGCTCCTCGGTTTCGTTGGCGACGACGCCTTTGCCGGCTGTAACGACGAGTATCTGATCGCAGTCGTGCACGTGCCAGCCGGTTGTCGCGCCTTTGCTGAAGCTCACCACGTTGCAGCGAAAGTTGTCGGACTGTCCGTCAACGATGATCTCCTGCCGCGTCCGCTTGACCTCCCCGCCGGTCCATCCGGTTATCGGCGTCGCGGTGCCCATCGGCTTTTCCGGTAAATCGCTGATCTTCGCTACTCGCATGGCTGTCTCCCTGGGAAAAAAGTGACTCGTGACCCGTGACTTGTGTTCCGCCTTCCGCCTTCCGCCTTCACCGCGAAGCCCCGGGGCTGAGCCCAAACGCCTCCGCTACGCGATTCATGTACGCGAAAAAAGCGGTAACGTGGACCGCTGCGACGATCTGCGGATCGGTCCAGCCCTCTCCACGCAGGCCGTTCATGTCCGCCTCCGTCATCTGCCCCGGAGTCCTGCTCAGTTTCCACACGTAGTCGAGCAGCACCCGTTCCTTTCTTTCGAGGCCCGCGCTCCGGTAGTCACGGAGCACGCTGTCGGAGAACTGCTGGTCTCCCGTGACTTTCGCGAGCTGCCGGGCGTGGGCCGGTCCACCGAACCCGGACCCGTTCGCAACCGACGCCACCGTGGCGATCATCTCCGCGAGCCGCCGATCGATCGAGGTACAGAGATAGTTGTTGTCCGGATAGAAGGCGGCGAAGCCTTCCACCGTGAGCGGCTCCCCCGCCATGACGGAGCGGATCTCGGGGATGTGTCCCCGGGTCGTGCGGACGCGGTCGTAGGCGCGCTTCAGGTCGCCGGTGGCCTCCTCCGGCGGCGCGATTCTTATCCACGGTCCCTTCGACATGCGATGTGCTCCGGTCAGGCTTTCGACAGGCCGCGCAAGGCCTGCAGTACCTCTTCGTTATCGGGAAAACGGCCCGTGCGGTGCTTGGAATAAATCAGTACGCCGTCCGCGGTGACGTCGAACACGCCGCCGCTGCCCTTGATCAACTCGGCCTGCACGCCGAGCTGCCCGGAGATTTCCGCCGCCAGACTGGTGGCCTTGGGGAGGTAGCTTCAACTGACGCAATACTGGATGCTGACGCGCATGGTCCGGCCCCGTCGTGAAACGATAATGATACCGGAGATGATTTCGCCCGGTACGCGCATAATAGCCCGTTACCTCGGCGCAGCCCGGCGCGCCTTTTCCGCAGGAGGTTGGCAGGTATGCTCCATCAGGCTTTCTCGATGCTCGTAGTCGCCGCCCTCGCGGCGATGCCGGGCGTTCTCCAGGCGCAGCAGAAATTCCCCGCCAAGCCGATCCGTATCGTCGTGCCATTCTCGCCCGGCGGCGGCGTCGACTTGCTGGCGCGCGTCATCGCGCACAAGATGAGCGAGGACTGGGGGCAAGCGACGGTGATCGAAAACCGCACCGGGGCGGGCGGCACGATCGGCACGGCCGCGGTCGCGAAGGCCACTCCCGATGGCTACACGCTCCTGGTGAGCTCGCCCAGTTTCGCAGTCACCGCGGCGACGCACCCCAACCTTCCCTACGACCCGTTGAAGGACTTCGCCGGCGTCACCCGGATCGGATTTTCCAAGACCGTGCTGGTGGTAACGCCCACGCTCGGCGTAAAAACGCTCAAGGACTTCATCGAGCTGGCCCGGGCGCGGCCGGGCAAGATCCTCTTCAGCTCTTCCGGGGCCGGCGGCTCGTCGCACATAAACGGGGAGAGGTTCAGGCTTGCCGCCGGCTTCAAGCCCGTGCATGTCGCGTTCAAGGGTTCGTCCGATGCCATGCTCGAGGTCGTGGCGGGGCGCGTTCACTATGTCATTACCGGCCTGACGAGCACGCTGCCGTACATCAAGGACGGAAGGCTGGTCGCGCTGGCGGTGGCCACGCCCGTGCGCTCGCCGCTGTTGCCGGACGTGCCGGCCCTTGCGGAAACGCTGCCGGGCTACAAGCGGGATGGGTCGCACGTCATGCTGGCGCCGGCGGGGACGCCGCGTCCCGTCCTGAAGCAGCTCAGCAGCGAGGTCCAGCGCATTTTCGATCTGCCCGATGTCAAGGAACGCGTCAGCCACTTCGACTTCCTTCTGGCGCCGACCACGCCGGAGGAGCTCGACAAGATCCTGCGAGCCGACATCCAGACCTTTACCGAAGTGGCCACGCTCGCCGGCCTTCGCGCCAAGTGAAAGGCGTGATAAGTTACCCCATCATCCCAACCGAGGTGCGTCATGCTCTACGAACTGCGTCGTTATGATGTGGCCGCCGGCAAGCTGCCGGCGCTGCTCGACCGTTTTGGCGGCTTCGCTGTCCCCAAGTGGAAGGAGTACGGCTTCCGCCTGGTCGGCTTCTGGACGCCCATGCTGGGCGAAAAGAGCAACCAGGTGGTGTACATCTGGGCCTGGGAAAGCTACGAGGAGCGCGTGAAGAAGAACGCCGCGTGGCGCGCCGATCCCGAGCGCGCGAAGAAGTGGGCGGAATCGGAAAAGAACGGTCCGCTGGTGAACCGCGTCTACAACCAGCTCATGGAGCCGACCTCGTACTCGCAGCTCGACAAGGGGGAGGCGTACGGGCCGGACGCTGCCACCCGCAATCCGTACATCTTCGAGCTGCGCGAGTACCAGGCGATGCCGCAGAAGATCACCAATATCACCGATCGCTTCGGCGGCTTCACCTGCGAGGCGTTCAAGAAGCACGGCTTCCGCCAGGTGGGCTACTGGCTGAATCGCATCGGCGGGAACGATCACCAGCTCACCTACCTGCTGGCCTGGGAAAGCCTCAACGAGCGCGTGACGAAGTTCGATACCTTCGCCAAGGATCCCGACCGCGCCCGCGTCTTCGCCGAAAGCGAAAAAAACGGCCCGATCGTCGAGCAGGTGACCGTCACGATCCTGCGTCCGACCGCATTTTCCCCGATGAAATAACGCGCCGAGAGGCATGGATTCGGTCGAGCCCGCCCAATACGAGGCGGACGTCGTAGTAATCGGCTTCGGCTCCGCGGGAGGGTGCGCCGCAATCGAGGCGCGCGATCTCGGGGCGGAGGTCGTCGTGCTGGAGAAGCAGCCGGAGGACGCGCACTACTCGAATACGCGCATGAGCGGCGGAGGCTTTCACAGCCCGCACGCCGACGGCGACTTCGAATCGCTCAAGTCGTACGCGAAGGCGATGTTCAGCGGCGACAATCTTCCCCACAAGCTCGAAGGTGACCAGAGCGAGTTCGCCGACGAGCTTGCCGAGCTGTGGGCGCGGCATGCGCCGCAGAACGCCCCCTTCATGCGCGGCCTCGATCCGGCCTTCCAGGCGGTGGTTTCCGCCAACGCCGCCTTTCCCGAGTTTCCTGGGGCCGCGCGATCGGGATACGCGGTGGTGCGGAGCACCTATACCGGCAAGTACGACGAGGATGCCCTCACCGGCCGAACGAAGGATACGGCCAAGTCCGGGAAGCAGTCCGGCGAGGCCTTCCACGCCTGCATGCTGACCGGCATCCTGTCGCGCGAGGTGCCGGTACACTACGGCGTCGCTGCGAAGGACCTCGTTCTCGGCGACGACGGCGCTGTCGTCGGCGTGTGGGCGGAGCGTGGCTCCCAGCGGATACTCTATCGGGCGCGGCGCGCCGTGATCATCGCCTCCGGGGGCTACGAGTACAACGCGCGCATGCGCAAGGCGTTTCTCGACGGGCCCGGTATCGAGGGCTGGGCGTTCTACGGCTCACCCGCGAACACCGGCGACGGCATCCGCATGGCCCTGCGCATCGGCGCGGCGCTATCGCGGGTCGGGAGCATTGCGGGCCGCGTCATCTGCGCCATTCCCGAGCGCAGGCACGGTCTGCGCATCGGATTGAATACCTCGGGGGTGGGCAAACCCAACGAGATCGTCGTCGACAATCACGGCCGACGCTACGCGTCCGAGCGGCGGATTACCAAGGATCCCAGCCGCTACATCTTCTACAAGGAAGCCCTCCAGTTCGACACCGTGAGCCTCACCTACCCGCGGATTCCGTCGTGGATGGTATTCGACTCGGTCATGATGCGCCGCGGCCCCATCGTCAGCGTGGCCGCTGCCGCCTACAACGGGGTCGATTGGGGCGCGGACAACCAGAACGCGCTCAACAACGGCTGGATCCTGAAAGGCGACACGCTCGAAGCGCTCGCGGCGCGCATCGGGGAACATTCCGACAACCGCGGCTTGATGGACGCCACGCTGCTCTCCCGATCGGTCGAGGCGTGGAACCGCCATTGCGTTGCGGGGCACGATACCGACTTCGAGCGCGAGCCCGGCACGATGGGATCGGTCGCGGAGCCTCCCTTCTACGCCATCCCGCTCTACCCGGGCGGGCCGAACACGAAGGGCGGCCTGCGCGCGGATGCGCAGCGGCGCGTGCTCGACTGGGACGACCGGCCGATACCGAGGCTGTATGCGGTCGGCGAGATCTGCTCGGTGTTCCAGTTCGTCTATCAGGGCGGCGGCAATCTCGCGGAAGGCATCACCTTCGGGCGCGTCGCCGGACGCAATGCGGCGGCGGAGCAGCCGCTGGCTCGCGAACGGCTGCCGGTGGCATGAAAAGATGAATCCAACGGTCGCTATCGTTGCACAGGGCGCGATGGGCTCCGGTGTCGGAGGGCGCCTGGTGGAGCGCGGACTCCGGGTCATCACCTCGCTCGCCGGGCGGAGCGATGCCAGCGCCAGCCGCGCCAGGGCGGCCGGCATGGTCGCAGTCTCCGACGAGGAATGCGCTCAGGCGGATTTCTTTCTGTCGATCTGTCCGCCGAGCGACGCGCCTGCACTGGCGGCGAGAATGGCGGCGCTGATCGCGCCTGCCGGCAAGAAGCCGATCTACGTCGATTGCAACGCGGTGAGTCCGGCGACCAAGGTCGCGATCGGTAACGTCATCCTCGCAGCGGGCGCGCCGTTCATCGATGTCGGCATCACCGGCCTGCCGCCGAAAGGGGAACACAGCCCGTACCTGCACGCCTCCGGTCCCGAGGCGGGGAAGCTCGGCGTGTTGAACGACTTCGGCATCAAGGTCAGCGTGATCGAGGGCCCGATCGGAGCCGCCTCCGCCCTGAAGATGTCCTACGGGGCCATCACCAAGGGCATCACCGCGCTCGGCTCGATGATCATGCTGGCGGCGACCCGCGCCGGCGTCGCCGACAGGCTGCGCGCGGAGCTCGATCGCACCCAGCCTGCGCTCGTCACCCAGTTCCAGCGCGCGGTGCCGGATATGTTCGACAAGGCCTATCGCTTCGTCGGCGAGATGGAGGAGATCGCGGATTTCGTCGGCGAGGACGAGGCTGCGCAGCAGATGTACCACGCCATCGCCGAGTTCTACACGCGCATCGCGGCCGATTACGATGGGCAGAAGAAGGAGACCGGCGCGCTGGCGGCGTTCCTGAAGAAGAAAGGAGACAGAGCATGACTATCGAACGTTGGAAGGGGAGCGCCGCGGGGCGGAACCGCGCGGTTCGCCATGGCGGCGTGGTCTACACGGTAGCCACCGCTCCGGGCGCGAACATCCAGATTCAGACGCGGGCGGCGCTCGCGGCGCTCGACGCCAACCTGGCCGATGCGGGTTCCGACAAGACCTGTCTGCTTTCGGCCCATATTTTTCTTGCGGACCTTTCGCAGAAAGCGGCGATGGACGAGGTGTGGAACGCCTGGATCGGCCCCGACTGGCAGAACTGGCCGCAGCGCGCCTGTGTAGGCGCGCCGCTCGCCGGCGACACGCTGGTGGAGATCGTCATCACCGCGGCGACAAAGCGTTGAACCGGCTCGGAAAGAGCTAGGCGCGCTATGAGACCACATTGGCATGCGCTGGTCCTGCTGGGACTGGCGGCATCGCTGACCGTTGGCGGCGCAATGGCGCAGACCTTCCCGTCGAAAGTCGTGCGGCTTGTAGTGCCGTTTCCGGCCGGCGGCTCGAACGACACCGTCGCGCGCGCGATGTCGCAGCCGCTCAGCAAGGCCCTCGGTCAGAGCGTGGTGGTGGAAAACCGCCCGGGCGCAAACTCGATGCTCGGAGCGGAGATGGTCGCGCGCTCCCCGGCGGATGGGCATACGGTTCTCGTCGCCGGCTTCACGATGCTGGGGAACGTCGCGCTGCGCTCGAAGGTGACGGTGCACCCGCTGAAGGATCTCACGCCTGTCACCGGAATCGGCGCGCAGCCCATGGTGTTCTCGGTCCATCCGTCGCTGCCGGTGCACAGCATCAAGGATCTGGTCGCCCTTGCGCGCGCACGGCCGGGGCAGCTCGTCTACGCGATCCCCGCCTACGGCGGCCCGCAACACATGGCGGCCGAGCTCTTGAAGCTGCACACGCGGATCGACATGAAATACGTCGCGTTCCAGGGCGGCGCGCCGGCAACCATCGCCGTGTTGGGCGGACATGCGCCCGTTCTCATTTCCACCGTCCCGCCGCTGCTGCAGCACGTCGCCACGGGCAAGCTGCGGCCGCTTGCGGTGACCTCAGGCGAGCGCACGCCACTGCTGAAAGATGTCGCGACCATGATCGAGCTGGGCTTCGCGGATTTCGATATCACGGGAGCGCTGGGGATTTTCGCGCCGGCGGGTACGCCGAAGGAAGCGGTCGCGCGCCTCAGCGCCGAAATCATGCGCGTCGTGCTGCTTCCCGAGGTCAAGGACGGAATGGCGAGAGACGGATATATCGTGAAGCCGCTGGGCCCTGCCGAGTTCGAGGCGTTCCTCCGCATCAAGCTTCAACAGATTCAGAAGATCGTGAACGAAGCGAAAATCAAGATCGACTAGTCAGGCGACTTCCACCGGCTCTTTCAGCTCCACCCGGTGGGTCGCTCCGTCACAGTCGGTCACTTCGATCGCGGCGACGCCTTCCTCGTCCTCATCGATAGCCACCGCTCGCGGAAAACTGATCGCGTAGTCCTCCGTAGTCTTGTCCGCGAATTCGAAACCGATCTCGATCAGGTCGCGCTCGGCATCGTAGCGGACGGCAACGAGGGCGACCCATGCCGCGTCCGTTGTTGTCAGACCGCCGGGCAGACCGGCGACCTCCACCTCCGTGCGCGACTCGGCCACCGCCCGCGAAAGGCGTTCGAAGTAACCCTGCCAGTCGTGCTTGGCGAGGTTCATAGCCCAAGTGACCAGGGATCCGTGGGGGAGTTCAATGAGCTGCGCGGTAATAAGCTGCGCGGTGACGAGCGTTGCGGTGACGAGCTCTACGTGACGAAGTTCGTCACCAGCGGACGTCAGGACGCGTCGTCACCGTGAAACTCGTCACCAGCGACGAAGGAGCATCGTCACTGCGAAGCTCCCGCCAGCGCCACGCACTCGATCTCGCAGCCGTTGCCGAATCGGAGCTGCATAGCCCACGCGGTGCGCGCCGGCGGATCGACCGGGAAGAATTCGCGATAGACGCGGTCCATTTCCGCGATGTCGGCGATGTCCGCGAGCACCACGTGGACCCGGACCACGCGCTCCAGCGACGAGCCCGCGGATTCCAGCATGTGCTTCATGTTGCCTAGCGTCGTGCGCACCTGGTCCGCGATCGGACCATGCCTGCGCTCGCCCGTAAGCGGATCGATGGGCCCCATTCCGGAGAGAAAGAGGTAGTCGCCGATACGAATGCCGGGCACGTGCGGCAGGTTGGCTCGGCGCGACGCGTTGAGAACCGGGTTGACCGGTTCAATGACCGAACGCGGCAATCTATCGATCGCCATCGGACAGGGCGGTGCACTCGATCATGACCTTCACGCCGTCGGGCAGGCGTGCTCCGCACACGGTGCGCGCAGGGGGCGGCTCCGGGAAGAAGCGCGCGTAGATCTCGTTCATGTTCGGCGCTTCCAGCATGCTGTGCACCAGCACGTTCACCTTCACGACTCTTTCGAGCGAAGACCCGGCTGCCTCGAGGATCAGTTCGAGGTTCTCCAGTATGCGTTGAGTCTCGCTGGCAGTGGTGCCCCGAATCGCTTCGCCGGTGGCCGGATCGACAGCGGTCAGTCCCGAGACGAACACGAACGCACCGCCCCGCACTGCCGCCGACGCCAGGACGCGTCCCGCGCCGAGCACGGGCTCCGGCGGCGCGACCACTTCACGCGGCAGGCTCATGCAGCGGCAACCACGTCGAGCTGGATCTTGAATGCGGCTTCGATCTGCGCGCTCCACACGGTGCGGGCGGGAGGGCCGTTCGCGACGTACTGCCGGTATACGCGATTCAACACGTCGTACTCGATGCTGTCGTAGATCAGCGCGTGCACCTGCACCAGCCGGTCGAGCGACGAACCGGCCGACTCGAGCAGCAGCTTCAGATTGCCGAAAATGACGTGCGCCTCGTTCGTCAGCGTGCCGTGCAGGCGCTCGCCGGTGTGCGGATCGACCGGGATCATGCCCGAGCAGAAGATCAGCCCGCCGGCGCGGATGGCAGGCGACTGGAAATGCCCGTAGTGCCGCCGCAGATCGAGGCCGGGCAATGGGGCGGGAATCAGCTCGCGCATTGAGCGCTCGCGGTGATGAGCTTCACAGTGACGAACTCCGTGGTGACGAGCTTCGGGGTGACGAAAACGACATTCACGAGTCACGCCTTACAACGTCGCAGTATCCGTGGCGGACCACACCATGTCCATGCAATTGCGAAAATTCGTACGTGAATGCACTGCCCCGATCAGGCGTTGTCGCCACAGCGGCGCTCCTGACTGCTCAGTTCCTCACCGCGCAGCTCATTACCGCAACACTCATCACTGCAACGCTCGTCACCGCGAAGCTCACTCCGGCTTCATCCCCGCTGCCTGGGCCATTTTTCTGTAGAGCGCTATCTCTTTCGGGAGCAGATCCGCGAGTTGCGCCACGCTCATGGGGGTCGCGGCTGCGCCTTCCCGAGCGAGCAATTGTTGCATCTCGGCGCCAACGAGGACCTTGTTTACGCTCGCGTTGATCGTGCTTACGATGCCGGCCGGCGTTTTCGCAGGCGCGAACAAGCCCCACCAGTTTTCATAAGCGTATCCCGGCACACCCGACTCCGCGATCGTCGGCAGCCCGGGGATGAGGGGCGTGCGTTCGGCGCTGCTCACCGCGATGCCACGGGCCCTGCCCGCTTTCACCTGGGTCATGACGCCGGGTGAGCTCGCGATCGTCACGTCGACATCGCCCCCTATCAGTCCCACGACGGCTGGCGCGATGCCCTTGTAGGGAACATGGATCATCTTGAATCCCGCCATCTGCCCGAGCAGCTCCATCGCGAAGTGATTGCTGCCGCCCGCACCCGAGGACGCGTAGGTGAGCGAGCGTTGCCTCGCGAGGGCGATGAACTCCTTCACCGTCTTCGCCGGTACGGAAGGATGGACCGCGAGCACGAACGGCGCCCGCGCAATCATGGCGACCGGCACGAACGCCGTTACGGGATCGAAGGGCAGCTTGAGGCGCGTGGCGACAGCCCCCGGATACGACGAGGTCGCGTGCAGCAACCGGTAACCATCCGGCTCCGAATTGGCGACGTGCTCGGCGCCGATCATGCTGGCCGCTCCCGGCCGGTTCTCTACGATGATGCTCCGGCCCCACATTTCGTTGAGGCCCTTGGCGACGCCGCGGGTGAGAATGTCCGCCGACCCGCCTGCCGCGAACGGCACGACGATCACGACGTTCCTGGCGGGGTACGGGGCATCGGCTGCGTGGCCCAGCGAGAATGCCCACGCCGCGGCCGTCGCGCCCGCAGCTTTCCACAAGTTGATGCCCGGCTGCATGGTTCCTCCAGCTCATCGCTCCCAAAGGCGAATAATAGACAGGATGGGCGGGATACGCAGAATATCCCGTTCATTCCGTCTATAGTGAGCACGAAGGAGGTGGCAGACATGGTCGGTCTTCATGGCCCGTTACGCCTGTTCCCGGTCGTCGCCGCCTTTGTTCTCGCGGCGACGTCGGCCGTCGCACAGCCGCAGCAGAAGTTCCCCACCAAGCCGATCCGCATCGTGGTGCCGTTCTCGCCGGGCGGCGGCACCGACACGGTGGCGCGCATCATCGCGCAGAAGATGGGCGAGAGCTGGGGGCAGACGATGGTGATCGAGAACCGCACCGGCGCGGGCGGCACGATCGGCACGGCCCTCGTCGCGAAGGCCACGCCCGACGGGCACACGCTCCTCGTCAGTTCTTCCGCTTTCGCGATCAACGCGGCGCTGCAACCCGCCCTTCCCTACGATCCGCTCAAGGATTTCGCCGGCGTCACGCGGATCGGTTATTCCAAGAGCACGCTCGTGGTGACACCGACGCTGGGCGTGAAAACGCTCAAGGATTTCATCGAGCTGGCCCGGGCGCGGCCGGGCAAGATCTTCTTCAGTTCCGGCGGGTCCGGCAGCTCGACGCACCTCAACGCGGAGCGGTTCAGGCTTGCAGCCGGCATCAAGCCCGTGCACGTCGCGTTCAAGGGTTCGGCCGACGCCACGCTCGAAGTCGTGGCGGGGCGCTGTCACTACGTCATCAGCGGCCTGATCTCCACGCTGCCTTTCATCAGGGACGGCAGGCTGGTCGCGCTGGCGGTGGTGACGCCGGAGCGCTCGTCTATCCTGCCGGACGTGCCCACCGTCGCGGAGACGCTGCCGGGCTACAAGCGGGACGGCTCCCACGTCATGCTGGCGCCGGCCGGGACGCCGCGACCCATACTCGAACGGATCAGCAACGAGGTCCGGCGCATCTTCGACCTGCCCGAGGTCAAGGAACGGCTCGCGAACTTCGACTATCTCCTGGTGCCGAGCACGCCGGCAGAAATGGACAAGATTCTGCGCGCGGACATCGCGACCTTCTCCGAGGTAGTCATAGCTGCCGGCCTTCGCCCCAAAGGAGTTTCACGGTGATGAGCTTCGCAGTGATGAGCTTCGCAGTGATAAGCGTTGCGGTGATGAGCTTCGCGGTGAGGAACCCGCTCGCCGCAGTATCCGGGTCCGGGCGCGCCACCTGAGGATCCGGATCGCACTGCGCCTGTCGCCTCAGATGAAGACAAAAACGACGCTGATCGAGCGCCTAAGCCCGATTCAACGGCTGGGCTGCGCCCTGGCGGTCGCCCTGCTTGCAGTCATCGTCGAGCCGACGGGATGGAATGGTGGACTGAAATTTCTGATGCCGTGGGACGCCGGAACGGCGACATATCTTTTTCTTGTCTGGACGCTTATCGTTCGATCCGGCTCTTCCGAAACCCGCCTGCACGCCCGCGCGCAGGACGTCGCCGCTTACGTGATCTTTATCGTCGTACTCTTTGCCGCGTTTGCCAGCATTGCAGCAATCGCCTTGCTGATCGGAGAGGCCAAAGAGCTGGTCGGCTGGGAGAAGGCGGCATACGTCGCCTTATCTGCGGTTGCCCTGCTCACGTCGTGGTTCCTGATCCATACCCTCTTCAGCTTCCACTACGCAAGGGGTTTCTATTCCTCGCCCGAGGACCCGGCGTCCGAGGCACGCGGACTCAGCTTTCCGGGACGGGGCAATCCCGACTATTTCGATTTCGCGTACTACTCGTTCGTCGTCGGCATGACCTCGCAGGTATCGGACGTGTCCGTCACGACGCACCACATGCGGCGGCTCACGCTGATACACGGAATCCTCAGCTTCATCTTCAACATCGCCATCCTGGCACTGGCGGTGAACATCATCGTCAGCGTCATCTAGAGATCATAGCTTCTTGGTGATGAGGAGCTTCGCAGTGACAACGCTACGGGTTGGGAACGAGTCACGTGTCGCTTCCTGGGACCACCCACGAGTCCCTCTCGGGGAAAGTCACTGCGGCGCAATCCCCGCCTCCCTCGCCGTCTTGATCCACTTCGCCGTTTCGGTACGGAAGAACGCCGTGAACTCGGCCGAGTTCTGCGGCTCGACATCGACGCCCATGTCCGTCAGGCGATGCCTCAACTCGGGCATCGCCAGCACCTTCAGCGTGTCGGCCTCGAGCCTGTTCTGGATCGCCTTGTCCACGCCGATGAGAGCGCACATCCCGTACCAGGACGAAACCTCATAGCCGGGCAGCCCCGACTCCGCGATCGTGGGCACATCGGGCATACGCGCGCTGCGCCTGGCCGACGTGACGCCGAGGGCACGGACCTTTCCGGCTCGCACGGTCTCGACGTGATTCGGCAGGTTGGTGATCTGGGCGGAGATGCGCCCCGCGAGGAGATCGGTATGCGCCAGGGCGGGGGTTTTGTACGGTATGAAGGTGATGTCGACCTTCGTCATGCTCTTGAAGAGCTCGAAGGAAAGGTGCGGCGACGTGCCCACGCCCGTCGTGCCGTATTCGAGCTTGCCGGGATTGGCCTTGGCGAGCGCGATGAATTCCTTGAGCGTCTTCGCCGGCACGCTCGGATGGACCACCAGTATGTTCGGCGTCAACCCGATACGGGCGAGCATCGCGAAGTCGCGAAGATGGTCGTAGGGCAGGCTCCTGTACAGCGCCGGCGCGATCGCATCGCCCGCGCCGCAACGATGGAGCGTGTAGCCGTCGGGCGGGGACTTGGCGACGATCGCGGGCGCGATCGTGTTTCCCGCGCCGGGGCGACTCTCGACGATCACCTGCTGTTTCCACAGCTCGGTGAGAGCGGCCGCCAGGACCCGGGTAAGCGCATCCGCCAGGCTTCCCGGTCCGGTACCCACGTAGAGCCGGACCGGCTTCGCCGGATAGTTTGACGGGCCCGCGCCCTGCGCCCGGGCCGGGCCGGCGTCGGCGAAGCATCCGATCGACAGCGCCAGGAGCGGGACGCAACAGCGCATGACATGGGTGCACAGCGTCGATTTCGGCATCCGTCTACCTCCGCTCCCGCGCAAACAGGGGCCCCGCCTCGCGCAGGCAGTAAACGAGGCGCAAGCCGAGGATCAACGCCTCGGTAAGGAACGCAGCGCCGATGGCCGCGATGCCGACGGCTGCGCCGTTCAAGTCAGGGGCGATCAGCGTGACGCTGCCTACGGCGGTCACGACCACGAGCCGCATCACGGCGCTGCCCGCGATCGCGCCCGTCCGGCGCATGGCGGAAAGGAGACCGCGAAAGAGCGATGCGTAACCCCAGACCACCACGACCAGTAGCACCATCCTGACGCCCGGCGCTGTGTAGGTCGCCAGCGTGACGGGCAATCCCATGATCCCGCCCAGGATCACCTCGCGCAAGGGCGTGTAGAACAGAATCCCGACCAGCGCCACGTACACCAGCGTCACCCTGTGCGCGAAGCGCAGCATCACCCGCATGTCGTGGCGGCTGTGCACGAGAGCCTGGCCCGCCTGCACCATGTTGCGCAGCGGCGAGGCAACCAGAGAGCTCAACGCGTTGACCACGCCGAACGCCGCCAACGCCAGGTCGGGATTGGCGAGACGGCCGAGGAAGAAGTTGATGACGAAGGAAACGCCGTTCTCGGTGACCTGGGTGACCATCAGCGGCCAGGAGAAGGCCCACACCTGACGGTAGGAGGCCTGCTCACCGCCTGCCGCGGGCAGCTCGTCATAGTAGGCACGGCTGACCCAGACCATGTAGAGCGCTTCCACGGTCATGCATCCGATCAGGGATGCCGCGCCGGCCACGGCGCCTTCCATCCAGAACGGCAGCACCAGCAGCATGAGCGCCTGCGAAACGAGCCGTATGATCGTCGCGTAGGAGATCGGCAGCGTGCGCCGGTGCATCATGCACAGAGCGGTGGCGAGGTTGCGCACCTGGTTCGGGAAAATCCACAGGCCCATGACGGCCGCTGCAGCCTTCGCCAGCCGGGTCGTCTCCGGGCTCGCGCCCATCAACACGCCGAACAGCCAATCGCCGAGCGGCGTGAGCGCGAACGCCTCGATCACGACGAACGGCACCAGGGAAATGGCGAAGTAGAAGCGCGCAATCCGCCAGAGCGAGCGCTTGTCGGTGACGTAGGACATGGCCGCCTGGACGCCGACGGAAATGACGCCGCTGCACGTGGTATTGAACGCGAACGCGATGCTGAAGGCGGCCAGCGTGATGGTGGCGTCGCCCAGCCTGGCGAGAAACGCGTGAACCAGCGAATGCGAAAGCTGATGCAGCTCGGTTGAAACGATGAGCGGCAGGAAGAAGAGGACCGCCACACGGACGGTCAGGGGGCTGCGGGCCTGTATGGAGATCTGCCTATCCTTTCAACGGCAAGGCGGAAGGCGGAAGGCGGAAGTCGGAAGGAGGAAGTGGACCGGTCACTGGTCACTGGTCACCGGTCACGCCTGTGGAGCCTAGTGGACGGCCTCGAACAGCTTCCCGTACCCCGACAGCTTCCCGCTCTCCCCCACCAGGCGCATCGCGGCCCAGAACGCCGCGGGCGTGCTCGACACTACCGGCAGGCCGTACTTGTCCTCGATAGTCTTGCCGACGTGGAGTGTTCTCAGGCCGCCGCACGAGATCAGCATCCCCTGCGCGTCCCTGGCGCTCGCGCTCACGCGGCCGGCCAGGTCGATGATGTCCTGCTCGCTCTTTTCGCCCGCTCCGCCGAAGCGCTCGATGCCGAAGCCTTCCAGCGCCTGCACCTCGAAGCCCGAGGCGGTCAGGAAATCGCGCAGCCGGTTGTTCACTATGTCGGCGTAGGCGGTGCTCACCGCGATCTTCTTCGCGCCCACCGCGCGGAGCCCGTCAACGACCGCGCTGCTCATGGTGGCAACCGGCAGGCCGATTCGGCGCAGCCGCTCCAGGAGCTTTTCGTGCGCTTCGAAGCCGCGGTAAAAGGTCAGCGAGGTGCCGAGCACCATGATCGCGTCGAGCTTGTTCCGGCTGGCGAGCTCCTCCGCTGCGGGGACTATTCCGTCCCAGGCGCTGTCGTAGCCCTCCGGCGTGAGCGCCTTGACGCCGACGCCCTTCGGAATGAAGGTGACGCCCGGATACATCTGCCCGGCATCGGCGGGCACCCTGTTGGTCGCCTGCGGCGTGACCAGGCCGATGGTGATGTTGTCGCGCATTGCCGTGCTCCTCCGGTTCATTTGCAATGTCCGTCAGTGTAACCTTTCGGCAGTTGACCTGCCGTGGAACCGGAGGAGATGGCCATGACATTGCGCCTGGGACTGGCGACTGCCGGGGCGGACGGCCCCGCAACCATTGCGCTCGTGCGCGAGGCGGAACGGCTCGGTTTCGATTCGACCTGGTGCGGCGAATCGTACGGCGTCGACGCCGTGACGCGGCTCGCGTGGCTCGGCGGTCAGACGACGCGCATCAAGCTCGGATCGTCCATCCTGCAGGTGCCGGCGCGCTCGCCCGCGCTGACCGCGATGACGGCGATGACGCTCGACCAGCTGACCGGCGGGCGTTTCATTCTCGGGCTCGGGCCATCCGGCCCGCAGGTGGTCGAGGGCTGGTACGGCGTGCCTTACGGCAAGCCGCTCACCCGCATGCGCGAGTACGTCGCCATCGTCCGCGCCGTGCTCGCGCGCGAGGCGCCGCTCACGCACCAGGGCGAGCATTACCAGATTCCGTACACCGGTCCGGGCGCAACCGGTCTCGGCAAGCCGTTGAAGTGCATCCTGCACGGCCGGCGCGACATCGAGATCTACACCGCGGCGGTGAGCCCGGCCGGCCTCGCCTGCGCGGGCGAGGTGGGCGACGGCGTGCTGCCGCTGCTGATGGACCCGGAGCGCGACGACCTGATCGAACCCCACGTGCGCGCCGGGATGAAGCGCGCCGGACGGACGGCGGACTTCCAGAAATTCGACATTGCGCCGTTCGTGCCCGTCGTCATCGGCGACGACCTCGACCTATGCCGGCAGCCGGTCAAGGAGTGGCTTGCGCTCTACATCGGGGGCATGGGCGCGCGCGGCAAGAACTTCTACAATGACTACGCCGTGCGGCTGGGCTACGAAGCCGAAGCGGCGGTAATCCAGAATCTCTACCTCGGCGGGAAGAAGGCCGAGGCCGCCGCCGCCGTCCCCGACCGGCTGGTCGATACGGTGGCGCTCGTGGGGCCGG
>DASRJL010000189.1:0-31649 GCA_035649495.1 Burkholderiales bacterium | reverse complement strand
GTTTTCCCGCGCCAGTCCCCGAGCTCGGCGATTCTTTTCGCGATGAGCTCCGAGGCCGACCGGCCCTGGCTCGCGTCCGACTTTTTCATGTTCTCATCCTGGGAAGTATGGTCTGCACTACGTTCAGCTGCTATCTGCCTGGATTTTGTTGTTGCGTAACGCCTGCGCCTGACTAACGCCCTCGCAATACCTGGCGTGCACGCTCATTTCCGTTATCCGCTGCCATCCTGCCCCACTTCTCCGCCTCCGCTCGGTCCAGGGGCACCCCATCGCCACTCCCGTACAGTACCGCGAGGTTGAATTGAGCGACATTGTCTCGCTGATCTGCGGCGCGTTTGAACCATTTGACCGCTTCGGCTGGATCTCGAGTAACGCCTTGTGCACGGTCGTACATCGTTCCCAAATTGTAGAGAGCGTTAACGTGGCCATCCTGGGCTGCGAGCTCAAGCATTCGCCGTGCAGCCGCGTAGTCCACGGCTACACCGCCATGCCCCAGCAGATGGATTTCTCCGGCAATCAAGGCAGCCTGGCTGTCGGATTTTTCCACAAGCGGGCTCAGCAAGGACAACGCCTTTTCGCCGTCCTTGGCGCGGAGTGCGTCGATTGCCGCCTTGATTTCAACGCGATCGGGAAGCGGAAGGAAACGAAGGCTTCGGATGAATTTTTCGCCGATTTTGCGAACCTCGGCACTCACCTGCTTGCCGGCGGCCCGCTCGGAGTACCCGATGTCAACTGCCACATCGCGCCTCTCGGGATGAACGCACGTAATTCCCTCCAGCACGAAAGGTACCGCGCCAAACAGGCGAACGCCCCGATCTTCGTTGAGCATCGAATATCTTGTACACCAGTAGTCACGCAGACTAAAAATCTCCTCCTTGTGCTCGACTATGCGGAATCGGGAAGGATCTGATTTTTTCCCGCGTCTATCCTTGAGGCCGGCCAAGAGCTCATCTGCACTTGCAATTTCCTTCTCAAGTTTATCCATCAATACGGTAAACGCTACGGTGTGATCAGGTTCTGGAAATTTCTTTCCAAGAGAAGCGGCGCCCGCGGACTTGAACTGGCTCATCATGTCAGGCGCTTCGGGAGCGTTTACGACGAATCCCCAAAACGCCCACGGGCTACCTGGATTGAGAATTGGGTTTGGCAGCTGCGGTTCCTGCCCAAACGCTGACAGGCAGACGAGCGTGATTGCAGGAGCAGCTGGGACCAACGCAACCATGCGTTTGCGTAGGTTAGGCAGCATGATCGTGCATCATCTGCGCGTAGATTTCCGCGACGCGCCGCTTCGAAATGCCGTTGCGTTGCTCGAGCGCAAGAGGATGGTCCGTGGGTTCAAGTTCGACGTAGGGCCGGGTGCCCTTGTCGCGGAGGTGTACCTGAGTCTTCAGGTTCACTGTGTCCGGGTATGGCTTCAACCATGCGTTAAGCCAACCAAAGAATGGACCGGTATGTGAGCGCTTGGGGGCGTCAAAACAGGCAAGCCACTGCTTGAAGTTGACCTCGCTGAGGGAAACCCAGACGCCCCAAATGAAGGGCTCTGTCTCTTCGTGTACGGGGATTTCAATGCATCCACGAACAAAGAACCACTTCTCGTCAATAACGCAATCATCGGTACCGAGGCTGCACCGTTTCCCACGCTCTTCTTCCGGGACCTCGTAGTAGCTCAGGGGAGCATGTGCCCCGAAGGTCGGCATCCCACGATGCACCTGGCCGCACGACACACATTTGAATTCAAATTCCACGGTTTGCTGCCTACCATGGGCGGCTAGACGGCATCCTTCCATAGCTTCGAGATACCTTCGTACTCGAATTCGGCCTGAGCCTTGGCGTTGCTCACGGAAGAATGCCACGTGTCCGCGAGCACTTGCCACTGGCGATCACAGTAGAACAAGTACACGCTCGCTTCGCTGGTAACGATTGCCAAGGCGTTCGCCGGCGGGATCACTCCATCCGGTCCGCGATGGGTCGTGGCTCCCGTAGGCCTCACGGCTCCCTCAACCACAGCAGTAGCGATCACTTTCGCGCCATCGAGCTCGGAAGGGGGAGGATCCATCGCTACAGATTACTACCTTGGGATCGTCAGTCCCACCATACGTGAATCAGGCGGTGCTTTGCAGGAATCCGCCACGATACGGCAATTGGAGAAGTGACTCCGTGCGGGAGCAGCTACCCGTCCTTCTTCTCGTTCCCCCACTCGATCTCCGGCACCTCGCCGAACGCGCGGCGCAGGCCTGCCGACCAGATGCCCGAGAGCTTCGAAAAATACAGGTCGTCGACGTCGAAGCGGCGCCGCAGCGTGATCTTCCCGCGGTCCTTCTCGTAGGCGATGAGGTCTATCGGCAGCCCGACCGTCAGGTTGGAGCGCATCGTCGAGTCGAATGACACGATGATCGCCTTCGCCGCGGCCTTGAGCGGCACGTGGTATTTCACGACGCGGTCCATGATCGGCTTGCCGTACTTGTGCTCGCCGATCTGGAAGAAGTTGGTGTCGCGCGTCGCCTCGATGAAATTGCCCTCGGGGTAGATGTGAAAGAGGCGCGGGCGCTTGCCGCCGATCTGGCCGCCGAGGATGAAGTGGCAGCCGATGTCCACGCCCTGCTGCTGCACGGGCGCCGACTCGCTGACTACTTCGCGCAGCGTCCCGCCCACCAGCTGCGCGGCTTCGAACAGCTTGCCGACTCCCAGTATGCCGGCGGCGGCGGCGCTGCCTTGCGCGTCCCGCGCACGCATCTTCAGGCGCGCGATCACGCCCTGTGTCGTCGCCAGATTGCCGGAGGAGAGAACGACGATCACGCGCTCGCCCGGTGTCTCGAACACGTTCATCTTGCTGAACGTAGCGATGTTGTCGAGGGTCGCGGACGTCCGCGAGTCCGAGGCGAATACGATGCCCTCTTCGACGAGGGCGGCAACGCAATAGGTCATGTGCCGGAAGAGTGGTGATGAATACTGGTGATGAATACTGGTGATGACAGGTGGTGATGACTATTGGTGACGATTGCGGTTGTACATCACCATTTCTCATCACCATTTTCCATCACCATCTTTCATCACCCTGTCTTGTCTCCCATCATACATCACCCTTTTTCATCATCATTTTGCGGGACATTGTCCCGCTCATTGGTCCAGCCCCACCAGCGCCGCCGCCGTCATCTTCTCCTCCCCGCCGCCGCTGCGCACCCCGCGCACGGGGCAGGCGTCGAGGTAGTCCGGGCCGACCGCCACGCGGACGTGGTGCTCGCCGGCCGGGCCGCCGTTCGTGACGTCGAAGCTGCGCCAGCGATCCACCACCCACGCCTCGGCCCAGGCGTGCCCCGCCACCTGCGACTCGGGAAAGCGCGGCTCGTGGATGTAGCCGCTCACGTAGCGCGCGGGTATGCCGAGGTAGCGGCAGCAGGCGATGAAGACGTGCGTGTGATCCTGGCACACGCCGTTCTCCGCCTGGAACGCCTCGGCCGCCGTGGAATGCGGGCCCGTCACGCCGGCCTGGAACGGGAGCCGCCCGAGTATCGCCACGGCGAGATCGCGCAGTCCCGAGAGGGTGCCCGCCCGGCGGCGGAAGCCCTCGGCGAATTCCCCGATGGCGGCATCGGCCGTGGCGAGCGCGCTTTGCCGCAGGAAGACGACCGGCGAGAGCTTGATTTCGTCGGGCGCTTCGTCGATCGCGGCCGAGGTCTCGACCACGCCGGTGGAGCGGATCCGGATCTCGGACGCCGGGCGCTCGACGGTGAAGAGATGCAGGATGTTGCCGTAGCCGTCGCGCATCTCGAGAGGATTGCCGGGAGCCTCCAGCCGCCACTCGAGCACCCGCTGGCGCGCGCTCGCGGCCGGCACGAGGCGCAGGTACTGCGCGCTGTGGCGCACGGGGGAGTCGTAGGCGTAATGCGTGACGTGGTCGACGCGGATCTTCACAGGGTCACCAGGTAGGCGCGCTGGACGCGCTGGCCCAGCTCGTTGACGTCGGTCAGGAAGTCGGTGAGGTACTCGTGCAGGCCGCCCGAGAAGATCTCCTCGATGTCGCCGTGCACCAGCCGCGCCTGCAGCACGGCGGCGAGCCGCTTGGCGGGCTGGTCGCTCTGCCCGTGCACGCGCGCGATGGCGTGGTGCACCTCCTCCATGCACGCCGCGAGCGAGCGCGGCATGCGCGAGTCCAGTATCAGCAGCTCGGCGACCTTGATCGGGTAGATCTGGTCGCGGTAGATGCCGCGGTAGGTCTCGAACGCCGACAGCGAGCGCAGCAGCGCCGTCCACTGGTAGTAGTCGAGCGCGCCGCCGACATCCTCCACCCGCGGCAGCAGGATGTGGTACTTCACGTCGAGTATGCGCGCCGTGTTGTCCGCGCGCTCGAGGAAGGTGCCGAGCCGCGAGAAATTGAACGCCTCCCCGCGCATGATGGTGCCGTAGGTGACGCCGCGGAAGAGATGCGAGCGGTCCTTCACCCAGTCGAAGAAGCGCGTCGCGTCGGGGCCCGTCACCGATTCGCGCCGGAAGGAGCGCATCTCGATCCACGCGGCGTTCAGCGTCTCCCACATTTCCGAGGTGATCTGCCAGCGCACGGCGTGGGCGTTGTCGCGCGCCAGCTTGAGGCAGGTGTAGATGCTCGACGGGTTGCCGGGATCGAGCCCGATGAAATCGATCAGGGCCGGGAGCGAGATCCGGTCGTGCCGCTCGAAGTACTCGTCGGTCGTGCCCGTGATCGAGAGCGGCGCGAGGAGATTCTGCTCCTGCGTTTCCGGCGTGCTGCACAGCACGACGTTCGACGTTACGCCCAGTATGCGCGCGGTGTTCTCCGCGCGCTCCATGAAGCGCGACATCCAGAAAATGCGATCGCCGACGCGGGACAACATCCTAGTCCACCACCCACGTGTCTTTGGTCCCGCCACCTTGCGATGAGTTGACTACGAGGGACCCCTTCTCCAGCGCTACGCGCGTCAAGCCCCCGGGCACCATCTTAACCTCGCGCCCCGAGAGCACGAAGGGCCGCAGGTCGAGGTGGCGCGGGGCGATGCCCTGTTCGACGTAGGTCGGGCACGTCGAGAGCGACAGCGTGGGCTGGGCGATGTAGTTCGAGGGGTTGGCGCGTATGCGTTCGCGGAACGCGTCGATCTCGCCGCGGCTCGAAGTGGGGCCTATCAGCATGCCGTAGCCGCCCGAGCCCTGCACCTCCTTGACGACCAGCTCCGGCAGGTGGTCGAGGACGTAGCGCAGGTCGTCGGGATTTCGCAGCTGCCAGGTGCGCACGTTCTCCAGCACCGGCTCTTCCCCGAGATAGAAGCGGATCATCTCCGGCACGTACGGATACATGGACTTATCGTCGGCGACGCCGGTCCCGATCGCGTTCGACAGCGCGACGTTGCCCAGGCGGTAGGCGGCAAGCAGCCCCGGCACACCCAGCACCGAGTCGGGCCGGAAGGCGAGCGGGTCGAGGTACGGGTCGTCGATGCGGCGGTAGATGACGTCCACGCGCTGGTGGCCGCTGGTGGTGTGCATGAAGACGTGGCCTTCCCGCACGCACAGGTCCGAAGCCTCGACCAGCTCGACGCCCATTTGCTGCGCCAGGAAGGCGTGCTCGAAGTACGCGCTGTTGTACTGGCCCGGTGTCAGCACGACGACGACGGGGTCGCGCACCCCGCGCGGCGCGCTCGCGCGGAGCGTCTCCAGCAGGAGCTGCGGGTAGTGCTCGACCGGCGCGACGTTGTAAAGTCCGAAAAGCTCCGGGAAGAGCCGCATCATCATGCGGCGGTTCTCGAGCATGTAGGAGACCCCGGAGGGCGTGCGCAGGTTGTCCTCGAGCACGTAGTACTTTCCGTCGCCGTTCCTCACGATGTCCACGCCCGCGATGTGGCAGTAGACCTGGTGCGGCAGGTCGAGCCCCGCCATCGCGACCTGGTAGGCGTCGTGCGTGAGCACCTGCTCGGCGGGGATCACGCCCGCGCGCAGGATCTCCTGGCCGTGGTAGATATCGTGCAGGAAACGATTGAGCGCCGTGACGCGCTGGCGCAGCCCCTGCTCCAGCAGCCGCCACTCGGCGCGCGAGATGATGCGCGGTATGGTGTCGAACGGGATCAGCCGCTCGGTGCCGTCCTCGTCACCGTAGACGGCGAAGGTGATGCCGACGCGGTGAAAAAGGAGATCGGCTTCGCGCCGCTTCTCGATCAGCCGGTCCGAGGGCAAGTCCGCAAGCCACCGCGCGAGCGCCTCGTAAGGGCCGCGCGTTCCTCCGCCGGCCTCGTACATCTCGTCGTAGCCCGGCGCCTCGCCCTTCACCGCCGCCTGCACATTGGTGGTCATAGCAGTCTTTCAACCCAGCAAAGCGTATGCCACGGAAAATCCCCGCAATAACAATACACTCACTCAGGCACCGGGGTTGATGCGCACCATCAGGGTGCGTCATGCGCCGGGATGGTCCCTAGTCTCCGACCTCTGGTCCCAAAAAGCAAAAGAGCGGCCGTAGCCGCCCCTCGCCTCGACGCGGGTGCGGACGGTCATCCCTCATCCTTCCACGTTCATCCTTTTCACCTCTCCCCCAACGCCTTCCGCAGCTCCGTCGTCACCCGCGTCGCCTCCGCCATGATGAATGCGATCTCGCTGTTGGTCGTGATGAAGCGCGCGCCCTTGCGGATGTACTCCAGCTGGCGCGGGATGTTGCGATCGCCGCCCATGCCGGGAATCTTGCCGGCGGCCGCGGTAGCGGAAATGACACGGTCGATGGCCTTCGCGCCTTCAGTGTCGCCGAACGCCCCGGGCTTGCCCATCGCGGTCAGCAGGTCGTTCGCGCCGATGTGGATCACGTCCACGCCGTCCACGTTCGCGATCTCCTCGACGTTCTTTACGCCTTCCGGTGTCTCGATCATGCACACCACCAGCGTGGCGTCGTTCAGCGCCGGCACCGTCTGGCTCACGGGCACGGGACGGAAATCGAACATCGAGTAGGCGCCCGCAGCGGAGCGCTTTCCGAGCGGTGGAAACTTGGCGCGGGCGACGCCCCGGCGCGCCTCGGCGGCGGTGTTGACGTCCGGATACACGATGCCCATCACGCCGTTGTCGAGCAGCACCTGCACGTCCTGATCGTCGACGCTGCGCACGCGGGCGATGGGCGTTATGCCGCAGCCGAGCGCGGTTTGCGCGATATGCGTGATGCTCTCCAGGTTGAAGACCGCGTGCTGGCCGTCGATGAAGACGAAGTCGTGGCCGCTCGATTTCGCGATGCGCGCTATTTCACCCGAGCGCGCAAGCCGGACGTTCATGCCGAGCGCGACCTTGCCGGCCTTCATCATCTCCTTCAGGGGATTCGAGAGGATCGCGTCTGCCATGGCGTTCTCCACAATATGGTGGTTACCGGATGTGCCGGCATCGTCGCAGGATACGGGGGAGGAGTGTCGAGTGTCGAGTGCCGGTGTCGGGTACACTCCGCGCGTGGCGATCCATCTCTGCCTTGCCCTGACGTTCTTCCTGTTCACCGGCTTTGGCGCAGCGCGCATCGTGCTGACGCTCTACGCGCTCGAGCTGGGCGCACCCGCATCGGTCGTCGGGGCGCTGGGCGCGCTCTTCTATCTTTTCGCGCTGCTCCTGTCCTGGCCGGTCGGCGCGCTCGTGGATCGCGTGGGCGGGCGCAGGCTGATGATATTCGCCGCGGCCTGCAGCACGGGCGCGATGCTGCTGCCCTATTTCATCCGGGCGCTGCCCGCGTTTTACGCCGCGGCGGCGCTGTGGGGCCTCGCGCTCGCGTTCTTCCACGTCACGCTGCAGAACACGATAGGGCTCCTGAGCAAGCCCGAGGCGCGGGCCCGCAACTTCAGCAACTTCAGCCTGATGGGGGCGACCACGAATTTCGTCGGCCCGCTCTTCGCCGGCGCGTGCATCGACCACCTGGGGTACACGCTCGCCTGCCTCATGACCGCGGCGCCGGGCGGCGTTGCCTTCCTGCTGGTGCTCGCCTGGGGGCGGCTCTTTCCGCCCGGCAATCCTCATGCAACGCACGGCATCGGCTCGCTCAACACGCTCGCCGAGCGCCAGGTGCAGCTCATGCTGGCGACTAGCGCGCTCGTCCAGCTCGGCACGGATCTCTTTCAGTTCTTCATCCCGATCTACGGGCATTCCATAGGAATGTCGGCCTCCGCGATCGGCGTGATCCTGGCGGCGTTTGCCGTCGCGTCCTTCGTGGTCCGGCTGTTTCTGCCTCGCCTCATGAAGCAGGTGGCGGGCGACAAGCTGCTCGCCTCGACGTTCTACCTCGGGATGATTGCCTTCGCGCTGGTGCCATTGTTCACCCATCCCGTCGCGCTCGCCGCCGTCTCGTTCTTTTTCGGTCTCGGCATGGGCATAAGCATGCCGCTCACCGTGATCCTCATGTACGAGCGCACCGTTCAGGGGCGCGCCGGCCAGACGCTGGGGCTGCGGCTCTCGGCCAACAACCTCGTGCGCGTGGTTGGACCGGTGGTGTTCGGCGCGGTAGGCTCTGCTTTCGGTATGCCGCCGGTGTTCTGGTTGAACGGAGCGATGATGCTGATCGGCGCGCTGCTTTCGCGCATCCCCGGGGAGCGGGCGAGTGCCGTAAGGGAGTGACCTCATGAACGCACGATTCGTATCTTTCTTCGCGGCGCTTCTCGCTTTCCCGATGGCGATGGCCGCCGCGGCGGCTGAGAGCGCCGAGCCGGCGCGCGTCCGTATCGAGAACGTCGAGGTTCGGGTGTCGCCCGTCGGCCCCGTCGTGCTCCTCAAGGTCCGCAACAAGGCGATTCCCGTTTTCGTGGACGCAGTCGTCGCGGAATCCATACAGGGCGCCCTGACCGGGAAGAAGACGCCGCGCCCGCTCACGCACGACCTCATGCGCACCGTCCTCGAAGCCTTCGACGGAAAGGTGACGCAGGTCGTCGTGACACTCAAGGAACGCACGTTTTACGCGGCGCTGACGGTGACCGTGCAGCGGACGCCCAAGGTATTTGACAGCCGCTCCTCGGACGCCATCGCGCTCGCCATACACTTCAAGGCGCCTATCCTCGTGCCCCAGGAACTCCTGGACTCGCAGGGAGTGGACCTGGAGGGACCACTGGCAAAGCCGGAGACCAGAACATGATCAAGCATACCGGCGGCTGCCACTGCGGCCGCGTCCGCTTCGAAATTCTCGCGCCCGCGGAAATCAGCGTGAGCGAATGCAACTGCTCGATGTGCAGCAGGGCGGGCTATCTGCATCTCATCGTTCCCGCGGACCGCTTCACCCTGCTCTCCGGGCGCGAAGCGCTCTCCACCTACACCTTCAATACCGGGACCGCGAAGCATCATTTCTGCTCGGTCTGCGGCGTGAAGTCGTTCTACGTGCCGCGCTCCCACCCGGACGGCTTCAGCGTCAACGCGCGCTGCCTCGATGCCGGCACCGTCACCGGCATGACGGTACGGCAGACCGACGGGCGAAACTGGGAGAAGACGTACCCGAAGGGACGGGGCGAGTACCAGTGACCAGTGACCAGTACCGGTGACCGGTGACCAGTGACTAAGGATGAAGGATGAACGTGGAAGGATGACCCGGTTTTTTCAAATGCAAGATACGATTCGCAGAAGGCGGAATGGCTTTCAGGTCATCCTTCATCGTTCCACGTTCATCCTTTGCTGCGCGCTGGCCACCGCCGCGAGCGCGCAGCAGTTTCCGTCGCGCCCGGTCCGCATGATCATCCCCAGCGGCGCGGGCGGAATCACGGACATACTCGGGCGGGTCCTCGCGCAGCGGCTCTCCGAGACCTTCGGCCAGCAGGTCGTGATAGACAACCGTCCCGGCGCGAGCGGCGTGGTCGGCTCCGCCATCGTGGCGAAAGCCGCGCCCGACGGCTACACGCTGCTCATGGTCTTTCCTTCCCACCCGGTGAACCCGAGCGTGTTCAAGGATATTCCCTTCGATACCGTGACCGCGTTCGCGCCTATCACCATGGTGAGCGCCGTCGCGCCAGTGCTCATCGTGACGAGTCAGTTTCCAGCGCGCTCGGTCAAGGAGCTGATCGCCATCGGGAAGGAGAAGCCCGGGTACCTCAACCACGGCTCCGTCGGCAGCACCAGCATGGGTCACCTGGGAGCGGAGCTGTTCCGCTCCATGGCCGGCATCAAGGTCACGTTCATCGCGTACAAGGGCGCGCCGCAGATCATGACGGGGCTGCTCGGGGGCGAAGTGCATTTCTATCTCATCGGCTCGGCCGGCACCGTCGGGCCGCTGGTGAAGGCCGGGCGCGTGCGGGCGCTCGGCGTGGGGGCGAAGGAGCGTCTCCCGGTGCTGCCCGACGTGCCGTCGATAGCGGAGACCCTGCCCGGCTACGAGGCGCGCGGGTGGAACGGGATACTGGCGCCGGCCCGCACTCCAAAGCCCGTGATCGACCGCCTGCACGGCGAAATCGTCAGGATCGTGCGCTCTCCCGAGTTCAACCAGCTGCTGACTTCGGAAGGCGCGACCGCCGTCGCCAACACGCCGATGGAGTTCGATGCGATCATCCGCGCCGACGTAAGGAAGTGGGAGAAAATCATCAAGGAAGCCGGGATCAAGGCAGACTAATTCCGTCAGGGGTCAGGGGTCAGCGGTCATGCGTGCCATCCCGCAAAAGAGTCATGCCTCTCACGCATGACCCATGACCCATGACGAACGATAGGCGATAGGAACATCCGATGCCATTTGTTGAATCAGGCGGTGCCAAGCTGTTCTATTCGATCGACGACCACACCGACGCATGGACGAAACCGGAAACGGTGGTGTTCGTGCACGGCTTCACGGAAAACACCGAGGCGTGGCGGGCATGGGTGCCGCACTTCTCGCGCCGCTACCGGATGATCCGCTACGACCAGCGCGGGTTCGGACAATCCGGTCCGTTCGCGAAGGACTTTCCGCTCACGACCGAGGTCGTCGTCTGCGATCTCGCTTCGGTCATCAGATCGCTCGCAGGCGGCGGGCCGGCGCACGTCGTGGGCGGCAAGAGCGGCGGCATCCCCGTCATGATGCTCGCGGTAAGGCATCCCGAGCTCGTGAAGACCATCACGGTTGCCTGCTCACCTGTCACGCCGCCCAACGCGGCCGGCTGGATCGAGGAAATGGAGACCAAAGGCATGCGGGCCTGGGCCTACCGCACCCAGCGCGAGCGCTTCGGCAGCAAGTTTCCGGAAGCCGGCATCAACTGGTGGGCGGACCTGATGGGCGGCACCGCCGTCTCGACCGCGCACGCGTACCTGCGCTGGGTCGGTGCGATCGACATCCGCGAGGACATCAAGCGCATCAAGTGCCCCACGCTCGTCATCGGCACCGACACCCCGCGGCGCGGCAAGGCGGAGTTCGAAGGCTGGCAGAAGACAATCCCGAACTCGGAGCTCGCCATCATCCCCGTCGACGGCTATCACGCCGCCGGCACCGCTCCGGACGAGACAGCCCGGGTGACGCTCGACTTTCTCGCGCGCCACAGCGCTAAGAGGTGACTCGCGACCCGTGACTCGTGACTCGTGGAGGGTAAAAACCGGGCGCCCGTTAGAACTCAGAGCCTGATTGCGCGCAGTTCGCTCGGGCCGCGGTGCGCCGAAGGTTGAAACGTGTCACGTGTCACCTGTCACGTGTCACTTCCTCCGCTCATGTAATGAGCGCGGCTTTTCTGACGCTCTCGATCAGCGACGAGCGCAGCAGGAACCGGCGGTGCGCGGCCGGGTCGGCGACCGTGCGGCGCATCTCCTCGAAGTTCGCGGCGCGCACGGCCGGATCCTTTTCCTCCATCCGCTTCTTGTTCTGTACCGTCTGGCTCTGCACGAACTCGATGTTGATCGGCCGGCGGCGGCGGTCGTAGAGATCGAGCTCGTCCTCGCCCGCGCCACCGCAATACCTTTCCAGCCGCTCGGCGAGCTCGACGGCGTCGTGGATGCCGCAATTGAGCCCGAGCCCGCCGATCGGGTTGTTGACGTGCGCGGCGTCGCCAGCGAGCAGCGCGCGGCCTCTGCGGAACGTCTTCGCCACGCGCTGGTGGACGTTGTAGATGTTGCGGTGAATGACGCGGTAGGGGTTCGACTTGGGGAAAAACCGCTGGAGCCGCGCCTGGACGCCCGCTTCCGAAAGTGCGCTCTCGTCGGGTTCCTCGCTCTTCGTGGGAAAGACGACGCGCCACGCGCCCTTGTCGTCGTCCCCTTGCACCTTGAAGAGATTCGCCCATTCGTCGGGATCGGAGAGGTAGTTACGGTAGCAGTAGCCGCGCTCGCCCTCGAAGTCGAACAGCGTGGTGAGCACGACGAAGCGCTCGGGCCACGTATAGCCCTCGAACTCGATGCCGAGGCACTTGCGGACGGTGCTGCGTCCGCCGTCGCAGCCCACCAGGAACGCACCTTCGAATTTCCTGGCGCCCTTCTCCGTCTCGGCCGTGACGGTGACGCCATCGCCGCGGACATCTACATCCGTCACCGTCGCGCAAAAGTGCGCCTCGGTCTCCGGAAGCGCGAGCATCCGCTGCGTGGCGAGGCGCGCGAGCTTGTGCTGCTCGAACTGCACGGCATAGGGGAAGCGCGTCTCGTCGGCGAGGACAGTGTGGTCAAATTCCGCGATCAGCTTCCCGCTCGGGCGGTCCCGGAACTGGAAAGTGCGAGCCATCAGGCCGCGCGCGATCACCTCGTCCACGAGCCCGAGCCCCGCGAGCAGCTCCAACGTCGCGGCGTGCGTGGTCGAGGCACGCGGCGCCGGGTTGGCTTCCGGCTCGGCTTCGAACACGACCACGGGGAACCCGCGCTGCGCGAGCGCCAGCGCGGTTACGGCGCCGACGGGGCCGCCGCCGGCGATGAGTACGCGTTCGGTCACGCCCAGAACCGCTGAAACTCGGTCGCGACCACCTGCTCGTACGCCACCGGCTCGGTCAGTAAGCCCATGTTCCGCGAGAAATCGTTCAGAGCATCGACGGACCGCTTCGAAATCCCCGGATCGTAGAACGGCGCATCGCGGCGTACGAGCTCGGCGATCAGCCCCGCCTCCGCTTCGGGAAAGAGCCTTGTTCCCACCTCCGTGGCGCGTCCCGGATTCTCCTTCAACGCCTGCTGCGCGCGGACGAGCGCGCGCACCGCCGCCGCGACGGTCTCCGGCTCCTCGTCTATCCTGCGCTGCGTCGTCACGAGCGCGGGAAACGTGTAGTCGCGCGCCGCACCAGGACCGTCGCCGCGACGCGCATCGAGCACCAGCGCGCCGGTGCCGTTGCGCACCGCGACCTCGGCTCCCATCCCGTTCGCCCAGAAACCGTCGAGCTTTCTCTCCTCCAGCGCTTTCGCGGCCGCGACACCGAAGGACACGCCGGCGCCGGCAGTCCCGGGAACGGGTCCTATCTTCACGTCCCGCTCCGGGTCGATGCCGGCTTCGACGAGCATGCGCGTCAACCCGTCGACCGGGCCCGGCGCCGCGCCTATGCGGAGCCCCTTCACGGCATGAAGGTCGCCGCGCTTCGCGCCGAGATCCTTGCGCAGCACCAGGAACCAGTACATGTGCTGCGCGAGGGCGGCAAGCAGCTTGCACCCTTTCCAGTTCTTGAAAGCATAGAGCGGGGCGTGCGCAGCCCCCGCCACGAAATCGAGGCGTCCGTCGCGCAATTCCTCATAGGTCCGGGTGACGGGAAACAGCAGCTCGACCGTCGCGTCCAGGCCCTCCTGCCTGAAAAATCCCAGCTCGACGGCGGCAATGGCCGGGAAGTAGGAGGGCGAGACGAGGTCGGGAATGGCAACGCGTATTGTCATTTGCAGATCTGTCTTATGGCTTTTCGTCGTAGTAGTGGATCTCGAACAGCAAACACCCGCCCTCCGACTTGAACGGCCCGTGGGGCGTGCCCGGCGGCCGACAGGCGTAGGTGTTGGGGCCGAATTTCTCGCCGCCGTTGCCGTGCTTGTCGTTGCCGACGATCAGGTCGCCGGACACGAGGTACACCTCCTCCCAGTAGTCGTGCACGAAGGGCTCGGTGGTGTACACGCCCGGCGCGAACCGGAGGTGACGGCTCCTGTGTCCGCGCTTTGCCTTCTCGTCGAGGGTACCGGCCAGGATCTGCTGCTCGATCCCGCGCGGATAGCCTTCCGGCGTCACCCAGCCCTTGCTCTGATCGGGCCTGTAGAACTCCTTGTGCTCCTTGTGTATCGCCATGTTGTTCGCTCCGGTCTCAACACCCGTCAGGGGTCAGGGGTCATGGGTCATGCGTGTCAAAACACCCGTTAGAGGTCAGGGGTGACGGCTGACGCTTCACGCCTGACGCCCGACCCATGACGCATGACGGAGTCACTGCTTGGGTATGGTCCAAAGATACACCGGCCGCTCGCGGCCGCGAGCCGTAATGAGAACCGTGTCCTGCGGCTTCCAGTCTCCCATATCGTGCCAGTGGGAGACGATGCGGGCGCCCGGCGGCAGCTCGCGCAGCAGCCTCGGGCGCAGCTTGAGATTGAGCTCCGGCCAGAGAAACAGCATGACGACCGTGGCTCCACTCAGGTCGGTGGTGAACAAGTCCTCCGTCCTGAACTCGACGCGTTCGGAAACGCCCTCCTTGCGCGCGTTCTCGCGGCTTTCCGCGATGCGTTTCGGGTCGATATCCACGCAGACCCCGCGCGCCCCCATGTGCCGCGCGGCGGCAATGACGATGCGTCCGTCTCCGCACCCGAGGTCGAACACCACGTCCGCGGCTTTCACTTCGCCGAGCCGCAGCATCACCTGCACCACTTCCATGTCAGTGGGCTCGTAGCGCACGTCGGGCGCGCGCAGCGGCGGCGCGGCAGGAGCCTGAGCGCCACAATCCGTGCCGATCAGAATACCGACGGCGATTGCCGCGCAGAGGATATTTCGCATCATTGATCGCGATCTTGACGCCACGGGCTACGCGCCGCGGGCTGCCAGCCACCAGCCAATCGTAGCTGGAAGCTGGAAGCATGAAGCTGGCAGCTAAAAGAACGCGAGCGCCCGCGCTTCTATGCTCTGGCGCGGGGGCGCGTTCGGCGGGGGGTCGGGCAGGTCGAACGAGGTATGCGGCGTGAAGCGCGCCCGGCCGGATTTGTCCGAGTCGTAGACCGTAAACACCAGCGCTTCGTCGCGGCGCATCTCGGGAAAATAGAACCAGCGGTGGGCCGGGTTGAATTTTAACCGGTACGTTTGTCCCACGCGATTCGGATAGCGCCGCTCCGCGATCAGCAGATCGTCGAACGCCACGCTCGCTGCGTCCGCGACGGCCAGCGGATTGGATTGAATGGGCTTGTTGATCGCGCGCCACACCTGGATGATCGCGAAGCGGCCCTTGAGCAGCCGTTCCGCCTCGTCCGGCAGGAGGTCGCGCACCCGCTGCGGCCCGGACCACTCGGTGTAGTCGTTGTGCGCGTTGAGGACCGGCTCGCGGATCAGGCGCTCCTCGCGCTCCGCCTCATTTCCCGAGCGCAGCGTGTGGTCGAAAAGGACCACTCGCTTCGCGCCCGACATCTTCTTGATCAGCGCCTCGACCTCGGCGTAGTAGACCGTCTCGAGCTGCTGCCGGTCGAAGAAATCCTTGACCGCGGTCTTGTGCTCCACCAGCACGAAGCCGTTGCGCTCGAGGGACAGCGAATGGAGCCGCCCATTCAACACGGTCATTTTCCGCAGCGCGTTCGTCCCGGTCCTGCGGCGGCGGATGTTGTTGGGCCCGTAGGTCTCGTTGACGAGCGTCTCGCCCGTATCCACGGTATAGGGAATGTCGGCGGTCAGCGCTTCCACGGCGGAACGGGCTTCGGCAGGATGGTTCATTAGGGCCTCCAGCTGATGTGACGCGCGCTTCGGAAATTCATCTTACCACCTCTTCCTTCAGGCCAGCGCTTGCCCCAGCACGCGCAGGTAGTTGCCGCCCATGATGCCGCGGATGTCCTCGGCCTTTGCGCCGCACGGTGGCCGCCTCGGCCGCCGGACCGAGCGCGAGAAAGCGCCTTCTATCCATGTTCGCTTCCGCTTCCGTCCGATCAGTCTACACCGCGCGCTGCGAGTAAGTGCGCGCCGTGGCGTCCATGCGGCGAAGCGAAGCTCCTGTTTGATGGCATACTGGCCGCGCAGTCACAATATAAATGGCCAATGGCCTGTACGAGGAGAAAACGCATGCGGTACACGATGATTCCGGCTTTCGCGGCTGCGGCGCTGCTGGGATATGCCGAACCCGTCTTCTCGCAGTACCCCGCCCGCACCATCCGCCTGATCGTGCCGTTCGCCCCGGGCAGCGTGAACGATCTCGTCGCGCGCCTGATCGCGCCGCCGATGTCCGAAGCGCTCGGCCAGCAGCTGATAGTCGACAACCGGCCCGGCGTCGCCGGGAACCTGGGCGCGGAGCTGGCCGCCAGGTCCCCGGCCGACGGCTACACGCTCATGATGGGAAACAGCTCGCACGCCATCAGCGTCACGCTATTCGAAAAGCCGGGCTACGACTTCCTGAAGGATTTCGCGCCGGTTTCCTACCTCGCCTCGGGCGCGTACATGCTGGCGGTGCACCCGTCGCTGCCCGTTAAGTCCGTGAAATCCCTGCTCGCGCTCGCCAGAGCGCGGCCGGGTGAGCTGAACGTGAGCGTGGGCGGCGCCGGCGTCATCGCCGCGACGGAGCTGTTCAAGAGCGCCGCGGGCATCAGGATGACCAACGTGACCTACAAGGGCACGCCGCAGATCCTGACCGCGCTCGCGAGCGGCGAGGTTTCCGTCGGGCTCCCGCCCACCTCGGCGGCGGTGCCGCAGGTTCGATCGGGAAAGATCCGCGCGCTGGGCGTAACGAGCAGGCAGCGCTCGCCCATGGCGCCGGAAATCCCCACCGTCGGGGAAAGCGGCCTGCCGGACTTCGAAGCGACGACCTGGTACTGCCTGCTGGCGCCGGCGGGAACGCCGCGGGACGTTGTCTCGCGCCTGAACTCGGAAGCGGCACGGGCGCTCGCGCGGCCGGACGTGAAGAGCCGCTTCAACGCCACCGACTTGACGACGCAGCCCTCCACGCCGGAAGAGCTGGGAAAGTTTCTGCGCAGCGAAGTGGCGAAGTGGGGGAAAGTCGTCAAGGCATCGGGTATGAGGCCAGATTGAG
Organism: Burkholderiales bacterium; assembly: GCA_035649495.1. Taxonomy (GTDB): domain Bacteria; phylum Pseudomonadota; class Gammaproteobacteria; order Burkholderiales; family SG8-41; genus SG8-41. Next base: position 14,619 of record DASRJL010000189.1, on the reverse strand, counting down.
ACTTTCCAAGGGAAATCTGAACACGTCATCCCGCGAAGACGGAGGCTCTCTTGGGCCACTTCTGCAGAGCTTCCTTAGGGACTGGCTTGCTCCTGCGATCGAGCGGGTGATGTGATCTGGCGGTCGATGATCGCGTCGTAGTCGCTGTCCGGCTCGAGGAGCCCCCAGCCGACCATCCAATCGTGGAGATGCTCGTATTCCTCGCGCGTGTACGGCCGCGGGGCGACGTAGCGGAAGCGCGGCAGGTAGAAATCGTCGGCGGTCAGCCGCGCGAGGTTCTCCGGCACTTCGCGAATCAGGTACTTGAGCCAGGGCCGGATGTCCGCGTTGATCCGCTCGACCGCCCTCATCACGGCGCGCGTGATCGCGGCGTACATGGCGGGATCGACGTCGGGCGTCGCCACCTCGGCGCCCTCGTAGAACGCCTCGCAGATGATCTTGAGCCCGCGCTTCGCGGCGACCGTGATCCACGGCTCCATCAACGCCGCGGCGTCGACCTTGCCTTCCTCCAGAAACGCGAGCCGCTGCCTGGGGCCGCCCACGTGCACCGCACGCACCTCGTCCTTGCCGTTCATCGAGCCGCCCAGCATGGAGAGCGTGATGTAGTGCGAGCCGGCGTGGAAGTTGACGGCCACGCTTCTGCCGCGCAGGTCCTGGGGCACGTGGTACGGCGCGTCGCCGCGCACGACGATCGCCTGCGTCGCGACCGCGGCGCGCTTGCTCACCACCTTCACGTTGTGCGCGCTGTCCTGCGTGCGGCGGATCTGTCCCCACTCGCACGCGCGGTACATGCAGAACTCGCCCTTCTCTATGCCCTCGTGCCAGCCGTACGACTTCACCGCGCGGTGGTCCTCGATCGGCCGCTCGGGGACCTCCCGGTTCCGATCCCGACCCGAGCCGGCGGGCACGAGCTCGACGTCGTAGCCCTCGTCCGCGAAGTAGCCTTCTTCCAGCGCCACGTGATATGGCAGAGAGAAGACGGCGTTGCTGACTTCGATCCGGGTTTTCCCGAGCGTCATGACCACTAGTTTACACCGCTCGTCATGGCATACTGCACCCCGACGAAACCATCCGTGGACCGTGCTGGAGGCACATGGGATTCATACGCCGCCTAAGCTGGCTGGCAGCGGCGGGCGCTCTCGCGGCGGCCACGTCCGCGTGGTCGCAGTACCCGGTCAAGCCGGTGCGCTTCATCGTTCCGTTCCCGGCGGGAAGTGCGAACGACGTCGTGGCGCGCTTCGTCGCGCCGCCGTTGTCCGATGCGCTCGGCCGGCAGGTGGTGATAGACAACCGGCCCGGCGCCGCCGGGAACCTGGGCGCGGAGGTGGCCGCCAAGTCACCACCCGACGGCTACACGCTGATGATGGCCGGCATCGCCCACGCCATCAGCATGACCTTGTACGACAAGCTGCCGTACGACCTCGTGAAGGACTTCGCGCCGGTGTCGCTGCTGGCGGCCGGATCGTTCATGCTGGCGGTCCATCCGTCGGTGCCGGTGAAATCCGTGAAGGAGCTGATTGCATTCGCACGAGCGCGTCCCGGCCAGCTGAACGTCGCCGTGTCGGGGGCCGGCATCATACTAGCCGCGGAGTTGTTCAGCAGCATGGCGCGCGTGAAGATGACCCAGATCTCGTACAAGGGCAGCCCCCAGGGCGCGACCGCGCTCGTGAGCGGGGAGGTATCCGTCGGCTTTCCCTCGACGAGCGTGGCGATGCCGCACGTGAAGGCGGCGCGGTTGAACGGGCTGGCGGTCACGAGCGCCAAGCGCTCGCCGGTAGCGCCGGGGGTTCCAACGTTGGCCGAGGCCGGCCTTCCGGGCTACGAGGCGACGCCCTGGTACGGACTGGCCGTGCCGGCGGGCACACCGAAGGAAATCGTTTCACGCCTGCACGCGGAGTCGGTTCACACCCTGAAGCGACCGGACGTGAGGGAGCGATTCGCGGCGACCGACATCGCGCCGCTCGGCACCACGCCCGAGGAATTCGGTGGTTATATCCGCGCCGAGGTGGCCAAGTGGAGCAAAGTCATCAAGACGGCAGGCTTGCGCCCCGAATGAGCCCCTGCTGAACCTTCCCCGGCGACCATGGCCAGAGATCGCAGCAAACCCGCCTTGACGAGCCGCACGCGCACGGACCCGCTCGCCCGTTTCGCGCCCCGGCGCGGTGAGCCGGCGCACCGTTATCCCGATCTGCACGATCACCTGCACCGGCTGGCACGCGAGAACCTGCTGGTGGTGGTCGACGAGCCTATCAACAAGGACACCGAGATGCATCCGCTGGTGCGCTGGCAGTTCCGGGGCGGCGTCGAGGAAGGCAGGCGCAAGGCGTTCCTGTTCACGCAGCCGACCGACGGCAAGGGCCGCCGCTACGACTCCGCGGTGCTGGTAGCCGGGCTCGCGGCGAGCCGCGACGTGTACCGCGTCGGCATGAACATGCCGCTCGCAGAAATCGGCCCGGCGTGGATACGCGCCCTCGGCAAACCGGTCAAGCCGAAGCTCGTCACGAAGGCGCCGTGCCACGACGTCGTGATTCGCGGCCGGGATCTCGACGCACCCGGCAAGGGTCTCGGCGGCCTGCCGGTGCCGATCTCGACGCCGGGCTGGGACAACGGGCCCTATCTCACCGCCGGCCACTACATCACCCGGGATCCGGAAACCGGAGTGCAGAACGCCGGCAACTACCGGGGCCAGATCAAGGCGCCGCGCCGCCTGGGCATGAATCCCTCGCTGGAGATCCGGCCCGGCATCTACATCCACTGGCAGAAGTACAAGGCGCTCGGCAAGCCCCTGCCGTGCGCGGTGGTGGTCGGCGCTCCGCCCGCCGTGTCGTACTGCGCCGTACAGAAGATGCCCGAGCAACTGGACGAGCTGTGGGTGGCGGGCGCGCTCGCGGGCGCTCCGCTCAACGTCGTCAAGGCGAAGACCGTGGACCTGCTGGTGCCCGCCGAGGCGGAATTCGTGATCGAGGGCTACATCAATACGGAGGAGCTCGAGCCGGAAGCGCCGTTCGGCGAATCGCACGGCTACGTCAACCTCCAGGAGTACAACGCCTTCATGGAGGTGACCGCGATCACGCGGCGGGCGAACCCCGTGCTCACCTCCTTCATCAGTCAGGTGACGCCCAGCGAATCGAGCACGATACGCCGGGTCGCGATGGAGCCCGTGTTCCTCAACTACCTGCAGAACACGCTGGGCATCCGCGGTGTGACGCGCGTCGCCATGCACGAGCCGTTGACCAGCGTCATCGCGCTGATCGCCATCCAGTTCCGCCGCGACGCGCCGAAGACCGAGATCTGGCGCGCGTTGAACGGCGCGGCATCGCTCCACCGCTACGCCGGCAAGTGGATCGTGGCGATCAACGACGATATCGATCCCGAGGCGAGCGACGCGATCTTCTGGGCGATGTGCTACCGCACGCAGGCACAGCACGACGTGAAGGTGCTCGACCGCAAGGATCCCGGCCACGGCCCCAGGGGCCCGCGCGACGGCGGCGAATCGGCCGCGGTGCTGATCGACGCCACACTGAAGGGCGTTTACGCCCCGGTGGCGCTGCCGAAGCGCGAGTTCATGGAGAACGCCAGACGCATCTGGGAACGGCTGGGACTCGGCGCGCTCAAGCCGGAGCCGCCATGGCACGGCTACGACCTGGGCCATTGGCCGGCCGCGCTGGCCGAGGAGGCCGCGCTCGCCACGAAGAGCGACTATTTCAAGACCGGCGCGAAGGCGGCACGCAAGCGCCGCCGCGACGTCGAGATGAACACCCCGATCAGCCAGGCGGAGCGTACGCCCCGCGGCCCACGCTACGAGCAGGACACCTAACCCAGTGACCAGTGACCGGTGACCAGTGACCAGTTACTGGAGCCTGTTTTATGAATCCCCTCTCCCCGAGCTGGGGAGAGGGATAGGGTGAGGGGCAAAGCGCGCGGGGCATCCGCCCTTCCATGGATCTCGTTCCCCTCACCCTTACCCTCTGTGGATCGTGGCAGCCCTGGCTGGTCTAGCGTGCATTTTCGGCGCACTGTCCCAGCTTATAGGGCGTTACAAATCAAACCGAGACACTACCGATCGTTCTCTTGCCTTGGGGATGCGGAAGGCATATCGTAGTTTCGCGGAGTCCGCGTCATCGGGAGGTGTCCATGCCTGACGTTCGATCGAGGCGGGAGCTCGAAAGACTGGTGCCGGTGGCCGGGAACGGTCTGCTCGACCGCAGGGCCTTCTTCAGGAACGGCGCCGTGCTCGCCGCGGCGATGACCGGCTACGCGGTGGTCAAGCCGGCGGCGGCCGAACCGCTGGCCGATCCGCCGTGGAGCCGCGCAGCCGGCGGCCTGGTTGAAGCGTACGGCCAGCCCTCGCGCTTCGAGAAACGGGTCGCGCGTACGCTGAGCAACCCCAAAGGCGAGCCGCGCACCCAGCACGGTCGCACGCCGCATCATCTTCTCAACGGCACGTTCACACCCAGCGGCCTGCATTTCGTGATCTCGCACTCCGGCGACCCGGACATCGACCCGGCGGGGCATCGGCTCGCGATCCACGGCCTGGTGAAGCAGCCGCTCGTCTACACGCTCGACGCGCTCGAGCGCTACCCGATGGTGTCGCGCATGAGCTTCGTCGAGTGCGGCGGCAACAGCGCGCCGCTTTTTTCCAACGAGCCGCTCCAGGCGACCGTGCAGGCGCTGCACGGCCTCGTCTCCTGCGCCGAATACACCGGCGTGCCGCTTTCCACCCTGCTCGAGGAAACCGGCGTCGACCCGAAGGCGAAATGGATCGTGGCCGAAGGCGCAGACTCGCTGGCGCTCTCCCGCAGCGTGCCGCTCACCAAGGCGCTCGACGACGCCATGATCGCGCTCTACCAGAACGGCGAGCGGATCATGCCCGGGAACGGCTACCCGATGCGCCTGCTGCTGCCCGGCTGGGAAGGCAACATGAACGTCAAATGGCTGCGGCGCATTGAGCTCACGGAGCGGCCGGCCATGGGCTACTACGAGGCCAGGACCTACGCGCCTATCCTGCCCGACGGTAAGGCCTACCAGTTCTACTTCCTGCAGGAGGTGAAGTCGTTCATCACGCATCCGTCGTTCGGGCTGAAGATGAACCGGCCGGGCTATTACGAAATCTCCGGCGTCGCGTACTCGGGCAACGGCCGGATCTCGAAAGTCATGGTCACGGCCGACGGCGGCAGGACCTGGGCGCAGGCGGCGCTGCAGGAACCCGTGCTCGCCAAGGCATTCACCCGCTTCCGCGTGCCGTGGCGCTGGGACGGCGGCCCCGCGGTATTACAAAGCCGCGCGTGGGACGAAGGCGGCCACGTGCAGCCGACGCGCGCCGAGATCGTGGCCCATCGCGGGCAGACCGTGAAGCCGCCGCCCGTGACCGCTTTTCCGGCGCAGCACTACAACGGCCCTACGAGCTGGGCCGTCGAGCGCGGCGGCGAGGTGAAGCATGTTTACGCGTAACGCCGCGGACCTCTTCATTGCAATCGCGCTCGGTGTCGCCGCGAGCGCGGCCTGCGCGCAAGGGCCCAGGCTCGGACAGCCGATCAAGCCTGCCGAGCTCGCAGCCTGGGATCTTCACGTCCTGCCGGACGGCACCGGGCTCCCGCCGGGCAGCGGCACGCCCGCCCAGGGCGCGAAGGTATACGCGGATAAATGCTCCGCGTGCCACGGAGAAAACGGCAAGGGCGGCATCAGCGCCGCGCTGGTCGGAGGCGAGCCGATACGCAACATGAGCTCGGTCAAGCGCATCGCCAACTTCTGGCCCTATTCGACCACGCTGTTCGACTTCACCCGGCGCGCCATGCCGTGGAACGCGCCGCGCACGCTCACGAACGAGGAGGTCTACGCCGTAACGGCGTACATCCTCTCTCTCAACAAGCTGATCGGCGAGAACGACGTGATGAACGCCGAGACGCTGCCGAAAGTGCAGATGCCGAACCGGGACGGCTTCATCGTCCGCTTTCCCGAGCGGACGCCGTAACCCGCGGCCTCGCGACAGCCTCGGGCGTGGAAGAGCAGGAGCCGATGCGGCCCCTGCCTCTCCTGTAGAACGATAGCGCTAGACCTTCGGCTCGCCCTTCTTCACTGCGGGCGTCGTGCTCTTGGCGGGCGTCATGCCCTTGGCGGGCTTCGTGGCTTTGTGTTTCGTGACTTTGTGCTTCGTGGCCTTATGGGTCGTGGCCTTGTGCGTCGTCCCGACGGCTGTATCCGCTTGCATCGGCATCCGCGCGCGCTGCGCCGTCAGCTGTTCCGCTCTGTTGCGCATTTCCGCTCTTTCCTCCTTGGTCAGCTCGGGGCTCTTCGCCGCGTCCGCGGCAAAGCCCGCACTTGAACCGAAGGCAATCCCTGCAGCTACGATGGCGACAAGTATCCTGCTCATGATGACTCCTCGATGGTTGGTTGATGGCCCTTGCGGGTCATGGCCCAATAACGAAGCGTTCCTGCCCGACGTTGACTGGGTCAGGGCCGGGGCAAAAAATAATTCCCGAAAGCAACAAATGTGCGCGCGATCTGTCCAACGCCCTCTTCCCGGCCCTGCCCTCCACGCGCTCCGGCGTCTGTTCGCCGGATGACGCTCATCCGGCCTGCAGGCCGATGTCGAAAGCCGCAGCCAGGCCGGAGCCCTGCTCCGTGACCGCGAGCAGGAGCTGTGAGCCGCCGCTGCGGTAGAGCCCGTCGGCGGCGTTTCTCACGCGGCGCGGTCCCCGGGAGGCGTAGGGCGCGAGCGCGTGCACCTTGTCCGTCAGCGCATCGTCGAAGTAGAGCTGCGAGCTGAACTCCTCGCGGCGCCCGGGCGAGCTTCCCGCGCGGATCGTGAAATGGAGGTGCACCGTCCTGCCGGGATACCACCCGGGATAGATCGTCCTGAACGACGCGGCGCCCGAGCCGTCCGTCACCTGGTAGCCGCGCAGAAACTTCTGCCCCGCCGCCTTCGAGTCCCCGTCCCTCACCCCTGAATAGACGCCGGCGGCGTCGCACTGCCACAGCTCGACGTGCGCTGCGGGCAACGGCGAACAGCCGCCCGCGCCGGGTCGCGATACCCTGAACGTTACCTGCAGCGGCAGCCCGGCACTCACCGCGCCCGTCGCCGGATCGGACCGGATGTCGGAGCGGTTCAAGCCCGTGTCCACGAAGAACGGCCCTTCCATCTGCTGCGGCCGGGCCACGCAGGTGGCGCGTTCCTGGGCGCCAACCCGAAAGCCGGGGGCAAGCAACCCCGCCCCGATCAGAGCGAGCACTTCGCGGCGCCTCAGGAGGCAGCCGACAGGGGTATCATCGCGTTCCATGACTCACTCCAGAATGTTCCCAATCGACCTGTCGTGCAAGGCCGGGTTCCATCTGCTGCTCCTGCTCGTCGCGACCTCCGCAGCGGCCGCCGACGGGGTGCGCGTGCTGGAAACGCGCACGGTGGCAGGGGAAGCGCCATCCGCTCCGACGGCGGCGACCCACGACCTGCGGCTGCAGCTGCACACCTTCCGGGGCTCGCGCTGGGGCGCGGGCGACGCTGTCATAGTGGCCTGGGAGGCCGCGCGCGTCCTGTCGCAGTGCGGCATCGCGTTCGCGGGCGGCGAGGTGCGGCTGCTGGAAACACCCGATCGCTTCCATCAGTATTCAACGCCGGTGGCGCGCGACCTGCTGCGCGCGGCAGCCTTCACGAAGCCGGCGGTTTTCTTCATCGAGAGCATGCGCGATCAGCCGACGCAGGCTTCGGACGCTGTCGGCCGCGCCAACTCCGCGGCGCGACCCGAGCTCGCGGACACTGTCTGGCTCGCATACGGCGAGTACGACGTGGTGCTGACGCTGGCGCACGAGCTGGTGCACGTGCTGACCGACAACGCCGAGCACGTGAGCGAGGCCGGCAACCTCATGAACGGTGAGTACTCGCCGGCCAACTCCCGGCTCACGCCGGCGCAGTGCGCGCAACTCATCGCGCGCGGCGAGGCGAACGGGCTGCTGAAGCGGCGCTGAGATTTTCGTTTTACAACGTAACAAAAAAGGAGACCTCCATGCAGCGCAAAGACATCAAGGTCCGCTCGAGCACGGGCGGCGAATTCGACTGCTACCTCGTCACGCCCGACGGCGGCGGCAAGGTGCCGGCCATGGTCCTCGCGTCTGCGGTGCACGGCGTGGATCAGGACATCCGCGCGATCGCCGACGAGTTCGCCTCCCACGGCTACATCGTCGCGGCGCCCGATCTCTTCTGGCGCACCGTCCCGGGTCCGCTCACCCGCGACGACGACCGCACCAAGACGCGGTCGCAGCCGCGCCTGGAGGTGATCCGCAAGGGCGAAGCCGACATGGCGGATACCCTGGCGGAGCTGCGCAAGCAGCCGCAGTTCAACGGGCGCGCGGCGGCGATGGGATTCTGCTTCGGCGGGCCGTACGCGATCCTGGGGCCGAAGCGTCTCGGCTACGCCGCCGGCGTTTCCTGCCACGGCACGCAGATGCTGGATTACATCAAGGAACTCGACGGCGTCACGGCGCCCGTCTGCATCATCTGGGGCGACCAGGATCACGCGGCGCCCCCGCCGGTGCAGGACGCCTATCGCGCCGTGCCCTCGCGCATGAAGAACGTGGAAGTGCACATCTTCCCCGGGATACAGCACGGCTACATGATGCCGGGCAGCACCAAGGCCTACGACAAGAAGACGCGTGATTTCTCGATGGAACGCGCGCTCGCGATACTCAACGGGTTGCGCGACGAGCCGCTGCGTAAGGCGGGCTGAGCGCAACAAAGAAGTGATGAATGATGGTGATGGGAAAGGGTGATGAGAAGTGGTGATGTACTGTGTCACCCCTTCTTGTTACCACCATCACTTCTCACCACACTGCCGCGTCGCTTCTCCTGGAGGGACTTGCGTAAGAGTCTGACAATTTTCCCGACGCGGTCTAACTGCCTGATCGCGTTAGCGTTCGCAGGAAGATACCGAAGACGGACGGCGAGCTCCAGTTGGGTGTCAAGTTCAGCCAGCGATCCGCAAGAAACCCCAGGGAACTGAATAAGCTCGCCAGTCGTATTGCGCCCGGCTCCCTCCGCGATATTGGATGGGACGGAAACCGCGGATTTTCTGCTCTGGGTAGTCAGCCCGAACGTTTCTTCCCTTGGAAAGCCAGCGGTGTCTCGATAGACGAGTTCAGCCAATGTCATGGCTTCGCGCCATGCGGCAAGGTTCCGGTGTGGGGCATAGGTCGCCATTACCGCCATCAACGCCCGACAAGGCGACCGGTTTACAGCCCATCACCCCTTTTTTCCATCACCAGTTCTCCTCACCAGTTTTCATCACTAGTTGATGCCCAAGAGCTTCGCCGCCGTCTCCCCCAGCATCGCCCTGCGCTCCTCGTCGCTGAAGCCCGGCGCGTTCATGATGTGGGTCACCGGGTCCTGGTGCCACGGGATCGGGTGGTCGGTGCCGATGACGAGCTGGCTCGTGCCCACCTCCGCGGCGAGGTGCCGCAGCATCTCCGAGGTAAACACGAGCGTGTCGAAGTACATGGTCCGCAGGTACTCGGTGGGCTTCTTCTTCAGCTTCACCCCCGTGTCCATCTCCGGCGCGACGCGCAGACACACATCGGAGCGAGGCGCGTAAGACGGCAGGAAGCCGCCGCCGTGGGCCGAGCAGACCTTGAGCCCGGGGAACCGGTCGAGCGTGCCCTCGAAGATGAGATGCGAGAGCGCGATCGTGGTATCGAGCGGGTTGCCGATGGTGTTCGAGAGCCAGCCGTTGCCCTTGAAGCGCTTCGCGAGTTCCGGTGTGCTCTGCGGGTGGATGAAGATCAGCACCCCCAGCTCTTCCGCCTTTGCCCAGAACGGATGAAATTTCGGATCCGAGAACTCGTCCCCCGCCACGCTCGCGCCGACCGCCGCGCCGCGCAGTCCGAGCTTCTTCACACCGTGCTCGAGCTGCTCGACCGCCAGGTCCGGGTGCTGCAGCGCCACCGACGCGAAGGCGACGAAGCGGTCGGGCCAGGTCGCGCAGAACTCCGCCAGCTTGTTGTTCTGGATCTTTATGATCTCGGCGGCCAGGTCGCGCTCCGCCTTGTACCACGTGGGGTTTATGCTGAGCGCCTCGACGTCGATGCCCTGCGCGTCCATCTCCGCGATGCGACGCGCGCCGACCTCGCCCAGCCCCGGTCCGCGCTGATTCTCGAGCTTGAGGCCCATGAGCGGCAGGGCCTCCGGTATGACGCAATGAGCGTGAACGTCGATCGTCTTCACGCGCTTTCCCGATACCACCACCTGCCGGCGCGCTCCGCCGGGCGCCGCCTGCGGCTGCGATGCGTTGGTCGCGCTGCAAGGCGTGAACACCAGGCCGGCGTCGCTGCTGCCGGCGTCTCTCTCCGTACCGAGCCTTCCGTGAAACGTCATGGTCTCTCCTCGCTTCATTGTTAGATGGATGTCCTGAATCGGGACGGCGGATTATGGCACGCGCATCCCGTACTGAAGTAATGCTTCGAAACAGCCAGAGCGTGGGAAGCTTGCCTTGCCGTGGTGCCGGGAGTAGATTGCCCAGCACCCGATCGCTGCTGTCAGGCTGGATCGCGGTTTTGTCAAATGGGGGAGGAAGCTGACATGAGCATAAAACACCGCACGGATCAGCGTATCCATGGCCTTGCCGAACAGCTCGACGCCGGAGCGATCTCGCGTCGGGAATTCCTTCGCCGCGCCGCCGTGATAACCGGCGGAACCGCGGCCGGCATGCAGGTGCTCGGCCGGATGGCCCACGCCCAGAGCCGGCCGAAGATGCGCGTCTGGCTGTTCAAGAGCTTCGTGACCGATTGCAACGACATCCTGGCCAAGCACATCGAGGCGTGGGCCAAGGAGCGGCAGGTCGACGTCGAGTTCGACTGGGCCACCTTCGGGGACCGCGAGCAGAAGTTCGTGGCGGCGATCGAGGCCGGGAACCCGCCCGACGTGGCCGAGATGAACTACCAGGGACCGATGCGCTACCGACCAGCGCTGCGCGACGTCACCAAGCTCGCCAAGGACATCGCGAGCGCGCGCGGCGGCCTCCTGCCGTACGCCGACCGGGTCGTGCAGTTCAAAGGCCAGTACTTCGCCGTGGCCCATCAGGCCTTTGGGGGCGGGCTGCACATCCGCAAGGATCTCCTGGCCGAAAAGGGCCTCACGATGCCCAAGCTCTACGATCCCGACGTGATCGACGTGGCCAAGAAATGCCAGGACGCCACCAAGGACCTCTGGGGCTTCGGCCAGACTTTGAACCGCTGCGACGACGGCAACGGGTTCATGCAGAACATCCTCTGGGACTACGGCGGGAGCGCCTGGGACAAGGACGGCAAGCCGGCCCTGGCGACGACGTTCGCGAAGCAGAACCTCGCGGCCCTCAAATTCGCGGTCGACACGATCCGGGTACACAAGGTCCAGCCGCCGGGCGTCATGGGCTGGACCGACGTGTCGAACAACGAGTCGTACATGGCGGGCAAGCTGGTGAGCACCAACAACGGCGCCAGCCTGTACTACGCGATGGTGAAGCGCAACCATCCGCTGGCCGCGAATACGCAGGTCATCCTGACCCCGGGCGGTCCGGCGGGGTCGTTCATGTTCGCCGGCGCCTACAACTGGGGCATCTTCCAGAAGTCCAAGTATGCCGAGCTGGCCGAGGACATGATCCGCTGGGTCGAGGACGAGAAGCGCTTCGAGGAGTTCATGAAGGCGTCCATCGGCCAGGCCGGACCGGTCTACAAGTCGCGCGCCGACAATCCCTACTGGAAGACCGATCCCAACTTCGAGGGCATGCGGGAGAACATCCTGCGCAGCGTGTGGCCGGGCTATCCCGGACCGGTCACGCCGGCGGCCATCGAGGTGCAGGCTCAGTACGTCCTTTGCGACATGGCCGGGCGCGTGGTGACGGCGGGGCTCTCGCCGGAGGCCGCGCTCAAGGAAGCTCACGCACGCGTGGAGGAGATCCACAAGTTCCGCAGCCGCGGCTAGAACCTGTTTCATAACCAGGCACGTGTGCGACGGCGGCGAGGCGGGATGCAGATCGAGGAGGAGAGCCCGAAGCAATATGTCGATATTGCGAGGGGTCCCGACAAAGAGATGCGCCCGGATTGCCCCGTCCCTCCGGGTTGCGGCCAGGACGGTCGTCTACTGCGTTACCCTCCTCGACCATATCGACATATGGCCTTCGTCGGGCGCCTTGTATACGGTCCGTCCTGGCCACAACGCATCACGCGCCTGGTTATGAAACAGGTTCTAGGGCGGCGCTTGCCTTCGGCGCTCCCAGGGTTGCCCGCATGAGCGTCGGCGCGCGTACGTATCCCGCGGAGACGGCGCCCGAGGTCCGCCCGGGCGCCACGGTTTCGCGGCTCAAGCGGTGGCTGGGGCCCGACTGGCGGCTCGGGTTCCTGTTCGTGGCTCCGATCGTGGTGCTGGTGCTGGCGCTGGTCGCCTATCCGTTCTGCTACGCGATCTACCTCAGCATGACCCGCAAGTTCGTGGGCATGCCGCCGGAATTCGTGGGGCTCGAGAACTACATCCGGCTGGCGAGCGACGGCTTCTTCCAGCGCGCGGTGTGGAACTCCGTGATCTTCACGTTCGGCTCCGTGATCTTCAAGCTGGTGCTCGGCATGGCGATGGCGCTGGTGCTTACCTCGAAGATCCGCTTCCGCAACCTGTTCACCGGGATCCTGCTGATACCGTGGGTGGCGCCGACAGTGGTCAGCGCGCTCAACTTCCTCTGGATCTACGACGGCAGCCTGGGCGTCCTGAACTACGTGCTGGTCAAGGTCCTGGGCATTCTTCCACAGGGGGTGGGCTGGCTCTCCGAGGCGGGGACGGCCATGGCCGCCGTGATCTTCGTAAACATCTGGCGCGGATTTCCGTTCTTCGGCATCTCGTTCCTGGCCGGGATAAAAGCGATTCCCGGCGAGCTCTACGAGGCAGCGGCGGTCGACGGGGCCAACGCGTTCCAGCGCTTCGTCCACGTGACCCTGCCCGGGCTCCGCACCATCGTGATCATCGTGGTGCTGCTCTCGACGATCTGGACCTTCAACGATTTCGCCATCGTCTACATCCTGACCAAGGGCGGGCCCGGCGGGGCCACCATGGTGCTGCCCGTGTTCACCTACGAGTTGGCGTTCGGCGCCCAGCGCCTGGGCGACGCGATCGCGGTCGCGCTCTACATGCTGCCGCCACTGGCCATAGTCATCATCGTGCTCGCGCGCTACATGCGCCGGGGCCACGCGCGATGAGCAAGACCGCGCTCGTCCGCCTGCAAACGGCGCTCGCCTACGGGGTACTGAGCTTTCTGCTGGTGCTGGTGCTGTTTCCGTTCTACTGGATGACAATCACGTCGTTCAAGAATGAGGACCAGATGCGGAGCCTGGACTCCATGTTCTGGCCCTCGCCGTTCGTGCTCGACAACTACGTCCAGCTCCTGACCAAGACCGACTTCACCGCCTGGTTCGGCAACAGCGTGGTGGTTGCGGTCTCGAGCACGCTGGTGGCAACGGCGATCGGCACGATCGGCGCGTACGCGCTGGCGCGGCTCAGGTTCCGGGGCCGCGCGTTCATGTCGAGCGCGGTGCTGATCACGTACCTGGTCCCGCCGGCGATCCTGTTCATTCCGCTCTACGCGCAGATCCGGATGCTCGGTCTCTCCGACAGCCTGGCCGGCCTGATCGCCGCCTATCCCTCGTTCACGGTCCCGTTCGTGACCTGGCTGCTGATGGGCTACTTCGAGTCGATCCCGGTGGAGCTGGAGGAAGCGGCGATGATCGACGGCGCCACCCGCTTCGGCGCCTTCCGCCGCGTGATCCTGCCCCTGGCCGGCCCCGGTGTCCTTGCCGCGGGGCTCTATGCGTTCACCCAGGCCTGGAACGAATTCCTCTACGCGCTGGTTTTCATCACCAACGTGAAGCTCCGTACGCTGCCCGTCGGGCTTTCCGGCTTCATTACCGGCGACGTCTACGGCTGGGGCTACCTCATGGCCGGTGCGGTGCTCACCACCCTCCCGGTCATCGTGGTGTACATCTACCTGCAGAAGTACATGGTGGAAGGCCTGACCGCCGGAAGCGTGAAGGGCTGACGCCGCTCAGCGGCGTCTCCGGGGGCCGGGCGCGCAGGCGCTCTTGCTGCGCGCACAGCCCGGGCCTGGACTCCTGTTCGGCGCGAATTCGCAGCGACGCGCTCGCTGGCGTCTGGGATACGCCGCGGCAATGTGCTGCCCAGGCATATGACGTGAGCTTTGCAGTTGGCGTCGGGTGTATGATGCAAGCGCTGAGAGGAGCGCGCCGGGCGCCGCCCGAAACGCGAAGCGCTCACGCCAGGCGTGAGCAGACCGATGTGGTCGCACTGCGAGGTCACCCCATGGCTCAGGTCGTGCTGACGGACTTGAACAAGAAGTACGACGAGGTGCACGCTGTCAAGGACGTCAGCCTGACGATCCGCGACAAGGAGTTCATGGTCCTTGTCGGGCCATCCGGCTGCGGCAAGACCACGACGCTGCGCATGGTCGCAGGTCTCGAGGACATCACCTCCGGCGAGATCGCCATCGGCAACCGGGTTGTCAACGATCTGCCGCCCAAGGACCGCGATATCGCCATGGTGTTCCAGAACTACGCGCTCTACCCGCACATGAGCGTGTACGACAACATGGCCTTCGGCCT
>DASRJL010000188.1:0-5103 GCA_035649495.1 Burkholderiales bacterium | reverse complement strand
AGAGCCTGGCACTCGGCGAGGCGAGCGTGCTGGTGCCGATTTCGCAGATGGGCTTCGTCGTGACGGCGGCGGTGGGGGTGCTGTTCATGCGGGAGCCGTTCACGCTGCGGAAGGCGTGCGGCATCGCATTTGCGCTCGCTGCGCTCGTGTGCCTGGCGAAAAGCTGAACGGCCCCGCCACCGCTTCGCACCCGTTTTGCGGATGGCCTCGAAGTGGAGTTTGCGATCGGGCACGTTTCCTGGGCCGGCTTGCCCCCGGACAAGGGCACTCGACGCGTCGTTGGCGACGGCATGCGCGTGGTCTACGACCCGGCCGGGCTGCTGCACCGCCCAAAAAAGAGTATTGGGTAGTTCTCGTTAGTCTTCACTCGTCACGCATCGCACGTCTCTCTGTAGGTACCGTCCTACAGGCCGTAGGGGGCGTGCGTAGTACGCTCGCTGCTCGCGACGTTCCCCCGTTATGCGTTCAGCAAGCAAGATACGACAGGACAGCACCGCATCGGCCCTGGATTTCCTTGCGGGCGGAGGCGAGATGGGCGCGCGCATGCGCGCTCTCGACTGGTCCGCGACGGCGCTCGGTCCGGTGGAAGACTGGCCGCAGAGCCTGCGCAGCGCGGCGAGCATCTGTATCGGCTCGCGCTTCCCGATCGTCCTCTATTGGGGACCGCGGCGGGTCGTGCTCTACAACGACGCCTATGCCGAGATTCTCGGCGGCAAGCATCCCTGGGCGCTCGGCCGGCCCTGTCAGGAAGTATGGTCGGAAATCTGGGACGTAATCGCGCCGATGCTGGATGGCGTCGCCGCGACGGGGCAGGCGACATGGTCGCAGGACCAGTTGCTGCGCCTCGAGCGTCGCGGCTATCCGGAAGAGTGCTACTTCTCCTTCTCGTTCAGCGCGGTGAGAGGCGAGGACGGCCGTGTGGAAGGCATCTTCACCGCGGTGATCGAGAACACGGGGCGCGTGCTCAGCGAGCGGCGCCTCGCGTTGCTGCGCGACCTCGGCGCCCGCAATACGGCCGCTCGCACCGCGCGGCAGGCGTGTCAGCTCACCGCTGAAGCGCTGGCGGGCAGCCCCGACGTCACCTTCGCGCTCGCCTACCTCGACGGCGCGCTGCAAGCGGCGACGCCGGATGCCGAGTCAGTCCGCGCCGGCGCCGCACCCGCGCTGGTGAAGGAGCTGCCGATCTCCGGCGGCACCCTGGTGCTCGGCATCAGCGCGCAGCGGCCGTTCGACGAGCAGTACGCTGCTTTCCTAGACCTCGTGGCGGCACAGCTGGCGAACGCCGTCGGCAGCGCGCGCGCCTACGAGGAGGAGAAGCAACGCGCCGAGGCCCTTGCGGACCTCGACCGCGCGAAAACCGTCTTCTTCAGCAACGTGAGCCACGAGTTCCGCACGCCGCTCACCCTCATGCTTGCGCCGCTGGAGGATGCGCTGACCGACGCTGCGCACGTTCTGCCGCCCGCCCAGTGCGAGCGGGTAGAGCTCGCGCGGCGCAGCGGCCTGCGCCTGCAGAAGCTGGTGAATACCCTGCTCGACTTCTCGCGCATCGAGGCCGGCCGCGCGCACGCATGCTACGCGCCCACGGACCTCGGGACGCTTACCGCCGATCTCGCGTCGAGCTTCCGCTCGGCGATCGAACGCGCCGGCGTGAACTTCGTCGTCGATTGCCCGCCCCTCGCGGAACCGGCGTACGTGGACCGCGACATGTGGGAGAAGATCGTTCTCAACCTGCTCTCCAATGCCTTCAAGTTCACCTTTGAAGGCGAGATCGCGGTCTCCCTGCGGCGCACGCAGTCCCGAATCGAGCTCTCCGTCCGTGACACCGGCACCGGCATCGCCGCTGTCGAGCAGCCTCACGTTTTCACGCGCTTTCACCGGGTCGACGGCGCACGAAGCCGCACTCATGAAGGAACCGGTATCGGCCTCGCGCTCGTGCAGGAGCTCGTCAAGCTTCACGGCGGCGCGGTCCGGGTGGAGAGCGTCGAAGGCCGGGGCAGCACGTTCACCGTTGCGATACCCGAAGGGAAGGCCCACCTTCCCGCCGACCGCATCGGCGCCGACCGCGCGCTCGCTGCGACGAGCCTGGGCGCAGAGACGTTCGTGGGAGAGGCGCTGCGCTGGCTTCCGGATACCGTTTCGCCGGCGGCCGGCATGGCGCTGCCCACCGCGTGTATCGAGAAAGCGGCGCGCTCCGGCCCCCGTGCGCGCATACTCTGGGCCGACGACAACGCCGATATGCGCGAGTACGTGCGGCGGCTTCTCGCGGCGAGCTACGAGGTCGAAGCGGTCCCGGACGGCGCGGCCGCGCTCGCCGCTATCCGGACCCGCCGGCCCGACCTCGTCCTGGCGGACATTATGATGCCGAGGCTCGACGGACTTGGTCTCGTCCGCGCGCTGCGCGCCGATCCGCAGACGTCCACGCTCCCGGTGATCCTGCTTTCGGCGCGCGTCGGCGAGGAATCGCGTATCGACGGATACGGCGCCGGCGCGAGCGATTATCTCTATAAACCCTTCGGTGCGCGGGAGCTTCTCGCCCGCGTCACCGCGCAGCTCGAGATCGCGCGCGTGCGACTGGAAGCAGAGGACGCGCTGCGTGAGGTCGACCGGCGCAAGGACGAGTTCCTTGCCACGCTGTCGCACGAGCTGCGCAACCCGCTGGCGCCGCTGCGCAACGGGCTCCACGCGCTGCGGTTGAAGAGCGACGGCGCAAATAGCACCGGCTCGCTCCTCGAGATCATGGAGCGCCAGGTGAACCACCTGGTGCGGCTCGTCGACGATCTGCTCGAGCTGTCGCGCATTACCCGTGGCGTGCTCGAGCTGAGGCGCGAACGCGTAGAGCTGTCGACGATCGTGCGCAATGCGCTGGAAACCAGCGAGCCTCTCGTGCAGGCGGGGCGTCACCGCCTCGACGTGTCCCTGCCCGGAGAGACGCTCTGGCTCGAAGGCGATCCCGTGCGGCTCTCACAGGTGCTCTCGAACCTGCTCAACAATGCAGCCAAGTACACCCCCGACGCCGGCACGATCGCGATTTCTACTCGCCGGGACGGCGACGTCGCGCTCATCAGCGTGCGCGACAACGGCATTGGTATCGCTCCCGAGGCATTCTCCCGGATCTTCGAGATGTTTAGCCGGGAGGGACCGGAGGGCACGCGCGGGCAGGGTGGGTTGGGTATCGGCCTCTCGCTTTCGCGGCGGCTGGCCGAGATGCACGGTGGAACGATAGAGGCGAAGAGCGAGGGTATTGGCCGCGGGAGCGAGTTCATCGTGCGTCTGCCGCTCGTCCACGCCGCAGTCGATGCCGGCGCATCGCCGAGGGTCACGTGCACGATGCCATCGATGCGTGCGCTGGTCGTCGACGACAACCAGGACGCGGCAACGAGCCTCGGCATGGTGCTCTCCATGCTGGGCGCGGACGTGACGACCGCCTATGACGGCCCCGCGGCCATCGACGCCTTCGCAGCGACCAATCCAGCGGTCGTGCTGCTCGACATCGGCATGCCGGGCATGGATGGGTACGAGGTGGCGCGCGCGTTGCGGCGGCGCTTCCCGGAGCGCCGGCCCGCGATCGTGGCTCTCACCGGCTGGGGGCAGGAAGACGACCGGCGGCGGGCGCGGGAAGCGGGCATAGACCACCACCTGACCAAGCCTGCGGAGATGGACGTGCTGAGGGAACTGCTGGCCGAGATAGCGCGCCAGGACAAAGCCTCGCCGATCGGTCCCGCGCGCTAGGCCGGATCCGGGCACTCGACGCGTCGTCGGTGGCGGGGTGATTCCGACGGCGCTATCCTGCAGGTTCCCATGAACGACCCGGCACGCATCAAGCGGAGGTATCGGCAGTTCGCCGATACGGAGTGCAAGGGCTACTCCGACATTTACTACGAGCTTGCGCTTGCCGTGTCCGGGGACGATGAAGTGGTCGGCTTCATCGCCGAAATGCCGGTGATCCAGCCGAACCTCTTCTTTGCTGCGATCCAGCTTCTCACGGGGCCCGACGGCATGCCGAAGAGCGGCTCCGAATTGCGGGAATTCGTGCACCGGCGCGGCCGCGAGATCGGTGACGTGATGCGGTCGCGCCATACACAGACCAACGAGGTCGGACGCTGTGCCGTGTTGCTTCCGGCCCTGCCGCCCGGCCCCCTGGCGTTGCTCGAAGTGGGCGCGAGCGCGGGCCTGTGCCTGCTCCTCGACCGGTTTTATTACGAGCTGGGATCGACTGCCATCGGCGACGCGTCCTCGCCCGTTCACTTGCGGTGCGCGAGTGCCGGACCCGTCCCCCTTCCTTCAGGGATTCCCGAGGTTGTCTGGCGACGCGGCCTGGATATCGATCCGATCGACGTGCATGACGATGATGCGATCCGGTGGCTGCTGGCGTGCGTTTATCCGGATCATCGTGAGCGGCGGCGGCGACTTGACGCCGCCATCGGCCTGGCACGGGCCCAGCCTCCGGTAGTCAGTGCCGGAGACCTCGTTGACGATCTTCCCGCCGTGCTGGGCGAGGTGCCGCGCGGTGCCCGGCTCGTCGTATTCCACTCGGCGGTGCTGACCTACGTGAAGCCCGATCGCAGGCAGGCCTTCGCCGGCGTCCTTGCCGACGCGTCGGAGAAGAGAGACATCGTGTGGCTGTCGAACGAGCCACCCGGCGTCGTTCCCGAGGTGGCCGCCCTCGCACCCCCGCAAAGCGAGCTGCGGTACCTGCTTGCGCGCACGCTGTTCACGAACGGGCAGCGAAGCGATGAGCTCCTCGCCCACGCGCACGCCCATGGAGCCGACCTAACCTGGCTTTGAGCTCGGCCCTCGACCCCCATCTCTGGTCGCGGACGGCACTCGTGGATACCGGCGTGTTTCCTCGCCATGTACGGCAGCGCACAGACCATCGTTACCCCGCCCCTTCAATCTCCTTAACCCCTGGAGTATCCGGGCGACAGGAATGAGGAAGACGACATGAACCTGATGAAAGTTCTTGCCCAGACAATATTGAGTCTGGCGGTTGCGCTGACTGCGCTTGCGGGTCTGGCCGCCGACTATGCCGTTCCCAAGGAGGGCAGCTGGGTGGTGCGCGACTTTCGCTTCCACACCGGCGAGACGCTGCCGGAGCTCCGCCTG
>DASRJL010000187.1:0-3257 GCA_035649495.1 Burkholderiales bacterium | reverse complement strand
TGCAGATCACCGCGCGCGTCTTCGGCGACATCATCCACGCCGACGGCGGCGCGCGCGAGCTGCGCAATCACCTGTGCGCGCAGCGCGACCCGGATTTCCCGGCGGAGGTCGACTGGCTCTACCGCGGAATCGCTTGACAGCACCCGGCGCCGGTAACATGCTGCCGACGCACTCCTGGGGGGGAAATATGACGAAGACGTTGCCGATGGCCGCGCTCGCGGCCGCGCTGCTGATCCCTGCTGCAACCGACGCTCAACCTTATCCCAACCGCCCGTTGCGCCTGATCCTGCCGTCCGCGCCGGGCGGCCTCCCCGACATCCAGGCGCGGTTGATGGCGAACGAGCTGTCGAAGCAGCTCGGGCAGACCGTCATCGTGGAGAACCGGGCGGGCGGCAGCACGTTGATCGGCTTCGAGGCGATGGCGAGGGCCACGCCGGACGGCTATTCGATCGGCTACGCGACATTCCCGGTCGCGACCAATCCCAGCATGCACGTAAAACTGCCTTACGACTTCGACCGGGACCTCCGGCCGGTGGTGCACCAGGTCTCCGCTCTGAACATCCTGGCGGTGGCGCCGTCGCTCAAGGTCACATCGGTGCAGGAGCTGGTCGCGCACGCCAAGGCCAATCCGGACAAGCTGTCGTACGGCGTTTCCGCCTGGGGGGCGAGCAACCACCTGTCCATCGAGCTGCTCAAGATGATGACCGGGATCCGTGTCGTGCCCGTCCCCTACAAGGCCATCCAGCAGGCGATCGCCGACGCGACCGCCGGGCAGATACACGTCGTATGCGACAACATGGGCTCGATCATGCCGCACGTGAAAGCGGGACGCATGCGCGGACTCGGCGTCACCTCGCCGAAGCGCTCGCCCGCGATGCCGGACATGCCCACCGTCGCCGAGCAGGGCCTGCCCGGCTACGAGATCATGCCGTGGAGCGGCTACGTCGTGCCGAAGCAAACCTCCACTGAAATCGTCAAGCGCCTCAATGCGGAATTCAACAAGGCGCTCTTCTCGCCCACGGTTTCGGAGCGGATGGCCGCGATGGGCAGCATCCCCGTCGGCGGCACGCCGGAGGCGTTCGGGGAGCACGTGCGAACGGAAATCGCGAAGTGGGCGAAGGTAATCAAGGCCTCGGGCATCAAGCCGCAGTAGATCCTGCCGGTGACGCCGCGTAGCGAGACCGCTACGCAGTTCTTGCTTCTTGCTGCGCAGCATGCGAGCGCGCAAAAAACATCGGAGATTCATCGTGGTTTATTCGTATGAATTCCGCGTTGCAGCAATAATCGCGCAACAAAACCCGCATTCAATGGCATGCACGTTGCAGTGCGCTGCAACAACGTTAATTTCACACGAACGGCGTACTCCCTTCCGTTGCGGAAGCGCCTATACTGGGACTCGCGGGAGAGAGCCGGAGGACATCATGCAACTTACAGCCATATTCGAGAAAGTACCGAAAGGCTACGTCGGCTTCGTCGAGGAAGTACCCGGCACGCGCACGCGCGGCAGGACGCTGGATGAGGTGCGCGAAAAACTTGCGGACGCTGTCGAGCACGCGCTTGAGGTAAACCGGGTCCGCGCCGAGAAAACACTCAAGCTGAAAGGCAAGGAAGTCATACGCGAGACAATGCCGCTGCCAAGCGGCATGAAGCGCGCCGACCTGATTCAGCATCTCAAGCGCTACACGTAGCCCCGCAGTAGTTCAGCTTTCCTGAAGGCAGCCGGCGACGGCTGCCTTTTCTTTTGCCGTTGCCGGACACACCGGGCGTCACGCTCCCAGCCAGTGGTCGATGTTCTCCATCCCGTTGTCCGTGACCCAATCGTGCACGGGGTACCTGGCAGAGAGCTGGATGGTTTTTCCCCGCCGCTCCACCGGGGCCGGCCTCGTCAGGGGCCAGCCGTCGGTATCCGTGGACGGCATCCAGGTGCCGTTGATGTACTGCATGACCTCCACGGAAGAGCCGTCGCGCGAGATCGACAGCGCGAGGTTCTCCAGCGGATTGCGTCCCGCGGGTTTGGTTCTGCGCCCCCGGTCGGGGATGCCGTTGACGTGCACGGCGACCAGTTGGTTGCCGCGCTGTATGCTCTGGACGATCTCGTAGCGCACCCAGCGCCGGTGCCAGGTGTGCGTGCCGATCAGCACGCAGGTAGCGCTGGTGTTCTCCAGGCCGCCGTCGATGAGCCGCTTGATGGCCGACTGGCCCGACCGGCTGGAGTCATCCCAGGTGGGCTCGTCGAACAGGCCCGCGTCCTCGTGCCCTTCTTTCGAAAGCCACTGATTGCGCACGACCTGGATGCGCCAATCGATCAGATCCTGATGGTGGAAACAGAAGTAGACACGCTTTGCCATAACAAAGGACTCCCCGGTCCGGATTCCTGGAACCCAGCCCCTGCCCTGGTTCGCACGCTCCTTGGGGCCTGATTTTGATATTCCGTGTTCGGCCCGCGGCCGGCTCGATTGCCGGCGGCCGCGATACCGGGCCCGAAGAACCCCGAATTCGGGACGCGCCGTTCCTCCGGCCACCCCCCGGGTGAAAGTTACGCGCGAGCACCGTGATCGAACGAGGAAATAGTTCACAGCGTCGCGTAAAATCGGGCCGGCGTGACACATCTCGTCCAGTTGCTTCTGCCGGTCTACGACAACGCCGGGCGGGCGTTTCCGGCTTCCTATTACGCGGGCGTGCGCGACGAGCTCGCGGCCCGGTTCGGCGGCCTGACGGCCTACACGCGCGCCCCCGCCGAGGGCTTGTGGACGAGCGCCGGGGATCAGGCTGCCCGCGACGACATCGTCGTCTACGAGGTAATGGTCAAGCGGCTCGATCGCGCGTGGTGGAGGAAGTTTCGCGTCCGCCTCGAGCGGCAGTTCGAGCAGCAGGAGCTCGTCGTGCGCGTGCAGCCTGTGGAGCGCCTGTAGCTCGGATCCGCCGAGCGTGTGCCGAATTGCGATATCCGTGGAATCAATGACTTGCAACGTCTAACTGCCTGCCCTTCGTCGCCGGGCCTTCGGGGCAGCGGGCTTGCGAGCCTGTCCGGCCGCCCCCTTTCCCGCCTGCAGATCAACGCTTTGCGCGAGCGATGCCTTCAACGCGACGGCGAGCGCCGCCTCGCCGCCGATGAAGTCGCGCCACGCGAGCTCGTGTCCCTTGCGCCGTCCTTTTGCGGTCAGCTTCAGGCCAGCAGGCGTTATCGTGAGCATGTAAGGCTTGCCCTCGATATCGAGCGCCCGCCTGAGGGTGGATTTCAGCCTGGTGGCCATCGT
>DASRJL010000186.1:0-30745 GCA_035649495.1 Burkholderiales bacterium | reverse complement strand
GATCGTGAAGATCCAGGCTATCGCCGTGCTGGTCGTTTTCGTCACGGGCCCGGCGCTGCTCCGCGCGCTCGGGATATCGGAGCTCTATCTCTCGCTGCTCCAGGTGCAGGTCATATCCGCGGGCCTGCAGGTGGTGCTGCTCGGCATACTCAACGTGTTCTTCTATCTCGACAAGCGCGTCATCGTCCTGCTGCTGACCATCCTCCTCGCCGGGTCCAATCTGCTCGTCACGCTCGCCACCCTCCATCTGGGCGCGCCGTATTACGGTTATGGCTTCGCCTGCGCGCTGCTCGGCACGGTCATGGCGGGCGCGTGGCTGCTCGGGAGGAAGCTCGATTCGCTGGAGTACGAGACGTTTATGCTGCAATGACCCCGTCAGGGGTCAGGGGTCATGCGTCAGGCGCATTTCGTCACCGCGCAGCTCATCACCAGCGAGCGTCAGCGAGTGTCGTCACTAGCGGCGAAGGAGCGTCATCACCGCGAAGCTCAGAAGCGGTAGCGCACGCCCAGCCGCAGTCCCTGCAGTCGGATGGAGCCCGGGTCGTTGGAGAGCACGTCGTAGGAGAGCGCCCAGCTGGGCGTGAGCCAGTGCTGGCCGGTGAACGAGAACTGGCGCGAGCCGGCGCCCGGCGAGTCGAATCCCGCCGTGAACGTCTCCAGTTCCCGTCCCAGCACGAGCCCGAACGTGGTCGTGGGGTTGTAATGGTAGTAGAGCTGCAGCTGGTAGCTCGGGCCCAATCCCGTGCCCGGGGCTCGCACCGGAACCAGCGAATAGCCGTTGGCCGGCGGCAGATCGAGCGCCCCGCCAGGGCGGGCCCCGTAGTCCGGCTCGTAGACGCGCCAGGCGAGGCCTATGCTCATGCTGCTTCCCGACTCGAAGGCAGTCTGCAACTGCCCCGAGATCGAATAACGCCGCGGCGCCAGCGCCGTGTTCTCCATCATGCCCAGTTCCAGGGATGCGGCGATCCTGTCGGACAACGCGTAGGCGATGCCGCCGAAGGATTCCGGCGCCGTCAGCCCCAGCCGCATCCCTTCGCGCAGTCCGCCGTAGGCGGCGGCGCCTTCCGCCGCGGGCGCAGCAAGGGCAAACTCGCTCCGCCATGCCCGGATCGAAGTCGAATCCGCTGCCGCGGCGGGCCACTTGAGTCCGAGCCCGGCACGCTCGATCGAGAGCCCGTTCGCGGCCAGCGCCGGCAGAGCGGTCCCGGCAAGCAGCAGCGCCGGGAGGACGATGGTGAATGAGTACCGCATGCGATTAGTGTAGCGAATTCTTGACCGGGCGCGGCGCGCGGGTGCCCCAATGGTGGAATATGACGTCGTCCCGGGCCCGTTACCGTCGGAAATTCGCAACACTCGCGGGCGATATCACGGATGCAGGCGTGACGGATGCGGGGTTACTTGGCTAGAATAGCAGCGGGCACTCCCGATCGTGGTATCCAAGTGGAGGAAACAAATGAAAAATCCGCTCGATTCGCTGTGGGGGACGGTTATCAGTGGCCTCATCCTGACCGTCATACTGTTCATGATCGTCAGGTACGCGTTGATGTAGCGAGAGAGAGGACACAACCATGGATTTCATTCAACTCGGGATCGGCCGCTGGCTGCATATCATTGCCGGCGTCATGTGGATAGGGCTTCTCTACTACTTCAACTTCGTCCAGGTGGGTGCGCTCGCCGAGGCGGGTAAGGACGGCACCGGCGCGGGCATCACCAAGCACGTCGCGCCGCGCGCGCTGTTCTGGTTTCGCTGGGCGGCAGTCGTGACCTGGCTCGCCGGGGCGCTGCTGCTCGGAGCGAATTTTCACAAGGCGTTCCTGTTCATGAACCCGGGGCTCTACGCGATCGGCGTCGGCGCCTGGCTGGGAACCATCATGATCTTCAACGTCTGGGTCCTGATCTGGCCCAACCAGCAGAAGATACTCGGCATGGTGCCGGCCACCGACCCGGAAAAAGCGAAAGCGCGCCGCGTCGCGTTCCTCGCTTCCCGCACGAACACGATGCTGTCGATCCCGATGCTGTTCTTCATGGCAGCGGCGGGACACCAGGGCATCTTCTTCGGCTGATTTTTGGCCGCCTTGCAAACAAAACGCCCGGATGTTCCGGGCGTTTTGCTTTGTACAGGCAATGGTCACGGGTCACGGGTCACCGTCTCTAGAGCAAACCCCGCTCCGCGAACGACATCGCCGCCCCGCCCCCGATCACGAAGTGATCGAGCACTTTTACGTCCACCAGCGCGAGCGCCTGCTTCAGCGCCTGCGTGAGCGCCTCGTCCGAGCGCGAGGGCTCGGCGATGCCGGAGGGATGGTTGTGGGCGAAGATCAGTGCGGCGGCGTTGAAATGGAGAGCGCGCTTCACCACCTCCCGCGGATAGACGCTCGTCTGCGTGAGCGTGCCACGGAACAGCTCCTCGACGGCGAGCACCCGGTTCTGCGCGTCGAGAAACACTGCCGCGAACACTTCGTGCGGCCGGTCCTGGAGCTTCAGGCGCAGGAAGTCCCGCACGGTCCTGGGTGAGCTCAACGCATTGCCGCGGCTCATCGTTTCTCGCAGCGCTCGGCGCGCGACTTCCATCACCGCGACGAGCTGGGCGCACTTGGCATCACCGAGACCCGTCATGCCGCTCAGCGCCCGCGCATCCGCCGCGAAGAGCGCCGAGACCGAGCCAAAGCGCGCCAGCAGCTCGCGTGCGATATCGAGGGCGCTGCGCCCCTTCACGCCCGTGCGCAGGAAGATCGCGATCAACTCGGCGTCCGACAGGCTCTCGGCGCCCTTGGCGAGGAGCCGCTCCCTCGGCCGTTCTTCGGCAAGCCAGTCGGTGATGGCCATACAGCAGTGACCCGTGACCAGTAAAACCAGTGATTGGCAAGTTACCACTCCGTCTTGTGCTTAACGTTTGGAAAGACAAGTCGCCGTACGCCTAAAGGCATACCCCGCTGCTCACTGGAACCCATTTCAAGAACGGCATACTTTTCGATCTCTACCGGCGTTCTTCGGTATTCTTGAGCTAGCTGCTGGTCACTGGTCACCGGTCACCGATACAGATACACTTCCCCCGATGAATGCTCCGAAAATCAACGACGTGGCAGCCGTTTCTCCCGGAGTTTCGCGCGGCAAGCTGGTGCTTGGCGTGACCGGGGGCATTGCCGCGTACAAGGCGGCGGAGCTGACCCGGGAGCTGATCCGCGGCGGCTTCGAGGTCCAGGTCGTGATGACCGACTCGGCGCGCGGTTTCGTTACGCCCGAGACGTTCCAGGCGCTGTCCGGCAATCCGGTGTACACGAACATGTGGGACACGCGGATCCGCGACAACATGGCGCATATCGAGCTCTCCCGGGGCAAGGACGCGATCGTCGTGGCGCCCGCCACCGCAGACTTCATCGCGAAGCTGGCCCACGGCCTGGCCGACGACCTGCTGTCGACCTTGTGCCTCGCCCGCGCCTGCCCGCTCATCATTGCGCCCGCAATGAATCGCGAAATGTGGGGGAACCCGGCAACCCGCCGCAACGTCGAGCAGCTGATGCGCGACGGCGTGGCGTTCATAGGACCCGACAGCGGCGACCAGGCTTGCGGCGAGACCGGGATGGGGAGAATGGTCGAAGCGCAGGACATCGCGGAGGCCGTCGCGGGATTTCTCGCGCCCAAGCTTCTCTCCGGCGCGCGAGTCCTGGTGACGGCGGGCCCTACCTTCGAGGCCATAGACCCGGTACGGGGCATTACCAACCAGAGCTCGGGCAAGATGGGCTACGCCGTGGCGCGTGCCGCCCGCGAGGCGGGCGCGAGCGTCACGCTCATTTCCGGTCCGACCAGCCTTGCGGTGCCGCCCGGCGTGCAGCGCACGGACGTGGTCTCCGCGCGCGACATGTTTCAGGCGGTCAAGAAGCGCGTGGGAGCCGCCGACATCTTCATCAGCGTCGCCGCGGTCGGTGATTATCGTGTCGTCAATCCAAGCGAGCAGAAGATCAAGAGGAACGGACGCAATCTCAGGCTGGAGCTCGAGCCCAATCCCGACATACTCGCCTGGGTCGCGAGCAGGCCGCGCGCGCCCTTCTGCGTCGGGTTTGCCGCGGAGAGCGAGAAGCTGCGCCAGCACGGAGAGGCCAAGCGCCGCGCAAAGAAAGTTCCGCTGGTCGCGGCCAATCTCGTGCAGACCGCGATCGGCGCCGACGAGAACGAAATCGTGCTGCTCGACGACCAGGGAGAGCACCACCTGGCGCGCGCACCCAAGGACGTCATCGCCCGGCAGTTGATCGCTCACGTCGCGAAGCTCTACCGCGGGCGGAAAGGGCGTAAGTCTTGATCGGCGAAGCTGCTCGTCGGCCTTCCGCCTTCCGTCTTCCGCCTTCCGCCTTTGGCCGATGAAATCGGCGCTGGTCCTCTTCGCCCACGGCGCGCGCGAGGCCGCCTGGGCCGAACCGCTCAAGGCCGTGCGGGACAGGGTGGCCGCATCCCGCGCTGACCTGTCCGTCGAGCTGGCGTTTCTCGAACTCATGAGCCCTACACTGGGAGATTGCGTGGACCGGCTGGTCGCCGCGGGTCACGAGCGGGTCACGGTGGCCCCGCTGTTCCTCGCCATGGGCGGCCATCTCAAGCAGGACCTGCCGCGGCTGCTGCAGGAGATACGCAGCCGGCACGGCGGGCTGGAAATCTCCCTGCTGCCGCCGATCGGTGAAACGCCGGTGCTCCTCGACGCCATCGCCGCGTGGCTGGTCAACGCCGCGCTGCGCTAGAGCGTTACCCTGTCATGCCGACCCGGCGTTCCATCGTGATCCTGGCCTGCGCGCTGGCGCTCGGCACCGGCGCTCACGCGCAGGTGCCGGAGATTCCGCTCTCCATCAACGGCCACAAGCTGACGGCCGAGGTGGCGTACACCGATCCAACGCGCACGGAAGGGTTGATGCACCGGCGCATGCTGCCGGAGAACCGAGGCATGCTGTTCGTGTTCCGCGAAATCACCTTGCACGCCATGTGGATGATGAACACGCACGTCCCTCTTTCGGTGGCCTTTCTCGACGCGAAAGGAGTGATCATCAACATCGCGGACATGGAGCCCCGGACGCAGGACACGCACCCGGCGGCGCGGCCGGCCAAGTATGCGCTCGAAATGAACAAGGGATGGTTCGCGAAGCGCGGCATCAAGCCCGGCGCGAAGCTGGAAGGAATAGAACGGGCTCCACCCGCTCAGTGAACGGCGTCCTGGCGGTTCCGCTTGAGTAAAATGCGAAAAGTCGTGTAAAATCCGCGCTCTTCGCTATTCGGAGTCATCCCATGTCCCGCGTCTGCCAGGTCACCGGCAAAAGGCCCATGCTGGGCAACAACGTATCCCACGCGAACAACAAGACGCGGCGGCGCTTCATGCCGAACCTGCAATACCGCCGCTTCTGGGTGGAAGGCGAGAATCGCTGGATTAGCCTGCGGGTATCGCAGGCAGGCCTGAGGACGATAGACAAGAAGGGGATCGACGTCGTGCTTGCCGAAATGCGGGCCCGCGGCGAGGAGATTTAAGCAGTGACCAATGACCAGTGACCGGAAACCCCCAGACATCTTCCAAGGAGAAAGGCCATGCGCGAAAAAATCAAGCTCGAATCGACGGCCGGGACCGGCCACTTCTACACGACGACCAAGAACCGCCGCACCATGACCGAGAAGATGGAAATCAAGAAGTACGACCCGGTGGCGCGCAAGCACGTGGTGTACAAGGAAACGAAGATTAAATAACGTCAGGGGTCATGCGTCAGGGGTCAGGGGTTTCCACACCCCGACTTCCTTGAACAAAAAAAGCCCGCCGATCGGCGGGCTTTTTTATTGCGGGGACAATTCCTTGCGCGTGGGGCTTTTACGCCTGACCCCTGACGGGTTTTCAGGCGTAGCAGCGCAGCCGCCTGCTGAATTCCTGCAGCGGGATGATGCCGCTTGCCTCGGCGCGCGCGCACCAGTCTTCCAGCTCGCGGACCAGCTGCTCCTTCGACGCGCTGGAGCGCTGCCACAGCGCCGTCAGCTCCTGCCGCATCGTGTAGATGGTCGCCAGGACCTTGCTGTGGTTCAGGGCCTGGCTCATCTGGGCCTGGTCGGTGGCCGGGAGGGCGGCGGCGTCCATGTGGAGGAGGCGTCTTACCATCGCGCCGTCCACGCTCACGGCGCGCGCCTTGAGGGTCTGGATCTCGTCCGCACAGGTCTTGCGCAGCGACCGGGCGTACCTGGCGAGTACATCGTAGCGGTGGGTGATCACCGCTTCGACGGTGTCACCGTCGCAGCTCGTCTTGGCCGCATGCAGCTTGACCTGCGGCGCGACCTTCTTCACCTGCGCCAGGCCCAGCGCAGCCATCAGGCGGATGTAATACCAGCCGATGTCGAACTCGTACCAGCGGTTCGAGAAGCGAGCCGAGGTGGCATAGGCGTGGTGGTTGTTGTGCAGCTCCTCACCGCCGATCAGGATGCCCCACGGCACGATGTTCGTGCTGGCGTCCTCGGGCTGAAAATTGCGATAACCCCACCAGTGACCGACGCCGTTGATGACACCGGCCGCGAAGAACGGGATCCACAGCATCTGCACCGCGAAGATCGTGATACCGATGAAGCCGAACAGCAGGAAATTCGTCGCCAGCATCAGGGAGAAGCCATAGCGGTCGTGCGGCGTGTAGATGTTGCGCTCGAGCCAGTCGTCGGGCGTGCCGGCGCCGTACTTCTCCAGCGTCTCCCGGTTGCGCCCTTCCTTGCGATACAGCTCGGCGCCTTCCAACAGCACCTTGCGGATGCCGACGATCTGCGGGCTATGCGGATCTTCCTCCGTCTCGCAGCGCGCGTGGTGCTTGCGGTGGATCGCGGTCCAGTTCTTGGTGACCATGCCGGTGGTGAGCCACAGCCAGAAGCGGAAGAAATGGCTGACCGCAGGATGCAGATCGAGCGCCCGATGCGCCTGGCAGCGGTGCAGGAAAATGGTGACTGCGGCAATCGTGATGTGAGTGACGATCAGCGTGTAGACGATGTATCCCCACCACGGCACATCCAGGAGCCCTGTAAACATCAATTTTCCTTAATAACTTCCGGCAATTTGGATTTTCCCCGGGGAGTCTAACCGAATTTCACAACACGGGACAGGGATTTGGTCCGTGCGACGAGGCCCGACCATTGTGCGGATGTAGTCGGCTGATTATGAAATGATTTCCCCGTCGGCTACAATATGAGGGCGTGCACGGAAAGGACAATGGGTGAACGACCCTGACCATCGGTCGCTCGAGCGGAGGACGCCCGGCAGGCCGGACCGCCGGAGCCTTGCTACGGGGAACGCGACGGCAACGGGCCGGCGGGCGGCGGATTTTCCACTGTTCGGCGTGCGACAGCTGCGCCAGTTCCAGGCCTCGCCGTGCCCGATGCGTATCTTCGATCATGCGACGCTGCATTATCTCGCCGTCAACGACGCCGCCCTGAAACTCTACGGCTATACGCGCACGGAATTTCTCGAGCTCACCGCAAAGGAAACCCGTCACCCGGGCGAGCACTCATCCCTGCTGGCTGCGGTTGCCGAGCGCACGGGAGACCTTACGCACTGGGCCGCACGCAAGCAGGTCAAGAGATCCGGCGAGGTTTTTCTGGCGGATGTCGTGAGCCAGGACGTGCGCTTCGAGGGCCGGGCGGCGCGGCTCTGCCTCACGATCGACATTTCCGAGCAGGCCAGGATGCAGGAGCTGCTGCGGGAGCGCGAACAAATGTTCGCCGCGCTGGTTGTCCATTCGCCGGACATCATTGCCCGGCTCGACCGCGGCTTTCGGCATCTCTACGTAAGCCCGGCGGTTACCGGGGCCACGGGCCGGCCGCCCGAGGATTTCATCGGGAAGACGATCGCGGAGGTGGGGATGCCGGATGGCCTCGTGACGCGCTGGAAGGAGGTCGCCAACCGGGCTTTCGCAACCGGGTCCGAGCAGAGCATTGAATGCACGTACGAGGGGCTGGAGGGTCCGCGGCATTACGAATCGCGGCTCGTTCCGGAAAAAAGAACGAACGGCAGCGTCGAGACCATGCTGGTCATCACGCGGGACATCACGCATCGCAAGGTCATGGAGAATGCGTTGCGCACGAGCGAGCAGCAGCGCCTGACCCACGCCCTGCACCAGCGAAACGCGCTGGTGAAAGAGGTCCATCACCGCATCAAGAATCACCTGCAGGGCATTGCGGGGCTGCTGCGCGACAAGGCCGGCAACAACCCGGCGGCCGTAAAAACGATCGATGCGGCGGTTACCCAGCTGCAGGCCGTCGCCGCGGTGTACGGCTTTCAAAGCGAGCTCGCGGCAAGCGGGGTGCCGCTCTCCCGGGTGCTCGAGGCGATTTGCGCGTCGGCGGAGGGGCTGGGCCCGGCCCGCGTCACGCGTGGATTTGCCGCCGACGAGGGCGTGGTGCGGCTCGCCGAGGCGGAGGCCGTCCCGGTTGCCGTGGCACTCAACGAGCTGGTTTTCAATGCGATAGAGCACGGCGCGCGCTGCGACGGGACGCAGGCCATCGAGGTCATCCTGAGGGAGAACAGGAGCGGCGCCGATATCCGCATCGTCAATCGCGGGAGGCTCCCCGCGCGCTTCGACTACGCGCGGGGCGTGGGAACGGGCACCGGACTCGATCTGGTGAGAACGCTGCTCGGTCCGTCGGGCAACCGGCTCGAGTTCGGTGCGCGCGACGGGATGGTGCACGTGCACCTGAGCTTGAGCCCTCCCCTCGTGACGGACGGCAAACGGGAGCGCACGCGGGAAGCGAGAGCGCCGGCGGTGTCACGATGAGCGGCGAAGACGCCGCGCGGCACGTGCTGGTGGTGGACGACGACCGGCTGGTGCTCGCCTCGCTGTGCCGGGGCCTGCGCCAGGCGGGATATCGCGTGAGCGAAGCCACGAACGGCGAGGACGCGTTCAGCATCGCCGAGAAGACTACGCCCGATCTGGCGCTGCTCGACGTGCGCATGCCCGGAATGAGCGGCATCGAGCTCGGCAAGCTGCTGCACGAGCAGGCCGGCGTCCCGTTTCTGTACCTCTCCGCTTATGGACAGGCGGAGATCGTCGCACAGGCCGCCGGCCACGGCGCGCTGGGCTACCTCGTGAAGCCGCTCGACATTTCCCAGATCCTGCCTGCGATTGAAACGGCGCTGTCGCGGGCGGCGGAAATGCGGGTGCTGCGCGAGAAGGAAGAACAGCTCTCGACGGCTCTCGCGGGGTCACGGGAGGTCAGCGTCGCCATCGGCCTTCTGATGGAGCGCCATCATGTCGACCGTGATGAAGCTTTCGAGACGCTGCGCGCGCGTGCCCGGTCGGAGCGCTGCGCCCTGGTCGCGGTGGCCCGCGAGATCGTGGAATCCTCTGAAAAGTTGAATATTTATAATAAGTTAGGTGAGAAACTGCGAGAGCGTAAATAGGTTTACGTCCGCCGGCGCGGGCCCGTCGTCGGGGCCGAGTTCACAATGTGATGGAAGTCACGAGCGTTAGTTATTGATAGAACAAGAGATTGTCGCTATAACTATGCCTGTGGGGCCCTGAACCTGCCCCGTTATCCCAGTGTGCCGACTGGAGAAGTCCGGCGCGGACCTTACGGGCCACGTCCTCGCCTGGTGGGATGTTGCCGTCTTCGCAGAGTGCTGTTGCCTGCGTGCGGTGATAGCGGCGCAAAATACGAACGTACGGTGGCGGAAACGCCACGAGAATTTTTCCGGGGAAAAGGGCCTGGCATGGTGGGCGCGGGGCCGTTGTTGTGTCTTGTGTGCGGGCCTGCGCGGCCCGCGGCGGTGTAGCCTTGCCCGGGCACACTGTGAAACACGCTGCGCCGGATGAGGCATCCTCCGCGACCGGCCCCGACTTCAAGCGGCTGTTCGAGGAGGAGCGCGCGCGCGCTGCAGCCCTTCAATCACGCA
The DNA here is from genome assembly GCA_035649495.1 of Burkholderiales bacterium. Taxonomy (GTDB): domain Bacteria; phylum Pseudomonadota; class Gammaproteobacteria; order Burkholderiales; family SG8-41; genus SG8-41. Next base: position 20,865 of record DASRJL010000186.1, on the reverse strand, counting down.
TCGAACAGTTGACCGATCGGCTGGAGCAGGCCGCCCGCGAGTTGGAGAGCCTGAGCTACTCGGTTTCCCATGACCTGCGCGCGCCGCTGCGGGCCATCGACGGATTCTCGCGCATCCTGGAGGAGGACTACGCGGACCGGCTCGACAGCGAAGGCGTGCGGGTGCTCTCGGTGATCCGTGAAAGCAGCTCGAAGATGGGGCGCCTGATAGAGGACGTGCTGACGTTCTCGCGCCTGGGACGCAAGCCCATGACCGCCGACGCCATCGACATGGCCCGCCTGGCCCGGGAGGCGTTTCAGGAAGCCTGCGTGGGTGCTCCACGGATGCCCGAGCTCAGGCTCCAGGCCCTGCCGGAGGCTCGCGGAGACGCGCCGTTGATCAAGCAGGTGTGGGTGAATCTGCTCGCCAACGCCGTCAAGTTCAGCGGCTCGCGCGAGCGCGCGGTGATCGAAGTGGGCGCCCGCGAGAACGAAGCGGAAACGGTCTATTCCGTCCGGGACAATGGCGTGGGCTTCGACATGCGCTACCACGATAAGCTGTTCGGCCTGTTCCAGCGGTTGCATCGGGAGGACGAATTTCCCGGCAGCGGCGTCGGACTCGCGACGGTGCAGCGCGTCGTCGCGCGTCACGGGGGGCGAGTCTGGGGCGAGGGCGCCTCCGGCTCGGGCGCAACGTTCCATTTCTCCCTGCCCAAGGAGGCGGAGGGTGCCTAGGGAACGACTGAACAAGTCCGTCGTCCTTGCCGCGCTCGCATTCGCGTGCGGGTACGGCGGCGATTCACGGGCCGCCGACCTGGTCGATCTCAGTCTCGAACAGCTCGCCAACATCGAGGTGACCTCCGTATCGGGGCGCGCCGAGCGCCTGGCGGACGCACCCGCGTCGATTTACGTCATCACGAACGACGACATCCGGCGCTCGGGAGCGACCAGTCTGCCCGAGGCGCTGCGCCTCGCGCCCAACCTGCAGGTCGCGAGATCGAGCTCGAGCGGTTACGCCATCAGCGCCCGCGGTTTCAACAATAGCGCGGGCAACAAGCTGCTGGTGCTGATCGACGGGCGTTCGGTCTATACGCCGCTGTTCTCGGGCGTGTTCTGGGACGTGCAGGACGTCGTGCTCCAGGACGTCGAGCGCATAGAGGTCATCAGCGGGCCCGCCGGAACGTTGTGGGGCACCAACGCCGTAAACGGGGTGATCAACGTGATCACCCGGCCGGCGGCGAAAACCCAGGGCGCCCTGGCCTCTGCCGGCATCGGCAACCGCGAAATCGATGGTGTGCTGCGTTATGGCGGCTCGTTCGCGAGCGGCGGCCACTATCGCGTCTACGGCAAGTACTTCGAGTGGAACAACTCGGTGCTTGCGAACGGCGCGGAGCGGGACGACGCGTGGCACAAAGGACAGGCGGGATTCCGGGCCGATTGGGAGCGGGCAGGCGACCAGGTCACGGTGCTGGGCAATGCTTACCGGGGCGCTGAGGGACAGCCTCCTCCCGGGACCATCTCGACGGGCGCGCGTTTCACGCTCGGCGACATCGCGATAGCGGGAGCAAACCTGTCGGGCCGCTGGGCGCGCAGCCTGGAGGGCGGGGGCAATCTGGCGCTCCAGGCTTACTACGACCGGACCGAGCGCAGCGTTCCGCCCACCTTCACGCAGACGCTCGATATTTTCGACCTCCAGTTCCAGCACGGATTGCAGCCGTTCGGCGCGCACTCCCTCACCTGGGGCGCGGAGTATCGATACGCCATGGACGAGGTGACTAACAGCACGTTCTTCGCCTTCCTTCCGGGGGAGGTCAATCAGGCGTGGGCGAGCCTGTTCGTGCAGGACGAGATCGCGCTGCGCGACGATCTGCGGTTTACCGTGGGCGCGAGGCTGGAGCGCAACGACTATACCGGAACCGAATTTCTCCCCAGCATGCGGCTTGCGTGGAAACCATCCGCCGGCCATCTGCTGTGGGCCGCGGCTTCCCGCGCGGTGCGCTCGCCTTCGCGGCTCGACCGGGACACGTTCGTGCCGGGCCGGCCGCCGTTCCTGCTGGCGGGCGGGCCCAACGTAGTTTCCGAGGTGGCGAACGTGTACGAAGTGGGGTACCGCGGACAGCCTGCGGGCAGTCTCTCCTACGCGGTGACCGCGTTTCGTTCGGTCTACGATCATCTGCGCAGCCAGGAGCTTGCACGCAGCCGCACATCGGTGTTCTTTGCGAACGAGGCGGAGGGCACCGTTACCGGCGTCGAGATGTGGGGTACGTTCCAGCCGTTGCGTAACTGGCGGCTCTCCGCGGGCCTGGTAGTGCAGGATCCGGACCTGCGCAGGAAGCCCGGCAGCACGGATACCGTCGGCCCGAGCGCGCTCGGCAACGATCCGAATCACCAGTGGCTCCTGCGCTCGTCGCTCGACCTCACGTCGCGGCACGAGCTCGATGTGACGGTGCGCGGCATCGGCAGGCTGCCGAATCCCGTGGTGCCCTCGTACACGGCCGTGGACGCGCGCCTGGGGTGGCGCGTCAGCCGTGATTTCGACGCTTCCCTGGTCTTCCAGAATCTGTTCGACCCGTCGCATCCCGAGTTTGCCGCGCTGCCGACGCGCAGCGAGTTCGAGCGCAGCATCCTCCTGACCCTGCAATGGCGGATCTGATGCGCGACGCTCGAACATGGGTCGGCGTGTGCTTCGCTCTCGCGGCTGAATCGGCGTTCCCGGCCGTGACGCAGGTTGCCGACCTCACGGACCTGTCCCTCGAGCAGCTCGCCAACATCGAGGTGACCTCCGTTTCGCGGCGCGCCGAGCGCCTGTCGGACGCTCCCGCGTCGATCTACGTCATCACGGCCGACGACATCCGGCGCGCAGGCGTCAACAGCCTGCCGGAGGCCCTGCGCCTCGCGCCGAACCTGCAGGTGGCGCGCACCAGCGCGAGCGGCTACGCCATCAGCGCCCGCGGCTTCAACAACGCGATCGGCAACAAGCTGCTCGTCCTGATCGACGGACGCGCCGTCTACACCCCGCTTTTTTCCGGCGTGTTCTGGGACTCCAACGGCGTGATTCTGGACGACGTGGAGCGCATCGAGGTGATCAGCGGCCCGGGCGCGACGCTGTGGGGCGCCAATGCCGTGAACGGCGTCATCAACGTCATCACCCGCCCGGCGCGCGATACCCAGGGCGTGCTCCTGAACGCCGGCGCCGGCAACGCCCGGACCGCTGGGTCGGCGCGCTACGGCGGAAAGCTGGGCGCCGACGGGAGCTACCGCGTCTACGCCAGGGGTTTCGAGCGCGACAACACGGAGCGGGCCAACGGCACCGAGGTGCGCGACGGGTGGAACAAGGGGCAGGCGGGCTTCCGCGCCGACTGGAACGGCGGCGACAGGAACGCCACGGTGCAGGGCGATCTCTACCGCGGCGACCTAGAGCAGGCCGCGCCGGGAAAGACGAGGATCGAAGGTGCCAACCTTGTCGGCCGGTGGAATCAACAGCTTTCCGGCGGGTCGGAGATACGCGTTCAGACCTATTTCGACCACACGCTGCGGGACCAGCCGGGCGCTTTCAAGGAGAACCTCGACATCCTGGATCTGGAGTTCCAGTACGCAGTCCGGCAGATGGGCGCGCACCGGCTGCTGTGGGGCGCGGGTTACCGCCACGCGAGCGACCGGGTCCAGAACAGCCTGGGACTCGCCTTCCTGCCCGCGGACAAGAAGCTGAACTGGGCGAACGTCTTCGTGCAGGATGAGATCGACCTCGCCCAGGGGCTCGAGCTGACGCTCGGCGCCAAGGCGGAGAGCAACACCTATACCGGGTGGGACTTTCTTCCCGGCGCCCGGCTCGCCTGGAAGCCCGCCGCCGGACAGCTGGTGTGGGGCGCGCTGTCGCGGGCGGTGCGCGCGCCGTCCCGGCTCGACCGCGAGCTGTTCATCCCGGGCGTGGCGCCGTTTCTGCTCGCGGGCGGGCCCAACTTCAAGTCGGAGATAGCCAACGTCATCGAGGCCGGTTATCGCGCCCAGCCGTCCTCGAGCTGGTCGTACTCGGTCACCGCTTTTCACCACGACTTCGATCGCCTGCGCAGCCTGGAGCCGGCGCCCGGAGGCGTCTTCGTGATCGACAACAAGATCGAAGGCACCACCCACGGCGTGGAGGCGTGGACCACGTATCAATTCACCAAAGCCGTGCGCCTCTCCGGCGGCCTGCTGCTGCTGAAGGAGCATTTGAAGCTGAAACCGGACAGCCGGGACCCGAACGGCGTCAGCGCCGTCGGCAACGACCCCAACCATCAATGGCTGCTGCGTGCTTCCATCGATCTTTCCCCGCGGCACGATCTCGACGTGATCGTGCGCCACAGCGGCGCGCTGCCGAATCCCACGGTGCCGTCGTACACCGCCGTGGACGCGCGCCTGGGATGGCGCGTCACGCGTGATTTCGACGTTTCTCTCACGCTCCAGAACCTGTTCGACCCGTCGCATCCCGAGTTCGGCGCGGCGGCGACGCGCAGCGAATTCGAGCGGGCCTTCTTCGTCAAGCTGCAATGGCGGCTATGAGCCTCGCGACTCGTTCGATCCGTCCGCTACGCCGCCTGCTTCTGATCGCAGCCGCGGGCATGCTTGCCGGCGCGGCAGGGTGGCCGGGCGGAAGCGCGTGGGCCCAGGAGGACGCCGCCCAGCTGGAGGTGCGGGTCAAGGCGGCGTTCCTGTACAAGTTCATCAGCTACATCGATTGGCCCGCCGCGTCGTTCGCGAAACCGGATACGCCGGTCACGATCGGGGTCGTGGGCGCCGACCCGCTCGCCGCCGAGCTGGCGCAGGCGGTGGCCGGACGCACGGCGAACGATCGGCCGGTGACGGTGCGCCGCATGAAGGCCGGCGAATCGCTCGACGGGGTTCACATCCTTTTCGTGGGAAAAGGCGAGAGCGCGCGCCTTGCCCAGCTGGCGCCGGCTGCCCAGCAGCGCTCGATATTGACGGTGACCGAATCCGATGGCGCGCTTGCTCAGGGTAGCGTCATCAACTTCGTGGTGGCGGAGCGCCGGGTGCGTTTCGAGATTGCGCTCGACTCCGCGGAGAAAAGCCGGTTGAGGCTCTCCTCGCGGCTGCTCGCCGTGGCCCAGCAGGTACGAACAGGGCCCTGAACATGCTCCAGCGCGTGGCGCGCTCGATTCGACTCAAGCTGGCGCTGGTCGTCCTGGCGACGACGCTTGCGGCGTTGCTGGTCGCCGGCGTCGCCCTGGTCATATTCGACCTGCGCGACTACCGGCAGGCGGGCCTCTCCGATCTCGTCACGCAGGCGGAGATACTGGGCCGGGCGAGCGCGCCGGCGCTCGCGTTCGACGATCCGAAGGTGGCCCGCGAATACCTGCTGCTGCTGAAGGCGAAGCCCGAAATCGCTTCCGCCGCCATCTACAATGCGCGCGGCAAGCCGTTCGCGACCTACGCGCGCGATGGCAACGCGAGTCCCGTGTTGCCGCGCCTGCCCGGGGCGAGCGGATCGCGGATCGAGGGGGACCACTTCGTGCTGTTCCTGCGGGTCGAGGAAAACAACGAGATCCTCGGCACGGTGTACCTGAAGTCGGACTACAACTGGCTGGCGCGGTTGACGGACTACCTCGGCATATTCGCCATCGTGACGGCGTTGAGCCTGCTGGTGGCGCTGCTTGTCTCGGCCTGGCTGCTGACGACTCTCACCAAGCCGATCCTCGACACGGCGGCGGTGGCTCGCGAGGTCATGGAGCGCCGGGATTTCTCGCTGCGGGCGGCGCGGACGACGGAAGACGAGATGGGCTCCCTGGTGGATGCGTTCAACGACATGCTGGCCGAGATCGGCCGGCGGGCGGAGGAGCTGGAGGCCACGAACCGCTCGCTCGAGCGCGAAATGGCCGAGCGCCGACAGGGGGACGAGGAGCGGGCGAGGTTGAACGCCGAGCTGGAGCAGCGCGTGACCGACCGCACCGCGCAGCTCGAGGCGGCCAACAAGGAGCTGGAGGGCTTCAGCTACTCGGTGTCCCACGACCTGCGCGCGCCGCTGCGCGCCGTCGTCGGCTTTTCGAAGCTGCTGATAGAGGACCACGGGCGGCAGTTCGACGCGGAGGCGCGCAGAAAGCTCGAAGTGATCCAGAGCGAAGGGGCGCGCATGGGGCAGCTGATCGACGAGCTCCTCGCCTTCTCGCGCCTGGGCCGCAAGACGATGCAGATGAACGAGCTCGACATGACCGAGCTGGCTCAAACGACCTTCGCGGGGCTGAACGGCCATTACGAGGGCGCGCGTCCGGACTTCTACCTGGGCGTCCTGCCGCGGGCGAAGGGAGACCGGGTGCTCGTGGGGCAGGTCTGGGCCAACCTGCTCTCCAACGCGATGAAATTCAGCTCGAAGCGGCCCAGTCCGCGGATCGAGGTGAGCGCGATCAGCGACGAGCGCGAGCACGTCTACTACGTCCGCGACAACGGCGCGGGCTTCGACCCGCGCTACCGGACGAAGCTCTTCGGCGTGTTTCAGCGCCTGCACAGCTCCAGCGAGTTTCCGGGAACCGGCGTGGGACTCGCCCTCGTGGAGCGGATCGTCGTGCGGCACGGCGGACGGGTATGGGCCGACGGCAAGCCCGACGAAGGAGCCACTTTCTATTTCACGCTACCGAAGGAGCAGGTACATGAGTGAGTTCGAGCAGATAGAGATTCTTCTCGTCGAGGACAACGCGCTCGACGCGGAGCTCACGACGCGCGCCCTCAAGAACGGCGGGCTCGCGAACAAGCTCCTGTGGGTGAGGGACGGGCAGGAGGCGCTTGATTTCCTGTTCCGGACCGGCGACTACGCCGGGCGCGAGGACACCGTCCCCCGACTCGTTCTGCTCGACCTCAAGATGCCGAAGGTGGACGGCCTGGAGGTTCTGAAGGCGGTGAAAGCGAACGAGAAGACGAAGCGCATCCCCGTGGTGGTCATGACTTCGTCCCAGGAGGAAAGGGACGTCGCGCGGACCTACGACATGGGGGTGAACAGCTACGTGGTGAAGCCGGTGGATTTCAACGCCCTCGCCGAGCTCGCGCGGCAGGCGGGGTACTACTGGCTGGCGATCAACCGGACGCCGACGCCGTGAGCGCGTTTCTCTCCCTGATGCTCCCCTGAGGAACAACGTGGACGAGCGGGAAATCAGGGTCCTGATCGTCGAAGACGCGCCGGCGGACGCGGAGCTCTGCCAGCGCGAGCTGCGGCGGGCGGGGATCAGGTTCACGGCGCGCTGCGTCGAGCGCGAGCCGGAGTTCGAGCGCGCGTTGATCGAGTTCACGCCGGATCTCATCCTGTCGGACTTCAGCATGCCGACCGCGTTCGACGGCCTGACGGCGCTCGATCTCACGCGCGCCAAATCGACCGACATTCCGTTCGTATTCGTGTCCGGGACCATCGGCGAGGACCGCGCGGTCGAGGCGATGAGGCGCGGAGCGACCGACTACGTGCTGAAGGACCGGCTCGGGCGGCTCGGCCCCGTGGTGCGGCGCGCGATGCAGGAAGCGGAGGAACGCAAGGCGCGGCGCAAGGCCGAGGAGGAAATCGAGCGCCAGCGCGCCTTCCTGAGGCAGGTGATCGATCTCGACCGGGCGCGCATCTTCGCGAAGGACCGCGAAGGCCGCTTCACGCTGGCCAACCAGGCGCTCGCCGAGGCCTACGGATGCGCCGTCGAGGACGTGCTCGGCAGGACCAGCGCCGACTTCAGCGCGGACCCGGAACTGGTGGAACGCTCGCGCCGGACGGATCTCGAGGTTTTCGCCACCCGGCGCGAGGTCGTCATTCCCGAGCAGTTTGTGCGGGACCAGCAGGGCAACGACCGCTGGTTCCAGGTCAGCAAGCGGCCCGTGATCGGCGCCGACGGCACGGTCGACATGGTGCTCGTCGTGGCCACCGAAATCACCGAGCGCAAGCTGCAGGAGCTCCGGATAGGACGCCTCAACCGGATTCTGGCGGTGCTCTCCGACATCAACGCCGCGATCGTGCGCATTCGCGACCGCCAGCACCTCTTCGAGGAGGCGTGCCGGATCGCCGTCGAGCACGGCGGCTTCGGGATGGCGTGGATCGGCCGGTACGAGGCGGCGAGCCTGGAGATCACGCCGGTCGCGGGCGCCGGCCTGGCGGCGGACTCCACCCTGATGAGCAACGGGCTGATCCTGCGCGGCAGCGTGCCGCAGAGCCGCGGCATGATCGCGCGCCTGATCGAGGAGGGCCGCCCCGTATTCTGCAACGACATCACCCGGGAGCCCGAAGTCGGAGGCGAGCGGCGGGCGGAAGCTATCCGGTGCGGCTACCGCTCCGTCATCTCGCTGCCGCTGGTGGTGGAAGCCGCGGTGGTCGGGACGATGACGCTCTACGCAAAGGAACCCGATTTTTTCGACGATGAGGAGGTCAAGCTGCTCACGGGGCTGGCCGACGACATCTCGTTCGCCCTCGATCACATCGGCAAGGAGGAGCAGCTCAGCTATCTCGCGTACTACGACGTGCTGACGGGGCTGCCCAACCGCACGCTGTTCCAGGACCGGCTGGAGCAGCGTGTCTCCTTGGCGCGGCGCGACGAGAAGGTGTTCTCCGTCATGATGCTCGACATCGAACGCTTCCGGCACATCAACGATACCCTCGGACGGCAGGCCGGCGACGGGCTGCTGCGGGCGTTCTCCCTCCGGCTGAAAGCCACGCTCGGGGAGACCGATATCCTCGCGCACGTGGGCGGCGACTACTTCGCCGTCGCCTCGCGCCGCACGGAGGGGGCGGCCGAAGTCGTGCATCTGCTCGAGCAGATCCTGGCCGGGGCCGCGGGGCGGCCGTACGCGGTGAGCGGCAGCGACCTGCGCATCGCGGCGCGCGCGGGCGTGGTGCTCTATCCATCGGACGGGGCGGACGCCGAGAGCCTGCTGCGCAACGCCGAGGCGGCGCTGAAGGACGCCAAGCGCACCGGGAACCAGTACCTGTTCTATGCGCCGCAGATGAACGCCCGCGTCGCCGAGCAGCTGAAGCTCGAGAACGACCTGCGCCGGGCGGTGCTGGAGGAGCAGTTCGTGCTCTATTACCAGCCGCGCATGGACCTTGCCGGTGGGCGTATCTGCGGGTTCGAAGCGCTCATCCGGTGGCGGCATCCCGAGCGGGGGCTCATCGCGCCCGGGGAGTTCATCCCGGTACTCGAGGCCACGGGGATGATCCTGGAAGTGGGGCGCTGGGCGCTGCGGCGCGCGGCGCAGGACCATGCGGCGTGGCGGGCGGCGGCACTCGACCCGCCGCGCATCGCGGTCAACGTCTCCGCGGTGCAGCTGCGGCGCGGGGAGTTCGTGGAGGAGGTGAGAGCGGCGCTCGCCGAGACCGGCGGGTTCCGGCACATCGACATCGAGATCACCGAATCGATGCTGATGGAGGACATCGAGGGCAATATCGGCAAGCTGAAGGCACTGCAGGAGATGGGCCTCAACGTGGCGATGGACGACTTCGGGACGGGCTATTGCTCGCTCTCCTACCTCGCCAAGCTGCCGATCAATTCGCTGAAGGTGGACCGCTCGTTCATCGCCCCGATGGCGCAGGGGGCCGAGCAGATGGCGATCGTGTCGACCATCATTTCACTCGCGCGCGCGTTGAACCTGAAGGTCGTCGCGGAGGGTGTCGAAACCCGGGAGCAGACGAACCTGTTGCGGCTCCTGCGCTGCGACGAAGTGCAGGGCTATCTCTTCGCCCGACCCGAGCCGGTCGAGCAGGCGGCGGAACGCATGAAAAAGGAAGGCCGAAGATGAGGGACAGCGCGGCGACATGCAGGTCTCGGTATTTCAGATGTCGCTGCAGAGGCCGCGGGATGAAGGATGCCCCCAGTCCTCGCTGACGCGCCGGAGCGTCTTACTGGTCTGAGGCCAGGTTCTGGCCGTCCGCGTCGAATTTCTCCGAGAACTGGACGTACTGGTTGCGCCCCTTCTGCTTGGCGCGGTACATCGCCAGGTCGGCACGCTTCATCAGCGCGGTGGTATCGGTGCCGTCGGCAGGACAGATGGAGACGCCGATGCTCACCGATACGCTCACCGTCTCGTCCCTGATCGCGAGCGGCTCGGTCATCGACTCGATGATCTTGCGCGCGACCTGCTCGGCGTCCACCGCGCCCCGGATCGAGGGCAGGACCACCACGAACTCGTCCCCTCCCAGGCGCGCCACGGTATCGACGCGCCGGACGCTCGCCCGCAGCCGCTCGGCGACCGCCAGCAGCGCATCGTCTCCCGCCTCGTGCCCGAAGGTGTCGTTGATCGTCTTGAAGCGGTCCAGGTCGAGCAGCATCACCCCCATCTGCGTGCGGTTGCGCTGGGCCTGCGCGATGGCCTGCTCCAGGCGGTCCCTCAGCAGTACGCGGTTGGGCAATCCGGTGAGCGCGTCGTGGTGCGCAAGGTGCCGGATCTTCTCCTCGGCGAGCTTGTGCTCGGTGATGTCGCGCGATATGACCACCAGGCGCGACACCTTCCCGGTCTCGTCGCGGATTGCATTGCCCTGAGACTCGATGTAGCAGACGTTCCCGTTCCTCTGCAGGAAACGATACTGGGCGCGATGGCCCTGGCCGGTCGCGACCGTGTCGAGCAGGAGCCTGCGGATGCGATCCCGGTCCTCCGGATGGATGTCCTGGAACGAGTCCGAGCCGGCGAGGTCGCCGGGGTCGCCCAGAATCCGGGTATACGACGGATTGTTGTAGAGCCGCTGCCCGGCCGTATCCACCACGGCGATCATGTCGCCGCTGCTCTCGGCGATGAGACGAAATTCCTGCTCGCTCGCGCGCAGCGCCTCCTCGGCGCGCTTGCGGTCCGACATGTCGACCAGTGCCATGAGCAGCACGCGCTCGCCCTGGTGCTGAATGGTCCGGGCGGAGAGCAGGACCCAGATCGGGGAGGCGTTCGCCGATTTCAGCTGCAGCTCGAAGTCGCGCACGTGATCGTCGCGGTGGATCTTCGCGATCAGGCGCTTGCACATCGCGGAATCCACGCAAAAATCGCCAATCGGCGTGCCGGCGGCCGATTCGGCGCTCACCCCGAACAGCTCCACTGCCCGCTGGTTCATGCTGACGACGGCTCCATCCTCGAGCCGGGCCGTGAGCATCGGGATCGGAAGCATTTCGCCGACGATGCGGGCACGCGCTTCGCTGTCGCGCAATCCTTCGGTCATGCGCGTCGCGAGCAGGACCGCGCGGTCGCGGGACGTCGAGAGCGACCACGCCAGCACGCACAGGAGCAGGCTCGCGAAAATCCCGCCGGCAAGAAGTACCAGCGGTAATGCGGCCTGCGTGCCGGTCCCGGGCCTTGCCGCGACCTGGAACGTCACGGCCCAGGTCCGGCCACCCACGTCCATCTTCGCCGTTTCGCTGTACGGCCGTTCGCCCTGCCCCGGATCGCGCAGCGCCGGCGCGCCGGACGCGCCCGTGTGCGCGCTGTCGAACACCAGGTTCTCGGGCTCGCCCGCGCTGCCCGACAGGCCGAGGTCGCGAATCACGACGCGGACATTCCGGAAGGCATCGCGGTCCGCCAGCGGCTGCATGAACTCGGTGGTGCCGAACTCCGCGCCCACGAGTCCTGCGAAAGCCTGGCGGCGATGTACCACGGTGTGGCGCGGCATGCCGCTCCGGTAGACGGGCAGATACAGGGTGAATCGACGATCGGACGGGCCGGCGCCTTCGGCGGGCCGTGGACCTGTTGCAACCGCCTGGCCGGAATCCCGGGCCCGCTCCGCCGCGGCGCGCTGTTCGGGCACGGAAAGCACGTCGAGTCCGAACACCGCACCATTGCCCTGCAACGGTTCGACAAAGTCGACGACCAGGTATTCGGGCCGGTCGCCGTCGGGCTTTATCGCGAAGTTCGGGTAGCCCTCGGGCTGAAGGCTGCGGTCGCCGCGGACCTCGGCGAGGAACCGGGAGCGCGCGCTGCCTGGCACGTGGCGCGCGAATTGCAGCGACAGGAAACCGGGGAAATTGTCCGCGATCCCGCTCGACTGGACGTACCGCGCGAAGTCCTTGCGCGTAACGGAATCGGAGGCCTCGAGCGCGCCCTGGAGCTTGTGCGCGGCGTAAACGTATTCAAGAACGTGGCGGTCGAACGCGCTCTTCGCCTGGGTGGACCGGTCCTTCAGCTCCGCCGCGATCTGGGCCTCGATGACGGTGGAAGAAGAGCGCCACACCGCCAGCGACAGCACGACGCCCAGGCCGAGGACGAGGCAGGGAAACCAGCCCGGCGCCTTCAGCAAGGAGAGCGTTGTGCGCACCCAGCTTCCCGGACGCGCGTTCGTCTCCGCGCTGGTTCCCGATTCCCGATTGGCCATTCTTCAACAGTTCCGCTGACATTTCGCCCCTGCCCATGGGCGATGGCATTCCGGACGGGGCGTGCGCAGCCTTGCGCCCGAAGGCAGGCTGATGATTCAGCAATCTTTGGGCCACGTATGCCGTTGCGCCCGGCCGCCCGTCGGATTTGAAGTTCCGGCAGGCAGTTGCAATCGTGATATTAGTCACAGCGGAGGGCCCGAGTCATGTCCCAAGTCAAGAAATCGTCTTATTCACGAGGATTTCTCGATCACTGCGGCGAAAAATCCATCCGTGCCGTGCAGGTGCGGCCACAGCCGCAGGTAGTCGCCGGTATCGATGGAAATCCCCTGCTGCCCGAGCAGCTCGCCGCAATGGAGGATCTTGAATTCGCTGTGTTCCCGCAGGAATGCGGCGACGACCTCCTCGTTCTCCTCGGGCAGAAGGCTGCACGTGGCATAGGTCAGCCGGCCTCCCGGCTTGAGGAGCCCCGCCGCTGCCCGGAGGATGGCCGCCTGCTTGAGGCTCATCTCACTGACCGAGTGCGGCAATTGCCGCCATTTGAGGTCGGGGTTGCGGCGGAGCGTCCCCAGTCCGCTGCACGGCGCATCGACGAGGACGCGGTCGGCCTTGCCCGCCAGCCGCTTCACGCGCAGGTCCCATTCCCCGGCGATGACGTGCGGGTGCAGATTGGACAGGCCGGAGCGTTTCAGACGCGGTTTCAGGCGGGCGAGGCGGGCGGCGGAGGTGTCGAACGCATGAATGCGGCCCCGCGAGCGCATCAGCGCGCCGAGCAACAGGCTTTTGCCGCCGGCGCCGGCGCAGAAATCCACGACGAGGTCGTTGCGGCGGGGCGCCACCAGGTATCCAAGCAGCTGGCTGCCTTCATCTTGCACTTCGACGGCGCCCCTGGTGAACAGGGCGTGACGATTGATCGGTGGCCGGCCCTGTACCCGTATTCCGACCGGCGAATGCGGGGTGGCCACGCCCGTAATGCCGCTCGCGGCCAGCTCCGGCAGTACCTCGTCCCGCTGCGCCACGAGGGTATTGACCCGGAGGTCCAGCGGCGCGGGCTGGTTGAGCCCGCGGGCAGCGGCCAGCAGGCCCTCCTCTCCGAGCATCCCTGCAAGACGGTCGGCGACCCAGTCCGGCAGCTCGGCGCGCGTCGCGATGTCCGGAGCGTCGAGCGGCGCCGCCCGCACGCGCACTATCCATTCCTGCTCGCCGGGCTCGAGCAGGCCGGCTATTTCCCGCACGCTGATGCCCGCCGGACGCACGAGCCAGGCGAGAAGCAGCTGCCGCGGGGTGCCATCGGGGGCGAGCCGATCGACGGTCCGCTTGCGCCGCAGCACGCCATACACGGCGTCGGCGACAAACGCGCGATCGTGGGCGCCGAGTACACGGCGCGCGCCGAAAAAGTCGTGGAGCACGGCATCCGCGGGCCGGTCGAAACGCAGCGCCAGCGCCAGCGCTTCGGCCGCGGCATCGAGCTGGATGCGAGTGATGGCCATCACTCGAAGGATGAGGGATGAGGGATGAGGGATGACCCACGCTTCGCTCGTGCTCGAGCGCTCCTCCCTTTCGCTCCGCCCGGTCGGGGGAGTGACCGGCCGAGAGTAGCGAAGGCCGGGACAAAGGTCATCCTTCCACGTTCATCCTTCATCCTTGGTTTCAGTCTTCGGAAACCCGTATATCGCTCGCGATCTGCTCACCGACCGGGTTGCCGTCGCGGTTGAAGTAGCGGATTTTCACGGGCAGGTAGCGGTACTGCGCCGCCAGCCAGATCTCGATGCTCTCCGTTCCCGGCCGCTGCCGCTGCCTTACCGGCAGGGTTCGCAGCGTCCCGAGCGGCGTCTCGATATCCTCCTCGGAGCGTACCTCGATGTCGTAGGTGTCGAACTTCGAGCCGGTCGTAATCGGCAGCCGGTAGCGGCCGGGTGCGAGGGGCACGAGCGCCAACTGATAGATGAAGCTCATGATGTCCTGGGTATCGCCGGGCAGGGCGGCCGTGGCGCGCTCCCCTGCGGGGCCGTAGATCAGGCTGCCTGTCTTCCAGTTGAACTGCGCCTCGGAGGCCTCCGTCTGGCCGCGGCGCGTGCGGCTGACGAGGAACGATTCAGGCCTGAGTCCCTGGCGTGTGACCGTCCCCTTGCTGAGCCAGCGCAGACGCTGCGGGCGGAACACTTCCACGATGCCCGTCGTTTCGGCGTCGCTCGCCAGCTTGTAGCTGCCCGCGCCCACTTCCCACGACTGGACCGCCTTGCCGACGTCGAAGCCGTTGCCGCTCAGCGTGTACGTGATCGTTCCTTTCCGCGGCAGGCTGCGCACGGATGCAGGGTCGGGACCCGCGGCTATGGAGGGCTGGTCGGCGGGGGGGTCGGCCTGGCCGGCGGCGGCAGGAGCGGGTTCAGGGGATTCGGCGGGCCGCTCTGCCTGCGGCTCCACGGACTGCACGGTCGGAGCCTGGGCGAATACCGGGGGAGCGGAGGTGGCGGCAGGAGGCGCGGCCCGGCGTGGGGCAGGCGCTTTCGAAGGCGGGCGCGGCGGCAGGGGTTGCGCCAGGGGCGGCGCCGGCGCCAGGCGCGCCTCCAGCGGCAGGCGCTCGCCGGGAGGACTGGGCGGCTGCAGCCAGCCGCCCGAGATGAGGAGCGCGTGCAGCCCCGCTGAGACGGCGGCGGCCGTGGCAAGGCGTAGGCGCGTGTTCACCTGATTAACGCGCCTCGATGCGGGTTACCACCTGCTCGTAACGCGTGCCGTTGTCCTCGCGTATCACCATCTTCACCGGCAGGAAATGCCGGTCCGGCGCCAGCCAGATCTCGTTGCCGCTCGCGTCCGGGCCCGCTTGCCTGACGAGGTGCAACGTATCCATGCGCCCCAGCGGGGTTTCGATCTCGACCCCGCGCGTGACAGCGTAATGGTAATGCTGAAGCCGGCGGCCGTCGGTCATCGCAAGATCGAATTTCTCGCGCCCATTGGGCGGCTGGAACATGAACTGGTACATGATCGAGAGCCGATCCTGGGTCCCGGGCGGCAGCGCGACCGTCTCGATCTTCCCATCGCGCCCGAACGAGAGCCGTTCTCCGGGCCAGTCGAACTCCGCCATGACCTGCCCTCTGCCGATACTGCGTCCCTCGAAGCGCTCCGGGCGCAGCCCTTCCGCGGTGAGCCGGCCGTTGCTTACCACCTTGGCGGGTTTCTGGAGGAGCGCGAGGGCGCCCAGCGGAACGCTTTCGCTGACGATGCGGTAGCTCGAGTTCCGTGCTTCGTAGGTTTCGTTCACTACGGCGACGTGGGCGCCGTTCAGATAGAGGTTGTAGCTGGCGGACAGGGTACGGGGCGGCTGGGCCGCGCCAGCGGCGCTGCCGACTGCCATGCCGAGCAGCGCGACGGTAAAGCGTAGGGCGGGAATCATCCGGGAAACGCCTGGTGAGGGATGGTCACGGAGGTACGGACAATGCCGCGCCGGCGGGAGTTCAGTTCCCGTCGAGAGGCGGGCACGCGAGCGCTCCGCTCGCCACCCCGGCCTGCCTGATGGTGACGAGACCGCCGGGCGCCCGCCCGACACGGCCATCGCAGATCCAGCGCACGACCTGCGGGTAGATCCTGTGCTCCTGCGCCAGCACGCGCGCCGCGAGCGTTTCCTCGGTGTCGTCGGGAGCGACCGGGACTGCCGCCTGCGCGATGATCGGCCCGCCGTCGAGCTCGGGGGTCACGAAATGCACGGTGCAGCCGTGGATACGCACACCGGCCTCGAGCGCCCGGCGGTGCGTGTTGAGCCCCGGGAACGCCGGCAGCAGCGACGGGTGGATGTTGACGAGTTTGCCGCCGTAGCGGATCACGAACGCGTCGGTCAGGATGCGCATGAATCCGGCGAGAACTATGAGCTTCGGAGAAAAGGAATCGATCTCCCGCGCCAGCGCCGCGTCGAATGCGGCGCGGTCCGCGTGAGCCCGATGATCGACGATCCGCGTGGCGACACCTCGCCGCCGCGCGACCTCGAGGCCGGCGGCCAGGGGCTCGTTGCTGATCACCGCTGCGACGTCGAACGCCGGCATGGCCTCGAGGATGGCCAGCATGTTGCTGCCGCGCCCCGAGATCAGGACGACGATGGGGCCTGTCATGCGACGACGATCTGTTCCTCGCCGGGCGCGCGCGCGCGCACCGTGCCGATGCGCCACACGGTTTCACCGGTGGAGCGCAGCAGCCCGCTTGCTTTCCCGGCATCCTGCCCGGCGACGATTACCACCATGCCGATGCCGCAGTTGAACACGCGCAGCATCTCGGTTTCCGCGACGTTGCCGTTCTTCTGGAGCCAGGCGAAGAGCGGCGGCGGCGTCCAGCTCCCGCGCTCGAGTCCTGCGCACAGGTGCCCGGGCAGGATGCGCGGCACGTTGTCGACGAGCCCGCCGCCCGTGATGTGGGCGAGGCCCTTCACGGGCATGGCGCGCAGAAGCGCAAGCACGGACTTGACGTAGATGCGCGTGGGCTCGAGGAGCGCCTGTCCCAGCGTCCGGCCGTCGAAGTCCGCGGCCAGGTCTTCCCGCCGCGCGCCCACGATCCGCCGTATCAGCGAGTAGCCGTTGGAATGCGCGCCGCTGGAAGCGAGCCCCAGCACCGCGTCGCCGGCGGCTATCGTCGAACCGTCGATAATCCCGCTTCTTTCGACCACGCCGACCGCAAACCCGGCGAGGTCGTACTCGCCGGCGGGGTACATGCCGGGCATTTCCGCGGTCTCGCCGCCGATCAGCGCGCAGCCCGCCTGCTCGCAGCCCGCGGCGATGCCCCTGACCACGGCGGCGGCGGTCTCGACGGCGAGCTTGCCGCACGCGAAGTAGTCCAGAAAGAAGAGCGGCTCCGCCCCCTGCACCAGTATGTCGTTGACGCTCATCGCGACGAGATCGATGCCGATGGTGTCGTGGCGGTCGAGGTCGAACGCGAGCTTCAACTTGGTTCCGACGCCATCGGTACCGGACACCAGCACCGGTTCGCGGTAGCCGGCCGGTATCCTGCACAGCGCGCCGAACCCGCCGATGCCGGCGAGCACCTCGGGCCGCATGGTCCGCTTCGCGTACGGCTTGATGCGCTCCACCAGCTCGTCGCCGGCGTCGATGTCGACCCCGGCGTCGCGGTAGGTGAACGATCGCTGCTCGTCAGGCTGCGTCACACAAAATGAAATACGAAGGCAACGAAGAATCTGGGATAAGATATTGCGCCGAATTTTACCGTACGCGTGGCCTCGCGGCTCCCGAATCGATGAGACAGCTCGCGCTCGCAATCACCGCGCCCGCCCCTCCGACGCTGGACAATTTCATCGCGGGCCGGAATATCGAGCTCGTCGAGCGCCTGCGCTCGCTGGCAGGCGGCGGCGTGCCGGAACGCTTTATCTATCTCTGGGGTGCTGCGGGCTGCGGGCGCAGCCACCTGCTCAAGGGCGCCCTGCACGCGATGTGCGGCGCCGGGCTTGCCGCGGCGCATGTTTCCTGCGCCCCGGGGGCCGGCATGCCTGACGACGTCGAGCGGTCGGATTACGTCGTGCTCGATGACGTCGATCGACTCGACCCGGAAGCGCAGATTGCGGCGTTCCATCTCTACAACCGGCTGCGCGAGCGCCAGGGCATGCTCGTGGCGTCCGGAGGCGCGCCGCCGGCGCAGCTCCCACTGCGCGAAGACCTGGCGACGCGTCTGGCGTGGGGCCTGGTGTACCACGTGGCCGCGTTGACGGACGAGGAAAAAGGACGTGCCCTCGACCAGCGGGCCGAGGCGCTCGGGTTTCGCCTGCCGTCGGAGGTGCGCGATTTCCTGCTGACGCGCGCGCGGCGCGATATCGCTTCGCTCGTCGCCATGGTGGATGCGCTCGACCGCTACTCGCTCGAAACGAAGCGACCGGTCACCGTGCCGCTGGCGCGGGAACTGCTCGCGCGCAGAGAGGATGCGGGCTCGGCAGTACGCGATCCGGCGTCGGGGAGCACGGGTTGACCGGGCGCCTGGCTCTCTTCGATCTCGACAACACGCTGCTCGCCGGAGACAGCGACTTCGAATGGGCGCAATTCCTGATCGAGCAGGGGGTGCTGGACCGCGAGGTGTACGAGGCCCGCAACCAGGCGTTCTACGAGCAGTACAAGGCGGGCATGCTCGACATCCGCGAGTTTCTCGACTTTCAGCTGAAGCCTCTGTCGCGCCATCCGCGCACCGTGCTCGACGCGTGGCACCGCGAGTTCATGTCGCGCAAGATCCTGCCCATCATGCGGCCGGCGGCGCGGGCGCTCGTGGCGCGCCACGCTGGCGATCTCCGCGTCCTGATCTCCGCGACCAACACCTTCGTCACCGGCCCGATCGCCGCCGCGTTCGGAATACCGGAGTTGATTGCGACCGAGCCCGAGGAGCGCGGCGGCGAGTTCACGGGCGCGGTCTCGGGCACACCCTGCTTTCGCGAAGGCAAGGTCGAGCGCCTGGAAACGTGGCTTGCGGCGCGGGGGAGGACGCTCGCCTCGTTCTCCGAGTCGTGGTTCTACAGCGACTCCCTGAACGACCTGCCGCTGCTCTCCCGTGTCACCCACCCGGTGGCCGTCGATCCGGATGAGACGTTGCGCGCGCACGCGGAGCGGCTGGGGTGGCCTGTCATAAGTCTTGGTGACCAGTGAGCAGGCGCGTCGAGGGGGCGGAGCAGGGGCCCCGGTTTCCGGGGATGCGGCCCGGCCTCGGTCTCCGGAACGGTGGTGCGGGACGGGACGCGGAGCCGCTGCGTCGCATGTGCTTCCACTTGCCAGGCCTGCTCGCTGCTCCCGCACCCTGCTGCGCACACCGAGTCGCAGCGGCACCCCCGGGTGACGCGCAGAGCGGCCGACATGATTGCAATTGAATGTCCGATTGCCTCTCGGAGGCCGCTGTCCGGTGGTCAGGGTTCAGGGTCGAGTGGGTATACTCTCAGTTGGCGACCGTAACCTTTTCTAGATGATCACCCGCTTCCTCGGCAAGGTCTTCTCCGGCCGCTTTTTCAGGGCCGCGCAACCGAAGATCATCCCCCACGGCAAGCACAACATTGCCCGGGACGCGATCAGCCCCTGCGCCTTGCGCACGACCCAGACGTTGCAGAGCCACGGCTACGCCGCGTTCGTCGTCGGCGGCGCCGTTCGCGATCTGCTGCTCGGGGGCAGGCCGAAGGACTTCGACATCGCCACCGATGCGACGCCGGAGGAGGTGCGGGCGCTCTTCCGCCGCTCCCGGGTCATCGGCCGCCGCTTCCGCCTGGTCCACGTGATGTGCGGTGCGGAGACGGTCGAGGTGTCCACTTTCCGCGGGCCCAACGCCGTCGGCGAAGGCGAGGATCGCGGTGTGGACGACCACGGGCGCATTCTGCGCGACAACGTGTTCGGCACGCAGGAGCAGGACGCGACGCGACGCGACCTCACCGTGAACGCGCTCTTCTACGATCCGGCTTCGCAGGAGATCTGGGACTACCACGGCGGGGTCGCCGATCTGAAGAAGCGCAGGCTGCGCCTCATCGGCGATGCCGAGCAGCGCTTCCGGGAGGACCCGATCCGCCTGCTGCGGGCGGTGCGGTTTGCCGCCAGCCGCGGGCTCGAGATCGATGCGCGCACGCGCGCTCCGATACGGCGCCTCTCCGGGCTGCTGGCCAACGTGCCGCCGTCCCGGCTCATGGACGAAATGCTGAAGCTCCTGCTGTCCGGGCACGCCTTGAAGTGCGTGCCGCAGTTGCGCAAGGAGGGACTGCACCACGGCGTCCTGCCGCTGCTCGACGTCATCATGGAGCAGCCGCTCGGCGAGCGCTTCGTCATGCTCGCGCTGAAGAGCACCGACGAGCGCGTGCTGGCCGGCAAGACGGTATCGCCCGGGTTTCTCTTTGCCTCGCTCCTGTGGCACGAGGTCGTCGTCGCGTGGAAGAACAACGAGAAGAAAGGGGAGCACACCATACCCGCGCTGTACGGCGCGATCGACCGGGTGCTGCAGGTGCAGCGCGAGAAGCTCGCCATTCCGCACCGCTTCAGCGCGGACATGACGGAGATCTGGGTCATGCAGCCGCGGTTCGAGCAGCGCTTCGGCAAGCGTCCGTGGCGGCTGCTGGAGCATCCGCGCTTTCGCGCCGGCTACGATTTTCTGCAACTGCGCTGCGAAAGCGGAGAGATTGCGCCGGAGATCGGAGAGTGGTGGACGCGCTTCCAGCGCGCCGGGGAAGCCGAGCGCGGCGAGATGCTGGTGCGCGAGGGTGCGGTGCCGGGCAAAGGGCGCAGGCGGCGCAGGCGGCGGCGCAGTGGCGGCAGTCGGGCAGGCGGCGAAGGCGCAGCGGCGCCCACGGTGGAAGGGTAGCGCGTCGAGGGGCGGAGCAGGGACTCCGGTTTGTGGGGACGCGCCCCGGCCTCGGAAGGCGAAAGGCGGTAGGCGGGAGCCACTCATCACTCATCACTCATCACTCATCGCTGCTTTTGTAGCGCTCGGCAGCAATCTCGACGACCCGGTGGCGCAGATCCGTAGCGGGCTTTCGAGCGTGGCGGCGTTGCCGCAGACGCGGCTCGCGCGGACGTCCTCGCTCTACCGCAACCCGCCCGTGGGATTTCTCGACCAGCCCGAATTCGTCAACGCCGTGGCCATGATCGAGA
>DASRJL010000185.1:0-2027 GCA_035649495.1 Burkholderiales bacterium | reverse complement strand
AAGCCGGTGGCCCACATCCTCGGCGGCTTCAAGGCCTGGAAAGACGCCGGCGGGCCGACCGAGCCGGGCGAAGGGAAGAGGTAAGTGTCATCCCGGAATTCGCGGAACGCGAATATCCGGAACCCAGGCCTCGTCAGTTTGACGCGACGAAGATTCTGGCTATCATCTGGCCAAAATGCCCTTCGCCATCGTCTTGGCCCCGCAGGCCGTCGAGGACTTCAAGAGGCTCAAAGCGCACCTGCGCGCCGGGTTGCGCGACGCCCTCGAAGTCCACCTGAGGCACGAGCCGAGAAAGACGAGTCGCAGTCGCATCAAGCGCCTGCGCGGTTTGCGGCAGCCGCAATACAGACTGAGGGTCGGAGACATTCGCGTATTCTATGACGTATCCGGCGAGACGGTGGAGGTACTCGCAATCGTAATGAAATCGGAGGCTGATGAATGGCTGACACAGTTCGGAAATCCAGAATGAAGGAGGTCCCGCTTTCAGAGGCAAAGGACGACCTTTCGCACCTGCTTCGCGAGGCCGAGAAGCAGGACATCGTCATCACGCGTCACGGCAAGCCGGCAGGCGTCCTCATCGGTTTCAAATCGGAAGAAGAGTGGTTCGAGTACCGGCTGCAACACGATGAGCGCTTCCTGCGACGCATCGAAAGCGCGCGAAGGAGCGTTCGTGCCGGACGGGGCACGCGGCTGGAGGACGTCAAATCGTAGGCGGCCGACGAACCATGCCAAAAATCGCATCATCCATCTCCACCGCCTCCGACGAGTTCAAGGCCAATAACGCGGCCATGCGGGCGCTGGTGGCGGATCTGTCCGAGAAGCGCGCGGAAGCCGCGGCCGGCGGGCCGGAAAAGCTCAGGGAGCGGCATGCATCTCGTGGAAAACTGCTGCCGCGCGACCGGGTGCTGCGGCTGATCGATCCGGGCTCGCCGTTCCTCGAGCTTTCCGCGCTGGCGGCGCTCGGCATGTACAGCAAGGACATCCACGGCGCCGGCATCATCACCGGGGTGGGGCGCGTCTCGGGCCGCGAGTGCGTGATCGTGTGCAACGACGCCACCATCAAGGGCGGCACCTACTACCCGATGACCGTCAAGAAGCACCTGCGCGCCCAGGAGATCGCCCGCGAGAACCGGCTGCCCTGCATCTATCTGGTCGACAGCGGCGGCGCCAACCTTCCCCACCACACCGAGGTGTTCCCCGACCGCGAGCACTTCGGCCGCATCTTCTACAACCAGGCGACGCTGTCCTCGCTCGGCATCCCGCAGATCGCCGCGGTGCTGGGCTCGTGCACGGCGGGCGGCGCCTATGTGCCGGCCATGTCGGACGAGTCGATCATCGTGCGCAAGCAGGGCACCATCTTCCTCGGCGGCCCACCGCTGGTGAAGGCAGCGACCGGCGAGACGGTGAGCGCCGAGGAGCTGGGCGGGGCGGAGGTGCACACGCGCCAGTCGGGCGTGGCCGACCACTACGCGCTGAACGACGAGCACGCGCTGGAGATCGTGCGCAATATCGTCGCCAACCTGAATGCGGTGAAGACGGTGGACATCGCGCTGCGGGAGCCGCGCTCCCCCGCCTACGACCCGGCCGAGCTCGAGGGCGTGCTGCCCGCCTCGCTGATGACGCAATACGACACGCGCGAGGTGATCGCCCGCTTGGTCGATGCCAGCGAGATGGACGAGTTCAAGACCAACTACGCGCAGACGCTGGTGACGGGCTTTGCCCACATCGAGGGTCTGCCCGTGGCGATCCTCGCCAACAACGGCATCCTCTATTCCGAGACGGCGCTGAAGGCCGCGCATTTCATCGAGCTGGCCTGCCAGCGCCGCATCCCGCTGCTGTTCCTGCAGAACATCACGGGCTTCATGGTCGGCAAGGCGGCGGAGGCGGGCGGCATCGCCAAGGACGGCGCCAAGATGGTGACCGCGGTCGCCTGCGCGCAAGTGCCCAAGATCACCGTCATCATCGGCGGCAGCTACGGCGCCGGCAACTACGCCATGTGCGGCCGCGCCTACTCGCCCCGCTTCCTC
>DASRJL010000184.1:0-10922 GCA_035649495.1 Burkholderiales bacterium | reverse complement strand
CCGCCCCATCACGAAGCACGCGGGGCCCCCGCCGTGAGCGATGCAGGCGCGCAGGTCCGGACACGCTTCCAGTACCCCCCCGGCAATGAGAACCGCCGTGACTATCGCGTCGTCGAGCAACACGCCGAGACTGTTCGACAGGCCGTGCCGCGGGATGCGCTGAGCGAGGAAGTTGTTCTGCGGCTGCGGGTGGAAAAAGAGCACGGCGCCCATGGCCTCCGCGGCCTTGAAGAACGGCAGGAACTTCTGCTCGTCCCACTGCGCGCCGTTCACGTTCGTGTCGAGCTCGGCGCCCTTCAATCCGAGCCGCGTCACCGCGCGCTCGAGCTCCTCGATGGCGGCCTTGACGTCCTGCATGGGCAGCGTCGCCATTCCCGCGAGGCGCTTGGGAAACTCGCGGGTCATACCGGCGATCTCGTCGTTGACCGTGCGCGCGAGCGCGCTGCCCTGACCCGCGTCGAGGTGGTACCCCATGAACGGCGTGTGGATGGAGACGACCTGCACGTCCACGCCCTGCGCGTCCATGTCTTTCAGTCGCTCCTGCGTGGTGTAGCGCACCTTGGGCGAGGAAAGGGTGTTGCGCTTGCCGCCCCCCGCGATGGCAGCGAGCTTGTCGCCGGCCTCCTGGCGGAAGCCGTACCACTCGGCTCCCGCGTCGACTGCCTTCCATAGCGAGTGCGGTACGAGATGGGCGTGGATGTCTATGGTTTTCATTTGCGGTTCCTCCCCTGTTAAAGGCGTCTCAGGTAAAGCGTCTCAGGTACATCGTCCCAGATACTGCGTCTCAGATAAAGCGTCTCCAAAAAGCGTAGCAAGCAAGCTGTTTACGTGCACGCCCTATCTGAGACGCCTCATCTGAGACGTCTTATCTGGAACGCCTTTCCCGGGAGAGCAACCCCCCTCCCCCCATCAGCAGCGCGCTCAGCCAGAATACCGCCGGCAATCCGAACACGCTCGCCACAAAGCCGAATACCGCGGGGCCGCTGACGCGCACGGCGTTGTTGACGCTCTGCCGCAGGCCGAGGATCTCGCCCGAGCGGCCCCGGGTCGTGCGGCCGAAGATCAGCATCGTGGTGATCGGCTGTCCGCACCCCATCCCGAGTCCGAAGATGAACGTGACCGCCGCCAGCACCATCACGCTCTCGAAGAGCGGGACCAGGCCGAAACCGGCCGCCGACACGCAAAACGAGATAGCAAGCACTCGCTCCTGGCCGAAGCGCGTCACCACCGAGGGCAGAAAAAAGCGCACCACGAACGACGCTGCGGCGAAGGTGGCGAGAAGTCCGCCGATCGCGGACGCGGAGAGGCCGATCCCGTGGCCATAAACGGGGATGTAGAACTGGTAGAGATCCTGGCCCACCTGCACCAGGCTGCTCGTCGCGAGTATTCGCCGCATCGCGGGATCGCCGAGCGTCTCCCGCATACCTCCCGCCGCACCGGAAGCGCGGCTGCCACCGGGCAGCGCTCCACCACGCGCAACCAGCGCGACCGCAGCAGCCGCGTGCAGCGCCACGAGATACAGGCAGGCAGGCGCATGGCCCGAGACGTCTACAGCAATCCCCGCCATCAGCGGGCCGATGAAGAGCGTGGCCGAGCCCAGGAGGCTCGCGTTGCTGAAGTTGCGCGCGTGATCCTGCGGCGCGCTGAGCAGACCGACGAGATTTGGCAGCAACACGTTGTACAGGGTGAACGACAGGCCCAGCATGGTCATAGCCACGAACAGTGCCGGCAGCTCGCGCACGAAATAGGGAATCAGCATGGCGCAGCCGCCGCAGACGGCGCCCGCCAGCAGCAGCCAGCGCGAGCCCAACCGGTCCGCGTAGCGTCCAATGGGCCACGAGATCAGCAGCGGAAACACGTAAAGCGTCCCCACCAGTATGCCCACCGCCGAGGCCGAGGCGCCGAGATCGAGCGCATAGAGCGACAGCGCCACTCGTGCGGAACTGATGCTGGCAAAACCGAACAGCATCAACGCGTAGGTAAGGTAAAGAGGGGTCCGGGATGCGGACACGGCTCGCAGATGCCTGTACTATTGATGGCGGGCTCATTGTCTCATCCCGGACCGGAAGTTCCGGGAGCTGCGAACTCGGAGATTTCCATGCGTAAAACGCGCCGCGTGATCCTCACCGCCGTCGCGCTACTCGTGGTACTTGGCGGCTGCGAGACGGTCGGCCATCTGCACGATCAGTACTTCATGTCTTTCTTCGTGACGAGCAAGGGCTCCGGCAAAGGCGCCGATTTCGGCGGCCTGGCGGGCGCTGACGGACATTGCCAGGCGCTCGCCGAAGCGGCGGGAGCGAGCAAGCGGACCTGGAGGGCCTATCTCAGCACGAGCGCCAGCGGCACCGCGCCCACCCAGCACGCGCGCGAGCGCATAGGCAAGGGTCCATGGCAGAACTCGAAAGGCGTGGTCATTGCGCGCAGCGTCGAAGAGCTGCACGGCAACAACAACCTCAACAAGCAGACCGCCCTGACCGAGAAAGGGGAGTTCGTGAACGGCAGCGGCGACTCCCCCAACATGCACGATATCCTCACCGGGTCGCAGTCGAACGGCATGGCGATCGGGGGGACTGAGGACCGTACCTGCCGCAACTGGACGAGCAGCGGCGCCGGCGCCGCGATGGTCGGCCACCACGACCGCCTCGGCCTGAGCGACGACGCTCCCTCGAAGTCCTGGAACTCTTCGCATCCGACGCGCGGCTGCAGCGAGGAGGCGCTGCGCGGCACGGGCGGCGCGGGCCTGCTGTATTGCTTCGCGGTGAACTGAATGGAACCGGTGACCAGTGACCAGTGACCAGTGACCGGTGACCGGTGACCAGTGACCGGTGACCAGCTCATGTGCGGCTAATTCTGCAGCTAGCGGAACAGCGCGCTAGCGCCCACCCTCGCCTCGATTTCCGCCATCATCTTCCGGTAGGCGGGCGCGCCGATGCCGCCGTAGCGCTTCTTGAATTCCGCTTCCGGCATGAACTCCGGCAGGTCGGACACGTCGGGCATGAAGTCGCGCTCCCTGGCGCCCGCCGCGAGCGCCGCCTGCAGCTTCCGCGGCGCCTTGACGGCAAGCTCGCCGAAGCGCGTGCCCGCGCGATCCGCCGCGACGTCGTTGAAGCTGAAGCCGCTGCCGCCGCGCGAGTCCTCCACTTCCTTGTAGAGCCCGATCGCATCCGCGAGCGGGCTGCCGGCTTCCGCTGCGATCGCCGCCGAGATCAGGAAATGCTGCGGAAAATCACCGCGCCCGTTCAAGGTGACCGTCCGCTGCACCGGCCTGCGCCACGCCTTTGCCGCCGGTATGACCGCCGACAGCCCGCGTCCGTTCGCGTAGAACGCGAGCGCTACGATGGCTGCGCGATTCTCCTTTGCCGCGTCGCCGCCGGCCGCACGCTCTCCCGCCAGCGCGAACATCGGCGGCAGCAATTGCGATAGCGATACCGATCGCACCGCGCCTGCCTTGTCTGCGACCTCGACCAGACGGTCAGAATAGGCCTTGATGCGATCCTGGTCCGCCTGCGGCAGCAGCGCCGCGCTCACCCGGTCGGGTATGTCGTCGCGCCACTCGTAGACTATCCGCATCTGCGCTTCCGAAAGCTTCACGCTCTTCACCACGTCGTGCGCGAGCCTGCCTTCGGCGGTCGTGTTGAGATGCGCCGCGAGCCGCTCGAGCGCGCGGTCCGCGACGAAGCCGGGCACCGGCAGCGTGCCGATCTTCAGGTAATCGAAGGCCGGCAGGCCGCCCGTCTCGCGCAATGCCGCATCCACGTTGAGCCACGACCCGAATGGACTGCCCGGGATTTCCAGGCTCGCCTGTACCGTCGCCATGCCGGGCTGTAGCGCGACGCGCGTCGAGCCCCTGCGCAGCTGGCCGGCGGCGTAGTTGAGCACGAGATCGACGTCGTGCTGCGACAGGGCGACGGTACGCAGCGTTCCCGCCCTCGCCTTGCGCGGATCGTGCGTCGCCAGGATGCGCTTCGCCCTTTCGATATCGTCCACCGAAATATCCGCTTTGCGCGCGATGAGCGGCGCGTCCTGGAAGCACATCCAGACCGCGATGATCGCGCCCACCGGCAGCGCGACGGCGGCAAGAAGGAAAAGCCTGAGCAGCAGTTTCATGATGGTCGGCAGGTGCGCCGATTATCGCATCACCGCTTCCTGGGCCGTGCTAATCTCCACGCCGATCATGGAGTCCCCCGCGGCAGGCAGCACCGAAGACCAGCGGTTTCCCTGCTGGCGCACCAACCTCTGGGCCGTCCCGCTTACCAACCTGCTGTGCAGCCTCGGCTTCAGCATCTCGTGGCCGTTCCTGCCGCTGATGATGCGCGGGCTCGGCGTGGAGCGCGGGCTCGAGACGTGGGTCGGCAACGCCGTGCTCGTGTTCTACATCGTGAGCTTCGTGATGAACCCGATCTGGGGCGGGGTCGCCGACCACTACGGCCGCAAGATCATGATGCTGCGCGCCACGCTCGGCATGGGGTCGTTCATGGTGCTGTCCGCGTTCGCGCCTACCCCGCTCTGGTTCGCCGTGCTGCTCTGCTGCGTGGGCATTTTCAACGGCAACTCCGGGGCGGGCATGGCACTGATCGTGGCGAATACTCCGCCCGCGCGGATGGGCACCGCGCTGTCTCTGGCGCAGGCCGGCAGCCTCGTCGGGCAGACGATGGGACCGGCCGTGGGCGCGCTGCTGGCAACGCTCGTCGCGCGCCATCACTGGCTGTACTGGATGAGCGGGACGCTCCTGCTCGTCGCCGGGGCGCTGGTCGCGGTTTTCGTGCGCGAAGTGAAGCAGCTTGCGCCGGGACGCTGGCGGCTGCAGTGGATAGCGCCGCTGCGCCAGCTCCTGGCCATCCCGCGGCTGGGGCCGCTCTTTCTGCTGGGGTTTCTGTTCGCCGTCCTGTGGCACGGGAACATCACCGTCATGAGTCTTTATACGCTGCAGCTCGTCTCGGGGCAGGGCTCGGGCGCGGAGGCGTACTGGGTCGGCGCTGTGGCGCTCGCGCTGGCGATAGCAGGACTCATCGCGATGCCGCTATGGGGACGGGCGCTCGACCGCTACGACCCGGGACGGGTGCTCGCCTTCGCGACCGCGGCCGCCGCGCTCACTCACGTGCCGCTGCTGTTTCTTCAAACACCGCTGCAGCTCACGCTGGCGCGCGCGCTTTTCGGACTGAGCGCCGTGGCGATGCAGCCGGCCATCGTTCGCCTTCTGAAGGAGCATGCTCCGGCTGGAATGGACGCGCGCGCGATTTCCTACGCGACGTCGTTCCAGTTCATCGCGATGGGGCTCGCGCCGTTTTGCGCGGGCCTGATCGGTCCCGCGCTCGGCCTGCGCGCCTACTTCGCGCTCACGATCGTGCTGACTGTTGCGGGACTTGCGCTTTGGCTGCGCAGCGCGAAGAGAAATCCGTGACCAACGCAGCCACGATATGGAAATCCCGGATGTCTCGGGAGAGCGTGGCATGATGCATCGGTTCTCCTGATTCCGGTCACCGGTCACCGGTCACTGGTCACCTTGACTCTTTACCTCATCATCTTCCTCGCGTTTCTGACGCACCTCGGATTCGCGGGCAGCCGGCTCGCGGTGCCGCTGCTCGCCGTCGACCAGGGCGCGACGCCCTTCGTGGTCGGCACGGTCATGTCGCTGTACGCGGCGCTGCCGGCCGTGCTTGCCCTGCCCGCCGGCCGCCTGCTCGACCGCCTCGGATTCCAGCTGCCGCTGGTATTCGGCAGTGTCGGCCTCGTCACGGCGCTCTTGCTGCCCTTTCTCTGGCCGTCGGTGACGACGCTCTACTTCGCCTCGACGCTCCTCGGGCTGTGCTTCATGATCTTCCAGCTCGCGACGCAGACGCTTACCGGGGCGATAGCCGCGCCGGCCGAGCGAGCGCGCAACTTCGCCCACCTGAGCCTCGGCTACGCCGTGGCCAATTTCAGCGGCCCGTTGATCGCGGGCGTGCTGATCGATCACGCCGGCCACGCCTGGACGTTCTTCGCCCTCGCGATGCCGCTCGTTCCCGTGGTGGTCGTGACCGCCATGGGCTCGCGCTGGATACCGGACGTGCACGCGAAATCGGAATCGGCGCGCGGCGGCTTTCTCGATCTGCTGCGGATCAGGGAGCTGCGCCAGACCCTGATCGCGAGCGGCATCGTCTCCTCCGCGTGGGATGTATACCAGTTCGTGATGCCCATCTATGGACGCTCTCTGGGCCTGACGGCCACGGCCATCGGGGCCGTGATGAGCGCGTTCGCCGTCTCCATCATCCTCGTGCGCCTCGTCCTGCCGCTCGCGGTGCGGCGCACCGGCGAAGCGCAGATGCTCACCTACGCCATGTACGTCGCGTGCGCGGCGTTCCTGCTGTTTCCCCTGTTTCATTCCCCGTGGCTGCTCGCGGCGGTGTCGTTCCTGCTGGGCGCGGGCTGCGGCGTCGGCCAGCCGCTTTCACTCACCATGGTTTACAACGCTTCGCCCAGGGGACGTGCAGGCGAAGCGGCGGGCATGCGCGTCACGGTGAACCAGGTCACGCACTTCATGATCCCGCTCCTCTTCGGCGCGATGGGCTCCGCGGCGGGATACGCTGCAGTGTTCGTCGTGAACGCCGGCTGCCTTGCGGTCGGTGGCTGGGTCAGCCGGCGCTATCATGCTGCGAAGGAGTGACGAGCTGCGCGGTGACGAGCTGCGCGGTGATGAGCTTGCGGTAATATCTCCTCACCTGTCGTCGTCACCAGGCGATAGCCGGCGTCACCAGCGACAACGGAGCGTCGTCACCAGCGAGCGGCAGTGAGCGTCATCACTACGAAGCTCAATCGTGCGAGAATCGCGGGCATGACTCCGCCCACCGAAGGCATGTTGCGCGCGATGCTGGAGCTGCAGGACAGCATGAACCGCAAGATCAATCCGGACTGGCTGGCGGCGGGCTACCCCTTCCTGAGGGCGGTGCTGGTGGAGGCGGTCGAGGCGCTCGACCATTACGGCTGGAAGTGGTGGAAGTCCCAGTCGACGGATCTCGTGCAGCTCAGGATCGAGCTGATCGATATCTGGCATTTCCTTCTGTCCGAGTACCTGGTTCGGGCACAGGGAAACAAGGCGGTAGCCGCGCGCGCTTTGCTCGAGGACTGGCAGAGCGAGGCCCGCGTCTCGTTCGATGCGCGGCAATACGATATCGAGTCGCTCGACGTGCGCGACAAGCTGGAGCTGTTGACGGCAATGGCGGCGGTGCGCCGCGTCTGCACTCCGCTCGTGGCGGGTCTTCTTGCAGCCTGCGAGGTCTCCGCCGCCCGGCTCTTCCGGGAGTACGTCTCGAAGAACGTGTTGAATCACTTCCGGCAGGACCACGGCTACAAGACCGGCGAGTACCGCAAGACCTGGGACGGACGCGAGGACAACGTCCATCTCGCGCAGATCCTGGACGGCCTGCCGGCTGCAGACGAGGACCTTCCCGAGGCGCTCTACCGCTCTCTCGACGACCGCTACAGGCGCTACCTCAGAGAGGGAAAAGCGGTTTAGAGACCAGGGACCAGGGACGAGGGACCAGAGACTGGAAAAAAAAGCTGAGTGACCGGTCTCTAGTCTCCAGTCTCCGGTCTCTGGACACCGTCCCTCGCGCGCGCAAGAATAGGGGCATAACACAGACCCCTTGTCGGGCGCCGAATCAGCGGGGGAAACAGCGCATGTTCGCGATCATCTGCAAGGCCGATGGCTACCCGGTGTCACGCCACGTCTCGGATCACGCCGCCGACCTCGTCGTGACCTGGACATCCCGCGACAAGGCGCAATCGTTCCTCGCCGCCAAGGGGCTCGACGCGGACTACGAAGTCGTCCCGCTCACCGAGGATGCGCTGGGAAAGATGGCACAGGCGCTGGGCTACCCGGTCGAGTCGATTGCGTTCGACGCCTATCCGGGCTGACTGGTGATGAGAAATGGTGATGGGAACTGGTGACGAGAAGTAGTGATGTGTTCATCACCCTCTTTCATTACCATCATTCATCACCAGTAATCATCACTTCTTGATCAAACAACGATCTCGCGCGCTGCTCCCCTGACATCCATCTCGAATTCCAGCCCGACTACGGGTGGACGCGCGTAGTACCAGACGAGCCCGCCCTCGGACGCCCCGCGCGCCGCGATTTCATCGCCCGCCAGGTGGCCGATGTTCTGCACGGTGTACGCCTGGGTGGTGACGGCTTCCTTCCAGGAAAAGCCGAGGAGCTCCAGGCGTTGCGCCATCTTCGCGACGACGAACTTCACCTTCTCCCGCATGCCCTCGGGTGAGGTGTCGTCCGGGCGCACGATGCGTGCGGCCCCGGTCTCTCCGCCTTCCCTCGATTCGCCGCCGCCGGCCGTGATGAAGCTGCCGCGCGGGTTGCCGGCCCTGGCCGGCACGGTGTAGGAGAAAGCGTGCATCGCGGGCGCTGCCGGCGCGCCGTACATGGGCACGACGTTGGTCCGCGCGACCGGGTTGACCGGATGATCGCCGCCCTGGTAAATGCCCCAGCGCTCCAGCGTAACGACGTAAGCCTTGTTGAAGTCGTAGAACCCCTGGTCGGTGAATTGTCCGGGCGAGCGCAATTCGCACGCGGCAAATGCGGTCGCCGGCCGGCCGAGGGCTCTCAGGTGCGCTTCGACCGCGGCGAAAGCATCTGCGAGTGGCAACGCCCTCGCGAAGCGCGCCCGCTCGATTTCAAAGCCCGGCTGCGCCGCCACGCCGCCGGAATACTGGAACACCGCCTTGATGAACCGGTAACCGCCTGCTTCGAATACCGGAACGTCGGGCATACGCCCTCCTATGAGAAGTGACGAGCTTCGCAGTGACGACGCTATCGCTGGTGACGATCTTCGCAGCGACGATACTACGTTGGTGACGAGAATGCTTTCATCACCGCGCAGCTCGTCACCGCGCAGCTCGTCACCGTGGGGACGCCAACAGGCGTCCCCACCCCTGCACCGGTGGAGCGATTCCCTCCGCCATCAGCCGCCAGACCTGCGCGATGGGATTGGTAACCACGGGAATGCCGTAGTCCTCTTCGAGGACAGGCACCGCGGCGAGGCTGCGCCACGCCCCGCCGGCGAGCAGCAGCGCTTCCGCTTTCGGCGCGCGCCGCATGGCTTCGCGGCCGAGCTGGAAGGCGAGCTTCACGCCTTCCTCTATGCTCATGGAGAACGCCTGCTTCGCCCATTGGCCGGCCGTCGTAATGGTCAGCACTTCGATCTTTGCCTCCGTGAGGTACGACATGAGCGCACCGTTCAGCTGCTCCGACCAGCGGCTCGCGATGGCGATACGGCGCGCGCCGACATGGCCCAGCGCGGCGACGGTCGCCTCGGCGTGCGAATCGGCCGCGACGCCGGTCCTGCGCGCGGTCTCCTCCGCCAGCGCCAGGACGCGGGGCCGGCCGAGCTGCGAGGCGATCGGCAATCCCGCCAGCGTGATCCGGTTCGCGCCCTGCCCCATCAGGGCGTCCACGCAGGGCCAGTAGCGCTGCCTGATCGCCACGTCCACGCCGTCCTTCGTGTAATCGGCGATCTCGATGGAAGCCGAAACGCCCTTGATGTCCGGCGGCAGCAGCGGCTCCGGCTGGGGCATGGGATGGCGGTCGGTCCCGATCGGGGACACCGTGCCCGCGACGAAGCGGGCTTTCACATCGGCGGCGGTGCTCATGGGCTCTCCATAAATATGAAGAAGTGATGAGAGATGGTGATGAAAAATGGTGATGAGGTAAAGGTGATGTACAACCTGTGGACGCTTTCATCACCAGTATCTCATCACCAGTATCCCATCACCACTATTCATCACCCCTATCTCATCACCGGTCTCACCGTTCGGCGAGGTGTAGGATAATCGAAAATCACTGGAGGGCACGTCCATGACCCGGTCTCTCATCGCGCCCGCGCTTGCCTGCGCGCTCGCCCTCGCCGCCGCGCCCGCCGCGGCCGTCCTCACCGAGATCACCATCGTGTCCGTCGAGCCGTTTGCCGACGGCGCCGCGTTCGGCGACACCGGCGCGTACGAGCGCGTGAAAGGCACATTCAAGGGCGAGCTGGACCCGGCCGATCGGCGCAACAAAGCGATCGTGAACATCGACAAGGCGCCGCGCAATGCCGCCGGAAAAGTGGAGTACGAGGCGGACTTCTTCATGCTGCGTCCGGCCGACGCGGCGCGCAGCAACCGCAAGCTCGTGTACGACGTCACCAACCGCGGGCGCAAGACCATCAACGGCCGGTTGATGGATGCGCGCGCGGTTTCGGTCGCCCGGACCAACGACCCGCGCACGGTGGAGGATACGGGTAACGGTCTCCTCTACCGCATGGGCTATACCATCGTCTGGAGCGGCTGGGATCCGGACGCGCCGCGCACCAATAACGGCCTGGCGATGAAGCCGGTGATCGCTACCAACGGCGGCGCGCCCATCGTCCGCGTCATCCGCGACGAAATCGTCGTGGGCACCCGCGACCGCGAGGAAGCCGACGGCACGGCGACGGCACCCAGGGGCACGCTACGCCTCACGCACGAAGCCGCGACGCTGGATCCCGCCGCATCCCGGCTCGCCGTGCGACGCAACGAGAAGGACGCGCGCCGGGAATTGCCTTCGAGCGGCTGGGAATGGGTGAATCCACGCGAGATTCGCCTGCTGCCTGCGGGGACCCAGCCCGAGCCCGGCGCGCTCTACGACTTCCACTATCCCGCCAGCAATCCCCGGGTCTACGGCGTCGGGCTCGCCGCGACGCGCGACCTGCTGTCTTTCCTGCGCTACGAGAAGAGCGATGCCAGGGGCAACGCGAATCCCGCCCGCGGACCCGTGGCAGCCGTGCTCGGGTTCGGCAGCTCGCAGAGCGGGCGCTTTCTGCGCGACTTCGTCCGCGACGGCTTCAATCAGGACGAGGGCGCGCGCAAGGTGATGAGCGGCGTGCTCGCCCATACCGCGGGCGCGGGCGGCGTGT
>DASRJL010000183.1:0-12939 GCA_035649495.1 Burkholderiales bacterium | reverse complement strand
AGCAGATAACGGGTCCGTTCCAGATGGGCAAGCTCGGCGGCGCGGGCGCGCCGTTCGGCATCGAGCGTACGAACCTCAAGTTCTTTCCCGCCGAGTACCACTCCCAGGCGCCGCTCTGGGTCGCGCTGGAACTGCGCAAGAAAGTGCGCCACGAGGATATCGAGTCCATCGATATCCAGACCTATTACACGGCGTGGAGCGAGATCGGCAGCGAGCCCGAGAAGTGGGATCCGCAGACGCGCGAGACCGCCGACCACAGCTTGCCCTATCTTTTCTCGCTGGGTCTGGTGGACGGCGCGATCAGGGCCGACAGCTTCAGCGACGAGCGGCTGCGCGACCCGCGGCTCCGTTCGTTGATGCCGAAGATCAGGATCTCGGAGAACAAGGACTTCACGAAGGAATTCCCGGGCAAGCTCACCTCGCGCTTCGAAGTGAAAACGCGCGACGGCAAGACGTTGGTGGAGACGGCGTCCTACGGGAAGGGGCACGCGAAGAACCCGATGAACGATGCCGACGTCGAGGCCAAGTTCGTGGGACTGACCGAGGGGCTCATCAAGCCGGGCCAGCGCGACAAGCTTCTCGCCGCCCTGCGGGACGTCGACAGCGCCGCGGATGTGGGCAGCGTGCTGGAACTGGTGCGGGTGGAAGCGTAATGCCCGTCGCACTCGTTTCAAAGAAGTTCGTCGCCGGCTTTGGCGATGCCGTGAAGTCCCTCGCATCCAGCGCCGGCAAGTCCGTCGAGTTCATCACGCCGCCCGAGGAAAAGGGCGCCCGCCTCTCGCAGGGGGACTGCGACCGGATCGATTGCGCGTTTATCGACCGGGCTACACTCTCCAACGAACAGTGTTACGCGGCCTTCGACGCTGCCGTCGTCGCATCGAAAACGATCCGCTGGCTGCAGGTGAACAGCTCCGGGGTGAATCCCGCGCCCTATGTCAGCGCCGTCGCGGAAAAAGGCGGAACGATTACCTCTTCCACCGGCGCTAACGCGGAGCCCGTATCGCAAAGTGCGTTTACCGGCCTCCTCATGCTTGCGCGAGGATTCACGACCCACGTGCGTAACCAGGCCAAACGCGAATGGCGACCGTTGACCGGTGCGGCCCTTCCAGACGACCTGCGCGGCCAGACGGTCGTGACGATCGGACTCGGCGCGGTCGGGAGCAGCTTCGCCCGCTACGCGCGGGCCTTCGGCCTCACGGTGATCGGCGTGCGCCGCAGTCCCATGAAGCCCGGCGATCCGGTCGACGAAATGTATCCGCCGTCGAAACTGGCGGAGATCCTGCCGCGTGCGGACTGGCTCATGCTGACCTGTCCGCTCACCCCGGAGACACGCAACCTCGTCAACGCCGACACGATCGCGCGCATGAAGAAGGGGGCCCGCTTGATCAACGTGAGCCGCGGCGAGGTCATCGACGAGCGAGCGGTGATCGAGGCGTTGAGGAGCGGGCAGCTCGGGGGCGCCTACATCGATCCGTTTACGGTGGAACCGCTCCCGAAGGATTCACCCTTCTGGGACCTGCCCAACGTCATCATCACTCCCCACAATGCCGCGGCTTCCAACGGCAACGAGAAGCGCGTCGCGGAGATCTTCGTCGCCAATTTCGCGCGCTGGGTGCGGGGCGAGACGCTGGCCAATCTGCAGAGCGTGTCATGAGACGGACTAGAGGCCAGGGACTAGAGAATAGAAAACCAGGAACCAGTCTCTAGTCTCCAGTCTCTGATCTCCTATTTCTTCTGCGCCAATCCCATCTCGGTGAGAAATTGCGTCAGCTCGCCCTGCTGGGCCACCAGCCACTTTCCGAATTCGTCCGAGCCCATCCAGACGTCTTCGTACATGTTGCGTGTCATGTACTCGCGCCAGGCGGCGCTCTTGTGGACTTTCGCGAACACGCCTTCGAGCCGGACGACCACGTCGCGCGGGACGCCCGCGGGAGCGACGAAGCTGCGCAACCCACCGGCACGAATGTCGTAGCCCTGCTCCTTGAGGGTGGGAACGTTCGGCAGTCCGGACAGGCGCGCCGCAGCCGGCACGCCCAGCAGGCGCAGCTTTTTCGTCTCCACGTGCGGCATGACCTCCCCCAGGTTCTCAGCGGTCGCGTGGACGTGCCCGCCGAGGACTGCAGTTACCGTGTCGGTGCCGCTCTTGAAAGAGACCGTGTTGATGCGCACGCCGGCGAGCTTTTCGAGGCGATGGATCATCTGGTGCGCGCTGCCGCCAGGGAAGGTGATGCCCACGTTGATCGTCTTGGGGTTGGCGCGCGCCGCCTCGAGGAAATCCTTCAGCGTGCGAAACGGGGAGTCCTCCCGCACCGCCAGGCTGTTCAGATCGAACCCGATGGCGGCGATGGGCTGAAACTTGTCGAGACCGACGTCGAGCCCGGTACGCACCGGCACGCTGATGAGAGTCGTGCCGGTGAGCAGTATCGTGTAGGGATCGCCCTTTTTCCCCGCAGCGTAGGTCAGGCCGACCGCGCCCCCGCCGCCGGGCTTGTTCTGGACGATCATGGGCTGCGGCAGCAATTTTTCCTTTGCGACGATTTCCGCGACCATTCGAGCGACCAGATCGGAGCCGCCTCCCGCACCGGTCGGCGAAATGAGGTCTATCGGGCGGGACGGGTAGGATTGGGCGGGGCAGGGATGTATCCACGCGGCGAGCAACGGCAGCAGGAGTAGAGCGGATGCCGGTTTCACACGGCCTCCTTTGACACCGCGCTCGCCAGCACCTTGCCCCAGTGCGGATCGGGCTTGACCTTCACGCGGTCGCCCGCCGCCGCCAGTGCCGCGCGCGTGGTCGAGAGTATGTTGAGCAGCACCGGCCGCTTGTGCTCGGCTTCGAGCAGGGGTACGGCGTGCATTGCATGCCACAGGCCGCCCGGCATGAGGAGCGCCTGGGCGTCGGGGGTCTCGCGCAGTACCTGGCCACCCAGCTGGAGCGCGAGCTCGTGGTCTTCGGCCGCCCG
The DNA here is from genome assembly GCA_035649495.1 of Burkholderiales bacterium. Taxonomy (GTDB): domain Bacteria; phylum Pseudomonadota; class Gammaproteobacteria; order Burkholderiales; family SG8-41; genus SG8-41. Next base: position 9,979 of record DASRJL010000183.1, on the reverse strand, counting down.
GAACGACTTGGAAACATCGAACGGCATGGCGTGGGACCGGGTCGCGAGGACTTCGATTCCCGCTTCGGCAAGATAGCGCTTGACCGCGGAGTTCGTCGCCTCGTGCCAGCGGGTGGCGAGCGCAATGCGGGTCGCGCCGAAGTGCTGCAGCGTCGCGATATGCGCCTCGAAATCCGTGTCGCAGGGGATGCCGGTCCGCGACTGGGCCTCCGCGAGTATTTCCCTCATCCGTTTCCGTCCCAGCATCGACGCGACCGGGACGCCGCTCAAGGCGATGCGATCCACTTTCTTCTTCGCCAGCGTGTCTACGCACCGCCAGAAGGTCGGCAGCTCGCGCTCCACCGCTTCGAGGCTGTGCCCGGCGAGGTCGAAGCCGGTCGTGACCAGCATCATGCCCTCGGGCGCGACGCGGTAGAACTGGTAGGCGTCCATGTCGGTGTAGATATGGGGAATGATGTAGCCCAACTGGTACCAGGGGTTGATGACGGTCATTGCGAGAGTTCTCCGAGTGTCGTTTAGAGCTTGGTAATCGGCCCCGCCATCGCCGCTTTCGGTTTCTGAGGCTGCTTCCGGGTCTGCTGGAACGGCAGCTCCATGCGGTAGACCATGGGCCGTTTGGGGTCCACGTAGACGGGTATCGTGCGCACGCCCTGGAGCAGGCGCTCCGGGTTGCTGGAGAGCGGCTCGCTCTGGAAAACGGTATCGACACCGTTTCGCGGGTCTTTGCCCCGGGTTTCCACGAGCCAGCACAAGCCCAGCTCGCGCTGCACCGCGGGATCGTACGCATCACGCTTCCGTCCGTTGTGGACGAGCTCCCAGCGGCCGTCCTCCTCCTTCAGTGTGAAGTCCCCGGGCGGACGCTTCAGGTCCCACTCCGGGTCCATGTCGACGCCCAAGCGCACCCTCACGAACTCGGTTTGCACCAGCGTTCCCCCCTTTTCGAGCCGTGCAAAGGGATCTTCCCGGAACGACCGGAGGATGAGCATCATCGCCAGCACGATGATAACGCCGGGAACCAGCGTGAGGATGGGCAGCAGCCAGTTCTCGATCCAGAGGTCCAGCCGCGCGTCCGCCGGGCGCTGCGGGTCGTAGAAAACCGTGAGTTTGTCGCCCGTGGCATAGTGCTTGTAGAGATCGGAGCCTCCGCTCTCGGTGCGCTTCGTCTCTCCGGCAGTGGTGCGAAATTCCACCGTCAGCGTCGGGGTGCCGTCGGAGATCTCGACAATCGTGCCATCGGCGCGCGCGGCGGCGTACTGGAACCACAGCGAGCGGTACGTCATGTAGAGCGTGCCCAGCAGAAAGGGCAGGGCGACGAGCGTCATCGTGATCGTGGTGCCCCACGTCCCGATGCGCTTGAATTGTTCGTTGAGCCGTCGCTGATCCTGCATTCGGGTCTGAACGCCGTCAGTCGAGCTTGATCCCCGTCGCCCGCGCGACCTTGCCCCAGCGCGCGTGCTCGGTTTTCACGAAATCGGCGAACTGGCCCTGGGACAGCGTGCCGGGTGTCGCGCCCTGCTTGCCGAGGCTCGCCATGACCTCCGGCGCGCGCAAGGCGCGCGCGATCTCGTTGTGCAGCTGCCCCAGAATGTCTTTCGGTGTCGCGGCCGGCGCGAAAGTGCCGTACCAGTACACCACGTCGTATGCCGGGACGCCCGATTCGATCACAGTCGGCACCTGCGGCAGGCTCTCCGCGCGGCGCGGCGTGGACACGGCAACGGGCCGCACCTTACCGGCGTTGATGATGCCCATCGCGGCGGGCAACGACGAGAACATGATCTGCACCTGCCCCGCCGCGAGGTCGGCGAGCGCGACGGGCGCGCTCTTGTACGGCACGTGCGTCAGCGTCGCAGCGGTGACCGACTTGAAGAATTCCCCGGAAAGGTGCGTGAAAGTCCCGTTGCCGGCGGAGGCCATGTTGATGTCGCCGGGCCGCGCTTTCGCCAGCGCGATCAACTCCTTCACGTTCCTGATCGGGAGCGAGGGGTGTACGAGCAGCACGACCGGGGTCGTCGCAACCAGTGCGAGCGGCGCCAGGTCGCGTACCGTATCGTAGGTGAGCCTCGTGTAGAGGGCGGGATTCACCGCGATTTCGGAGGTGGAAGCCAGCACCGCCGTGTAGCCGTCCGGCGCGGCGCGCACCGCGGCCTCGGTGCCGATCGAGCCGCCGGCGCCGCCGCGATTGTCCACGATGACCTGCTGCTTGAGCTGCTCGGTGAGCCGCGCCGCGACGATGCGCCCGACGATGTCGGAGCCGCCGCCGGCGGGGAACGGTACGATCAGGCGGACAGGTTTGGTGGGGTAGGTCTGAGCGGAGACAAGGCCAGAAACGCCGACCGCGATCAGGGCGACGAGTAATTCGAATCGCATGCGTCGCGCCCGGTTGTCAGTCGTCACCGGTCACCGCACCGGTCACTGGTCACCGAGGAGCTGCTCCCGCGCCGCGTCCACATCGTCGATCACGCGCGAGAGCCGGGCGATGCCGTTCTCCAGCGAGGCGGCGATGCGCTCGACGCCGAGCTTCTCGCCATCGGGATACATCATGAGCCGCAGGGCCGGGGCGCTGCCCGGCATCGCGACCGCGCCTATGGTCAGTATGCCGTCCTGCTCCAGCATCTCCATCGCCACCAGCCCGGCGGCCTCGACCGGTACGAGCGCGGGCTTTTCGCCGCTGCCGCGAGTTTCACGCGCGATGTCGAGCACGTCGTCGCCGGAGATCGAGACGCCGGGGCCGCCCAGATAGGCGCGCTTCGCCCCGTACTGCCCGGCCAGCACCTCGACTACTTCCTTCGCCAGCTCCCCGGCGCGCTTGATCACCGCGGGATCGAAGTCGCGCAGCGCGTTGGCGACGCCCACGTACTGGCCCGCCTGCGCTTCCAGTCCCAGCTCGTAGGCGCGGGAGCCTATGGTGGTGACGAGATCCTTGCGGCCGACGAAGACGCCCGCCCGCGGACCCGCGACGTGCTTGTCGGCGGAGCAGACGGCGAGGTCCACTTCGCCCACCTGGAACGTGCGCGGCTCCTCGAAAAACCCGATGCGCGATGCCATGTGCGCGTCGTCCACGAATACGAGGGTGTGCGGTGCCCGCGGGAGCGCCAGCGCTCTCTTGAAGTCCGCCAGGTCCAGATGCTTCTTGGACGCAGTGATTGGCGTGATGAGGAGCAGCCGCGGCGCGCCCTCCGCCTGCCATGCCTTTTCCAGGTCCGCGAACGAAAAGAACTCGGTGAAGCGCGCCCCGGTCATGGCGATCGGGCGCACCGCGGAAGGATGGGTCACCCCGCCTGCCGGAGCGTAACCGAAGACGCGATCGCCGGCCTCGAGCACCGTGGTGAAAGCAATGAAGTTGGCGGCGGAAACGCGATTCAGAATCAACGCAGCGTGGCGACCCGGGTCGGCGCCCATGTGCTTCAACGCCAGCGGCTCGGTATGGCCTTCGAAGCGCTCGAAAAACGGCACGTGGCTCGTAAGGCTGCCCGTGTCCTCGGCTGTGACTCCCCCGCCGCGGTTCATGCCCGAGAGGTCGTAGACGCTGTCCCTGCCCATGCGGCGCACGCGGTCTCCGACCATCCGGCGGGCACGCAGCATGCGCTGCACTTCTTCGTCCGTGCTCTTGAGTATCGTGCCGCGCGCGTAGCGGACTATGGGGTCTACGGGATTGCCGAACCGGTCGGCAGGGGGGGCGCTGCTGGTGGACATGATTGTTCCTGAGGGGTTCATCCAAGCTTAGGCTGGCCCCCTGGCCCGTGCAAGCGCGAGAGCCGGGCCTTTGCGGCGGGGGTTCGACTCCGGCCGCTACCTTTGCTATCGTTCATAGTACGGTCTCGTCAATCCCGTCACTCATGGAGCGTGCCTGTGGGCAAGAAACTCTACGTCGGCAACCTGAGCTACGACATAGGAAACAATGATCTGCAGCAGGCGTTTGCCGCCCACGGAACGGTCGTGTCGGCACAGGTCATCACCGAGCGCGAAACCGGACGGTCCAAGGGTTTCGGCTTCGTCGAAATGGGCAGCGAGCAGGAGGCGCAGGCCGCGATCAGCGCCTTGAACGGCACCGCCCTCGCCGGGCGCAACCTGACGGTGAACGAAGCCCGCCAGCAGGAAAGCCGGGGTGGCGGCCACCGCGGCGACGGCGGGGGTGGCGGCGGCGGGGGTGGATTCGGCCGGAGCCGGGGCGCCTTCGGCAACCGCGGGCGCGGAGGCTATGGCGGTGGCGGTGGAGGTGGAGGCCGTGGTGGTGGCGGGGGCGGCGGCGGCGGCCGTGGCGATCGCTACTGATCCAGGGCAAGCCCACAGTCAAGAGAGGTGACGCATTGGCAAAGACCAACTACCAGTTCGAAAAGCGCCAGAGAGACCTGGCAAAGAAGAGAAAACAGGAGGAAAAGCGGCTGCGCAAGCTGGCCGCGAAAGGATCGGCGGAGGCCGATGGCGCGGAAACTTCCACGGACCTTTCCCAGTCTGAACAAACGGACCCCGCCGCAACGCCTGCGGAAGGTGGGGCTCCCAAGGAGTGATTTAAGTTGAAGTGCTTTCACTGCGGCAAGACGACGGTCGTTCGCACCCACGGCAAGGGAGAGGAATTCCTGCACCGTTGCGAGCGCTGCCGCGGCTACCATAAGTTCACCAGTGCGGGGCGCCACGGCTCCGGCGCGATCAATTACCGCGTGACCAAGATCGACCCGCCCGTCACTGCCAAGTGACGCGTTACTCGACCTTTACGCCCACCTGCTTGATCAACGTGGCGTACTTGGCGACTTCGGTCTTGATGAACGCGGCGAACTCCGCGGACGTGCTGGTAGTGGCGTCCACGCCGAGAGTCGCGAAGCGGTCTTTCACATCCTGCGACTGAAGGATCTTCGTCAGCTCGGTGTTGAGCCGGGTCACGATCGGCTGCTGGATTCCGGCCGGCCCGAGAATGCCCCACCAGCTCGTCATCGAAAAGCCCGGCACGCCCGATTCGGCCACGGTGGGAACGCCCGGCACGAGCGGGGTCGGCTTGGGGCCCGTCACCGCCAGCGCGCGGAGCCGCCCGGCCTGCACGTGCGGCAGCACGACCGCCATGTCCGAGAATACGACGTCCACGTGGCCGCCCAGAAGATCGGTGGTGATGAGCGCGGAGCCTTTGTACGGGATGTGGACCAGGTCGACCTTGGCCATGATCTTGTAGGTTTCCGCCGCAAGGTGGGAGATGCTGCCCGGCCCGCTCGAGCCGAAGTTCAGCTTGTCCTTGCGCGATTTCACCAGCGCGGTGAACTCCTTGAAGGTCTTGGCCGGGACGGACGGATGCACCACGACGATCTGCGGCGCCGTGACGGCGAGCGTGACCGGCGTAAAGTCCTTGAGCGGGTCGTAGCCGACGTTCCGGTAGATGTTGTGGTTGATCGCGACCGGGCCGACGTTGCCCACCACCAGCGTGTAGCCATCGGGCGGCGATTTCACCGCATTCGCCATGCCGATGCTGCCCGCGACGCCGCTGCGATTGTCTATGATCGTCTGCTGATTCCAGGCATCGGTGAGCTTCTGACCGAGCGTGCGCCCTATGATGTCGGAGGTGCCGCCGGGAGGAAACGGGACGACGATACGGACCGGTTTCACCGGATAAGTTTGTGCAACGGCTGCGTTGCACAAACTTATTAACAGGAAACCGGATAGTACAAGCGCCAGTCTCTTCATGATTCGTCCTCCTTGGGTCGTTTTGTTATCGGTGCTTCCAAAAGGAAAATGCCGGCGTCAGCCGGCATTCAGAACCTATTTCATGTACAGATATGAAATAGGTTCTTAGGGGATCTGGATCTTCCCTCCACCCGGCATGCCGCCGCCCGGCAATCCGCCCATGCCGCCCTGAGGCACGACGATGGAGGAGGCCGCCTGGCGGCGGAGCTCCTGCAGGTCCTTGACGGTGCGCTCGACGGCGGCCTTGGCGGCGTCAGCGTAGCCGGTGGCTGCCTCGCCCAGGGAGCCGGCCTCGATCTCGAAATTGACCGGCAGCGGCCCTACCGAAGTGAGTATCTGGGTCTCGCCCGCGTACAGCGTGGTCCTGTCGGTATCATCCGAGCCGTCGCTCTTGACCGGCGTCAGGCGGCGGATCACGCCGATCTTGCGGTCGGTGAACACGTCCTCGCGGTACAGCGTCGCGGGGTCTATCTTCAAATCCGGAGTTTTATCGTCAGGTCTTTGCGCCACGGTAACCTCGCTTGGAAATTCATGCGAATTCCGTACATGGGGACGATTTCCCCACGAATCAATCGCATTCGGGCAGTTCTTAGCGTATCAGAAAAGCCAATCATCCGGTGCGGTTGAGCCTGTTGAGCAGGGCATCGCAGGCCGTGCCCGCGGCATCTTCCGCCCCTATTGCCCGGGCAAGGCTCGCCGCGCGTGCGGCGTAGCCCGCCTGACCAAGGAGGGGCGACAGTTCCCGCGCCATTGCATCACCCGTTGCCTTTCGGAACGGAACGCTGCGGGCGGTCCCGAGGGCGACGGCGTGCCGCGCGTTGTCGGGCTGGTCGAAGGCGACCGGGACGATGAGCTGCGGCCGGCCGGCGGCGAGCGCCTGCGCGAGGGTGCCGATGCCACCCGGGTGCACGATAGCCGCGGCATGGGGAAACGCGCTGGAGTACGGCAGGTAGCGAAAAACGCGAATCGAGGACGGCAGCGCGCCGAGTTCCTCCGGCGGCGCGCCGGTGATGAGCAGAGCGCGCTGGTCCAGCCGGCGCGCGGCCTCGATCGCATGACGCCAGAAATCGTCGGCGACCAGCACCGCCGACGACCCCAGCGCGAAAACGAGCGGCGGCTCGCCCGAAGCGAGGAACGCATCCAGCGCAGCCTGCGTCGCGGCGTCGGGCGGCGGCCCGTCGTAGCGCGGGAAGCCGCAGAGAACCGTGTTGGGCGGCCAGTCGGGTTGCCGCCCGGCGAACGTGCCGGAAAAGAGCGCAAGGTTGAGCGCCGGCGAATACTGCCCCTCCATCTGCGCAACGGGGCCGGGGACGGACAGCCCGAGATCCCCGCGCAACCGGTAAAGCGGCGCTTCCCAGCGGCGCATCATGAGCCGCGGTATGCGGAAAACGAACCGGTACGCACCGGTGCCGAGCACCCGCATCGCCCTCAGCCACGGCGCACCGGGCAGGACGGGCGGATCGGCGGCGGAGAAAAGCGAGAGCGGCGCGAGCACGGTCGAAGCCCAGGGGAGCCCGTGCTTCTCCGCGAGAAGCGGACCCACGAAGACGAGCGGGTGATTCACGAGGAGGTCGGCGCCCGCCGCAGCGCGCTCGAGGTCCTCATAGCTCTCGCGCAGGTGAGGCATGAACATCTCCCGCACCAGGACCTCGGGCCCGCGTCGGGGATCCACCAGGCGGCGCATGACCGTCGCGCGGTCGCCGAATCCGTCCATCGAGGGGCGTAACGGCGCGAAATCCACGCTCGACGCCTCCACGGGCTCGCGAAACGCTTCGAACGTCGCGATGACCGGCCGGTGCCCGCGCCGCTTGAGCTCGCGCGCGATGGCGATGTACGGATGAAGATCGCCGAGGGAGCCGAAGGTGGCGAACACTACACGCATGCGCTGACGGCGTGACCAGTGACCGGTGACCGGTGCATGAGTGCCGCCGCTTCGCGGGCAGGCCGACACCTATCACTTATCCTTTTTCACCCATCACGCCTTTGATGCCGGCGGCCGGCGCAGAGCGGGAATGCCCGTGCGCGCGGCGCGGCGATGCTGCTCGACGATAAAGTCTCCAAGCAATTTCACTTCGGCGAGCCGGGGAGAGGTGCGGCGGGCGACGAGCGCGAGCGTGCGTGAGGGGGCGGGAATGGCGAAAGGCCTTGCCACGAGCCGCGTGCCTTTCAGTAATCCGTGCTTCAGCGTGATCTCCGGCAGCAGCGTCACGCCCATCCCGCCTTCGACCATCTGGATCAGTGTGTAGAGGCTGGTTGCCTCCAGCCGCGGCTCCCAGCCGCCTCGCCGCGGTCCGCAGGCGGCGATGGCGTGGCTCCTCAGGCAATGGCCTTCCTCCATCAGCACCACGTCCTTCGGGTCGAGCTTGCGGATGGCGACTTCCTTGTCCCGCGCGGCGGGATCGTTTTCGGGGACGACGAACCAGAATTCGTCCTTGAACAGCTCCTGCACGTGGAGGTCTTCCGTGTCGTACGGCAGCGCGATCAGCGCCACGTCGAGGCTGCCGGCCCGCAGCCGGTCGAGCAGGCGCTCCGTCAGGTCCTCGCGGAGGTACAGCTTGAGCCCGGGATAAGCGCGGCGCAGCGGAACGAGGATCTCCGGCAGCAGGAAGGGCGCGATGGTCGGAATCGTCCCGAAGCGCAGCGGTCCCGACAGGGGCTTGGCGGCGCTGCGGGCGGATTCCGCAAGATCGTTTGCCGCGGCGAGCACACCGCGCGCCCGCTCGACGACTTCCTCGCCCACGGCGGTGAGGCGTACCGTGCGCCGGTCACGCTCGACGAGCTGCACCCCGAGGACGGTTTCAAGCTCCTTGATGCCGGCGGAGAGCGTCGACTGGGTGACGAACTGCGCCTCCGCCGCCTCGCGGAAGTTCAGGCGCTCGGCCAGCTCGATGAGGTAGCTCAGCTGACGCAGAGAAGGAAGTGCTGGCATGACCTATTCATGCAAAAACTCCTGGCCACGGAATCACACGGAAACACACGGAAAGTAGAAGACAAGAACACCGTAGTTCTTCAGCGCAAAGGATACGAACATGTTCTTGAATGGTTTTGCGCTGCATTGTCCTTGAACGTCCGTGACCTTCCGTGTGTTTCCGTGGCCAATTTGAACTTGATCGTAAATTACGATCAGTATAACCGAGATAAGTCATTGGAGCGATCAGAACGGACGGCGCAGACTCCTGCCTCATCAGTGCGTACCAACGAAAAGGAGAGCGACATGCTGACTGTTGGAGACCGTATTCCGAAATTCGACGTCCAGGCGGTGGTGTCCACCGACATGGAAAAGGCCTTTCAACGCGTGACCGGCGAGTCCGACGCGGGCAAGTGGAAGATCGTGTTCTTCTGGCCCAAGGACTTCACTTTCGTCTGCCCTACCGAGATCGCGGCGTTCGGCAGGCTCCACGGCGATTTCCAGGACCGCGAAGCGGTGGTCTATGGCGTGTCGACCGACAGCGAGTTCGTACACCTCGCGTGGCGCCGCTCGCACCCCGATCTCAAGGACCTGCCGTTCCCGATGCTGGCGGACGTCAAGCGGGAGCTGTCGAGCGCCTTCGGCATCCTCGACCGCAAGGAAGGCGTGGCGCTGCGGGCGACCTTCATCGTGGACCCCGAAGGCGTCATCCGTTTCGCGTCGGTCAACGATCTCAACGTCGGGCGCAACCCGCAGGAAGTGCTGCGCGTGCTCGATGCCCTGCAGACCGACGAGCTGTGCCCGTGCAACTGGAAGAAGGGCGAGGAGTTTCTGAAGGCGGCCTGACCGAATCATAGCTCCCCTCTCCCCGAACCCGGGGGAGAGGGAATTCCTGGAGGAATCATGTCATTACAAGCACTGAAAGACCGCCTGCCCGACTACGCGAAGGACATCAAGCTGAACTTGGGCTCCCTCGCGTCCGAGCAGGTGCTGAACGAGAAGCAGAAGGCGGGGACCTTTATCGCCGCCGCGCTCGGCGCGCGCAACGCCGGCGTTGCGGCGGCCATGATCGCGGAATTCTCGCCCGCGCTCGACGCGAAGGAGCTCGCGGCGGCGAAGGCTGCCGCAGCGGTGATGGGCATGAATAACGTCTACTACCGGTTCCTCCACTTGGTTGAGAACGAGGCCTACGGCAAGCTGCCCGCGAAGCTGCGCATGAATGCCATCGCGCAACACGGTATCGCACGCGCCGATTTCGAGTTATGGTCGCTGGCGGTGTCCGCGATCAACGGCTGCGGCATGTGCATCGAAGCGCACGAGAAGGCGGTGCGCAAGGACGGCATTACCGCAGAGCAGGTGCAGGCGGCGGTGCGCATTGCCGCAGCGGTCAATGCCGCAGCAGCG
>DASRJL010000182.1:0-2804 GCA_035649495.1 Burkholderiales bacterium | reverse complement strand
CGTGCCTTGCCGATGCGCCCAGGGTACGCGAGCGCGAGCAGCCGCGCGACCGACATCTCCTCGCGCGGCCCCTGCAGCAAACGACCTGAGCTCGCCATCCCAGCCCAACCGGCCGCCAGCTTTCGCATGTCGCTGGCGCGTCGCGAGCGGTCCCGGCGGTATCCTTGCAACCGATGGGCGAGATCGGCATCGTTGCCGCCAAGGCCGCGCTCCACGATCACCGCGGCGATTTCGGCTGCTTCCCCGGCGTGGCCGAGCTGCGCCGCGGAGATCACCATGCGCGCAAGTCGGGGGGGCAACGGCAGCGACCTTAGCCGCCTTCCGGTGGCCGTGATGCGGCCGTCCGCGTCGAGCGCTTCCAGCTCCGTCAACTCCTTGCGCGCCGCGTCGATGGCGGCCTGCGACGGCGGATCGATCCAAGACAAAGACCGCGGGTCGACAGTTCCCCATTCCGCGCAGTCGAGCAGCAAGCCGGCAAGATCGGCGCAGCGTATCTCGGGCTCGGCGAAAGCGGACAGGCTCTGGGTTTGCCGCTCATCCCACAGGCGATAGCAGACCCCGGGCCCGGTACGGCCGGCGCGGCCTCTGCGCTGATCGGCGGCCGCACGAGACACTCGCACGGTCTCGAGCCGGGTCACGCCGACGTCCGGCTCGAAGCGCGGCACACGCGCAAGGCCGCTGTCGATGACCACCCGCACACCCTCGATGGTGATCGATGTCTCGGCAATCGAGGTCGCCAGCACCACCTTGCGAAGGCCATTGGCCGCCGGCCTTAGCGCAAGGTCTTGCGCCTTCGTGTCCATAGCGCCGTAAAGGGGAGCAAGCATGATCGCCGGATCACCGATGCGGTCGGCCAGGCGCTCCTCGACACGACGGATCTCGCCCTGGCCGGGCAGGAAGGCCAGGATGGTGCCGGACTCCGCCCGCAACGCCCGCATCACCGCATGCGCCATTTGATCCTCGATGCGCGCGTGAGGATCGCGGCCGAGATAGTGCGTCTCGACCGGGAAGGCGCGCCCTTCGCTGGCGATCACGGGAGCATCGCCGAGGAGTTGCGCCACGCGCGCGCCGTCGAGCGTCGCCGACATCGCCAGGATGCGCAGATCATCGCGAAAGCCGCGCTGACAGTCGAGCGCCAGGGCAAGCCCGAGGTCGGCGTCGAGCGAGCGCTCGTGGAACTCGTCGAACAGGACCGCTCCGATGCCGGAAAGCTCGGGGTCGTCGAGGATCATGCGGGTGAAGACGCCCTCCGTGACGACCTCGATGCGCGTCTTCGGCCCCGATTTCGAGACCATGCGCGCGCGCAATCCGATCCTCTCGCCGACAGCCTCCGACAGGGAGTACGCCATGCGTTCGGCAGCCGCCCGCGCGGCGATCCGGCGTGGCTCCAACACCAGGATCTTTCGGCCCCGGAGCCAGCTTTCCTCCATCAAGGCGAGGGGGACGCGTGTCGTCTTGCCGGCGCCGGGCGGCGCGACGACAACGGCCGAAGCGCGCGTGGCCAAAGCGTCGCGCAATTCGTCGAGGATGGCGTCAATCGGAAGCGGGGTAGCGCAGTTCATGTCACTGTATCCAGGGGCGACCTCCCTCCCGCAAGGATAATCTGCTTATGAGGCGCGACGGTTGGCGAAATACTAGTGATCTGCCGCGCTGCTTGTGCGTCTAGGCTCGATCCTGCATCGTCGCGGACTTGTTCAAACGCTCTGCCATCCGCGAGGAGTTGTCCAATGCCGCTCATGAGCTTCGAGGTCACGTCGCGCGTGCCCTATGCCCGGAACCGGCATTTCGGTGCGGTGGGTGCCTACGAGCAGGTGGACGGGACAGCGCACTTCGCGGTCGACCCGATCCACCCGGCAAACGCTCGGATTTGTGACCTGAAGCTGGCACCACGCAATGGGAAGGGACTGGTCGAGTTCACGACCGACTTGTCAGTCGTGCTGCCAGTGGACGCCAGCCGGGCAAACGGCAGCTGCATCGTCGAACTGCCGAACCGCGGCCGCCGCCGTGTCGTCGCCATGATGAATTGCGCACCGCCCGATGCACCCGTGGGGCCGCAGGCGCATCCGGGCGACGGCTTTCTGTTCGCTCGTGGGTACACGGTAGCCTCCGTCGGCTGGCAATGGGACGTCTACGCGACCCCGGAGCTTCTGTGTCTCGTCGCACCGTTGGCCATGGAGGGTGGCAAGCCCGTTGGCGGCGAGACGATGGTCGAGATCCGGCCGAACGAGCCCGGAACGACGCGCCTCCTCGCCGACCGCATCCACCGACCGCTCCCGGCTGCGCCCGGCGAGCAGCCCGGCGCACGTCTCCTCGTGCGCGACTGGGAGGATGATGAGGATACTCCAATACCGCGCTCGCGCTGGCGCTTCGCACGCGAGACCCCCGCGGGCACTGTGGAGCCCTCGGCGGAGCACGTCTGGCTCGAGGGCGGCTTCGAGCCGGGGCGGATCTACCAGCTCGTCTACGAAACTGACCGGGCCCCGTTGGCTGGGCTCGGTCTCCTCGCCGCGCGCGACGTGGCGGCGTTCCTGCGCATGCCCTCGTCCACCAATCCGAGCGGCAACGGGTTGCGCACCCTCATCCTCTATGGCATCTCGCAGACGGGCCGGATGCAGCGGCATTTCTTGAGCCTCGGCCTCAACCGTTGCGAGGACGGCAGCCGAGCCTACGATGGCTTCCATGTCCACATCGCGGGCGCTCGACGGGGTGCCTTCAATCATCGCTTCGCACAGCCCTCCAACCAGACAACACCCTTGTGGGGCCATGCCTTTCCGTTCGCCGACGTGGTGACGTCCGATTCGCTG
>DASRJL010000181.1:0-19471 GCA_035649495.1 Burkholderiales bacterium | reverse complement strand
CCTTCGGCGGAAGTGATGAGGGACAGCGAAGACGGGTGGATGTACTTGTTGTAGTACACGAAGAGCAGCCCGGCGACGGCGCCCCAGAAACCCGCGTAGACGAAGGTGATCCAGCGCACCAGCCACACGTCGTGGCCCAGCGCCGCCATGCGGCGCGGCTGATCGCGCGTGCCGCGCAGGGCGGCGCCGAAAGGCGAGCTTACGAACTTCGCCATCAACCACATTGCAGCCACCGTGATCGCCAGGGTGAAATAGTAGAACGCCGTGGCGTCGTCGAGATTCATGCCGAACGGGGAGGGGCGGGTGAGGCCGCGCAGGCCGTTGTCGCCGTCGGTCACGGACACCCAGCGGTAGGCCGTGCCCCACAGCACCTGCGAGAGCGCGAGCGTGAGCATGAGGAAGCCGAGACCCGTTGCGCGCAGCGCGATCAGCCCGAAGAGGCCGGCCATCAGTGTCGTTCCGAGGAGTGCCGCGGGCGCGGTGATCCAGTGCGCGAGCCCGAGCTTCAGATAGAGCCACGCCGAGAAGTAGGCCGACACCCCGAGGAACGAGGCGTGGCCCAGCGAGGGCAGCCCGCCGTAGCCGACGAGAAGGTTCAGGCTCGCGGCGAAGATCGCGGCGATGAGGATCTGGCTCGTGAGGTTGACGTAGTACTCGCCGGAAACCCAGGGAAAGGCCGCGAGCAGCACCCCCAGAATCGCCAGAGACTTATGTGGCACGGCCGAACAGTCCGCGGGGACGGAACGCGATCACGAAGATCATCGGCAGGAAGAGGATCACGTACGCGAGATCGGGCGCGAGGGCGATGCCGAAGGTATAGACGAAGCCGATGATGAAGCTGCCGACGAAAGCGCCGAAGAGGCTGCCCACGCCGCCCAGTATCACCACGATCAGCGCGAGGGGCAGCATGTCGGCGTCGAGCCCCGGGTACGCGGACAGCATGGGCCCGCCGAGTATGCCCCCCGCGCCGGCGAGCCCCGCGCCGAGGCAGAACACGGTGGTGAACAGGCGCGAAACCGGTATGCCGACGGCGCGGGCCATGTCCATGTCGTCGACGCCGGCTCGTATCATCGCGCCGAGCCGGGTCCGCTCCATCAGCAAGTAGAGCGCGATCGCGGCGCCGATGGCGATGGCGACGAGGACGAGGCGGTAGGCGGGAAACATGAAACCGGCGACGGTGAGCGGCTCCTGGAGCGCGGGCGGCGTCGGCACCGGGATCGGATCGCCGCCCCAGACCATCAGGCAGAAGTCGGCGATGATGAACGCGACGCCGAGGGTCACCAGCACCTGTCCCAGCTCGTTGCCGAGCAGGCGGCGCAGGATCAGCCGCTCGAACAGCCCGCCCAGCGCCGCGATCACCAATCCGCCCAGCAGGGCGGCGACCCACAGGTTGGGAATGTGCCGGAGTATCGAGACCCCGACGTAGGCGCCCAGCATGAAGAGGGCGCCGTGCGTCAGGTTGGCGATGCGCATCAGGCCGAAGATGAGCGAGAAGCCCGAGGACAGCAGGAACAGCAGCCCGCCGAGGGCGAGGCTGTTCAGAGTCTGGATGACCCAGAACTGCAAATGATCAGGACTCCAGGTTCTTCGCCGGCGGCCAGTCGCGCGAGTACACCGGGTTCTTGAGGAATTCCTCCGGCTTGTAGTTCCAGAACTGGCTGACGTTCGGATAGGTGTGGACCACGACGTTGACGAGGCGGCCTTCCTTGCGCTCGACCTTGCGGATGTAGACGTTGCCCACGACGTTGCCGTAGGTGTCGAACGAGACCGGCCCGCGCACCGTGTTCACCTTGATGCCGCGCAGCGCCTTCATGAAGGCTGGCTTGTCCTCGATTCTGCCCTTGACCGCATCGAGCGCCGCCTGCAGCACGGCCGCTTCCGTATAGGTCGCCGCGGCGTAGAAGCCGGGGTCGTACTTGGCTTCCGCGCGGAAGGCGTCTGCGAACTTCTGGTTGAGCGGATTGTCGATTTCGGCGGAGTACCAGCACGAGGTGCGTATCCCGAGCGCTTCGCCCCCCATGTTGCGCAGCACTGCCTCGTCGAGGGCGGTCATGCCGCCTACCGGCGTCACCTTCCCGCGCAGGCCATACTCGTTGAACTGCCGCAGGTAGCGGAACCCATTGGAGCCGGCGAAGCCGAGGAAAATCGAATCGACGCTGGTTTTGAGCTGCGCGAGGTACGTGCCGTAATCGGGCACGGTGAGCGGCGAGAACATCTTCTGCACGATCCTGCCGCCCGCCTCTTCGAACACGCGCTGGAAGCCCGCGCACATCTCGTGCCCGTAAGCGATGTCGTCGGCGATGACGGCCATGCGGCGATACTTGAGCTCCTTGAAACAGTAGTCGGCGAGAGGGTGCGCGCACTGGGAGGACGTGGAGGTGCCGCGGACGAACCAGGGGTTGGGCTTGCGCTGGGTCAGGTCCTCGGCGGCGGCGACCGACAGCGTCGGCAGCTGCTGCTGGCGGATGTAGTCGTCGGCGGCGAGCGCCTCGGCCGCCGCGAGCGGCCCGATCATGACGTGGATGCGGTTGCGCTCGACCAGCTCCTGTATCTTGGTGCGCGCCTGCGCCGGGACGCCGCCGCTGTCGCCGACGTAGAGCTCCACCTTGCGGCCCGCCAGGGTGTTCTTGCGCTCGCGCAGGTACATGACGAGCGCGCGCTCCATGTCGAGGCCGCCCGAAGCGAGCGGCCCGGTCTTCACGGTCATCAGACCGACTCGTATCGTGTCGGACTGCGCCCGCACGATTGCCGGAAATCCGGAGGCAACCAATCCCGCCCCGGTCGCCTTGATGAGCCGCCTGCGTGTGATGGCCATGTGATCTCTCCTGTGGGCGTTGGCGATGTGTGGCGTGCCGCAATCTCAACCTATGGACCGTCGCATGTCAACCGGGTAAGGCGGTTCGGATACTGCGGTTCAGGTACTGCGGTTCAGATACTGCGGCCCTTGACCGCTTCATCTGGACCGCCTCATCTGCACCGCTTCATCTGCAGCACTTCACCCGTCACGCTGTCTCAGTCTATGCGTGCCCCCGACTGCTTGATGACCTTCGCCCATTTTGCAATCTCTACCTTGATGTGAGAGGCGAACTCCGCGCGGGTGCTGCCCACGGCGAGGACGCCTTCCTCGTTCAAGCGCTGCTTCATGTCCGCGCCGTGCATGATCTTCACGATCTGCCCGTTCAGCAGATTGATGACGTCGTCGGGCGTTCCCGCGGGCGCGAGAACCCCGTACCACTGGCTCGATTCGTAGTCCTTCAGTCCCGATTCCGTGACGGTGGGGAGACCCGGCATGGCCGCAACCCTGTTCTGCGTGGTGACGGCGAGCGCGCGCAGACGGCCCGCCTTCACCATCGGCACCGCGTTGGTGGTGGGCATGAACATCACGCTGGCTTCGCCGCTCATCAGCCCCACGATCGCGGGGCCGGTGCCGCGGTAGGGAACGTGGACCATCTTTACATTCGCCAGGGTGTTGAACAGCTCCGCGGCGAGGTGCGGCGTGCTGCCGCTGCCCGAGCCGGCGAAATTGACCTGCCCGGGCCGCGCCCGCGCCAGCGCAATCAGCTCCTTCACCGATTTCGCCGGCAGCGAGGGGTGCACCACCAGCACGTTGGGCGCCAGCGCAACCAGGCTCACCGGGGTGAAGTCCTTCACCGGGTCGTAGGTGGCTTTGGCATACAGGCTGGGGGTGGTAACGAAGTTGGCGCCGTTCACCATCAGCGTGTAGCCGTCTTTCGGCGACCTGGCGGCGAGCTCGCTGCCGATCATGCCGTTGGCGCCGGGGCGGTTGTCCACGACGAACTGCCTGCCGAGCGCCTCGGTGAGCTTCTGGCTGATCAGCCGGCCCGCCCCGTCCACCCCGCCGCCGGGCGGGAACGGCACGATTACGCGCACCGGCCCGGCGGGGTAGCCCTGGGCGAGCGTTTGCGCGCATGCAGCCAGGAAAAGGAGCGTGAAGAAAGCTCGCGCGAAGAGCGCACAGGAAAGTGAAAATGAGACATTCCCCTCCTGCCCGAGGAGGGGTGGCACCGAAGGTGACGGGGTGGTGGGAGTAGGCACCATGCACGCCCCTTGACCACCCCGGCGGGCTACGCGCACCACCCCTCCTATATGAAGGAGGGGAGAAGTAATACGTTGCGATCGCGCCATCTTGTTGCCAGACCGGTCACTGGTCACTGATCACTGGTCACTTCGCGGTCGCGCGTTGCCATGCCTTGATCAGCGCGCGCGCGGAGAATTCAACGGCCATTTCCCGCTTGTAGGCCTCGGAGCCGCGCACGTCCGGCATCGGCTGGGCGAGTCCCCGCACCGGCTGCACGGCCCCGCGCAGCAGCTCTTCGGTCAGGCGCTTGCCGGTGAGCTGGGCGAGATCGAGCACGATCGGTTTCCAGCTCACCGCCCCCACGCAGGCGCGCGCGCGGGCGCACGTGCCGTCGGCGTTGAGCGTCACGGATGCGGCGGTGTTCACCGTCGGGATCTCCAGCACCTGGCGCGCCATGTACTTGAAGAAGCTCGAGCCGGAACGCGCAGCCGGTGCGTCCACCTCGAATTTGACGACCATCTCGTCCTTCGCGAAGCGTTTCTCGAATGCCTCTTCCAGGGTGACCGTCCGCCGTCCATTGGGGCCGGCCACCGTGACGCACGCGCCGAGAGCGAGGAGGGCGAGCGGCAGGTCGAAGCCCCCGACGAGCGGTCCGAGGCTGCCGCCCACTGTCAGCATGTGGCGTATACGGGTGTGCCCTACCGATTCCATCGCGTCGTCTATCGCCTGCCAGTGCTGCCGGACACGCGGCTCGTCGTAGATCGATTGCTGGCGCACCGCCGCGCCCGCGCGCAGCGTGCCGTCGGCGGCTATGGACATTTCCTGCAATTCCGGGATGCGCGTGATGGAGACGAGACGCTTCGCCTGTGGAAAACCGGTGCGCTCGCGGCGCAGGGCGTGCGACATGCCACCGCAAACCAGCGCGGATTCGCCGGCAGCAAGCAGCCTGACCGCCTCTTCGACGCTCTCCGCGTGCATGAATTCCAGGTCGAGCGGACGCGCGCCCGACGGTCTGCCGGCTGCGATCCGCGACCACGTGCCCCCTTTCGGCGCCGCGGGCGGGGCTGCTTTCTCGTTCGCGTACAGCTCCGGGTTGAGCGCACGGTGGATTTTCTCCGAGGTGATGGGCAATTCGTGTACGCGCACGCGCACCGCGTCGGCGATCGCGTTCGCGAT
This sequence comes from Burkholderiales bacterium, assembly GCA_035649495.1. GTDB lineage: Bacteria > Pseudomonadota > Gammaproteobacteria > Burkholderiales > SG8-41 > SG8-41. The sequence continues at coordinate 14,256 of DASRJL010000181.1, read as the reverse complement.
GACGGCGGGAACGGCGTCGAGCCCGATCTCGCCCAGCCCCTTCGCGCCGAAGGGGCCAGACGGCTCCCAGGATTCGGCGAACGCGACGTGGAGCTTGGGCACCAGCGCGGCGCCGGGTATCGGGTAGTCCTTCAGTTGCGGGTCGGTCGGCTGGCCGTTCCACCAGTCGAAGTACTCGGTCAGCGCGAGGCCGACGCCCTGCATTACGCCGCCCTGCACCTGGCCGATCGCGGTCGCGGGATTGATCACGGTGCCGCAGTCCACGGCGGACGCGATTTCCAGCACCTTCACCTCACCCGTGCCCCGGTCGATCTCGACCTCCGCTGCCTGGGCGATGAAGTTGTAGGCGCCCGACTCGTTCCCGTAGCGGTTGTGGTCGGGGAACTCGGACGGATTGTCGAAATTCCCGATGCCGACGATGGGCTGGCCCCCGGGCTTGTAGATATTCGCGCGCACTACCGCGCCGACCGGCTTGAAATCGGTCTCGGCGCCATTGCGGGGCCCGATTTCGCCGTTGATGATCGTCAACTCGGAGGCGGGCCGCTTGAACTGCTCGGCGGCGGCCTCGAGCAACTGCCTGGCGGCGGCGGTGGCTGCGTTCTTCACCGCATTGCCGGCGACATAGGTGAGGCGGCTCGCGAGCGCGCCCAGCGAGTGCGAATGAAGGTCGGTGTCGGGCCGCGTGATGTCCACGTGCTCGTAGGGGAGGCCCAGCTCCTCCGCCGCGATCTGCCGCAGCACCGTAAGATTGCCCTGGCCGATCTCGCCTTCACCGGTAATCACCGTCGCGCGCCCGTCCTCGTTCATGCGCACGATGGCGGTGCTGCCGTCCCAGTCGCCGAAGCTGCGGCGGCCGTTGACGTGCACGCTGCAGCCCATGCCCAACCCGCGTGCGGGTTCCTTGATCTCGCGTGCGGGCTCGTTGGATCCGCGAGCGGATTCGCGCGCGGCCTGCTTCGCCTTGCGCTTCTCGCGCCACCCTATCAGCGAAGCGGCCTTATCGATGCACTGCTTCAGCTCGCAGCTCGTGATCTTGTGGTTGTGCGGAGAGACGTCGCCCGGATCGACCGCATTCAACCGCAGGAGGTCGAGAACGTCCATGTGCAGCTTCTCGGCGGCGAGGTCCCACGCCTGCTCCACGGCCCAGTCCGCGGACGGGTTGCCGAAGCCGCGGAACGCACCTGTCGGCACCAGGTTGGTATAGACCAGCGTCGAATTTCCGCGAACGCAGGGATACTTGTAGAGCGCGTCGTGGCGCACGCTCGCCGCGCCGAGAATCGCCTGCGACTTGCCGGTGTAGGCGCCGTTGTCCGCCCACATCCTGATCTCTTTCGCGCGCACGCGACCGTCGCGCGAGAAGCCGAGCCGTACCCAGTAGCGCATGGGCATGCGCGGATGGCTTGCGAGAAACTCCTCCTCCCGCGTGTGGATCAACTTGACGGGGCGCCCGCTCTTCCGCGCGAGGATGGCGCAGATCACGGACGCATTGTCGTCGCCGGATTTTCCGCCGAACCCGCCGCCGACCTCGGTCTGGATCACACGCACCTGCGATTCCGGCACGCCCAGGGCGGTCGCATAGCGTCCGCGCGCGAGAAAGGGCGTTTGCGTGTTGCACCACATCGTGACGCGCCCGTCCGCCCAGCTCGCCACGCAGCCTATGGTTTCCAGCGCCGTGTGCCACTGGCGCACCGATTCCCAGGTGCCTTCGACGACCACGTCGGACGCCTTGAAGCCTGCGTCGACGTCGCCGCGCTCGAACGCGAACTGATGGGCGACGTTGCCGGGCGCGTCGTCGTGCACCAGGGGCGCGCCGGGGGCGAGTGCCTGGTCGAGCGAGAGCGCGGCGGGCAGGACCTCGTACTGGGCGACGATGCGATCGACCGCGGCGCGCGCGATGGCGGGATCCACGGCGGCCACGGCCGCCACCTCGTCGCCGACGTAGCGCACCCGGCCGATGGCGAGCGGGTAGAGATCGGGCCGGAACGCGCCCCACTTGCGCTTCGCGGTATCGGCGCCGGTCACGACTGCCTTGACGCCCGGCATCGCCTCGGCAGCACTCGTGTCCAGCGCCGCGATGCGCGCGTTCGGGTGCGGGCTCCGCAGCACGGCGGCGTGCAGCATGCCGGGGAAGCTCAAGTCGGCGACGTACTGCGCCGCGCCGGTAACTTTCGGCACGGCGTCGGTGCGCGGGACGTCGCGGCCGACGACGGTCAGGCTGCGAGCGTTACGGTCTAAATCAGCCACGGACACACACGGAAGGTCACGGACGGTTGAAATCACAAGAGGGTGGCGATACTCCTGCGCGGTGCGCCCCCCCGAGTTGCATAGCGACGGCAAAGTACTTGCTTTTCATTTCCGTGTGTTTCCGTGTGGGTCCGTGGCCAGTATTGACATGGTTTTCATTCAGTATGTTTCCGTGTGGGTCCGTGGCCAGGATCTTCTCGCATCAAACGCATCGCCTCGCGATACGCCTCCTCGATCCGCACGTAGCCCGTGCACCGGCAATACACGCTGTCGACGCTCGCCTTGATCTCTTCCGCCGTGGGCTGCGGATTTTTTTCGAGCAGCGCGCACGCCGCCATCACGTGGCCCGGAATGCAGATGCCGCACTGGAGCGCCGAGCGGTTCACGAACGCCTGCTGGACCGGGTGCAGCTCGCCCGGGCCGGCCAGGCCTTCGATGGTGCGGATCTCCGCGCCCTGGCACAGCGCGGCAAGCTGCAGGCACGCGGCGATCGGCTCGCCATCCATGATGACGGTGCATATCCCGCAGGCGCCGATGCCGCAGCCGACCTTCGTCCCGGTCAACTTGAGGTCCTCGCGCAGCACGTCGAGGAGCAGTCGGTCGCCGGACTTGAGGTTGACTTCGACAGGATCGCCGTTGACGGTGAATTTGAGCGGCATGATTCCAAAAGTGACACGTGACTCGTGACCCGTGACTCGAGTAGCACCGAAGGCGATTCCCGGTAATCAGAAACCGGTTCCGGCGGGAACGGGCAGGGCTTCGGATTATATGCCGCCATCCGCTTTGCCGGTACGTCGGCCCGGCAAAGTGTCTGTATGGGGATCTGTCCCGCGCCGGTCGGACACCAGCAAATCATGTCTTCTATAATTCAATCCGGGCGTGCGGGGGGCGCACGTGTCACGAGTCACGGGTCACGAGTCACCTCTTGCAAGGAGAAACCATGCGCAATCTCACCGAAGCCAACCTGACCGAAGCCGTGGTGGCACGGCTGGACAAGACTGCCGATCCGCGGTTCAAGGAAGTCATGGCGAGTCTCATCCGGCACGTGCATGCTTTCGTGCGCGAGGTCGAGCTGACCGAGGAGGAGTGGTTCGAAGCCATCAAGTTCCTCACCGCCACCGGGCAGAAATGCGACGACAAGCGCCAGGAGTGGATCCTGCTCTCCGACGTGCTCGGGGTGTCGATGCTGGTCGACGCCATCAACCACCGCCGCTCCGGCAACGCCACGGAGAATACCGTGCTCGGGCCCTTCTACGTGCACGGCGCACCCGAGATCGATCTGGGTGGCGACATGGCGAAAGGCTGGGAGGGCGAGCCGACCTGGGTCTCCGGCCGCGTGCTGTCCACCGACGGCAAACCGATACCCGGCGCGTTGCTAGACCTGTGGCAGTCGAATACCGAGGGCTGGTACGACGTGCAGCTCGCCGATACCGGCGGCCGGCAGCTTCGCGCCCGGCTGCGCACCGACGCCGAAGGGCGCTTCCGGTTCCGCACGATCAAGCCGACCGCCTACCCGGTGCCGACCGACGGTCCCGTCGGCGTGATCCTCGACCGCATGGGGCGGCACCCGATGCGGCCGGCGCACCTGCATTTCATCGTTACGGCGCCCGGCTACGAAACGGTCGTGACCCATCTCTTCGTGGAGGGCGACCCCTATCTCGAGTCCGACGTCGTGTTCGGCGTCAAGAATTCGCTGGTGATCGACTTCAAGCGCAACGATTCCGAGGCTGAGGCGAAAAAGCTCGGACTCAAGGCGCCGTTCCGCGAGGCGAGCTACGAGTTCGTGCTGAAACCCGCTGCCGCGGCGAAGCAGCAGAAGGTGACCTCGGCGGCGGATGCCGGCCGGGCCTGATCAGACCTTCCCCAGCGCCTTCAGGATACGCTCCGGCGTGCACGGCTGGACCGTGACGCGCGCGTTGAACGGCCTCAACGCGTCGTTGATCGCGTTCATCAGCGCCGCGGGCGCGCCGGCAGTGCCCGCTTCACCCGCGCCTTTCGCGCCCAGCTCCGAGGTTTGCGTCGGCGTGGAGACGTGCGCGACGACGACGTCCGGCATCTCGCCCGCCATCGGCACCAGGTAGTCCGCCATATTGCCGTTCAGGAGCTGTCCCTCGGGGCTGTACAGGCAGTGCTCGAACATGACGGCGCCCAGGCCCTGCACGATGCCGCCACGCACCTGCTCGTCCACCAGCATCGGGTTGATGACCGTTCCGCAGTCCTCGACGCACCAGTGCCTGAGAAGCTTCACGAAGCCGGTGTCGGTATCCACTTCCACGAGCGACGCCTGGACCCCGTTGGTGAATGCGAATCCATAGCCGCGCGGGGTGTAGTGCCGCGTCACCATCAGCTCGGACTGGAAGTTCATCGGCAGCGTGTCGGGGCGGAAATAGGCGACGCGGCCCAGCTCCGTGAGGCTCAACTTCGTTTCCCCGGTGCGCGCGTCCACGACGTTGTTGCCGCGCACGTCGAGCATCTCCCCGCTCGCTTCGAGTATCGCCGCCGCCACTTCGAGTATGTTCGCCCGCAGGACCTTGCCGCTCTGGAGCACGGCTTCTCCGCCGATGCCGGCGCCGCGCGAGGCCCAGGTGCCGCCGCCGTAGGGCGTGACGCCCGTATCGCCCGTGATGACGCGGACGCGGTCCATGGAGACGCCGACGGCGGTTGCCGCGATCTGGGCGAAGACGCCTTCCGTGCCCTGTCCCTGCTCGGTGACGCTGACCATGCAGGTCACCATGCCGGTCGGCTCGAGGCGCAAGGTCGCGCCGTCCTGCGCCGAGATGCGCGCGCCGCCCACGCCATAGAAAGCGGGCGAGGGATTGGTCACTTCTATCATCGCGGCGAGACCGATCCCGCGATGGATGCCTTTCTTACGCAGGCCGGCCTGCTCGGCGCGCAGCTTCCGGTAGTCCATCGTCGCCAGCAGCTTGTCGAGCGCTTCCTCGTGCGACAGCTTTTCGAACTTCATGCCCGACGCGGAGGTGTAGGGGTAGGCGTCGTCGGGCACCAGGTTGCGGCGCCGGAACTCCGCGGGATCCATGCCAAGCTCGTGAGCGGCGCGGTCGACTATGCCTTCCGTCAGCGCCACTGCGATGGGGTGTCCCACCGCGCGGTACTGGCAGGTCACGTTCTTGTTGGTGAAGACGACGCGCGTGCGGGCGCGGTATTGCTTGTGCCGGTACGGCCCGCCGGTGAGATTCACCACCTGGTTGCCCTCGATGCCGCTCGTGCGCGGGTAGACCGAGTAGGGGCCGATCGCGGTGAGATCGTCCAGCTCGAAAGCGAGTATCTCCCCGGCCCGGGTGCAGGCGAGGCGGATCTTCGCCTTGTGCTCGCGCGCGTGAATGTCGGAGAGGAACGATTCCAACCGGTCGGCGATGAACTTGACGGGACGGCGCAGCATCACGGACAGCGCGGCCGTCGCCATCTCGTCGGCGTAGACATGGACCTTGATGCCGTACGAGCCGCCCACATCCTTTGCGATCACCCGGACGTTACCCTCCGGGATATCGAGGTGCCGCGAGAAGATGTCCTGCATCATGTGTGGCGCCTGGGTCGAGTGGTACACCGTGAGCGCGTGCTCCGCGGCGTTGTAATCGGCGAGTATGGCGCGCCCTTCCAGGCAGACCCCGGTATGCCGCCCGAATTCATAGGTCTCCTCGACCACGACGTCGGCTTTCGCGAAGGCCGCGTCGACCTCACCGGTATCGAGCGCGCGATCGAAGCAGATGTTGTCGCCCAGCTCGGGGTGTATCACGCAGCGCCCGGCGAGCGAATCCTCCATGTCGACGACCACCGGCAGCTCTTCCCATTCGGCCTCGATATGCTGCGCGGCGTCCTCGGCCTCCACGCGGGTCCCGGCGACCACGGCGGCGACCGCTTCACCCTGCCAGCATGCGCGCTCGATGGCGATGGCGTGCTGCGGCGGGGACTTGATGCCCTTCAAGTGCGCGAGCACCGCGACCCAGGGCTTGCAATATTTCGCGAGCGCGGCCCCGTCCACGACCGCGACCACGCCGGGCATGGCGCGCGCCTTCCCGAAATCGAGCTTCCTGATGCGCGCGTGCGGATGGGGACTGCGAAAGTAGACCACGTGCGCGAGCCGCGGGAAGCGCAGGTCGTCGACGAACGTCCCGCGACCCTGCAGTAACCGCAGGGCATTCGGCCGCGGCTCGCTCCTGCCGATGTAGCCGGTGTCGGTAGTCATTACTTACGCCGCGCGGCGAGGACGTCTTCGATCGCGTCCACGATCGACTGGTACCCCGTGCACCGGCAGTAGTTGCCCGACAGGTGCTCGCGGATCTGCTCGCGGGTCGCGCCCGGTTGATGCAGGACCAGATCCTGCGCGGCGATCAGCATGCCGGGGGTGCAGAAGCCGCACTGCAGGGCGTTGCGCCGGTGGAACGCCCGCTGCAGCTCGGCCAGCTCGCCCGAGTCGGACAGACCCTCGATGGTATCGACCCGCCTGCCGTCCGCCTGCACCGCAAGCATCAGGCAGCCGCGCACGATCCGGCCGTCCACGCGGATCGTGCAGGCGCCGCACACCCCGTGCTCGCAACCGGTATGCGAGCCGGTAAGGCCTAGGTCCTCCCGCAGGAAATCGATCAGGTGCTGGCGCGCCGGGATGCGGCGGGTCACAGCGCTGCCGTTGACCGTCATCGTGGTCTCGACCGTCGGGTCCACGTTGCTCCTTCTCAGGCTGCGAGCGCCGCAAGCGCGCGCCCGGTAAGAACGCGCGCGAGGTGCAGCTTGGTCGCCGCGGTGGTGTAGAGATCGGGCGCCGGCCGCAAATCGGCAGCCAGCGCCGCCGCGACGTCGGCGGCCGGCCGCCCGGCTTCCGCCGCCGCCATCGCGCTCAATGCGAGTATCGGCGTCTCGCCCGCGCCCAGGTAGGCGAGGCGCACGCCGGTGAGCGCGCCACTCGCCTTTTTCGCGAAGGCCGCGACCCCGACGATCGCGTAGTCGCCCCGGCGCAGCGTCAGCTCCAGGAACGCGCTTACGTGGTCCGCGCCGCGCGCCGGGAAGTCGACGCCGGTCAGGACTTCGTCCGAGCGCAGATCGGTTGCGTAAACGCCTTTGAAGAAATCGCGGGCCTTTACCCGCCGGCTGCCGGCCTTCGTCGCAATGACGAGCTCGGCATCGAGCGCGACACAACACGCAGGCCATTCCGCGGAAGGATCCGCGGTGGCGATGCTCCCGCCCAGCGTGCCGGCGTTGCGGATCGCCGCATGCGCGATGTGCGGCGCAGCTTGCGCGAGCAGGGGAACGTGCGCCGCGATGTCCGCCGACCGCTCGATCTCGGCATGCGTAGTGAGAGCGCCGATATGGACCTTGCCTCCTGCGACCGCGATACCCTTCAACTCCGGGATGCGGCTGATGTCTATCAGGATATCGGGCGAGGACAACCGCAGATTGAGCGCCGCGATCAGGCTTTGCCCACCGGCCAGTAGCTTCGCTCCCTCCCCATGCTTGTCGAGCAGCTCGAACGCGTCATCCAGCGTACGGGCTCTTACGTAAGCAAACGGAGGGGCTTTCATCGGGATGTCCGGAGAGTTCTGCGCCACCGGATTCTGGTGGCATCGGCGGTGGGGGTCAATAAAGCGCCACCGGGTCGTCCTCGAGCGTGCCGAGCGCCTCGCGGAGTAGTCGGCATGCGGGCAATGCGGGGTGTACGGAGTGCTCCGGCTGGTTACGTCGCGGCCGGGTGGAGGTGCGTCTGGCGTTAGCCCGGAGGAAGAAGTCCTGACCGTCGAGTGCCGCAAGTGCGCGCACCAATGGACCATGGGTTCAGGGACTTAGGCTTAACTGCCCCACCCGCTTCCCGGAATGTGAAATAGCGCACGGCCCGGGCGCGAGACGCACCCCGCGGGTTTCCCCCAAGGTGCTATATTTCCAAGGCAAAACACCTGCTGATCCCGTCTCCAGGGGGAGAAATGTCCGCGTTGGGTCCGCGTTGCGCCGTCGTCCTCATCGGGGTGATGTGCGCGGGATGGTTCGGCACCGCCGCCGCGGTAGACCCGCTCATACTGTTCCTCTTGAAGATGATCCGCGACTCGGCGATTTCTTCCGCCGTGCAGTCCGGCATCGAGTCCGCTACCTCGAAACCGGAGTCTCAGCCGGTCGTGGCGATTCCGCGCATGGCCCCTCTGCCGCAAAGCGAGGGGCTGTGGCTGAGGTCATTGATAGACGAGAGCTTCATCCACCTGTCGGCGGCGCAGCGCGAAGAGTTGTACGCGAGCCTGATGCGCATGCTGAACGATCCGCGCTACGCCCCGTCGCGCTCGACCATCCTCGCGGAATTCACGGGACAGGCGATCGCGCTGCGCGATGCGCACCGGAGACTCGCGGGCCTCACGCCCGACCAGATGAAGGCGATCGCGGTGGAAGCGCGGCGGGAGTACGAACGGCTGCCCGCCCCGCAGCGCGAGCAGATGCTGCAGGTCCTGCAGCACGGCATCCCGGGGATGCCGCGGACGCTGAACGAGATGATGCTCGCGGAATTCAGCAGCGTCCGCGCAGTGGCTCGCTGATCAGACCAGGCCCGTAGCCGGCTTCGCGATGACGGCGGGGCGTTCCCTGCGCTGGGTGTCGGGTGCATTCAGCGCGCCGATGTCACCGGAGAGCTCTCCGCCTTCCTCGATGGAGAGCTTGCCGTAGCGAACCTTGCCCGTCACCTTCCCGGTCGCATGGATCACCAGATTCTTGCGGGCCGTCAGATCGCCTTCGAAGCGCCCGTGGATCTCCGCGATATCGATGCCCGCCGTGCCGCTGAACACGCCCTGCTCGGCGATCTGGATCACGCGGCTGTCCATCGCCGCCTCGACGCGGCCTTCGACCACCAGCGTGTCGCAGTCGGTGATCTCGGCGCCTTTCAGCTTGATGTCGGGGCCGACGATCAGCCTGCTGCCCTTGGCTTCGCTCTCGCGAGTCGGCGCGGGCTTCGCCGGTGCTTCCGGCTTCGGCGGCTCGACTGGCGCCGCGCGCACCGCTGGCGCCGGGTTGTTGCCGGCGACGCCGGCTGTCGGCTTCACATCCTTGTGCAATACCTCGTCCTTCTTGAACATCTGCTCGCGATTGAACATATTCCCCCCTCAAGGCGCGAACCGGCCGGCCCGCATCGGCAATGAGAACGAGCAACTGCCGTGCCAGCACCGCGTTCGGCATTGGCGCGTAATGATTTTTTCATGCGGCTGTCGGGCTCAGTCCGATATTTATGTGAGATTTGGCCCAAAATCGTCGTTAGCGGGCGACGCCGTGCGGGCGAGGTTTTTCTAGTCGTCTGTTCGGCAACGCTTTTGTTTGTAGCCGCTGCACGACATGTTCAACTCGATTGCGACGAATTTGTCCTGACGCGCAGCGCTCGCTTACCATCGGGAATGACGACCAACTGACGGGAGAACTCATGAGACGATTGCTCGCCGCCTTGCTGCTCGCGGGAGTGCCGGGACTCGCGTGCGCCGCCTGCTCGGACCTGCTCCAGCACAGCTACACCTCGCTCCAGGGGAAGCCGGTGAACCTGTGCGACTACGAAAACCGCCCGATACTGGTGGTGAATACCGCCAGCAAGTGCGGCTACACGCCGCAATTCGAGAAGCTCGAGGCGATGAACAAGCGCTATGCCGCCCGCGGCCTGGTGGTGCTGGGTTTCCCGTCGAACGATTTCAACCAGGAGCCGGGGACGAACAAGGAGATAGCCGAGTTCTGCAAGCTCACCTATTTCGTGGAGTTTCCCATGATCGAGAAAGGCTCGGTCAAGGGGCCGGGCGCGAACCCGTTCTACAAGCAGCTCGCGGCGGCGGCCGGGCAGGCGCCCCAGTGGAATTTCCACAAGTACCTGATCGCGCCCGACGGCAAGACCGTCTACAGCTTCACCACCGGTATAGAGCCCGATTCGCGCGAGATCATGAGCAAGCTCACGCCGATGCTGAGGTAGGGAGGGAACCGTACAAGAAAACGCGGCGGGGTTTACCCGCCGCGTTAGTGGGCCGCCTTGACCGGCGGCCCGTAACCGGGGGGAGGAGGGTCCCCGGTTAGTGGAGCCTGATTAGTGCCGCGACACCTTGTTTCGAAGCACCTCTGCCCGTAGGCAGACGGGAGCGAAACTAATGCGGATCCCTTAGTTCTTGAAGCCCGGCTTCAGGAAGAGGTTGCGGATCGACCCGATCTTCTCCCTGGCCCACACGATCGCGTCCGCAATCGCCTCGGCATCGCGCATCCGGTTAAGGGCGTGTTCGCGGTCATGAGCGCTCATCTTGATCTCGGCGAGCCGTTTCTCGAGCATTCTGCTCACGGTGACATTAGCTTTTCTCATTGCATCCATCCTTTCCAGTGTTACACTTGTGCTAGATCAGCGGTGGTGCCTTTTCTCACTATCTCGCTGTCTTTATGGCTGAAGTATAGACCAGGGTGGAGCCGTATTGTTGCGTTGCAACAGCTGATATAAAGTTAGCAGACAGAATAGATTATCTAATCTATAGAGAATATGGCCGTCCGCCTGCCCCCACTTAACTCCTTGAAAGCATTCGAATCTGCGGCACGGCACCGCAGCGTGAAGCGGGCGGCGGCGGAATTGAACGTCACCCCGGCCGCCGTTAGCCACCAGATCAAGGGGTTGGAGGAATATCTGGGGGTCCAGCTCTTCCTGAGGCATAACCGGTCCCTGGAACTGACCGAGGCGGCGAGAGCGGCCCTGCCGAAGCTACGCGAGGGCTTCGACAGCCTGGCGCAAGCCGTGGAGCGGATGCGCGCCCACAAGGGCATGGGCCAGCTCACGTTGAGCGCGGCGCCGTCCTTTGCCGCGCGCTGGCTGATGCCGAGGCTGCATCGATTTTTCGATGCGCATCCCGAGATCGACGTGCGCGTTTCCGCCCGGTTGCGTCAGCCTGCCGCCGGTGGCCGGCGCACCCTCGCCGAGCGCTCGACGATAGATGCGTGGCTCGCCGATTCGGACGTCGCGGTGCTCTACGGGCGCGGCGACTACCCGGGCTTCAGCGTCGACCGGCTGTTGCCCTTGAGTGTCACGCCTATCTGCAGTCCGAAGCTGGTGACCGATCCCGCGCACCCGCTGCTATGGCCGCGGGACCTGGATCATCACCTGCTGCTGCACGACGATACCGGCGACTTGTACGACGGCGTTTCCTTCTGGGAGGTGTGGCTCGAAGCCGCGGGGGTCACCGGCATCGACGTCAACCGCGGACCGCATTTCAGCCATGCCGTGCTCGCTTTCGAGTCGGCCGTGGAGGGGCACGGGGTCGTCGCCAGCATGCCGGTACTCGCGGAAGCCGATCTCAATACGGCGCGCCTGGTGACGCCGTTCGAACTGCGCGTGCCGCTGGAATCCTCGTACTACGTCGTGTGCAGCGAGGAAGCCGCCGCGCGGCAGCCCGTGGCGGCGTTTCGGGAGTGGCTGCTCAAGGAGGCGGAGCGGGCCATCAAGGCGACGCCACCAGTGACAACCGGCAAAGGATGAAGGATGAACGTGGAAGGATGACCTATTTTCAAGGTGCTACATCGACCGGTTCTTCCTTCATCCTTCCGCCTTCATCCTTGCCCGCCGTCAGGCGGGCTGGACGGTCGGCCTGACGATCTGCCGGTCGTTGATCGGCAGGTTGATGAGCGCCGCGGCGATACCCAGCGCTATCGTCAGCAGCCACATCAACCGGTAAGACCCGGTGCTGTCGAAGAGCCACGCCGCGATCCACACGCCGAGAAAGCTCCCGAGCTGGTGGAACAGGAACGCCACACCGGTCAGCGTGGAGAGATACTTCACCCCGAAGATGTGGGCGATCAGGCCGCCGGTCACCGGCACGGTGCCCAGCCACAGGAAGCCGATGGTCGCGCTGAAGAGATACACCGAGAACGGGGAGAGCGGCAGCGCGATGAAGATCGCGAACGCCACCGCTCGCGTAAAGTAGAGCGCCGAGAGCACGTACTGCTTGGTGTAGCGGTTTCCTATCCAGCCCCAAACGTAGCTGCCGAAGATGTTGAACAGCCCGATCATCGCGAGCGCGATCATCCCGGTCTCGGGGGTCATGTGCTGGTCCGTGAGAAACGCCGGGAAGTGCACCGAGATGAACATGAGCTGGAAGCCGCACACGAAGTAACCGAGGCACAGCAGTACGAAGCCGCTGTGGCCGAACGCCTCGCGCATCGCCTCCGGTATCGACTGGAGGTGGGTGGCGGCGGCCTGCGCCTTCTTGTCCTCGACCAGCGCCGCCGACAGCGGCAGTATCACCAGGATCGTCACCGCGCAGACGAGCAGCGCCTCCTGCCAGCCCATCTGATTGATCAGCAGCTGCCCGTACGGCAGCATCAGGAACTGGCCGAACGAGCCGGCCGAGCTCACGATGCCCAGCGCGATCGTGCGCTTGTGCGGCGGGAAGGCGCGTCCCACCACGCCGAACACGATGCCGAACCCGGTGCACGACATGCCGATCCCGACCAGGAATCCCGCGCTCACGGTGAAATCCCACCCGGTCTGCGTCCAGGCCATGAGAACGAGCCCCAGCGCATAGCTCAGGGTGCCGGCGATGAGCGCGCGCGGCGCGCCGTATTTGTCCGCGACCATGCCCGCGAAGGGGCTCGCGATGCCGTAGACCAGGTTCTGGATCGCGAGCGCGAAGGCGAACGTCTGCCGCGTCCAGCCGAGATCCAGCGTCATCGGCGTCAGGTACAGCCCGAAGCTGTGCCGCGTCCCGAGCGCGACCGTGAGTATGATCCCGCCGCACAGGACCACGGTGAGCGGAGTTCGCCAGTTGGAATGGGTTGCCATCTGCATCGAGGGATTGTAGCGGAACGGGCTCGGCAACCCGATGTACACCTGCCGCGCCGCTCGTGCGTTACAGTTGACGCTGGGGCGCATGCCAAGGAAAATACGCCCCCTTGCACGCAGAAGTGGGTGGCTAGCTCAACTGGTAGAGCAGCGGACTCTTAATCCGTTGGTTCGGGGTTCGAGTCCCCGGCCGCCTACCAAGATTTCATAGGGAAAACTGGTGAAGGGGTGATGGGTGCCAGGAACAGAAAAACCCCGTGTAAGCACTGAGTAAGCAGGGTCGGATTAAGGGTGCCATAGGGCTTGCGTTAGCCGCGCCAGGACGCGTCGGCCCGCGCAGGAGGGGGAAAGGGATCAACCGCGACGTGAGCGCGCAGCCAGCGCGTTGTACGCAAGCCGGAGATAGAGATCCACATGGAACGGAACCTCGAAGCTCGGACCCGGAAACACGAAGCTTCAGGTCTTTCTCTGTGACGGTTGCCAAGAGGTCCGCGAGCTGCTTTCTATCGCCACCGAGCGCGAGTGATTGCAGATGGGATCATTGAAACGGTGCGAACCGCGCCGTAAAAGCGGCAGCGCATTGACGGTGCGGCGCTCAGCGCCGGGCGGTCGCGGGCGTCGGGGAAAGTGAAACCCATATGACCAAATATTGTCGGCATGCAACCGGCGCTGGCGTTGTGCCGCGTCGGATCCCATCGAGATCGATAGTGATAGGCGGACTAGTGCTCGGGGTTCTAGCGAGCGAAGGATGGGCATTCGATGTTGACGGGTTTCGCTCCGGGATGACCAGACAGCAACTGGTAGTCGAGGCAAACAATAGGGGACTTGAGGCGCGTGAGGGGCCGTCAGGTACATGGGCGATTGGAAAATTCGCGGAATATCGAATCGATGGCACATTTTCTTTTTGTGGGGATGGTCTAGTCTCGTATTACCGAAACATAGATTTTGATGTTGACTTTATTCCTACGATGCGCTCCCTCATTGAGCGCGGCGGGCAGCCGCGCGGCGTTCAAACAACCCAGAGCACATGGACTGGTCCAGGCGGCGGTAACGTATATTCCGTTGAAATGACTTGGTATATGGGAAGCGACAGAATTACGTTGTCATTCATTCCCGAAGGTAGAGATGGAAAAGGGCAGTTACGCCATAACCGTGGAGCGACAATCTCCTATGTAGTGAAAAATCCGTGCTGGAAAGTGTTTTAGTCGCAGGTCGCTTGGCTCGCGCTCCTCAACGCGGGACTT